>DATJAS010000103.1:0-131723 GCA_035516035.1 Bacteroidota bacterium | reverse complement strand
CCGGGGAAGAGTCTTCAAGGAGATCGTCATGTCTCTGGAAGCGGGGAGTTGAGCGGCCCGTGCAGAGGGAGCGAAACCATATCGACATCGCCTGCTTCCTGGCCGTCCTGACGCTCATGGTGCTGAGCCTGGGTGTGGTCTATAGCGCCAGCTCGACCTGGGCCCTCGACCGGCTGGGGGAGAGCGGGAAACTACTCGGCAGCCACGCCATCAAGGTCATGCTCGGGTTTGTTGCCATCTTCGTCTTCATGCAGGTGGACTACCACAAGTACCGCCGGCTCACCAAGCCGGCGCTGATCGCCGCGATAGCCCTCCTCCTGTTGACGCTGGCGCTCGGGGGACGCTTCAAGGGAGCGACGCGGTGGCTCCTCCTCGGCGGCGTTGGGCTCCAGCCGGCCGATTTCGCCAAGTTCGCGCTGGTCTTCCATCTGGCGGTGCTGCTCGAGGCCAAGGGAGATGCGCTGGCGGATTTCAAACGGGGGTTTCTCCCGACGCTTGTCTGGATCGGCACGGTCACGGTGCTGGTGCTCGCGCAGCCGAACTTCAGCATGGGGGCGATGATCTTTGCGATCAGCCTGGTGATCCTTTTTCTCGGAGGCGCCCGCCTCACGCACATCGCGCTCACGCTCGGTGCGCTCGTGCCGCTGCTCCTCCTCTACATGCTGAGCGCGGAGTACCGGATGCAGCGGATCATGAGCTACATCGGGCGGGGTGCCGGTCCGGGGACGCTCAGCGCGCGTCACCAGCTGACGCAGGCGATCATCGGGTTCGGCAACGGGGGGCTCTTCGGGCTCGGGCCGGGGGGGAGCCACCAGCGGGACCATTTCCTGCCGGAGTCCTACGGAGATTTCGTCTTTGCAATCGTGGGGGAGGAATACGGGCTCGTGGGGACGCTCTTCTTCGTCCTCCTCTTTCTGGTGATTTTCCTGAGGGGGATGAAGATCGCGCGCCACGCGCCCGACGCGCTCGGCCGGATGCTTGCGCTCGGCATCACCTGCACGATCACGCTCTACGCGCTTGTCAATGCGTGCGTCACGCTGGGGATCCTGCCCACGACCGGGCTCCCCATGCCATTCGTGAGCTACGGCGGCTCCGCGATGCTTTTTTCCTGCGCGGCAATCGGCGTGCTCCTGAATGTGTCGATGCAGACCGACCTCCACCCGCGGCTCGCTCCCGGGACCCCGGGCGTACGGCCGCTGCAGCCGGCGCGCGCCCCGGCCGCGGGACGCGCATGATGGACGCTCGCCGGCTCCGGCTCGTGTTTGCCGGCGGGGGGACGGGGGGACACCTGTACCCCGCCCTGGCGATTGCCGATGAGCTCCGGCGGCGGCACCCGGATGCCCTGATCACGTTCGCGGGAGCCGCCGGGAGGATCGAGTCGCGCGTTGTTCCGGCAGCGGGGTATCCGTTCGTTGCGCTGCGCGTCAGCGGCTTCCCGCGGCGCCCGGGTCTGGCGATGCTCGCATTCCCGGTGAGGCTCGCCCTGGCGCTCGCCCAGTCGCTCGCGCTCATACTGCGCGCGAAGCCGGACGTGGTCGTCGGGACGGGGGGATTCGCATCGGGACCGGTCGTGGCGGTCGCCCAGGCGTTCCGTTGCCGGACGCTGCTCCAGGAACAGAACAGCGTTCCGGGCGTCACCACGCGGCTCCTGGCGCGCCATGCGGACGAGGTCCACGTGACGTACCCCGGCTCCGCCGGGTTCCTCCGGCGGCGGGAACACGTCCGCGTCAGCGGGAACCCGACGCGGCGCGCGATGGGGAGCGTGGCCAGGGACGCGGCGGCGGCGTATTTCAATCTCGATCCGTCAAAGCGGACGCTGCTCATTTTCGGGGGAAGCCGGGGGGCCTCGTCGATCAACCGCGCCATCGCTCCCGGCGTCCCGGCACTGGCCGGCGACGGCGTGCAGATCGTCTGGCAGACGGGGGAGGAGGAGTTCGACCGCCTGCGCGAGGCGGGGGGACCGACCCCCGCGGGAGTGAGGATGTACCCGTACATCGACAATATGGAGTACGCATACGCGGCGTGCGACCTGGCCGTCTGCCGCGCGGGCGCGACGTCGCTCGCAGAGCTGACGCTGACCGGCGTGCCGTCGATCCTGATTCCGTACCCGTACGCGGCGGCTGACCATCAGACGGGGAACGCCCGGTCGATGGAGGCCGCCGGCGCGTCGCTCTGCATGAGCGACCGGGACGCGGCGGAGCGCCTGCTGCCCGAAATCCGCGCGCTCCTGGGAGACCGTGCGAGGCTCGGCGCGATGAGAGAGGCTGCGCGCCGGCTCGCCCGGCCGGGCGCGGCGGAGACGATCGCTGACGCCGTCGAACGGCTCGCGGCAGAAAGGTGACTGCGGTGGACGGCGAGAAGACGTTCAGATACAAGCTCGATTTCTACTATCTCCAGGCGCTGATCTACCTCGTGACGCTGGTGCTCTACGGGGGGATCCGGGGGAACTTCATCGAGCGGGAGTTCCATTACGTCCTGGACGACCCGATCATGTATGTGATCGTGTTCTTCGTGCTGATGTCGTTCGTCTCGCTCGGTCTCAACTTCCTGCGAAACCGGCGGTTGATCATCACGCACGACGCGCTCGTGTTTAAGCACCGGTGGCAGGAGCGGCGCATCCCGCTCGGGGAGATCGAGTGGATGCACATCGGCAGGGAGCCCCGCGTGCAGACCGGCGGGCGCTTCCAGGTGATCGTCTTCAAGCTGCGCGAGCGCCGGCGGCTCTTCCGCATCCGGGTCGGGCGCTACGAGCGGGAGCGCGAGCTGGTCGCCGAGATGACAAAGATCGCCGCATCGGTGCCCCGCCGGAAGCAGCGCCGCTGGCGGCGGCCGGGATTTACGGACAGGTAACGCACACATGTTTTCATCGATCAGGAAGCTGCATTTCGTCGGCATCGGCGGGATCGGCATGAGCGGCATCGCCGAGATCCTCATCGACCAGGGATTCACGGTGACGGGATCCGATCGCGCGGCCAACGAGAACACGGAGCGCCTCCAGGCAATGGGCGCGATCGTCGCCATCGGGCACGCGGCGGCAAACGTCGCGCCGGACGTGGACGCGCTCGTCTACTCCTCGGCAGTCGGGAGCGACAACCCGGAGGTGGTGGAGGCCCAGCGGCGGAAGATCCCCGTGATCCGCCGGGCGGAGATGCTGGCCGAGGTGATGCGCCTGAAGTACGGCATCGGCATCGCCGGGACGCACGGCAAGACGACGACCACCTCCATGGTGAGCCTCGTGCTGATGGAAGGGGAGATCGACCCGACCGTGATCGTCGGCGGGCGGCTGCGGGGGCTTGCGGGGTCCAATGCGCGGCTCGGGAAGGGGGAGTTCATCGTCGTGGAAGCGGACGAATTCGACCGTTCGTTCCTCTCCATCACGCCCACGATCGCCGTGCTGACCACGCTGGAGACGGACCACCTGGACTGCTACCGGGACCTGGACGACATCAAGAGCGCTTTCATCCAGTTTGCGGCGAAGGTTCCCTTCTACGGGTTCGTCGTCCTGTGTCTCGACGAGCCGGCGCTCCAGGAGATCATGCCGAAGATCAGGAAGAAGATCGTCACGTACGGCCTCAACGGCCAGGCGGACGTCCAGGCAGTGAACATCGTGCACCGGCAGAACCGGACCACGTTCACCGTGGTCAGGGACGGGACCGACCTGGGGGAGATCGAGCTGCAGATCCCCGGCGTCCACAACGTGCAGAATGCCCTTGCGGCCACCAGCGTGGGCCTCGAGCTGGGGGTCCCGTTCGAGCGCGTGAAGGCCGGGATCGGAAAGTTCACCGGGGTCTTCCGCCGGTGGGAAGTGAAGGCGGAGCTTGACGGCATCACGGTGGTGGACGACTACGCGCATCACCCCACGGAGATCCGGGCGACGCTTGCCGGGGCCAAGGCGGGCTGGCGGCGGCGGGTCGTGTGCGTGTTCCAGCCGCACCTCTACTCCCGCACCAGGGATTTCTACGACGACTTCGGCAGGGCGTTCTTTAACGCCGACGTGCTGGTGGTGACCGATGTCTACCCGGCGCGCGAGGAGCCGATCCAGGGAGTGACCGGGGAGCTGATCGCCAGCGCCGCCAAGGAATACGGGCACAAGCAGGTGCACTACGTCCCGGACAAGAAGGAGATCCCGGGCTTCCTGATGACGCTTGTGCGCAGGGGGGACATCGTCATCACGATGGGGGCAGGCGACATCTGGAAATTCGGCGAAGAGTTCATCGCCCGCCGCTCCGTCGCGGGGAGCCACTGACATGGTGTCGCTCGAAGATCTCCGGCGAAGCGTCGCGGGCCGCATCCGCGTGGGGGAGTCTCTGGCTCCCTTCACAGGGCTAGGCATCGGCGGGCCGGCCGCGTTCCTGGTCGAGCCCGCCACCGAAGAGGCGTTTGTCGCAGCCGTCTGCTACTTCCGGGCGCAGGGGGTTCCCCGCATGCTCATCAGGCGGGGAAGCAACCTGCTTGTCGCTCCCCGGGGATACGACGGCGCCGCAATCAGCGTGGAAGGGGGAGTCGAACAGGTTGAGCCCCTTGAGGGCGCGTCGTGCCGCGCCGGCGCGGGGACGCGTCTGGCGGCGCTGGTCGACTACTGCATCGCGCGGGGCCTTGCGGGCGCGGAGCAGCTCGCCGGCGTCGACGGGACCGTGGGAGGCACGCTCGTGCGGGGGGACGGCCCGCTCGCGGGCGCATCCGGTGAAATCGACGTTATCCGGGAGGGAGCCGTCGTGCGGCTCCCTCCCGGGGCGCCGCTGCGAGGAGACGACGTCGTCCTCGCTGCAAGGCTCAACTTTACTCCGGCGCACAGGGATGAGCTCATCCTGCGGCGCCGGGCGCACCTGGCGAGCCGCCTGGCGGCGGGGCCGCTGAACATCCCGCACAGCGCCGTGATGTTCCGGGATCCACCCGGGGGCCGGGCCTCCGAGCTGATCGCCGCGAGCGGCGTGCGCGCGCCGCGGCACGGGACGCTCGCGTTCTCACCGGCAAGCGCCAACGTGATGGTGCGGACCGGGGAAGCTTCCCCGGCCGATGTCCTCGACATGCTCACCGCCGTCCGGCGCTCCGTCCGCCGCTCGTGCGGCGTGACGCTCGAGCCTGCCCTCAAGACCGTGGGGTTCGGCGCGGGCGTGCTCAGGGAGGTGGCCTGAGGATGGAACGGAGGGACATGGGGACAGGGTGGGTGCTGCTCCTGACGGCGCTCCTGGTGTGCGGAACGCTGGGCGCCGCGCTGACGGCGAACTCCTGGAAACGCTCCTTCCGCGTGGAGCGCGTGCGCACGGAGGGAAACCGGATACTGGCCGACAGCGAGATCACGGCGCTCGCCCGGATCCCGGAGGGGGAGCCGCTGTTCGACGTCGACCTCTACCGGGCGCGGCTGCGGGTGATGCAGAGTCCCTTTGTCCGGAGCGCAGTGCTCTCGCGCCAGATGCCGGGAGGTCTCCTCATCACGGTGAAGGAGCGAACGCCGCTGGCCGCCCTGGTGTTCGCCCGCGAGCTCTATATCGACGGCGACGGGTTCGTGCTGCCGCACCCGCACACCGGGAGCGTGCCCGACCTCCCCGTGATCACGGGGGCACTGCGCGCGGCGGACTGCACGCCGGGACGGCGAACGGCCTCGGCGCGCGTGCTCGGGGCGGTGGACATCCTGGCGACCGCCGCGGGGGTTGGGGACGACCTCTACCGGCTGATCTCGGAGGTCCATTGCCGGGACGACAGCACCTATCTGCTGTTCACGACGGAGTCGGGCGTCCCGGTGGTGTTCGGGCGCGGGGATGTCGCACTGAAGCTGCTCGAGCTTGACGGTTTCTGGAAACAGGTCGTGATGCAGCGGGGTCCGGCGCACCTGCGCACGGTCGACCTGCGGTTTGCCGACCAGGTGGTGGTGCGCTGGGACGATGCTGCGCATTGATCGGGACGACACTTCATTACGGGGAACAGCCATGGAGAACATGATCGTAGGACTCGACATCGGGACGACCAAAGTGTGCGCCGTGGTTGCGGGCACGGATGAGCACGGCCGTCTCAACATCCTGGGTGTCGGCCGCGCCCCTTCCGACGGGATGACCCGGGGGGTGGTGACCCACATCGACCGGACGACGAACTCGATCGCCCAGGCCGTCCAGGAGGCGCAGGCATCCTCCGGGGTCACGATCCGTTCGGTGATCGTTGGCATCGCCGGCGACCACATCCAGAGCTTCCAGAGCCGGGGGGTCATCGGCATCAGCGGCGCCGATCACGAGGTCACGCAGGCGGACATCGACCGCCTGATCGAGGATACCAAGCGCGTCGCGCTCCCCGCCGACCGGAAGATCATTCATGTCATTCCCCAGGAGTTCATCGTGGACGGCCAGGACGGGGTCTACGACCCCCTCGGGATGGCGGGCGTGCGCATGGAGGCGAACGTCCACATCATCACCGGGCTGGTGAGCGCCGCCCAGAATATCTACAAGTGCGTCCAGCGGGCGGGGCTCGAGGTGAGCGACATGGTGCTGGAGCCGCTGGCCTCGAGCTACGCGGTGCTCGACGACGAGGAGAAGGAGGTGGGGATCGCGCTGCTGGATATCGGCGGGGGGACGACCGACCTGGCGGTCTTCGAAGAGCGGACAATCCGCCACACCGCGGTGATCGGCATCGCGGGGAAAAAGGTGACCGACGATATCCGCAAGGCGCTCGGGATCCTGAACGATCAGGCGGAAAAGCTGAAGAAGGAGCACGGCTTCGCCTACTCGCCGGCCGTCGCGGACAACGAACCGATCGTGCTTCCCGGCGTGGGCGGCCGGGCGCCGATCGAGATCGACAAGAAGCTGCTCGCGCAGATCGTGCAGCCGCGCATGGAGGAGATCCTGGAGATCGCGGCGCTCGAGATCAAGCGCTCGGGGTATTCCAAACACCTCTCCGGGGGCGTTGTGCTCACGGGCGGGGGCGCGCTCATCAAGGGTACCGCGGAGCTCGCCCGCGAAGTCCTCGGCATGCCGGTGAAGATCGGTATCCCCACCGGCTTCTCCGGCGGGCTCATCCGGGAGATCGAGAACCCGGCGTACTCGACTGCGGTGGGACTCGTCTACCACGGCGTGAAGTACCGCGACAGAACGCCGGCGCCGCAGGCGGGGGCGAAAAAGGACAAGTCGATGACGCGCATGGCGCAGAAAATGAAGGAATGGTTTGACCAGCTCTGAGGTCCGGAGCAAAGGGGACGCAGGTTTTAATCATCTATCAGAGGAGGAATTCCGGTGATCGAACTCGACAATGGCCTCGACCGGGGCGCGAAGATCCGCGTGGTGGGGGTCGGCGGAGGGGGGGGGAACGCCATCAACAGCATGATCGACAGGGGACTCCACGGAGTGGATTTCTTCGCGATCAACACCGACCTCCAGGCGCTGGAGCGGAATCTTGCATCGAACAGGGTCCAGATCGGCAAGAACCTGACCCGCGGTCTGGGGGCGGGGGCCGATCCCTCGATCGGCCACAGGGCCGTCGAGGAGGACCGCGATGAGATCACGCGCGCCCTCTCGGGGAGTGACATGGTCTTCATCACCGCGGGCATGGGAGGGGGGACGGGGACGGGTGGCGCTCCCATGGTGGCCAATATCGCCAAGAGCCTGGGAGCGCTCGTGGTGGGGATCGTCACGCGGCCGTTCAACTGCGAGGGAAAGAAGCGCGCGTCGCAGGCAGACGCGGGCCTCGAGGAGCTCAAGAAGCAGGTCGACACGCTGATCGTCATCCCCAACCAGAAGCTGCTGACAATCGTGGACAGGAACACCCCGCTCAAGGAGGCGTTCGATATCGCCAACCAGGTCCTCTATGGCGCGACGCGGGGAATCTCCGAGCTGATTACGGTGCCGGGACTCATCAACGTCGACTTCGCCGACGTGCGCACCGTGATGCGGGAGATGGGGGACGCGGTCATGGGGTCGGGGATCGCCACGGGAGAGAACCGCTCGGTGGAGGCGGCGCACCTCGCCATCTCCAGCCCGCTGCTGGAGGACGTCTCGATCTCCGGCGCACAGGGAGTGCTGGTGAACATCACCGGGGGCACGAACATGACGCTGGTCGAGGTCGACGAGGCCACCGAGATCATCCGCGAGGCTGCGGGGGAGGAAGCGAACGTCATCCTGGGCGCCGTGGTGGACGAGAACGTGGAGAACGAAGTGATGGTCACGGTGATCGCCACCGGGTTCAACCGGAGAGGCGGGGCGCCGGGCGTTGTGCGCGCGGCCCGTACCGCAAAGCCCGTGGAGAAGATCCCCACGGGGGTCGCCGAGCTGCAGAAATACGACGAACCCGCGTACGTGCGTCGCGGCGTCGACATTCCCATCGCGCAGTTCCGCGCCGAGGCGGAGGCGGCCAGGGAGAAGATCGACAAGTCGGATCCGGAGAAGCCGGCGTTCCTGCGCAAGATTATGGACTGAGGCCGTGTGGAGGCGCGGTTGATTCTTCCGCGCCTCTTTGATACATTGGCTTCATGAAGAAGGCGCTGCACCTGGCGCTCCTCCTGTGCGGGACGGGCGTGGCCGTTGCCCAGTCCGCGGGTGCCACGAGCGCCTTCGCCATCACGCGCCTCAAGTATGCGGGTGGCGGCGACTGGTATAACGGTCCCACCGAAGAAGTCAACCTCCTGACGTTCGTCCACCGCGTCACCGGGATCGACACGGATCCCAGGTACCGGTTCGTCGACGTGGCCGACGACGCCCTCTTTGGCCATCCGTTTCTCTTCATGACGGGGCACGGCAACATCGCGTTCACCGACGCCGAGGCCCGGCGCCTGCGCACGTACCTGGAGAACGGCGGCTTCCTGTACGCAGACGACGACTACGGCATGGATAAGGCGTTCCGCCGGGAGATGAAGAAGGTGTTCCCGGACCGGGACCTGACGGAGCTTCCCTTCTCCTACGGCCTCTACCACTGCCAGTTTGAGTTTCCCGCCGGCGTTCCCAAGACGCACGAGCACAACGGCAAGGCGCCGCAGGGATTCGGCATCTTCGACCACGGACGGCTGGTCGTCTATTATACGTACGAATCAAATCCGAGCGACGGGTGGGACGACCCGGATGTTCACGGAGACCCTGAGGAAAAGCGGCAGGAGGCTCTCCGTTTCGGGACAAACATCGTGGTCTGGGCGTTGATGCATTAGGGGGGTGCGGCGTGAGCACGGAGGCGATCATCAGAGAGTTCCAGGCTCGGCTCTCCGCGGTGCGCACAAGGAGGGAGCGGGCCGCGCTGCTCCACGCCGCGGCGCTCTCGTGCCTGCTCCTGGCGATGGGAGCCATGCTGGCTCTCGGGGCGGAGGCCCTCTTCGGCTTCGGCACCGCGGTACGGACGGCGCTTGATGGCGCGCTTATGGCGGCCTCGCTCGCGCTCCTGGTCTTCCGGATCTGGCCCCCGCTCGGGAGACTTGCGGGGATCGCGGCTGCCGAGCGCGATATCGAAACGGCGCGCCGCGTCGGACGGGCGCTCCCCGCCGTCGGGGATCGCCTTGCCGACTCCCTGCAGCTGGCCGCCGACACGGAAAGCGGGCGGCTCTACTCCGCCGAGTTGCTGGAGGCCGCGCTCGCCGACGTGTACGCGTCATGCCGGGAAATCGACTTCGCGTCCACGGTGGACACGTCAGGGGCGCGGCACATGGGACGGCTTCTCGCCGGCGGGATCGCCGCCGCGCTCCTCCTGCTCGTCCTCCTTCCCACGGCGTTTTTCGGCGCCGCAGACCGGCTCTTCCACTACGGCGTTGTCTACGCGTCCTCGCCCCGCTTCCGGCTCCTGGTCGAGCCGGGATCGCGCGAGGTTGTCAGGGGGGAGCGCGTGGACGTCCGCGTGCGCGTTCTGGGGGAAACGCCGGCGGGCCTCCGGATCGCGTTCCGGAGGAAAGGGGATCTCTCCTACGACGAGGCGCAGCTCCTGCCGGACAATGCCGGGACGCTGCACCACGAGTTTGCGTCGCTCGGAGCGACGACCGAGTACTATGTGCACGCCTCCGGCGTCCGCACCGATGACTACACGCTCACCGTGATGGACCGGCCGCTGGTGAGGCTGCTCCGCGTGACCGTCACGCCTCCCGCCTACAGCGCGCTCCCCGCGCGCGTGCAAGACGACAATGCGGGCGACGTGAGCGCGCTCAAGGGCTCCCGGGTCCGCTTCGACGTCCAGTCCTCCAGGCCTCTCCGCTCCGGCACGATCGCGCTGTCCGACAGCGCCTCCCTGCCGCTGGCGGTAGAGGGGACTCAGGGGCGGGGCACGCTCCTCCTCATGAAGGAGCGGACATACCATGTCGGCCTGACGGACCTCGACGGGACTCCGAGCGCGGATCCCGTGGAATACACGCTCAGGATCATCCCCGACGCCCCTCCCGCGGTGACGATCCTGGCGCCGGGGGAAAACCTGGACGTGACGGACACCGCCGCGGTAGGACTCCTGGCCAAGATCACCGACGACTACGGATTCAGCGGCCTCCGCCTGGCGTACAAGCTCGTCCAGTCGCGCTATGCGAGTCCCGCCGCGTCCTTCAGCACCATCCCCCTCCCGCTCCCCCCCCGGGGCTCGACCGAGGCGCTCGTGCCGTACCGGTGGTCGGTCGCGTCGCTGCACCTGGTGCCCGAGGACGTCGTGAGCTACTACGTGGAGGTCTTCGACAACGACGCGGTGTCGGGCCCCAAGTCCGCGATGAGCGAGATCTACTCGCTCCGCCTTCCCTCCATGGACGAGGTGTTTGCGCAGGCCGACAGGGACCAGTCCTCGAGCATCGCGGGGATGCAGGAGGCCCTGCAGAAGGCGGAGGAAGCCCACCGGGAGATGGAGGATCTGAAGGAATCGGTGAAGGCGTCGGGGGACAAGCTCCAGTGGCAGGACAGGCAGAAGGCGGCCGACATGCTCAAGCAGGAAGAGGAGGTCCGCGCGCGGATGGACTCGCTCCACGGCGCCGTGGACAGGATGGCGGCGGACCTCGAGCGCAACCAGGTCCTCTCCCCGCAGACGCTCGCGAAGTACCAGGAGCTCCAGCACCTGATGGTGGAGATGTCCACCCCCGAAATGGCCGAGGCCATGAAGCAGCTCCAGCAGGCGATGGAGCAGATGAACCCCGATGCGCTCCGCCAGGCGATGCAGCAGTTCAGCCTCTCCGAAGAGACGTTTCGCAAGAGCATCGAACGGACGATGAACCTCCTGCGCAGGATCCAGATCGAGCAGAAAGTCGACGAGGCCGTGCGCCGCGCGCAGGCATTGATCAGGGAACAGGACCGCCTGGCGGAGGCGACGGCGCATGAGAGCAACTCCCGGGACGGAGGACTCGACTCGCTCGCGCGGGCGCAGTCAGGCATGAAGGAAAACGTCGATTCGCTGGCGTCCTCCATGGCGTCGCTCCAGCAGAAGATGGAGGAGTTCCCATCGGAGATGCCGCTGGGGGAGCTCGAGCAGGCCCGGCGGGAGATGGCCGGCGACAGCGTGGCCGCGCGGATGGAGGAGAGCGCCGCGGACCTGGGCGCGAGGCGTCCGGGCGAGGCCTCGCGCGCCCAGCAGCAATCGCTCGCATCGCTCCGGCGCCTGGGACAACACCTCGACCGCATGCAGCAGGATATGCTCTCCCGGCAGCAGCAGCAGATCCTGGGGGCCATGCGCCGCTCCATGCGCGACCTGCTCGACCTCTCCCGCCGCCAGGAGGATCTGAAAAACGAATCGGAGGGACTCGAGCCGAACAGCCGCCGCTTCCGGGACGACCAGGAATCGCAGATGAACCTCATGCGCGACCTGGGGACGGTGGCGGAAGGACTCTCCTCGCTCTCGCAGAAAACGTTCGGCGTCACGCCGGAGATGGGGAAAGCGATCGGCGACGCGATGAGAGACATGAACAGTGCGATGCGCTCACTGGGCGACCGCAACCGCGCGGGCGCCTCACAGCAGCAGACAGACGCGATGGGATCGCTCAACGACGCGGCGCAGAAGGTCGCTGATGCGATAGACGCGATGTCCCAGTCCGGCGGCCAGGGGATGGGGATGGCCGGGTTCATGCAGCGGCTCCGGAGGCTCTCGGCGCAGCAGGGGGGAATCAACGGGGCGTCGAGAAACCTGGGGGCGATGACGCCCGAGCAGGCGGCCTCCATGGCGCGCCTGGCGGGGGAACAGGGGATGGTCCGCAAGTCGCTCGAACAGCTCTCGCGGGAGGCGGCGGCGGCGGGAGAGCTGAAGAAGCTCGCGGGAGACCTCCGGCAGACGATGCAGGAGATGACGGAGGTGGAGTCCGACCTGATGTCGGGGAAGTTCAACGAGGAAACCGCCCGCAAGGAGGACCGGATCCTCTCGCGGCTGCTGGACGCTCAGCGCTCGACGCGCGAACGCGACTTTGAACAGCGGCGGACATCGACGGCCGGGCGCGACGTGGCACGGGAGAGCCCGGCGGCGATCGATCTGAGCACGCTGGAGGGGCGGAACCGCCTCCGGCGCGACATGCAGAAGGCGCTGGAGGGAGGGTATGCCCGCGAGTACGAGGAGCTGATCCGCCGGTATTTCGAGATCCTGGAGCAGACAGACACCCGCCCCCGGTGACCGCATGACGCCGAACGCCCTGGCGACGCACCTGTTTTCGACGTACGAGCAGTACCGACTGTTCTACCTGCGGCCGGCCAACTGCCGCCACCGGGAGGTGGTCGCGGAGCTGCGCGAGCTGGCCAGCCGCGGCGGCGAACTCTTCACGCTGAAGGAGATCGGGACGTCCGTTGAGGGGCGCACGATCTACCGCTTCTCCTTCGGCAGGGGGGAGAAACGGGTGCTCCTCTGGTCGCAGATGCACGGGGACGAGTCGACGGCCACGCTTGCGCTGCTGGATATCTTCAACATGCTGGCGGAGGACCGGGGAAAGGAAGCCTGGGTGGGCGAAATGCTCGAACAGACCTCCGTGCACGTCATCCCGATGTTAAACCCGGACGGCGCCGAGCGCGTCCAACGTCATACGGCGGTGCAGATCGACATGAACCGGGATGCGCGCTGTTTCGCCACGCCGGAAGCGCGCGTGCTCCGGGACGCGCAGCGCCAGCTCAGACCGGCGTACGGATTCAACCTGCACGACCAGGGACTCTCGTCGGTGGGGGTGACGGGGAAGGTGGCCGCGCTTGCGCTCCTGGCGCCGGCGCTTGACGAAAAGCGGTCCACCCCGCCTGTGCGTCTGCGGGCGATGCGGATCGGCGCGCTCATCACGCGCGCCCTGAGCCAGTTCGTCGGGGGGCACATCGCCACGTACGACGACGCGTACGAGCCGCGCGCCTTCGGGGACGGGATGCAGTCCTGGGGCACGAGCACCGTCCTGATCGAGTCGGGGCACTGGCCGGGCGATCCCGACAAGCTCTTCATCAGGAAGCTGAACTACATCGCGCTGCTCACGGCGCTCAGGGCCATCGGTAACGGGTCGTACCAGGATACGGAGATGGACTGGTACAGGCAGCTTCTCCCCAACGGGAAGATGATGTACGACGTCGTCATCCGTGGCGTCGAACTCCACGGCGGGGCGGGGGGATGGTCCGCACGGGCGGACATCGGGCTGATGTACGAGCCCCCTCTGCACAAGAGGATCGCGAAGGACGCTCCAGTCATGGTCAAGTGCAGTGAGATTGGCGACCTGAGCCTGCACGGGGGTCTCGAGGAGATCGACGGCGGCGGCAGGCGGATGAACGCGGCCGCCTTCCCGGTCGATGCAGTGGTACCGCTGTCTGCTCTTACCGATGCCCTGCAGATCCACTACGATCGCCCCCTCGTGCGGGGCTGTTGAAGATGGACTAAATCTGTCGTATATTTAACGCAACACTGTTCTTCCTCATTTCACGGTTTGTCGGCGGCTCCGATGAAGAAGCAGGCGAGCGAGAAGCAGCGGTCGTTTGAGCGGGAGGCGCTCCCTCATACGGATCTCCTCTACAACTACGCCCTCCGGATGACCAACAACCCCGCAGACGCCGACGACCTGGTGCAGGAAACCTACCTCAAAGCCTACCGGTTCTGGGATTCGTACGAGCAGGGAACCAACATCCGTGCCTGGTTGTTCCGAATCCTGAAGAATTCATACATCAACCGATACCGCAAGGAAGTCCGCGAGCCCGACTACGTCGAGTACGACGACGTGAAGAGCGTGTACGCGATCCGGCACGACGCATCGCCGGAGCCGAACGATCTGCAGGAGTCGATGTTCGGCAACCTGCTGGACGACGAGATCACCGGCGCGATCGCGGCGCTGCCGGACGAGTTCCGTACGGTGGTCATCCTCTGCGACATCGAGGCGCTGACGTACGAAGAGGTCGCGGCGTTTATGGAGTGCCCCCTGGGAACGGTCCGCTCGCGGTTGCACCGGGGGCGCAAGCTCCTCCGCGGCAAGCTCGCCTCGTACGCACGGGCGCGGGGGCTCCTGCAGGAGGAATAAGGAGGGAAGGAGAGCGTTACGAGGGAATCGCGCATGTGAATTGTCGAGAGTTTAACCACCGCATTACCCCCGCCGTCGACGGCAGGCTCCCCGCATCTGACCAGGAATCCTTTCTCGAACACGCGCGGCTCTGCGCGCGCTGCCGCAGGGAGTATGAGGACGAACAGAGCCTCGCCGGCATGATCCGTGCCCGCGTGCGCGCGGTGAAAGTCCCTGTCGCCGTGCTTGAGGCCATTCGCTCCGGGACCAGCCGCCCGCTGGAGGCGGCCCTGGCCCCGCGCGCGGGTCCCCTCCAGGCCTGGCAGATCTCCCCCCGCGCCCGCGCCGCCGCCGCCTTCCTGCTCGCCTTTGCCTCCGTTGCCTGGTTCCTCTCACGTTCAGGTGGCGATCCGGGCGTCCGCGAGGCCGCCGTGGCGTCCGTTGACGACATCGAGCGCCAGTCCGTCACCAATTATGAGGCGGTGCTGAACGGGAAGAGCGTGCCGCAGGTCGTGTCCGACAGGCCCGACAACATGCGCACCTATTTCCAGGGGAAGACGGGATTCCCGGTGTATGTCCCGGCGATGCGGGAGTGCACGCTCGTGGGAGGCGGAGTCGACGAGTACCGCGGCATGCGGCTTGCGCACCTCCTCTACAGGCACGGGCGGCAGTTCATCTATCTCTACCAGGCGTGCCGCGCCTCCGTGATGGAGGGAGACACGCTTCACCTCTCGTGCCAGGCGCGGAGCGATCTCGATCGGACCGGGTGGCATTGCTGCACGGCGCCCGACGGCGCGGCCATCGTGCTGTGGATCCGTGGCCGCACGATCTGCGCCGCGGTGGGAGGGATGAACGGGGAACATCTCATGGCGCACCTGGCCGAGGCGGACGAGCCGGGCGCCTGGTAAGCGCGGACCCGTCACGGGCAGCGCAGACGCTGACGCCGCCAGCTTGACAAACGTCCCCGCTGTTGGTATATTTTACGGTGGAGCGTCAAAGGTGTCGATGCGACACCTTTTTCTGTCTTGTCACCGTGCGCCGGCTGCGGCAATGACCCAGGACCTGCAACGAGAAACCCTGCGTACCGGCGACCGCCGCAGCGGGTTGCCCACGCGTCTCCCCGTCCTGCCCCTGCGCGACGTCGTCGTCTTCCCCTACATGATCTTCCCCGTGCTCGTGGGGAGGGAATCCTCCCTGCGCGCGGTAAACGAGGCGCTGGAGCGGGAGAAGTACATCTTCCTGGCCGCCCAGCGCAACTCGGTCACCGAGGAGCCGGGGGCGAACGACGTCTACCACGACGGCACGCTCGCCAAGATCGTCCAGATCCTCAAGCTGCCGAACGGGCTCATGAAGATCCTGGTCGACGGCATCGTCCAGGCGTCCGTGCGCGAATTCGTGCAGAACCCGAAATACCTGGAAGCCGACCTCGACATCGGGCCCGGCGCCGCAGAAATGGACTCGGAGCTCGACGCCCTCCTCAGGCACACCGCCAGCCTCTTCGCCGAGTACGTCCACCTGAACCGGAACGTGCCGAGCGAGGTCTTGGTGGCGTTCGAGAACACGCGCGAGCCGCAGCGCCGGGTCTTCTACATCGCCTCCAACATCCTGCAGAGCGTCGACGTCAAGCAGAAGGTGCTCGAGCTGCGGGGGACGCGCGAGCAGCTCCACGAGCTGATCCGGATCCTGAACTCGGAAAACGACGTCCTCAAGATCGAGAAGGAAATCGACACCAAGGTCCACGACAACATCGCGCGGTCGCAGCGGAAGTATTTCATCCAGGAACAGATCCGGATCCTGCAGGACGAGCTGGGCGACGACGAGGCCTCGCCCGAGCTGACGAAGCTCAGGGAGGACATCCGCCGGGCGAAGCTCCCGCCGGCCGCCGAGGCAAAGGCGCTCGAGGAGTTTGCCAAGCTGAAAAAAACCCCGCCGCTCTCTCCCGAATCCACGGTGATTCGGAGCTACCTCGACTGGATGGTCGCCGTCCCGTGGCACAAGCGGACGAAAGACAACCTGAGTGTCGAGCACGTCCGCGCGATACTTGACGAGGACCACTTCGGCCTCGAGAAGCCGAAGGACCGGATCCTGGAGCACATTGCGGTGTTGAACCTGGTGGCGGAGATGAAGGGGCAGATTCTCTGCTTCGTCGGCCCCCCCGGCGTGGGGAAGACCTCGCTGGCCAAATCGATCGCCCGGGCCATCGGCCGCAAGCTGGTGCGCATCTCCCTTGGGGGGGTGCGGGACGAGGCGGAGATCCGCGGGCACCGCAGGACGTATATCGGCTCGATGCCTGGCAAGATCATCCAGTCGATGAAGCGCGCCGGCGTGATCAATCCCGTCATGCTGCTCGACGAAGTGGACAAGATGAGCACCGATTTCAGGGGCGATCCCTCCTCGGCGATGCTGGAGGTGCTGGACCCCGAGCAGAACGTCGCGTTCAACGACCACTACCTTGACGTGGACTACGATCTCTCGCACGTCCTGTTTATCACAACCGCCAACGTCCGCTACGCGATTCCCCTCCCGCTGCAGGACCGGATGGAGATCATCGAGCTCCCGGGGTACCTCCAGCACGACAAGCGGGAGATCGCCCGGAGGCACATCATCCCCCGGCAGATGAAGGAGCACGGGATCGCGGGACTCTCCATCGGCATCACCGACGAGGCCGTCGACGCCATCATCACGGGGTACACCCGTGAGGCGGGGGTGCGCAACCTTGAGCGCGAGATCGCCTCGGTCTGCCGCAAGGTGGCGAAAGACATCGTGCTCTCCCGCCAGAAGAACGGCGCGCGGAAGCGGAAGACCGGCGCGCGGCGGTTCGCCGTGGACGCGGCAAAAGTCGAGCACTACCTCGGCGTGCCCCGCTTCCGCAACCGCCCCCTGGCCGAGCAGGGGCGCGTTGGTTCGGTCACGGGGCTCGCGTGGACGAGCGTCGGCGGGGAGCTCCTCGCCGTCGACGTGGCGCTGATGAACGGTCCCGAGCGGCTCACGCTCACGGGGCAGATGGGGGAGGTGATGAAGGAATCCGCGCAGGCGGCGCTGAGCTATCTCCGGTCCAACGCCCGGGCGCTGGGCATCCCCGCCGCGTTTGCCCGCGGGAAAGAGATCCACATCCATCTCCCCGAAGGATCGATCCCGAAAGACGGGCCGTCGGCGGGGATCACCATGGCCATGGCGATGTACTCCGCGGTGAGCGGGAAGGCTGCGCGCGCCGACACCGCGATGACGGGCGAGATCACGCTGCGCGGCGACGTGCTCGCCATCGGCGGGCTGAACGAAAAGCTGATTGCCGCCCGCCGCAACGGCATTGCGCGGGTGCTGATTCCCCGGGAGAACCAGAAAGACCTTGCGGAGATCCCTGCGAAGGTGAAAGAGGGACTCACGCTCATTCCCGTCGGGACGATCGAGGAGGGGCTCGCCCATGTCTTCCCCCGCCGGCGCGGGGGGAGGGGCCGCGCGTGAGCGAGTACATCGTTTCCGCCCGCAAGTGGCGCCCGATGCGGTTCCAGGATGTCGCCGGCCAGGAGCACATCATCACCACGCTGCGCAACGCGCTGGCCTCGGGGCGCATCGCGCACGCCTACCTCTTCAGCGGCCCCCGCGGCGTCGGCAAGACCACCACCGCGCGGCTGCTTGCCAAGGCGGTAAACTGCAGTTCCCCCGTCGAACAGAATCCCGATAACACCTGCGCAAGCTGCCTGGAAATCACCGGGGGGCGGAGCTTCGACGTGCTGGAGATCGACGGCGCCTCCAACCGCGGTGTGGAGGAAATCCGCAACCTCCGGGAGTCCGTCCGCTACGCGCCGGCCCGCGGGCGCTACAAGGTGTATATCATCGACGAAGTCCACATGCTCACGAAGGAGGCATTCAACGCCCTCCTCAAGACGCTCGAAGAGCCTCCTCCCCACGTCCTGTTCATCTTCGCGACGACGGAAATCAACAAGGTGCCGGCCACCATCCTCTCCCGCTGCCAGCGCTTCGACTTCCGCAGGATCCGGACGGAGGAGATCGCCGCCAACCTGGGATCGATCGCCCGGGCCGAGGGGCTCACCGTGGAGCCGGAGGCGGTGCTGCTCGTGGCCCGGCGGGGAGACGGCTCGCTGCGCGATGCGCAGAGCCTCTTCGACCAGGTCGTGGCCCTCTGCGGAACGGACGTGACGCGGGCGAAGATCGTAGAGGCGCTGAACCTGGTGGACCTGGACGTCTACTTCCGCTTGACGGACATCATCACCGCGGGAGACGCCGCGGCGGGACTCGCGCTGGTCGACGAAGTGATGCGGGGAGGGCACGACATGCGGGAGTTTCTCGGCGGGCTGATCGAGCACCTGCGCAACCTCCTGATCGCGAAGACGACAGGCGCCACCGCGCTGATCGAGGCGTCCGACACCGCGCGGGAGCGCTATCGCGCGGCGGCCCCCGCCTTCACGGTGAACGACCTGTTGCGTCTCGCCCGGCTGGCCGCCGGCACGGAGTCCGCCCTGCGCTGGAGCAGCCAGCCACGATTCCGCCTTGAGGCGGACGTCGTCCAAATGATCGCGCTTCCCCGCGCGAAGGATGTCGGGGAGCTGATCCGGAAGCTCGACGATCTTATGAGGTCCGGCCTCCCCCCCGCGCCTCCCCGGGCGGCGCCTCCCCCGCGCGCTTCCGGTCCCGCGCCGGCTCCTCCTCCTCCGGTGAAGGGGGAGCTCGCCGCCCGCTGGGGGGAATTCCTGGGCGCGGTCCGCACGAAGAAAATCTCGCTCTGGCCCGCGCTGGAGAACGCGTCGATGCTCGGGATGGAAAACGGCGTCGTCCGTCTCGGCGTCGCGGACGAGTTCCAGGCCTCGCTCATCGAGAAGAACAGGGAGGCGCTTGCCGACATCCTGGAAAACGTCTTCCGCCAGCGGTACGGCATCAGGGCGGAAGTGACCGGGGGGGAGGGCGCCTCCGGGCCGCCGCCCGCGAAGGCTCCGGAGCGACGCCCGGTCGAAGACCACCCGGTCGTCGCCGCGATGAAGCGGGAGCTCGGCGCCGAGCCGATGGACGGTTGACACTGGCCCCCCATTTTCGGATGTTACATGCGATGAAGCGACACGTCCGACAGATCGTGAGCGGGGCGCTCTGCGCAGCGCTCCTGGCCGCACCGGCGGCGGCACAGACGGTGGTGGCGAAATACGCCGGAGAGTTTATTGCGCTCGGCGTCGGCGCCCGCGCCCTCGGGATGGGGGGAGCCTTCGCTGCTCTCGCCTCCGACGTCACGGCGGGGTACTGGAATCCGGCAGGACTCGCACGCGTCGACTACCCGGAGTTCATCCTCATGCACGACGCCGAGTTCGGCGGCCTGGTCAACAACGACTACGGGGCCGTGGCGATCCCCGTGGGCGAGAAGACGACGCTGGGCCTCTCCGTGATCCGCGTCGGCGTGGACGACATCGCCGACACGCGCAACGCGGGCGTAGACGCCAGCGGGAACGTGACGTACGATCCCGCGCAGTTCACGAGGGTCGACCCCTCGCGCGTCACGTACTTCAATGCCGCGGACTGGGCCGTGTACTTCAGTTACGCGCGCCGGCAGACGGAGACATTCTCCTACGGTGCGAGCGTCAAGCTCATCCGGCGCGACCTGGACGAGTACAGCGCCATGGGCATCGGGTTTGACATCGGCCTCTGGTACAGCCCGCTGGAGCGCCTCGCGCTCGGCGCCAACCTGCAGGACGTGACCACCACGCTCGTCGCATGGAACACGGGGCGCAACGAGCTGATCTCCCCCACGCTGAAGCTCGGCTCGGCGTATTTCATCGACGCCCCCGGCGGGCGGATCGCCCCCGCCGTCGACGCGGACGTCCGGTTTGAGGACCGCCAGACGGCCTCCGAGGCCCACATCGGCCCCGTAAGCATCGACCTGCACGGGGGACTCGAATACGCGTTCCACGATCTCGTGGCGCTGCGGGTCGGCTACAGCGACGTCAAGCAGCTCACGCTGGGCGCCGGCGTCCACTTCCCCAAGCTGAATATCGACTACTCCTTCGCCAGGTTCGGGGGCGCCGATCAGCTCGACAACACCCACCGCATTTCCATCATGTTCACGCTCGAGGCGGACCAGTACAAACGCCCCGCCGAGTGAACGACCTCACGCCGTGACCTCCCCCCGGGTGCGGGGAACACACGTTCCCGCGCGGCTCATTGTCGCGTTCTGCGCGGCGCTCTGTAGCGCGCTCGTGGCCTGCGGGTGCGCCCCCCGGGAGGGCGCCGCGACCGCCCCCGGTGTGCCGGCACTGGCCTCGCGCGACGGGAACATCCGCTACCGCATGCCGCCGGGGTGGTTTGACGCCGGCGAGGACTCGCTCTGCTCCCGGTGCAGCCTCTGGCTCATGCGCGCGGACTACGCGGGGAGCCTCACCGTGCGCCCGGTGCACCTGCGGGCGCTCGGGCAGGGGGACCTCGACGCCGGGGGACTCCTTGAGGTTGCGAAGCTGACGGCGGCGCTGGAGACGTCGCGGCGGCCGGGCGTGCTCACGCGCGTGCCCGCCCGCACGGCGGCGCCGGGGGGTGAGGCGGTGAGCTACGACGTGGAATACGCGGGCTCGGGGGACAGGACGCGGACGGTGATCCTGGGGACGGGGGGAAGCGTCTACGCGGTCACGGCTCTGGTAAGCGGGAACGCGCCGCCGGGAGCGGCGCGGGAGATCTTCGGCGTGCTCGAGGCGTTCCTCTCGTCGGCGCGCTGGGAGCGCGCTAGAAGTGAATGATGTCGTTCACCACGACGAACGCCATGAAGGCCAGGAGGACCACGATGCCCGCCTTCTGGAGTCCCAGCTTGACCCGCAGGGGAACCTCGCGGCGGAATATCGCCTCGTAGACGAGGAATGACAGATGGCCGCCGTCCAGCGCGGGGAAGGGGAGGATGTTGATGATGGCCAGGTTGATGCTCAGCAGCGCCATGAAGCTGAGATACGTCAGCAGCCCGAGGTCCGAAGACTGCGAGGCGAGCTGGGCGATCTTGATCGGTCCCCCGATGGACTGGGCGAATGAGACCTTGCCCGTCACGAGCTGCCACATCTGCTGCAGGAAGCTGACCGTGACGAAGACCATGTAGCGCGCCCCGGCGGGAAGCGCCCCCGCGAGGGAATAGGCGATGTGGAGGCGGGGACCCGTGTAGCTTTCCCCGATGGGAATCCCGATGTGGCCGTCGGAGGTGGGCACGGTGGTCCCGCGCATCAGCTCCGTCCCGCGCCGCCACTCGATCAGGATCTGCTTTCCCGCGTTCTGCCTGACGATCTGGAGCACGGTCTGCAGGTCGCGGATCGGCGTGCCGTCGATTGCCACGAGAACGTCCTGCGCCTTCAGTCCCAGTTGTTCCGCCGGCTTTCCCGGCTCCGGCGGGCCGACGGCTATCTCCGTCCCCGCGCACACAAGCCCGGAGCCCGCCGCCCCGGCGTCGCGCATGGCCTGCCGCTCGACGCTGAGCACCGTGTCGTGCCCCGGGCGGCGGACGGCGACCGCCGCCGCCCCCTCGCCTTCCTCCAGCGCGTCGAGCATCGGCTCCCAGGCGCTCACCGGAGTGCCGTCTACGGAGAGTATCCTGTCTCCCGCCATGAATCCCGCATTCCGGGCGGGGCTCCCTGCCGCGACATACCCCACGTCGGTCGTTGCGCGCAGCGTTCTCCCCGCGGCATAGTGCACGCCCCAGAAGATGACCAGGGCGAGGAGGAGATTCATTGCCACCCCGGCAGAGAGGACGATCATCCGCTGCCAGATCGGCTTGGAGCGGAACTCCCAGGGCTCCGGCGGGCGGTTCATGAATTCGACGTCCATGCTCTCGTCGACCATCCCGGCGATCTTCACGTAGCCTCCCACCGGCAGCCAGGAGACGCAGTAGTCGGTCTCCCCGAACGTGCGACCGAACGCCCGCGGAGGGAACCCGATGGAAAACCGGTCCACGCGCATGCCGCAGAGCTTCGCCGCGAGGAAGTGGCCGAACTCGTGGACGAACACCAGGACGCCCAGCGTGATGACGAAATCCAGAAGAGTCTTCAGAAACTGCATGTGCGTCCCGTCAGGTGAGTGTCGTGGCCGGCGCGCGGCGCGCCTGTCGGCGGGTGTCGCCGTCGATCCTCTCGAGGTCGTCGAGCGTGAACGCGTGGAGCGGTGCGTGCCGCTGGAGCGACTCCCGGATCACCCCCGGGATCGCGCTGAAGGGGATCTCCCCGTCCAGGAACATCTGCACCGCGACCTCGTTCGCCGCATTCATGACGGCGGGGGCGGTGCCGCCGGAGTGGAGCGCGCGCAGCGCGAGCGTGAGGCACTCGAATTTTTCCGTATCGGGCGTGTGGAACGTCAGGGCGCCGAGCGCGGCGAGGTCCACGCGGCGCGATGCCGCCGCGGGCCGGTCCGGGTACGCCAGCGCGTAGAGGATCGGGAGCTTCATGTCCGGCATCCCCATCTGCGCCTTCATCGAGCCGTCGATGAACTCCACCATCGAGTGAATCACGGACTGCGGGTGAATCACCACCTCGATCTTCTCCGGCGGTATGCCGAAGAGCCAGTAGGCCTCGATCACCTCGAGTCCCTTGTTCATCAGCGTCGCGGAATCGATCGTGATCTTCGTCCCCATCCGCCACGTCGGGTGATTGAGCGCCTCTGCGACGGTGACCGAAGAGAACTTCTCCCTGGGAAGCGAGAGAAAGGGACCCCCGGAAGCGGTGATCAGCAGCCGCGCGACGGCGCGCGGGTCCTCTCCCCGCAGGCACTGGAAGATGGCGCTGTGTTCGCTGTCGACCGGGAGGAGGCGCGCGCCGGAATCCCGCGCGGCCGCCATGACGAGCTCGCCCCCGACGACGAGCGTCTCCTTGTTTGCCAGCGCCACGTCCTTTCGCGCCTCCAGCGCGCGGAGCGTGGGACGGAGCCCTGCGACCCCGACCAGCGCGCTCAGGACCATGTGCACGTCGTCCCTGCTCACGATCTCCATGACCCCCTCCGGCCCCGCGAGGATCTCGGTGGACGGGGAAACCGTTCGCCGGAGCTCGTCAGCGCGCGCCGCGTCGAGCACCACCGCTCCCTTCGGTCGAAATCGGTTGATTTGCTCCCGCAAAAGGTCGATATTTCTATGGGCGCAGAGGTACGCGGCGCGGAAGCGGTCGGGAAACGCGGCGATCACGTCCAGGCTGCTGCGGCCGATCGACCCGGTCGACCCGAGGATGGCGATGCTGCGCGGAGATGTCACGTGTGTGATGGAGGCCCCTCAATTTCCATTTTCAAGGTACGCAAAACCGCTCTGGCGGTCAACAGACGCCGCGCCTGTGCCGCCTGTGCCGCCGCGCTGCTCGCCGCCTTCCTTTCCTCACCGGCCTGCTCTCAAACGTCCGACCGTGATGTAAAGTTTCGGCTTGCGCAGGGACTGGAGCAGGCCGGCGATTACGAACGTGCGGGTGCCATCTACGGTGAGCTTCTGGCCGCCGACACCACGAACGTCGTGCTCCTGGACGCCGTGCAGCGGGTCTGGATGCAGCTCAAGCAGTACGACCGGGTGATCGCGCTCCTCTCCCGCCGCCTTGCGGGGGCGCCGCGCGACGCGGGGCTCCGGGCCCAGCTCGGGAGCGTCTACTACAGGGCGAACCGCGAGGCGGAGGCGACCGCCGCCTGGGACGCCGCCATTGCGACCGATCCCTCCAACCCGATGACGTACAGGATCGTCGCCTCCGTGCTCGCGGAGAACAGGCTGCTGGATCGCGCTGCCGCGGTGTATCGCCGGGGGCGCGCCGCGACCGGCGATCAGAACCTCTTCACGCTCGAGCTGGCGCAGCTCCTCTCCTCCACCATGGACTACGCGGGGGCGACGGAGGAATACCTCCGGTGGCTCGCCGCAAATCCGACGCAGGTCGCGTTCGTCCAGAGCCGCCTGGCGCAGGTGACGGGGCGGGAGGAGGCGCGTGCGGCCGTCGCCGGCGTGATCCGCCGTGCCCTCGGCGAGAAGCAGGATCTCACGCTCCTCAGACTCCTGGCCTGGCTCGACATGGAGGGGAAGAAGTTCGACGACGCGCTCGAGATCGAGCGGCGGATCGATGCGCTCGAAAACGCGCACGGCGGCGAGCTCGTCCAGTTCGCCCGGAGCGCCGCGGGGGACCGGGCGTATGAGGCCGCCGCGCGGGCGTACCGGGAGGCGTTCGACGTCCCGCTCCCGGCTGCGCAGATGCCGTCGGCGAAATACGGCTACGCCGTCGCCATGATGGCGATCCAGGCTGCCGCCGATACGTTCTCTTCACCGGTGAGGGGAACGCCCGCCACGGAGGCCGTTCCCCTCTACGGCGGGGCGGTCAGGCTGTTCGAAGAGATCATCGCCCGGTGGCCGGGGACCGAGGAGGCGGCGCGCTCCTACTTCCAGATCGGGATGCTCCAGAGTGGAAAATTCGGCGACATGGCCGGTGCGGCGGGCTCGTTCGGCCGCGCGGTGAGCGAGGCGGGACCGCTCCAGGCGCTCCGCATCGATGCGATGCTGATGCTGGGGAAGGTCGAAACGGCCCGGGGGGACACCGCCAGGGCGGCGGCCCTCTTCACCGACGTCGCCCGCGCGGGAGGGGCCGCCCCTGACCAGCACGACGAGGCCGTCTTCCGCCTTGCGGAGATCGACTACTTCGGCGGCCGGTTCGATTCCGCCGCCGCGCTCCTGGCGGGCATTACCGTGAATCTCAGGGCGGACTACGCCAACGACGCGCTCCGGTTGCAGGCGTTCCTGCAGGAAAACGCCTCGACAGCCCCGGAAGCGCTCCGCCGGTTCGCCTCCGCGGATTTCCTGGCGCGCCAGGGGAAAAACACGGAGGCGGTCTCGGTCTACCAATCCGTGATCAGCGCGTACCCCGGGGCGCCCCTGGTGGATGACGCCCTCATGAACGTGGGGGAGCTCGACGCGTCGGCCGGGCTCTTCCGCGACGCGGTGGCCGCCTACGAACGCGTGCTGACGGAGTTCCGCTCAAGCAGCATCGATCCGGATCGCGCGCAGTTCAACCTGGCCGAAGTCGAGTGGTTCGGCCTCCACGACGAGGTCAGGGCACGCGAGGCGTACGAGCGGTTCCTGGATGATTACCCGAAATCGCTCCTGGCGGACCGCGCCCGCAGCCGCCTCCTGGAACTGCGGCATGAGGCGCCGTAGCATGACGCGCGGTACACTGCTGGCACTGGCGCTGCTCGGGGGAGCCTCCGCGCTTGCGCAGGACAAGATCCTGATCCCCATGGACCTGACGCAGACGGATCACCTGAAGGCGTACGGGATCGCGTACCGGACGCTGGCGCGCGGAGTGGAAATCGACTGGCTCCTCAACTACCGGGGCGGCTCCTTCATGATGGACGCGCACGACTTCGTGACGGGAGAATGCCTGGCCCGGGGAGTGTCGTTCGTCCGGGAATCGGCGGCGGAAGCCTCCGCCATCTACGCGGAGGTCCAGCGGGAAGACAACAACATGGACGTCGAGCGCCTGGAGAAGGCCCCCCGGGTCGCGGTGTACGTCCCTCCGGGATTCCAGCCCTGGGACGACGCGGTCACGCTCGCGCTCGACTACGCGGGGATCGCCTATGACAGGCTCTGGGACGACGAGGTGCTCGCAGGCAAGCTCGCCAACTACGACTGGCTCCACCTGCACCACGAGGATTTCACCGGGCAGTATGGCAAGTTCTACGCCTCATTCGCGGGGGCGGCATGGTACCAGGCGCAGGTGGCGCAGCTGGAGCAGGAGGCGCACAAGCTCGGTTTCCGGAAGGTGTCCGAACTGAAGAAGGCCGTCGCGCGCGCCATCAAGAGCTACATCGGCGCGGGGGGCTTCATGTTCGCCATGTGCTCGGCGACCGACACGTTCGACATCGCGCTCGCTGCCGAGAACACGGACATCTGCGACGTGATGTACGACGGCGACCCGCCGGACCCGGACTTCCAGGCAAAGCTCGACTACTCGAAGACGCTCGCGTTCACCAACTTCACCGTCGAGCGGAATCCCCTGCGGTACGAGTATTCAGATATCGACGATCCCCCGAGCGACATGCTCGGCGCGCTGAACCCGGAGACCGACTACTTCACGCTCTTTGAGTTCTCCGCGAAGTTCGATCCCGTCCCGACGATGCTCACGCAGAACCACGTGAACGTCATCAAGGGCTTCATGGGGCAGACCACGGGATTCAAGAAGAGCCTCATCAAGTCGAGCGTCACCATACTGGCCGAAAAACAGGGGACGGACCAGGTGAAGTATCTCCACGGGAATTTCGGGAGAGGGACGTTTACCTTTTACGGGGGGCACGATCCCGAGGACTACCAGCACGCGGTGGGCAACCCGCCGACCGACCTGTCGCTCCACCGGAACTCCCCCGGCTACCGCTTGATCCTGAACAACATCCTCTTCCCCGCGGCACGCAAGAAGCAGCAGAAAACCTGAACCCCACAACCTCTCAGGAGATCGCACCATGCAACGGCTCATACTCGCGGGCGTCCTCTGTGCCCTCTGTGCCCCGAGCGCGATGGCGCTCGGACCGTCGTTCGGTTTCGGCGTCCACGCCGACTTCACCAGCTCGAAATTCCCGGGCCCGTCCGTGAGCGGCCTCAACCAGCAGGTCGCGAGCGCCTACGGCGCGGGCCTGGGGGGTGGCGTGCACCTGGACGCCAACCTCATGCTGGTCAGCGTCCGGCTGAGCGGCGACTACATCCACTATGCGATCGACGAGAACAAGTTCCGCGACTCCTTCCGCCCGCTCTTCGGCAGCGCGGCAGACCAGATGTCGATCAGCGGCGGGGGGCTCGGCATATTCGCGCTCTCGGCGAACGGGAAGATGCCGATACTTCCCCTCCCGCTGATCACGCCGTACGCCACGGGAGGCATCGGGCTGGCATGGTTATCGCGCGATGCCGTCACCACGTCGATCGCGGGATTCCCCGGGAACACGATCCCCTCCTCCACGCAGGGAGGGAAGACGACAGTGGACGTCGGCCTCGGCGTCGACCTGAAACTGGGCATCGCGCTCTTCCTGGAAGTGAAGTACGCCTGGATCTTCACGGACGTCTCGAACTCCACGTACGTCCCGGTGACCGTCGGCGTGACCTTCTGAGGGCGGGGCAGCGCCCGCAGAGCAAGCGGAGGCAGTAGCGCGCCCGGAGCCGGAGCGCCCCTTCCCGGGCCAGGCGGCCCGCAAGCGTGGCGCGCCCGAGCCGGCGCTCCATGTCGGCGAGAGCCGAGGGGAGGAATCCTCCCGGCATCGCCTCCAGGAGTGCGAGCGCCCTGCGTGCCAGAGCGGTGTCCCCTTCGCGCCGCGCGCGCAGGAGCGCGAGGGGGACCACCGCGTTAAAGACCAGGTCGTGTATTCGCTCCCTCCCGATTCTCACGCGCCCGCCCCGGGCACGAAAGTGAACGTGGCGCGACCAGAACCCTGCTGCCCGCACCGCGAAGAGGTTCCGGATTTCACGGAGCGCCGCACCCGGCGTCGCCTCCGGCCGCTCAAGCGGGGCGAGCACCCGCTCGAGGGCCCCCTCCCCGGCGATGAGGGGAATGAGCCTGCAAAGTCCTGCCAGGCGCGCGGTCGGGAAGTTGGCAGGCCGCATCCGGAAGAAGAGCCAGTCTGCCTCGCAGAGCGTCCCGCGCGGCTCCCCCCGAAGGGATCGCCAGCGCCTCCTCTGGCAGCGGACATACCCCCTCGATTCCTTGTCGCTGATGCTGCGCGACGGCGGGAGGAGGCCCGCTTCGCCGAAGAGGAGTGCCTCCGCCGCATGCGCATCGCCTCCGGCGGCTGCGGCCACGCGTGCGATCGGCAGTGACCGCGCAAGCGCAAGGAACGGGCGCCGGTTTTTCGAGTAGCCCATCCCCTCCATGAGACACTCGTACAGCAGCTGACCCCATGGATTCACTGTCGCCTCGGACATGATCTGGTCGAGCCGGAGCGCAAGGGCGCGGACCCTCGCGGCGATCTTTCGTTTCCCGAGGCGCCGGAGCTTCCGGTGGAGCAGGAGGGGAGAGACTCTCGCTCCGCTCGCCAGGCAGATTTCTCCCGGGCGCCGCGGCCGGGCGGGGAGCCTGCGCAGATCGACATGTCCCGAGAGGACGACCTGGGGGACGGCGCGCCCGGAGGCGGTCCGGGGAGCGTGCGTTCTTCTCCCCGGCCGGAGCACGGCGTGGAGTATGACGCGGTTGT
The DNA here is from genome assembly GCA_035516035.1 of Bacteroidota bacterium. GTDB lineage: Bacteria > Bacteroidota > Ignavibacteria > UBA10030 > UBA6906 > Fen-1273. The sequence continues at coordinate 103,231 of DATJAS010000103.1, read as the reverse complement.
AATGGGGATCGGCGTCGTGCCCGTGCGCGTGCCAGGATGCGGACTGCGCGTGCAGTTCGACGTCGCCCCGTGCGAGGACGGAGCCGATCCTGATGCGCGCATCGGTGAAATCGGGACCCCCATCCGCGTTCGGGGTGCCGGGAAAGCGGACGGCGACGGAAATTCCTTCGTCGGTCAGGAGGGGAAGGCGGTTGAACGCCTGGTGCTGCCAGATGTCGCGGAGCGTTGTTTCGCGCGTGGTGCGCCGGGGCACGGCTTCTCGGGCTGTCCTCCCCCGGGCGTGTGATGGGTCAGCGCGCGAAGTACGCGCGCCTGTACGAATTGATTTCGTCGCGCAGGGCGATCGCCGCACGGCGGGCCGCCGCGGCGAAGTCCTCCCCCCCGGAGGCGTAGATCACGCTCCTGCTCGCGTTGATGATCGCCATCGTGCCGTCTCGGGCGCAGCCGAATCGCACCGCCGAGCGGATGTCTCCCCCCTGTGCTCCCACGCCGGGGATCAGTATCGGCATCTCCGGTGCGAGCGCCCGCACGCGGCGGAGATCCTTCGGGCGCGTTGCGCCGACGACGAGCCCCACGTTTCCCCTGCGGTTCCACTTCCCGGCGCGGGCCACCACGTGTTCGTAGAGGGGTTTTCCCCGCACGGGGAGATACTGGAAATCCCGTGCGCCCGGGTTCGACGTGAGCGCGAGGACAAATGCGCCCTGCTCCGGGTTCTTCAGGAACGGGGCCACGGAGTCCTCCCCCATGTACGGGTTCACCGTCGAGGCGCCGAATTCATAGTCCTCGACGAACAACCGGGCGTAGTAGGAGGAGGAATTGCCGATGTCCCCCCGCTTGCCGTCGCCGATCGTGAGGATCTCCTCGGGAATCCGGGCGAGCGTCTGGTGCACCGTGTACCATCCGTGCTCCCCCGTGGCCTCGTAGAAGGCAAGGTTGATCTTGTAGGCGCAGACGATGTCCTTCGTCGCGTCGATGATCCTCCTGTTGAACTCGTAGAGCGGGTCTCCCCATGCGAAGAGAAACTCGGGGATCCGCGCGAGGTCCGTGTCCAGGCCGATACAGAGGAGGCTGTCGTGTTTCTTCTGTATCCGGCGGAGCTTCTGTGCGAATCGCATGCGGTGCCCGCCTCAGCGCGTGTGCCACGAGGGAGCGTAGTCCCCCCGGTAGGAGAGGACCCGTTCCTTTCCCGTCTCGAGCGTCAGGAGCGAAATCCCCCCCTTCTTTGCGACAAGTATGACGCCGGGCGTGGCCGTGTAGGCGGGGAAGCGCTCATCCACGCCGTCCGTCGTGAGGCGCCGCGTGTGCTGCCCGTCGACATCCATCGCGTAGATCTGCAGGCTCCCGTCCCTGTCGGAGACGAACATGATTTCGCTCCCGCGGGGGGAAAGCGCCGGGGCGAAGCTGTCATGGTCGTTCCCGGTGAGCGGCTGGCACGTGCCGGCCGGGAGGGCGATCGCGCCGAGCGAGAGCCGTCCGCGGGTGTTCACCGTGACGACGAGCGTCTTCCCGTCCGGCGTCATGAGCGGCGTGTCCTTCACGAGCGAGTCGGCCGTGAGGCGCACGGTGTTGCTTCCGTCGGGGTTCATCGCGTAGACGTCCCCGTGGACCGCGTCGCGCGTGGAGATGAAGACGATCCTCTCGCCCGAGGCGGTCCACGACGGGGCGGTGTTTGCGCCCGCGCCCTGCGTCAGCTGCCTGAGACCGGACCCGTCTGTGCCCATCGTATAGATGTCCCACGTGCCGTCCCTGTCGGAGGCGAAGGCGATGCGCGTGCCGTCGGGGGACCACGTCGGCGCAATGTCGTTCGACGGATTCTCCGTGAGGCGCGTCGGCGCCCCCCCCGTCCCGTCCATCGTGTAGATCTCAAAATTGCCGTCCCGGTTGGACTGGAACGCGATGGCGCCGCTCTGCTCCCGCGCGCACCCTGCGATGGCGGCGGAGGCCAGGAGGAGGATCACGGCGTTGTTCATGAGCGTCTCCTCTGTGAGTTGTGTCTGCTCAGCCCCCCGCGGCGTAGCGTGCGCGCACCTCGCCGGCCAGCACCTCGTTCATCGATCCCGTCCTGTACCCCTGGAGATCGAGCGTGACGTACGTAAACCCGAGCCCCTTCAGGAACTCCACGGTGGCAGAGCGAATTCCCTCCTCCATCATCCTGGCGATCTCCGCCGGGGGGAGTTCGATGCGCGCCGTGCTCGCGTCGTGGAACCGGACGCGGAACGAGCGGAACCCGTGGTCCCGCAGGAACGACTCCGCCCGGTCCACCCGGTCGAGGTTTTCCCTGGTGATCGCCGTGCCGTAGGGGAACCGGGAGGAGAGGCACGCGAACGACGGCTTGTCCCATGTCGCGAGGCCCAGGTGGGCGGAGATCGCCCTCACGTCCGCCTTGGAGAGCCCCGCCTCAAGGAGGGGGGACCGGACGTCCTGCTCCGCCTTTGCTTTCATCCCGGGCCGGAAGTCCCCGGTGTCGTCGGTGATCGTCCCGTCTGCGATCCAGCGGATCTGCTCACTGGCCGCCAGCGCCCGGAGCTTGCCGAAGAGCTCCGTCTTGCAATAATAGCAGCGGTCGGCGGGGTTTTCCCTGAATTTCAGGTCGTCGGTCTCCTCCGTGCGGACGACGACGAACCGGGCGCCCATCCCTCCGGCGGTTGCGACCGCCTCCTCGAACTCGCGCGTCGGGTACGTCTCCGAGCGGCCGATCATGGCGAGCGCACCGGCGCCCAGCTCGTCCACGGCGACCTTGAGCAGGAGCGTGCTGTCCACCCCCCCCGAGTACCCGATCGCGACGCTTCCCATGGATCGGAGGATCCCCCGGAGCGTCTCGTATTTTGCGGCAACGGCTTCCGTCAGCATCTCCCCTCCTCGCACTTCACATACAAAAAGACCTCGTCCCGTGTCCGGAACAAGGTCAGGGTCATCTCAGGTCCGATTCCCCTCACCTGCGGAGCAGGTTCCTGAACTCCTTGATGGAACGGACGCCCGGGAATTCCTCCTCGAACTGCTTCCGCTTGGTCGGGTCGAGCCGGAACGAGTTTTTCAGCGATTCCACCGCCTCGTACACCCGGTTCATCACCAGGAGCACCTTGGCCCGGCTGTAGAACGCCTCCGCCGCGTACGGGTTGGCCTCGACGGAGCGGTCGAACGACTTCAGGGCCTGCTTCAGGTAGCCCAGCTCGAAGAGCGTCTCCCCGTAGTCGAGCCACGCCTCGTAGTTCTTCGGCTCCAGGCGCGTCACCATCCGGTACGCCAGCAGCGACTCCCGGGGCTTCCCCATATTGTAGAGGAGGTCCGCCTTCGCGTACCAGAGCTCCGGGTAGTCCTTGCAGAGCGAGAGGGCCTTGTTGTAGTCCGCCAGCGCCTTGCGCCACTGTTCCAGCGCGTCGTGACAGCTCCCGCGGCCGAAGTACGACTCGTAGTGCGTCGGCTCATTCCTGATCGCCTGCGTGAAGGACTTGATGGCGTCCTCGTATTCTCCCAGCTCCTCGTAGGCGTTTCCCAGGTTGTGCCACGCCGGCACGTCTTTTTCGTCCTGCTGGAGCGTCTGCCGATAGCAGTCGATGGCATCCTGCAGGCGCCCCAGGTTGGCGAACGCGTTCCCTTTATTGTACCAGGCGGACGGGAATTTTTCGTGTATCGCGAGCGCCGTTTCGTAACTTTCGATGGCCAGGTTGTACTGCATCATCCGGTTCAGGACGATTCCCCGGTTGTACCAGGCGTTGTAGTTGTAGGGGTCCCGGTTCAGGTGTTCGTCGTAACAGCGGAGCGACTCCGACGGGCGGTCGAGGTAGTCGAAGCAGTACCCCATCTCGTACCAGGCGTCCTTGTGGTCCGGGTTGCCGTCGAGTATGAACCGGAAAATCCCGGCCGCATCCTCGTACTGCCCCGTCTTTTCCAGCGAGATCCCCTTGTTGAACAGGGCGTCCTCCTGGGCCGGATCAATCTCGAGTGCGCGGTTGAAGCTCGCTATGGCGTCAGGGTAGCGCCCGAGGTCGTCGAGCGTGATTCCCCGGTTGACGAGAACTTCCGGGTCAACGGGATTCAGGGAGAGGGACCGGTCGTAGGCCTCGAGGGCCTCCTCGTACTTGAAGAGGTTCGCGAGGATGAGCCCCTTCCGGTGCCAGAAATCCGCGCTGTAGGGGACGATGGCGAGGAGCTGGTTGACGAAATGGAGGGCGTCTTCGTACTTCTCGTTATCAAAATAGTAGTTGACGATCTCCTCCAGCGCTTCGGCGTTGGTGATGCCGGAGGACCCGTCCTTCTGCGATTCCCGGTACTTTCTTAGCTCGTCTTCAAAACGCTCCCGCCGGCCCTGGTCGTCCTCGGGATCGTCGTCAAAATTGCCGAAGTCGAGTATGCTCATTCCCCGTTCCTGAATGTGCACGTGTCGCCGAAGGCAAGTAAATCAAAAATCGGGGGTAAGTCAAGGAACCGCGGCGGGGCAATTCGTTGATTTTCAGGGCACAATCGGTTATATTAAATTCTTGATTTTGAATGATTTCTGAGAACATCATGGGCGTCCGGGAGCGGATCGCCGGGGCCTGTCGCCGTGCCGGCCGCCCCGCGGGCGATGTCACGCTCCTGGCGGTCGGGAAAACGTTCCCCGCCTCCGCGCTGAGCGAGGCTATCCGGGGCGGGATCGGCGATATCGGCGAGAACTATGTCCAGGAGCTTCTCGCCAAGCAGCGCGCGCTCGAGGGGGAGGATGTCCGGTGGCACTTTATCGGCCACCTCCAGACCAACAAGGTGAAGCAGGTCGTCCCGGGCGTGCACATGATCCACGCGCTCGACTCCGAGCGGCTGGGGCTTGAGATCGACCGCAGGGCGAATGAAGCCGGCCGCGTGGTCGATTGCCTGATCGAGGTCAACACGACGGGGGAAGAGACGAAATTCGGCGTCGCCCCGGAAGACGTCGCCTCGCTGGCGCGCGCGCTCGGCCCCTGCCGCCACATACGGCTCGCCGGGCTTATGACAATCGGACCGTTCCTCCCCCAGGCCGAAGGGTCGCGGCCGATGTTCCGCCGGCTCCGGGAGCTCCGGGACGGGCTCGCGAGCGCCCACCCGCACATGAAGCACCTCTCCATGGGCATGACGGGGGATTTCGAGGTTGCCGTCGAGGAGGGGGCGACGATCGTGAGAATCGGGACGGCGCTTTTCGGGCGCAGAGCGAAAGCTGACAACCAGCGGAGGACTCCATGAAGCTTACACCGCTCGATATCCGGAAGCAGGAATTCAAGCGCATCATGCGGGGGTACGATCCCGTCGAAGTCGACACGTTCCTGGAGATGGCGGCGGCAGACCTGGAAGAGGCGCTCCGGGCGCAGAAAGAGGCGCGCGACCGGATCGTGGAGCTGGAGACGCAGCTGAAGGACTACCGGCAGATCGAAAAAACGCTCCAGCAGACGCTCCTCCAGGCGCAGGAGGCGACGGGGCGAACATACGAATCGGCACGACGGGAGGCGGAGACAATCGTACGCGAGGCCGAATCGCGGGGGGCGAAGATCGTGGAGAAGGCCAACGCCGACCTCGCCCGGCTGGGCGCCGAGCTCCACCGGCTCCAGGCGCGCAAGGAATCCCTGATCGGCAGGTTGCGGGTACTCCTCAGCTCTGAGCTGGACCTCCTCAAAACGCTCGACATGGGGGGCTCGGAAGACCTCGGGGCCGGCACGTCGCTCGGGACCGGCAAGGAATCGCTCGAGGTGGAGAGCATACTGAAGAACATCGACGATGACAGAGCTCCGCACACGCATTGACGAGGCGGTCCGGTTCCTGCGCACGAAGACGCGCATGGAACCCGGCGTCGGGATCATCCTCGGCACGGGGCTGGGGGGGCTGGCGAAAGAGATCGCCGCCGAGGCGGTCATCGACTACGGCGACATTCCCCATTTTCCCCTCTCCACAGTCGAATCGCACCACGGGCGGCTGATCTTCGGCACGCTCGGCGGCAAGGCGGTGGTCGCCATGCAGGGGCGTTTCCACTACTATGAAGGCTACACGCTTCAGCAGGTCACGTTCCCCGTGCGCGTAATGAAATTCCTGGGCGTGAACACGCTCCTCATCTCAAACGCCGCCGGGGGGATGAACCCGCAGTTCAGCCGCGGGAACATCATGATCATCACCGACCACATTAACCTGATTGGCGACAACCCCCTGATCGGACCGAACGACGACACGCTCGGGCCGCGGTTCCCCGACATGTCGGAGCCCTACTCGCGGAGCCTGATCGCGCTGGCCGAGCGCGTGGCGCTCGAGTTGAAGATCCGCCCGGAACGGGGGGTGTTTGTCGCCGTTGCCGGCCCGAACCTCGAGACACGCGCCGAGTACCGCTTCCTCCGTTCCATCGGCGCCGACGCCGTCGGGATGTCCACAGTGCCGGAGAACATCGTTGCCAACCACATGGGCATCAGCGTCCTGGGGTTCTCGATCATCACCGACGAGTGCTTCCCCGACGCGCTCCAGGTGGCGAACGTGGAGGACATTATCGCGGTGGCCTCGCAGACCGAGCCGCGGCTGACGGCGATCATGAAAGGGGTGGTCGAACGGCTGTGAAGTTCAAGGAACTGACCGACAGGCTCTCCTACCCCGCGCTTGAGAAGGAGATACTCGCCTTCTGGAAGGGGGAGCACGTGTTCGCCCGGAGCATAGCCGGACGGGAGGGACGTCCGGGGTTCACTTTCTACGAGGGCCCCCCGACGGCGAACGGCCGTCCCGGCATCCACCATGTCATGGCCCGCACGCTCAAAGACCTGGTGTGCCGCTACAGGACGATGACGGGCTTCCAGGTCCACAGGAAGGCGGGATGGGACACGCACGGCCTCCCCGTGGAGATCGAGGTGGAGAAACAGCTCGGGTTCCGCCACAAGGACGACATCGTCCGCTACGGCGTGGCCGAGTTCAACCGGAAGTGCCAGGAATCCGTCTGGAAGTACAAGGCCGACTGGGAGCGGATGACGGAGCAGATGGGGTACTGGGTGGATCTCTCGGACCCCTACATCACGCTGGCCAACGACTACATCGAGTCCGTCTGGTGGGCCCTGAAGCGGTACTTCGACGAGGGCATGATATACCGGGGGTACAAAATCCAGCCCTACTGCCCGCGCTGCGAGACGCCCCTCTCCTCGCACGAGGTGTCGCTCGGCTACGACGACGTCAGGGATCCGAGCGTCTACGTCCGGATGCGGCTCCGCAATGCTCCCGACACGTCGTTCCTGGTTTGGACAACGACTCCCTGGACGCTCATCGCCAACGTCGCGCTCGCCGTCGCTCCGGACGTGACGTACGTGAAGGTACAGCACGGCGCCGAAAAGCTGATCCTGGCAGAGACCCGGCTCGGCGTCCTGGAAGGGGAGTATACCGTGCTGGAGAAATTCCCCGGGAGCGCGCTGAAGAACCTGGAGTACGAACGGATATTCAATTACCACCCGGTGTCGGAGAAGGCGTTTTACGTCGTCACGGCTTCCTTCGTCACCACGGAAGACGGCACGGGGATCGTCCACATGGCCCCGGCCTACGGAGAGGACGACTACCAGACGTCGCGCAGAGAGGGGCTCCCGACGATTCATCCCGTCAACCCGCGCGGAGAGTTCGGGCCCGATGTTCCGGATTTCGCCGGGAAGTTCGTCAAGGAAGCGGACCACGACATCATCCGCGTGCTGAAGGAGCGGGGGATTCTCTACCGGAAAGAGACGATCACGCACAGCTATCCGCACTGCTGGCGGTGCAAGACCCCCCTGCTCTACTACGCCCGCGACTCGTGGTACATCAGCACAACGAAGTATGCCGCGCGGATGATCGAACTGAACAGGGAGATCACCTGGGTGCCTCCCGAGGTCGGCCAGGGACGGTTCGGCAACTGGCTCGAGGAAAACAAGGACTGGGCGCTCTCCCGCGACCGGTTCTGGGGGACGCCCCTCCCCATCTGGGTGTGCGACAGGTGCGGCGGGCATAAATGCGTCGGGAGCGTCGCCGAATACCGCACGGGGAACGGCGTGCGGGAGCCGCTCGACCTCCACAAGCCGTACGTGGACGACGTGACGTTTGCGTGCGCATGCGGAGGCACGATGCGGCGCACGCCGGAGCTGATCGACGTCTGGTTCGACTCGGGCGCAATGCCCTTTGCCCAGTGGCACTACCCGTTCGAGCACAGGGAGTTCATCGACTCGGGCGCACGGTACCCCGCAGATTTCATCTCCGAGGGGATTGACCAGACGCGCGGCTGGTTCTACTCGCTCCACGCGATCGGGACGTTCCTCTTCAACAAGCCCGCGTACAACGCCGTCATGGTCAACGAGCTGATCCTGGACGCCGACGGGCAGAAGATGTCCAAATCGCGCGGGAACACGGTGGACCCCTTCGCGATTCTGGACCGCTACGGCGCGGACGCGACGCGGTGGTACCTGGTGACCGCCTCTCCCCCCTGGCGCCCGACCAGCTTCGACGAGGAAGCGCTGGCTGACGCGCAGCGGAAGTTTTTCGGCACGCTGGTCAATACATACGCGTTTTTCTCGATGTACGCCAATATCGACGGTTTTGCGTACGCGGAGGCGCGTGTGCCGGTCGCGGAGCGCTCCGAGATCGACCGCTGGATCATCTCGGAGCTTCACTCGCTCCTCGCGCGCTACCGGGCCGCCATGGACGGCTACGACGTCACAAAGGCCGCCCGGAGCGTGAGCGAGTTCACAATAGATCAGCTCTCCAACTGGTATGTTCGGAGGAACCGGAGGCGGTTCTGGAAGAGCGAAATGGGGAAGGACAAGCTTTCGGCCTACCAGACGCTCTACGAGTGCCTGGACGCCGTGGTCCGGCTGATGGCCCCCTTCGCCCCTTTCCTGGCGGAGGAGCTGTACCGCAACCTGAACGGGGTCACCGGCCGCGACGCGGCCGAGTCCGTCCACCTGGCCGCAATGCCGGCGCCCGATCAGGGGGAAATCGACCGGGCGCTTGAAGAGCGGATGGAGCGCGCCGAGCGGATCGTGATGCTCGTCCGCGCGATGCGGATGAAATCAAACCTGAAAGTCCGCCAGCCGCTCTCCCGGATCATCCTCCCCATCGCGGGCGCGCGGGAACGGGAGGACGTCCGCGCCATGGAGGACGTGATCCGGGACGAGATCAATGTGAAGGCGGTCGAGTACGTCGCCGACACCTCCGGCATTGTCACGCGGAGGGCAAAGGCGAACTTCAAATCGATCGGGCCGAAGTTCGGCAAATCGGTGCAGCAGGTCGCCCTGCGGATCAGGGACCTGCGCGAAGAGGAAATCGCCGCGCTCGAGCGCGAGGGGACGCTCGTCGTTCCGCTCAACGGGAGCGCCGTCACGCTGGCGCGGGAAGACGTCGAGATCATCCGGGACGACATCAAGGGATGGCTCGTCGAATCGGACGGCGCGCTCACGGTGGCGCTCGACACGCGGATCACCCCGGAACTGCTCGCCGAGGGGATCGCGCGCGAGTTCGTCAACCGCGTGCAGAACATGCGGAAGGACGCCGGGTTCGCGGTCACGGACCGGATTGCGATCACGTTCCGCGCGGGAGAGCAGACCGCCGCCGTGCTCGCCGCGATGGCGCCCTACATCAGGGGAGAAACCCTGGCGGATGAGCTGAGCGCCGGTGCGCGGGCGGGAGAGCACACGGCGTCGTTCGAACTGAACGGGGAAGAGGTCACGGCGGGCATCGAGCGCCGTTAACGAACCTTCACAAGGAGAGCACACGGCAATGGCAACAAAGAAGGGTTCCCGTACGGTTGTCAAGGGCACCGTGCAGATCATGAAGGAGAAGGCCGCTGCCCGGGCGCGGCAGATCAAGAAGGCGAAGGCGAACCTGAAGAAGGCTGCTGCCGCGCGGGCGGAAAAAACTGCGCCGAAGAAGGCCGTGACCGCCAGGCTCGTGGCGCAGGTTGCAGCGGCGCCGAAAGCGTATGGGGCGGACGACCTGAAACGCTTCAGGGAGATCATCCTTGCGAAGCGGAAGGAGACGGTCGAGGAGCTCGATTCGCTGAAAGAGAGCATGATGGACGTGACGACGGGGGAATACGTGAGCGAGAGCTCGAACTACTCCCTCCATATGGAGCAGGGGACCGACGCGATGGAGCGGGAAAAGACGTTCCTCTTCGCCTCGCGCGGGAGCAAGTTCGTGAACCAGCTCGACGACGCCCTGGCGCGGATCGACGCCAAGACGTACGGCTCGTGCAAAGTCTGCGGGCTCCTCGTGCCCAAGGAGCGCCTGGAGGCGGTCCCCACGGCGACGACGTGCGCCGAGTACAAAAACACGAACATGCCCTGCGACCGCGGACGGATCGCCCTCGGAAAGAAGAAGGGGGCGAAATAGGGCGTGCGGGTTCTGATTCTCTCCGTGCTGATCGTCATCGGCGACCAGGCGGCGAAGCTCATGGTCAAGGGAGCAAGGCTCCCGGCGCTGGGCATCACGCTGGGGGGCGTCCCCTACGGCTCGAGCAGGCCGCTCCTCGGGAATTTCCTCCGGCTCACGTACATCGAGAACCCGGGGATGGCGTTCGGCATCGATATCGGCGGGAAGCTCTTCTTTTCCCTCTTCTCTATCGCCGCCTCGATCGCCATCGTGGCATACCTCTATCACGCCCGTCGCGAGTCTCTCGGGTTCCGGCTTTCGCTTGCGATGATACTGGGTGGCGCGCTGGGGAACCTCATGGACCGGGTCTTTTACGGCGTCATATTCGGCGACGCTCCCCTGTTTTACGGAAAGGTCGTCGACTTTCTCGACATGAACTTCTTCGATATCAATTTTCTCGGCCTCCAGCTCACCCGCTGGCCCGTCTTCAACATCGCGGACGCCGCCGTCACCGTCGGCGTGCTGATGCTTCTCTTCTTCCATCGCTCCGCGGGGGTGGGCGACGGCGCCGCACCGGTGCATCCCCCCGTCAATGACACTGCCCGTTGAGATCAGGGTCCCCCCCGGGAAGACGAAAGAACGGCTCGATCTGTACGTGACCGGCTGCGTGGAAAACGCCACACGGACGCGCGTGCAGAAGGCGATCCGGGAGGGGGCCGTTCTGGTCAACGGCGAGCGCGTCCGTCCCAGCTACCCCGTCATGCCGGGCGACGTCATCCGGATTCTGCTTCCGAAGCCGCCGCCGGCCGAGACGATTGCCGAGGAGATCCCCCTGGCAATCGTGTACGAAGACGAGCACCTCATCGTTGTGAACAAGCCCGCGGGGATGGTGACGCACCCCGCGCACGGCAATACGACCGGCACGCTGGTCAACGCGCTGCTCCATCACTGCGGATCGCTTGCCCCCGGCGCAGACCCGGTCCGTCCCGGGATCGTCCACCGTCTGGACAAGGAGACCTCCGGGCTCCTGGTCGTCGCGAAAACGTCCGAGGCGCATGCCCGCCTCGCCGCCCAGTTCGCCCGCCGCACAGTGATACGGGAATACCAGGCGATCGTCTGGGGGCGGTTCGAAAGGGATTCAGGCGTTATCGAGGCAAACGTCGGGCGGAGCGCCTCCGACAGGAAGAAGATGGCCGTCGTCCCCGGGGGGAAATCCGCCGTCACGGAATTCACGGTCATGGAGCAGTTCCGCTACCTTGCGCTCCTCCGGCTGAAGCTCAGGACCGGCCGGACGCACCAGATCAGGGTGCACCTTGCCCATATCAACCACCCCGTGTTCGGCGACCCGACGTACGGGGGACGGAGGATTGTCTGGGGCCCGGGGACGACCGGACAGAAAGCCGAAGTCGAGCGCCTGCTGAGCCTGATCGGCCGCCAGGCGCTGCATGCAAGGACGGTAGGGTTTATCCACCCGGGGACGCAAAAGCCGGCGTTTTTCGAGTCGCAGATGCCGGCCGATATGGAGGCCGTTCTTAATGCCTTGCGCCAGGCAGGCTCCCCGTCCCCGCGAAAATGACACTTTTTCTATGAGTGTGACGTTCGGCACGGCCCGGATAAGCGCCGGGCCTGTATTATAGGTATTACGGCACCACCCCCCCATCGCCCCACTTTCACGAGAGGAGAACCCGTATGACACCACTGCGGCACACCGGACGGCTCCTGGTCGCCGTCGCCTGCGCGCTTCTGGTCGTGGCGCCGAGGCTCAGGGCTCAGTCCAACTTCGAAAAGACGTTGGACCAGTTTAACCAGAATGACGTGAAGGGGTACATCCAGCCGTTCGGGGATCTCTTCGGGACGGACATGAACGCCGGGATGTTCCATTCGGCTGAGATCGCCAGGACCGGCTTCCACATGTCGTTCGAGATCGTCGGCATGGCATCGATGGTGGGAGACGCCCAGAAGACGTATACGCTGAACTCGCCCGTGGGGTCGTTCAAGACCGCGACGATATTCGGCGGCGGGCGGGACTCTCTTATCAACCCGAAGACCGGTCAGCCCTATTACGGCATCGCCGGCGGGTTCATCAATACCCCCGCCCTCCCGCTGGCCGCGCCGCAGATCACGATCGGGGACGTGTTCGGGACGAGGGCGATCATCCGCTACATCGGGATCCCGGCGCTCTCCGGGCTTCCCTCGGCATCGCTCTTCGGAATCGGCGCCCAGCACAGCGTCAACCAGTGGCTCCCGGTGATCCCCCTCGACGTCGCGGCACACATTTATTACAGCAAGTTCTCATTCGGCGACCTGATTAACTTCTCCGGGCTCGCAATCGGGGCGCAGGCCAGCAAGAGCTTTTCCGTTCTCCGCGTCTACGGCGGGCTCCAGTGGGAGAAGAGCAGCATGGAGGTGAAATACACCCCGGCGGACGTCACCGTGCCGGCCGTGGACATCACGATGGATGGGGCGAACTCGTTCCGGGCGACGCTCGGCCTCTGTCTGCATCTCGGGTTCTTCTCGATATTCGGGGACGCCAATTTCGGGTCGATTACCAACTACTCGGCCGGCATCGGCTTCGGGGGCTGACCGGCACGGTGCCGGGAATGGTCCGCACATGTGAAACGACACATCCTTCGGGAGAACAGACATGAAGATGAAACTCCTTGCACTGCTGGTCATCGCCGCGCTTCCGCTGATGGCGTTTGACTGCATCACGGATCCGAGCAAGCTCACGATCTCGCTCAAGGTGAGCCCCCTGGGCGCAACGTTCCTGATCAACCCCGGGACGAACACGCAGTACGGCGGGATGGCGCCGGCGATCAATCCTGCGTCCCTCGTCTCCAGCGGCTATACGCTGACGGGGGCTTCGATCTACGACATCACTGTGCAGACCACCGGACCGGAAGACCTGGGCAACGGCTCGGGGACCGTATTCGTCGCGGTGGGGAGCAAATCCCGTGACACGCTCTTCACATACAGCGGGACGTGGACGCAATTCAACACGCCGCAGTCGCTCCTCGCGAGTTCGGCCATCGCGCTCAACCAGTCGGGTGCAAATGATATCGTCGCTGCGCTGACTTCGCAGCCGCCGCTGCAGGTGACGTTCTCCGCGGCCGGAACTGTGAAGACCGCCCCGTCGAAGGCGGATGATTACCTGACGGTCCAGGTCTACATGCAGGCATCGGGGCACAAGAATTAAGAACCACGGACGCGTTTTGGATGGAGCGCCGTCCCGCGCGTCAAGCGGGACGGCGCTCCCGTATTCTTGCACACGGGACCACAGTTTCGTAAATTAGGGCGCCATGGCCGGGGAGCGGACGAATCTGCTGGGGATGTCGCGCGAGGAGCTTTCCGCATTTGTGCGCGGGGCGGGCCAGCCGGCATACCGCGGCACGCAGCTCTACCGCTGGCTCTATGCCCGGGGGGCACGCTCATTCGAGGGGATGACCGACATCGCGCGGGACTTCCGCCGCACGCTGGAGGGCGTCGCCGCGATTGCCGCCCCCGGGGTGGCCTCTTCCCGACGGTCCTCCGACGGCACGGTGAAGCTCCTCTTTGCGCTCGAGGACGGGTTGCGCGTGGAGAGCGTGCTCATTCCCCCCGCCTCCGCATTCCGGGGGGAGGCGGGAGAGCAAAACCGGCTCACGCTCTGCGTCTCCACGCAGGTCGGGTGCCCGCTTGACTGCGCGTTTTGCGCCACGGGCACGATGGGCTTCAGGAGAAACCTGAGCGCCGGGGAAATCGTCGGGCAGGTGCTGGCGGCCTCGGGCGAGGCCGAGCGGAGGATCACCAACGTGGTCTTCATGGGAATGGGGGAGCCGCTCCTGAACTATGAGGCCACGATGAAAGCCGCGGCGATACTCACCGACGGGTGCGGGATCGCTGCGAGGCACATCACGGTCTCCACCGCCGGTCGCGCCGACAGGATCCGCCGGATGGCCGACGACGGTGCGAGGGTGAAGCTCGCCCTCTCGCTTCACAGCGCCGTGGATGAGACCCGGTCGCGCCTGATGCCCATCAACAGGAAATACGGGCTCCGGGTCCTCACGGAGGCCCTGGAGTACTACTACCGGAAGATCCGGCAGAGGGTGACGTACGAGGTGATCTTCTTCGACGGCGTGAACGACGGGGAGGAGGACGTCCGTCGCCTGGTGGCGCTCGCCCGGCGCATCCCGTCAAAAATCAACATCATCCCGTTCCACGCGATCGGCTTCGCGCACCCGCAGGGATTTGGCGCGACGCTCGGGCCTTCCCCCCGCATGGAGGCTATCGCAGGGCGCCTCCGGGCGGCGCACCTGACGGTGATGGTGCGCATGAGCGCCGGGGAGGATATCGACGCGGCCTGCGGCCAGCTCGCGCTGAGCGGCGGATAGCGGCGCACGCCGGCGGGGAACACCCATCACACACTGACAGAAAGTGAACACCGTATGCGTCTTCTACTCTTTGGTCCGCCGGGCGTGGGGAAAGGCACGCAGGCAGAACTGCTTTCCGAGGAGCTGGGCGTTCCGCATATCTCCACGGGCGACATGCTGCGCGCGGCGGCGAAAGAGGGGACAGAGCTTGGGCGGCGCGCCAAGGCGATCATGGACGAGGGGAAACTTGTGCCGGACGACGTCATGATCGGGATTGTCCGCGACGTGCTCGCCTCGGCGCGCGCTGCGCGGGGCTTCGTGCTCGACGGGTTTCCGCGGACGCTCACCCAGGCGAAAGCCCTGGCGCGGATATTTGAGGAGCTGAACATCCGCGACGTCAGGGTCGTGGATATCCGCGCGGACGACGAGGAGATCATTCACCGTCTCTCCAGCCGGCTGGTCT
The DNA here is from genome assembly GCA_035516035.1 of Bacteroidota bacterium. Taxonomy (GTDB): domain Bacteria; phylum Bacteroidota; class Ignavibacteria; order UBA10030; family UBA6906; genus Fen-1273. The sequence continues at coordinate 88,126 of DATJAS010000103.1, read as the reverse complement.
GCCCGCGCGACGGCGCGATCTTTAACACGGAGACCGACGGGCTCGCCGCCGGGGAGATGTGTCCGCGGTGCGGCACCCCCCTCATCCAGAGGGACGACGACCGGGAGGCCACCGTGCGGGAACGCCTGCGCGTGTACCATGGCACGACGGAGCCGGTGATCCACTATTACCGGGTGAGCGGAGTGGTGCTGAGCGTGGACGGGACGGGCTCGATCGACGTGGTGCACCGGGAGATCAAGCTCCTGCTCCAGGATTCCCTTCCGGCGTGAGCGCCGAGCAGCCACACCGGCCGCTCGTCGTCGCCCACCGCGGCAGCTCGGGCGCGGCGCCCGAGAATACCATGGCGGCGTTCAGAATGGCCGCGGAGGCCGGGGCCGACATGATCGAGTTCGACGTCCGGATGACGCGCGACGGGGAGCTGGTCGTGCACCATGACCGGCGGCTGGGGCGAACTTCGGATGGAAAAGGGCGCCTGCGCTCCCTCTCCGCACGGGAAGTCCGCGCGGCCGATGCCGGGGCATGGTACGGCCGGCGCTTCCGCGGAGAGCGGATCCCGCTCCTGGGAGAGGTGCTTGCGGCCCTTCCCCGCGCCGTGGGGCTTGATATCGAGGTGAAGACGGACGGCGACCGGCGGCGCTCGGGTGCGATCGCCCGCGCGCTCGCCCGGGCGATCCACGGGGCGCGCCGTCGCGAGGGCGTGATTGTTTCCTCGTTCGATCACGGGTTTCTCCGTCGCCTGCACCGCCTCGATCCCGCGCTCCGGCTCGGCGTCCTGTACGTCCCGGTGCGCGACCGCTTCCGCTCCGCGCGTGAGATCGCACGGCGCAGCGGCGCCGCGATGTTCATCTGCAGCAGGAACCAGTTCCGCGTGCGCCACCTGCGTGAAGCGCGCGCGGCCGGCCTGGCCGTCGCGGTCTACGGCGTGAACACCGCCGGGGACGCCGCCGCGGCTGCCCGCGCCGGCGTGGATGCCGTCATCACGGATCACCCCGGGCGCATCCTGCGCGCCCTCACAACTTCCTGACCCCATGGGACGCTCCCACACGCTGCTCTTCCTCCTTGCCTTTGCCCTCCTCGGCTCCGGCTGCGGCAACCAGCCGACCCCCGAGCAGATCAGGGCCGACGCGGAGCTTGCGCAGGCAAAGGAGGCGCTGGTCAGGGAAGACTCCCGCGCCGCCAGGGAACATTGTGCCGGGGCGCTTGCCCTGGACGACGCGCTCAACCGGAGAGCCCGCGTCGCCGAGGAGACGCGGATGCTGGGCGACCTGGATGCCGCGGGCGCGCGGTTTGACAGCGCGTTCGGATGGTACGCGCGCTCGCAGGCGGAGTTCCGCAGCCTTGCCGACAGGAGCGGCGCGCGCGACATCACGCTTCGCGTGGCGGGGCTCCGCAGGACGATGGGCCAGGAGCGGGAGGCGCTCGCGATGTACGTCGAGGCGCTCCGCCTGGCGCGCGTCTTTCACGACGACGACGGCGTCATGGAAATCGAGTGGGCGATGCTCCCCTGCGCGCGGGCGCTCGACGAGACGGACCAGGAAGCCGATATCATCCGCGACCTGCTCCAGTCCTACACCGCTGCCGGCGACGTTCCGCACCAGGCCGCGGTCGAGCTGGCCTCGGGCGATAATCACGCCGCGGTGCGGCAGTTCGACAAAGGGGCGGAAGACTACCTGCACGCGCTCATGCTGGCGGACCAGGGAGGGGATTCGCTCCTGGCGGTGCGCACGGCGCTGCGCCTGGCGATGTCGTTCGAGTCCACCGGCAAGCTCCGCGACGCACTGACCAACTACGCCGAATGCCTCCGCCGCGCAGACCGGACGCGCGGGGCGTTCGCGCCGCGCCTTGAGGCCCTGGTCAGGGTCGGGAACCTGTACCTGCGGGGGAGGCAGTTCGATGAAGCGTCGCGGTTCTTCCGAGCCGCATATGCGTCCGCCCGCGCAGGCGCCGATAGCCTTGCGCAGGGATACCTTCTTCTCCAGCTCGGGGCGTGCAACGCCGAGTCCGCGCGCGACAGCGCGCTCCGCCTTTACCGCGCGGGGGCGGCGATCTTCCGCTCGCTGGATGCGCCGGACGGACTCGCCTATGCATCGCTCGCGACGGGGACGCTCCTCCTCCGGGCGAGCCAGCCGACGGACGCGCTCGCGTACTTCAGGCGGGGCATCGACCAGAGCGAGGCTGCGGCGGCGCCGCGCGCGGAGGACGACCTCTGGCTCTCGTGCGAGCAGGCGTACCTGGGGGCGCGCAGCACACCCTGGTACGACGAGACGATCGACATCCTCCTCCAGCTCGGTCGCTACGAAGAAGCGTTCTGGTACGCCGACCGCCGGCGGAGCCGCGAGCTCTTCAGCGTGCTCGGCGTGCTCGATCCCCGCGTCCGGAGCGACACGCTGCGCGCGCTCATGGACGGGTTCCGCGATGCGCGCGCCCGCGTCATCGGGGCGGAGCGGCGGATGCTCGAGATGGCCTCCGGGGGGAACAGGGACCGGGCCCAGGCGACGGCGGCGAGGGAGGAGTGCGCCCGGGCGCGCGAGGCCATGCAGTCGGCGGCCGAGGCCGTTGCGCGCTGCGACAGGTCGTGCGAGCCGTTCGTCCGCGTCGGGAGCGTGAGCATCGCCGACGTGCAGAAGGTCCTTACGCCCGCACGGGCGCTCGTGGAGCCGGTGCTCACGCGGCGGTCGCTCTACACGTTCGTGGTGACGGGAGCGAAGGCGGGAGTCTACGTCGCGGCGTTCGAGAAAGACAGGGTGTTCGATCTCGCCCGGGAGTATGCGGACCTGCTGCGCCAGCGCCAGGCGTACGAAGATTCCGCCGATGAGCAGCGCGCGCCGCTGGACGCGCGCGTGAAGGAAATCGCCCCGCAGCTCTACGAGGCGTTCATCGCGCCGATCGAGGGGGCGGTGGCCGGCATCGCCGAGCTGGACGTGGTGCTCCCTCGCGATGTCGCGTCGCTCCCGCTGCAGACGCTCACGCGCGGGGGGAAGCGCCCCGGGGGGTACGTGGCCGAGCAGCACGCGCTTGCGTACGTCCCCTCCGCCTGGTCGCTCCTCCTGCGGCGGCGGCCCGGGGCCGCCGTGCAGACGGTGGTGGGACTCGGGTGCCCGGGCTCCAGCGGGTGGGACGTCGAATACGAGTTGCGGGACATCAGGGCGTTCTACAAGGAGGTCAGGCTCTACTTCGACCAGCAGGCGACGCTGGGGACGCTCCAGCGTGAGAACGAGGATCTCCTCCACCTGGCCCTGCCCATCCGCTTCAACGACCAGCGCCCGGGCAATTCGTACGTCGTCCTGGCCGATTCGGAATCGCCCGAAATCCTCCGCCACGTACCGCTGGGAGACCTCGTGTCAATCGCCGCGCCTCCGGCAGTCGTGGTGTCGGACCTCGATCAGGCCCGCCTGGGTGTGCGGCCCGCGGAGCCGTATCTCTTTGTCGCCGCAGGGGCGCAGGACGTGATCTTTACCTCGTGGGTGCCCACGCGAAAGGCGAAGAAGTACTTCGGAGAGCTCTTCTATACTGCGTTACTCACCGGGGCGGATGTCCCCGGCGCGTTCCGGAAGGCTGAGCTGGGAATGATCAACGCGGGGGAATACTCCTCCCCCGCGATCTGGGGCCCGTTCGTCCTCTGGCAGCGGTAGCGCGCTACCGGCGGCGGATGCGCACGCTCCCGAGCCCCGAGTCGATCCGGATGTTCATCTTCCCGGCGGCGGAGTAATAGTTGCCGCTCGTGTACGTGTTCTCCGCGGTCGCGGAAAAATCCTCCGGCGTATCGACCTTCGACGCCCAGGTCTTGTCATAGATGACCCGCGCTCCCACCTCGCGCGGGAGGTACACCGTCATCACCCCGAGTCCCACCTCGATGTCCACGTCCACTTCCGAGGAGAGCGGGCCGCCGAAGTCAAGCGTGTACGCGCCGACGCCCCCCTGGAAGTGAAATCGCTTGAAGTTGGCGTTGCAGAGGTTGCGGCCGTCGAACTTGCTCACGCCCGACTCGATGCTCAGGTTGTCGATCGAGCCGCGGTTGGGCTCGTCGAACCCGAGCGTGACGTCGCTCGCCCCCGTCGAGAGGTTGAAATCCTTCACCTGGAGCCCCGACAGGTCGAAATCTCCCTTGCCCACGCCCAGCTCGAGGTCGAACGAGATCGGCACCGCGTCGCTGAACTTCAGGTACCACTTCCCCCCTTCGAGGCCCGCAAGGTGGAACCCCCTGCGGCCGTTTCTGTCGCGGCTTCCCTCGCCGAGCGAGAGGTCCATGTAGCCGATGCGGTTCCGTATGGCATAGTCCACGCCGACGGCCGGCTCCTCGTGGTGCCGCGGGGCGCTTGTGATGATCACCATCTTTTCGGGCGTCCCCCGGGAAATGCTGAGCGAGCCGAATGAGGATGTGAGCGTCACCTTCAGCTCTTTTTCGGTCGTGCGGCCGATCTCGCGCGTTTCGGCCGTGTCCTGCGGCGGCAGGGGAGCGCCTGAGGCGCTCCAGAGCGCGGCGGCCAGTGCGACGGGTGCCAGGACTGTCGTTCGTCGGTTCATGCGGGATCCTCCCCCCTACGGGAGTGTACGCAGTCGCACCCCGGGAGTTTCGGGGCCTCTCTAATAGTGCCGGATCTTCCCCCTGAGCTGCTTGTAGAGCAGCTCCCGTGCCCTGAAGATGTGCGCCTTCACTGTCCCGATCGGGAGCCGGAGCATTTTGGCGATTTCCTCGTAGCTCCGCTCCTCGACGTGCCTGAGCCGGATCACCAGCCGGTATTTCTCCGGGAGCTGATCGATCGCCCGGTTGAGCATGACTGCCCTCTGGTCGCTGATCAGCTCCCTGTCCGCCTCGTAGGAATCGTCCGGCAGCTCGAACGTGAAATCGCTGTCCTTCGACTCGATGGGCTTGTCGATCGAGAACATCTGGAGCTTCTTCTTCCGGATGTAGTCGATGCAGTTGTTCGTGGCGATTTTGTACAGCCAGGTCGAAAAGGCGAACTCTTCGTTGAAGCTCTTGAGTGACCCGAACGCCTTGATGAACGCCTCCTGCGTCAGGTCCTCCACCTGCTCCCTGTCGCGCACCATCCGGTAAATGAAATTGAATATCGCGTCGTGGTACTTCTCCATCAGGCGCCGGTACGCGGCGTCGCTGCCGGCGAGCGCATCGGCAATGATCGCGGAATCCTCGGAGCGGGAGTCGAGCTTGCGCTGCGCTGTGCGGGGGGACGGGCGGGTGCGGGCGGGCTTATGTGGCCGCTCAGGTGTCGACATGCAGTGGGGAAACTACTGAAAAGGAGGCAGACTATCAACCCGCGGCCGCCGTGACCGGGCTGTCATTGCGAGCGGAGCGAAGCGATCTCCCGGTTGATTCGACTCGCAGAAATCGCTATGTTGATCCATGTTCCTCACATTCGAAGGACTCGACGCGAGCGGCAAGACGACGCAGGCGCAGATCCTGGTGGAAGCGCTTCGCGCGGGGGGCTCCGCGGCGGTCCGGTTCATCCGCGAACCGGGGGGAACGGTGATTTCCGAACGGCTCCGCGAGTTACTTCTGGACAGGCGCACGCTCGGGCTGTCCGACCTCGCGGAGCTGTTCCTCTTTTCGGCGAGCCGCGCGCAGCTCGTGCGCGAGGTGATTGCCCCCGCGCTTGCGCGGGGGGAAACCGTCGTGTGCGACAGGTTTTACGATTCGACGACGGCCTACCAGGGCTACGGTCGCGGGCTGGCGATCGGCGCGATCGCGACGATCAATGAAATTGCCTCCGCCGGCACCGTGCCCGACCTGACGATCCTGGTCGACATCACCGTGGACGAGGTGCTTCGGCGCAAGCGCACCGCCGGTGCCGAGGGAGACCGTATGGAGGGGGGCGGCAGGGAATTCTTCGAACGCGTCCGGGAGGGCTACCTGGCGATTGCCCGGGAGCACCCGGAGCGCGTGCGCGTGTTTGACGGCATGAGGAGTATCGATCTGGTCGCGGCGGATATCCTTCGCGCGGTCGGGGAGCGACAGGAGCAACTACATTAACCAAGGAGCGGTGAACGCGATGGGCGAGACGGGGCGGCGCAGGGTCTGGAGAACGTGGGTCGTGATTGCGGCGGCGGGGGTACTGGCGGCGGGGGCGGGATTCGTCGTGCTGCCGGATACGGATCTCTACCTCAAGATTAACAAGGGGATCGACGTCTTCGGGAGGGTGTACCGGGAAATCACCGTCAATTATGTCGATGAAATAGACCCGGAGAAGTTCATGCAGGCGGGGATCGACGGCATGCTCGGCACGCTCGATCCGTACACAGTCTACATCGACAGGGAGGAAGGGGACGAGGTCGACCTGCTCACCACCGGGAAGTACGGCGGGATCGGGGTCACCATCGGTGTGCGGGACGGCGCGCTGAAGATCATCACGGTGATGGACGGCTACTCGGCCGCGCGGGCCGGCATCGTGCCCGGCGACCGCCTGATCGAAGTGGGAGGCGTCGCCGTCAATGGGAAGAAACCCGACGAGGTGCGAGGCCTGACGCGCGGCGAGCCGGGAACGGAGGTCAAGGTGATGATCGGGCGCGAAGGGGTGAAGGCGCCGCTCGAGTTCACGCTCGTCCGGGAGGAGATCCAGGTCAAGAACGTCACGTACTCCGGCTATCTCCACAACGGGATCGGCTACATCCGCCTGGAGCGGTTCTCCCGGAAGGCGGGGGAGGAGGTGCGCCAGGCGATCAAGGAGCTGAAGATCGAGGGGGATCTCAAGGGTGTCGTGCTGGACCTCCGGGGGAACCCCGGCGGGCTCCTGGACGCGGCGGTGGACGTGGTGAGCAAGTTCGTCCCGCGGGGGAGCACGATTGTCACCACGAAGGGGCGGAAGCCGGAGGCGGACAAGACGTACCAGAGTGCCGAGGAGCCCCTGCTGCCCGCGACGCCCCTGGTGGTCCTCACCGACAGGGGGAGCGCAAGCGCGAGCGAGATCGTCGCGGGGGCGCTGCAGGACCTGGACAGGGGACTGATCGTCGGGACCCGCACGTTCGGCAAGGGGCTCGTGCAGACGATACTGCCGCTCGATTTCGGCGCGCAGCTCAAGATCACGACGGCCCGCTACTACATCCCGAGCGGGCGGAGCATACAGGAGATCGACTACCAGCACCGGGACAAGAACGGCGTCTTCGTGACCGTCCCCGACAGCCTCCGCCGGGAGTTCCACACGCTCCACGGGCGGAAAGTCTATGAGTACGGCGGGATCGCGCCTGACTCGGTGGCCACGGAAGAGGACGAGGGGCCCATGGTGCGCGAGCTCGAGCGGAGGGCGCTGCTGTTCAAGTTTGCCAACACGTACGTCGCCGATCACAGGGGGGTCGACGTCGACAGTGCCGACGGCGCGATCCTGGCGGAGTTCCGGTCGTTCCTGGAGAAGGAGAAGTTCGACTACCAGGAGGACATGGAAGGGAAGATCGGCGACCTGCGCACGGTGGCCGAGCGCTCCCACTACGGGCACGACGTGCTGGAGACGCTCGACCGGCTCGAGCTCTCGCTGCAGAAGGAGAAGCTGCGCGGGTTCGACCGCTACAGGGACCACATCGCCGATGAGCTCACGATCGAGCTCCGCGCCCGGCTGCACGGCGACCGGGGACGGATCGAGGCGTCGCTGCGCGACGACCGCCAGCTCCGCGTCGCGGAAGGGCTCCTGAAGGACCGCCGCGAGTACGAGAGAAAGCTCACGAAATGATGGACGTCCCCGGAGCAGCGCTGCTCGTCGTTGCCGGGGCCGCGGCGGGGTTCCTCTCGGGGGTCTTCGCGATCGGCGACGGGATCGTGATTGTCCCCGTCATGCTCGCCGCGCTCCACGCGTGGAACGTCTCGTCGCTCGTCGCGACGCACGTGGCGATGGGGACGAGCCTCGCGGCGACGGCCGCGATGGGTCTCGCGCTTGCATGTGCGGCCGGGGGGAGAGGCCAGGTGATGCGGCGCGACGCGGCCTTGCTCGCTATCGCCGGGGCAGCAGCGGCGCTGGCGGCGGGGGCAATCGCCTGCGGGCTCGAGGGGACGACGCTCAGGAAGATCTTCGGCCTCCTGCTCCTGGCGGCGGCGGTGAGGCTCTTTGCCGGGAAACGGAAATCCGGGAAGAGCCCGGAACAACCGGCCGCGGCGGCAAAACTCATTCCCGCGGGACTCATCGCAGGCGGCCTGTCGTCGGTATCCGGCACGGGCGGGACGGTGGTCTCCGTCCCCCTCCTCTATTCATACCTCCGGATTCCGCTCAGGAAGGCGACGGGCACGGCGCATGCGGCCTCGCTCGCCTGCGCCGCCGCGGGGGCGGCCGCGTACGTCCTCTGGGGATGGTCGAGCGAGTTTCTCCCTCCCGGGATGCACGGGTTCGTGGATTGGCCGTGTGCCGGCGCGCTCGCCCTGGGCGCCGTTCCCGGGGCGCTCGCCGGGGACCGGCTCGCGGAGAAGGCGGACAGGACCGCGCTCCGCGCCCCCTATGCCGTGGCGCTCCTGGTCGTCATGCTCAGGATGTTTTTCGTCTGACGGGGAGCTTCCCGGCGGGAAGAGCGAGCTTCTTCGCGATCAGACCCACCACGTTGTGCAGGTCCTCCTCCTTCTTCACGAAATCCACGCCATCGGACTCGATCACCAGGAGCGGCCCCTTCGTGTAGCGGGCGATCCACGACTCGTAGTGGCGGTTGAGTTGCTCAAGGTATTCTCTCCGGATCGACTGCTCGAAGTCCCTCCCCCTGAGCGCGATCTGCCGCACGAGCGTGTCGACGCCGGCGCGCAGGTAGATGAGGAGGTCGGGGGGCCTCAGGTACTCGGTCATCACCTCGTAGAGTGCGACGTAGTTCTCGTAGTCCCGCTTCTCCATGTTCCCGATCTCGTAGAGGTTGCGCGCGAAGATCTCCGCGTCCTCGTAGATCGCCCTGTCCAGGATGACGGAAGAGGGACCCTCGGTGATGGCCTTGTGGCTCCTGAACCGGTTTGAGAGAAAGTAGACCTGCAGGTTGAACGACCACCGCTTCATGTCGGCGTAGAAATCCGCAAGGTACGGATTGTCCTCGACCGACTCGAAATACGGGGTCCACCCGAAATGCGTGCTGAGTATTCCCGTGAGCGAGGATTTCCCCGAACCGATGTTGCCGGCGACCGCGATAAATGTCTTCCGGCGCCGCCCGGCGGCGCGCCGGGCTCTGCGTGTGCGGGCTGCTGGTGTCATTGCGGCGAGTGGAGATAGTGAACGAGCAGTTCCAGTGCGTCGATCGCCCGGGGTCCCGGGCGCGCGAGCATGTCCCCGTCCAGCCGGAAGACCCGGTGCTGTTTCAGGGCGGCGAGGGAGGCCCACTCCGGAAACACCTTTTCCAGCGATGCTCCTGCGGCAAGTGCATCCGACATCACGATGATCGCCTCCGGGTCGTCGGCGATCACCTGTTCCCGGCTGTATGCGGGGTATGTGCCGCTCCCCCTCCGTGCGATGTTTGTGCCTCCTGCCGCGGTGAGCAGCTCGTCGATGAACGTATGCGCCCCCACGCATATGAGGGGGGAGAGCGACACGATCGCAATAACACGCACGGGGGGCATTCCCTTCACGGCGTCCCGGGCCGCGCTCTCGCGGGCGCGGAGCTTCCGGACGAGCGCCCGCGCGCTGTCCGCCGTTCCCGCGAGCGTCCCGAGCTCTTCCAGCGACAGGTAGATACCGTCCAGCGTGCGGGGATTCGTGACGAACACCGGCGCGCCGAGTGTCGTGAGCCGGTCGAAGTCCGCGCGCATGTTCCCTTCCATGCTGAGAACGATCAGGTCCGGCCGGAGCGCGACGATCGCCTCGAGGCTCGGGTTGATCATTCCCCCCACGTGCGTCCGCGCGGCCGCCTCCGGCGGGTAGTTGCAGAAATCCGTCACCCCCGCGAGCCGGGATCCGGCGCCGATCGCGAAGAGGCACTCGGTGATGCTGGGCGCAAGCGACACGATGCGCGCGGCGGGATGCTCGAGCGTCACGCGCCGGCCCAGATCATCGGTCACGGTGATCAGGGCGAAAGCGCTTGCGTGAATGAACAGCACCGGGGCGAACGCGGCGGCGAGAGGCATGCTGCGCGGAAGCATGGGGGAATATAGGGGGGGTGCGCCCGAGAAGCAAGGCGGAGGCGCGATTGACTTTCCCCCCCTTTTTCTGCTCATTCATTCCCGCACAACGTCTGGAGCCAGGTGGACAAGTTCGTGATCCGCGGAGGGAAGCCGCTGAAGGGGACGGTGGCCGTGAGCGGCGCGAAGAACGCCACGCTTGCGCTGATGCCCGCCGCGATGCTCGCGCCGGGCACATTTCATTTCGCCAATACCCCCTCGCTCCGCGACGTCGGCACCATGTCGAGCCTGCTCCGCTCGATGGGCATGCGTATCGAGCTGAAAGGGAGCGTGCTCACGCTCGATACGAAGGGGATCAAGAAGCACGAAGCCCCGTACGAGCACGTCAAGAAAATGCGGGCATCCGTCTACGTGCTCGGACCTCTCCTCGCCCGGTTCGGCGAGGCGAAGGTCTCCCTGCCCGGCGGATGCGCGTGGGGACCCCGCCCGGTCAACCTCCACATCGAGGGGATACGCAAGCTCGGCGCCGCGGTCGACCTCGAGGGGGGATATATCATCGCGCATGCGGCCCGGTTGCAGGGGGCGCGGATTCACTTTGATGTCTCGAGCGTCGGGGCCACGGGGAACGTCATGATGGCGGCGACGCTCGCCCGGGGGACGACGCTCATCGAAAATGCCGCGATCGAGCCGGAGATCACCGCGCTGGCGGAATTCCTGGTCGCGATGGGCGCCCGCATCGACGGCGTCGGGACCAGCCGGCTGGAGATCGAGGGGGTGGACGCGCTCCACCCGGCCGATTGTACGACGATTCCCGACCGGATCGAGGCGGGGACGTTCCTGACCGCCGCGGCGATCACCGGGGGGAGCGTCACGCTCACGTCCGTGAATCCCGCGCATCTCTCGGCGGTCATTGCGAAGCTCGAGGACGCCGGGTGCACCATCCGCTGCGAGGGAGGGACGGTGTCGCTGGAAGCCCCCGGCACGATCCGGCCCGTCGACGTCACCGCGGCGATCTACCCCGGGTTCCCGACGGACATGCAGGCGCAGTGGACATCGCTCATGGCGGTCGCCCCGGGGACGTCCGTGGTGACGGATTCGATCTATTTCGACCGGTTCAAGCACGTCCCGGAACTGGTGCGGCTGGGGGCCGATATCGAGGTGAAGGAAAATGCCGCCGTGGTCCGGGGCGTCGAGCGGCTCACGGGCGCGAAGGTGATGTCCACGGACCTCCGGGCGTCGGCCTCGCTGATCCTGGCAGGGCTGGTCGCCGAGGGGACGACGGAAGTGCTCCGCGTCTACCATATCGACAGGGGGTACGAGGCGATCGAGAAGAAGCTTCACGCCCTGGGAGCCGACATCCGCCGGGAAGCGGGGGAGGAGTTCTGAAGAAACGCGCGCTCCGGACGCTCCCGGGGGTGAGGCTTACCGCGCTGTTCTATGGGGCCACGGCCCTCCTCTGCACGCGCATACCGCTCCTGGACTATCTCGGGTACGAGTTCTCGGCACTGATCGCGCTCGCGTCCTCCTGGTGCGCGGCCTTTCTCACCGTGCGTGCGGTGACCGATGCGCTGGCGTCTCCCGGGGATCTTCCCCCCGCGCGGGCGGCCGCGCGCGCTGTCGCCCGCTCCGCCGCTGCAAACGAGCTCCTCCTCCTGATCCCGCTTGCTGTCATGACGCTCAACGCGCTTGCGGTGCGGAATTGCTCGATGGCCCAGGGACTCGCCTTTTTCACGCTGCTCCCGGGCGTGAGCGTTCTCTTCGGCGTGGCGGTGGGGTTCTTTGCCGCGGCGCTCACCGTGCGGGGGCGCGCGGTGGTTCTCTGTATCTACGCGGCGCTCCTGGCCTACAGCTTCGGCCTGGGGTATTTCACGCCGGCCGTCTTCTCGTACAACTTTCTCTACGGCTACTTCCCGGGGCTCACGTACGACGAGGCGCTCGGCGTGACGCGCACGCTCGTCCTCTTCCGCGCGGCCACGCTCTTCGTCGCCTCGGTGTTCGCGTGGGAAGGGATGATCGTCCTGGCCGACGGGGAGGGCCGGCGGGGGTTCCTGAGGGGACTTCGCGTGCTCTGGTCGGGTCTCATCGCGCCGCACCGGCGCGTGAGGGCTGCGGCGGTGGTGCTCGCGCTTGCGGGGCTCTACCTCTTCAGGTGCGATCTCGGGTTCGAATCGACGTCGGCGTTTATCCGCCGGACGCTCGGCGGCGAGCTGCGCACGGAACATTTCGTTCTCTATTATTCCCCTTCGTCCTTCACGCCGGTGGAGCTCGAGCAGACCGCGCGCGAGCACGAGTTCCGCCTGGTGCAGGTCAGGAGCGCGCTTGGGCTCGCCGACGGGAGAGTTCTCGAATCCTACATCTATCCCTCTCCCGAGATGAAGCAGCGGCTGATCGGGGCGGGGAACACGGACATCGCCAAACCCTGGAGCGGGCAGATCCACATCTCCCGGCAGTCGCTCGAGGGTTCGCTCAAGCACGAGCTGGTCCACGTCGCGGCGGCGCCGCTCGGTGTCCCCGTCATCGGCGCGAGCCTCTCCACCGGCCTCGTGGAGGGACTTGCGATGGCGGTGGACCGCGAATGGGGAAACCGGACGCTGCACGAATACGCCGCCATGCTCAGCGAGGCCGGGATCGCCCCCCCGATCGAGGAGATCATGAGCCCCTGGGGGTTCGCCGCGCACCAGTCGTCGATGAGCTACGTGCTTGCCGGCTCGTTCTGCCGCTACCTGATCGACCGCTACGGGATGCACAACATGGCGCTCCTGTACCGCTCGCTCGACTACCGGGGCATCTACGGGAGATCGCTTGCCGGGCTCGCGCGGGAATGGGGGGAATACCTGGATGACGTCCAGCTCTACGACGAGGACCAGGACTGCGTGGACGCGCTCTTCCGCCGCGGGACGATATTCACGAAAGTGTGCGCGCGGGTCCTGGCCGAGCGCTCCCTGGAGGCCAGGCGCGCCTTCGCCGGAAGAGATTTTGCCGTCGCGGAGTCGCTCTTCGCCCGCGTCTGGGCCGCCGGCCGGGGCATCGACGCGCTCGGCGGGTACCTCGGCGCCGCGCTCAGGCTCGGGAGGACCGACGTGCTCACGTCGGTCATGGACACCGTGGTGCTCGCGGACGACCGGCCGGCCCGCTATCTTGCGCTCTTCCTCCCGATCGGCGACGCCTACTGGGTGTCGGGTGACAGGGAGAAAGCGTACGCCCTGTACGACAGGGTCTACCAGGCCGACCTGGCCGAGGGATACACCGAAGCGGCGGCGCTCCGCCTCCTTGCGATGGAAGCCGATCCCCGCGGGAGAATCTACCTCCCGCTCTTCATGGCGGACGTGTCTGATTCCTCCCGGGTGGCCGTGATCGATTCGCTCACTGCGCTCGGCGAGGGGAGCCGGATACTCGAGTACATGAAAGGGCGCGCGCTCCTGCGCGAAGGGGATTTCCAGGAGGTCGTCGCGACGCTCCAGAAGCTCGATCTCACGGACGACGACCTCGACCTGGAGGCGCTCCGCCTGCGGTATCTCGGGCAGGCGCTCTACAGGCTCGGGAGGTACGCGGAGGCGAGGAACGCGTTCTGGATTTCTCTCAATGCCGATGACGCGGATATCGCCGAAGAGAAAATGGACACCTGGATCGACCGTTGCGAATGGGCGGAGCGCCGTGGCGACTGATGCGGCGGCGGCCCGGCGGCGGATACTCATCACCCGGATGAGGTTTATCGGGGACGTCGTCCTCACGACCCCCGCGATCAGGAGCGTCCGCAGCGCGTACCCTGACGGCTACATCGCCTACATGGGGGAGAAATCCGCGGTCTCGCTCCTCCAGGGGAATCCCTTCCTGGACGAAATCCTCCCCTACGACTACGGCCGTCCTTCGATATTCGAGCAGGCGCGCATGGCGCTCGCGCTCAGGAAGCGGCGCTTTGACCTGGTCATCGACCTGTTCGGGAATCCCAGGAGCGCGCTCATTGCGCGGCTCTCCGGCGCGCGCGTGCGCGTGGGGCCGGAGCGCCGCGGGCGTGGAAGGCTCTATACGATCCAGGTTGCAGACGACGGGCTGCCGAAGACCGCGGTGGAATTTCACAACCGCTCGATCGCAGCGGCGGGAATCCCTCCCGTCGCCTCCGCACCGGAGATATTCCTTTCCGGCGACGAACGCAGGGATGCGCGCGCGTATCTCCGGTGGTCGCTCGGCGAAGGAGCACCGGAAGGGAAGATCGTCGGCATCCACCCCGGGGCGACATGGCCCGCGAAGCGATGGCTGCCGGAGCGGTTCGCGGAGCTTGCGGACTTGGTGCGCGCGAAGCTTGCGGCGGCTGTCGTCCTCGTGGGAGGTCCCGCTGACCGTGACGCGGTGAACGCCGTTCGTTCGCGGTCGGTGACCGCTCCTTCCGCGCTCAACGTGCTGCCGCTCCGCCAGCTCGCCGCGGTCATCTCCTGCTTCAGCGCATTCGTCGCCAACGACGCGGGACCGATGCACATCGCCGCGGCGCTCGGCGTTCCCACGATCGGCCTCTTCGGCCCGGGGGAAGAGAATATCTGGTTTCCGTACGACGCGTCGCACGGGCACGCGGCGCTCCGGCGCGACGTTCCCTGCCATCCCTGCCACCTTGATTTCTGCAACAGGACCGGCGACGGCTACATGGAGTGCATGAAGCTCCTCACCGTGGATGAAGTCCTGGCCGCGCTCCACATGTCGCTCTCACGTTGATTTTCAGGCGTTTTTTGACGTAGTTTGTCGTCTGGTGCACACTGACATGAACAAGGAGAGATCCATGAGTACCGTGATTGCTGATATTGTTGCGCGCGAAATCCTGGACTCGCGCGGTAATCCCACCATCGAAGTCGATGTCACGCTGGAAAACGGCGTCAGGGGACGCGCGGCGGTTCCAAGCGGCGCTTCCACGGGCGAGCACGAGGCGGTCGAGCTGAGAGACGGCGACAAAACGCGGTATAACGGCAAGGGCGTCCTGAACGCGGTCGAGCACGTCAACACGACGATCGCCGAGGAGCTCACCGGGTTCGACGCGGTCGAGCAGACGGAGCTCGACGCAATGATGATCCGGCTGGACGGGACGCCGACGAAGGCAAAGCTTGGCGCGAATGCGATACTCGGCGTCTCGCTCGCCGCGGCGAAGGCGGCCGCGCAGTCGATGAATCTCCCCCTGTACAGGTACATCGGCGGGACAAACGCGAAAACGCTGCCCGTTCCCATGATGAACATACTGAACGGCGGGAAGCACGCGGACAATAATGTCGATATCCAGGAGTTCATGATCGTCCCCGCCGCGGCGCCCTCGTTCGCCGAAGGGCTCAGGATGGGCGCGGAGGTCTTCCACGCGCTCAAGGGGGTCCTTTCAAAGAAAGGATACAACACCGCCGTCGGCGACGAAGGAGGGTTCGCGCCCAACCTGAAATCGAACGAAGAGGCGGTCGAGGTGATCCTGGAAGCGATCACGAAGGCCGGCTACGGCCCCGGCAAGGACGTGTTCCTCGCGCTCGACCCCGCCTCCAGCGAGTTCTTCGACAACGGGAAGTACGTGTTTGCCAAATCGGACAAGTCCTCCAAGACGCCCGAGCAGATGGTCGCCTATTACGAAAGCTGGGTGAACCAGTACCCGATCATCTCGATCGAGGACGGGATGGCGGAGAACGACTGGACGGGCTGGAAGATCCAGACCGAGAAGCTGGGGAAGAAGATCCAGCTCGTGGGAGACGACGTCTTCGTGACGAACACCGAGTTCCTGAAGAAGGGGATCGACATGGGCGTGGCGAACTCGATCCTGATCAAGCTGAACCAGATCGGGACGCTCACCGAGACGCTCGACGCGATCGAGATGGCGAAATGCGCCGGCTACACGAGCGTGATCAGCCATCGCTCGGGGGAGACGGAGGACGCGACGATCGCCGACGTCGCCGTGGCCACGAACGTGGGACAGATCAAGACCGGCTCCGCGAGCCGCACGGACCGGATCGCGAAGTACAACCAGCTCATCCGGATCGAGGAAGAGCTGGGCGAGCAGGCGCGGTACGCAGGCAAATCGGCGTTTCCCCGGATCAAATAATCCCGGAACTCTTCCATGGCCCAGACGATTGTGTTCGGTACGGACGGATGGCGGGGGGTGATCGCGGACGACTACACGCTCGAGAACCTCCGGAAGGTGGCGCTCGCGACCGCGCGGTACTTTGCCCGGCACCCCAAGCGGAAGAACGGCGTCGTGATCGGGTACGACGCCCGGTTCATGTCGCGTGAGTTCGCCGAGACCGTCGCGCTCGTCATGGCCGGTGCCGGGATACGGATCAAGCTCGCCGACGGGATCGTGAGCACGCCGATGGTCTCGCTCCTGACGCTCCGTGAAGGGGCGGCGGGGGGGATCGTGATCACGGCGAGCCACAACCCGGCGCGCTACAACGGCTTCAAGATCAAGGGGGAGTTCGGCGGCCCCGCCCATCCCGAGATGATTGCGCGGGTTGAGCGGGAGCTTGCCCGCGTGATGAAACTCCGCCGGCTCCCCCCGGCGCGCAGGACGCTCGCCCAGCTCACGGCAAAGGGAACGGTCTCTTCCCTGCCGATGAAGCAACGCTACCTGGACGACATCGGCGGGAAGATCGACTTCAACCTGATCCGGCGCTCGGGCCTGCGCATTCTGTACGACGTCATGTACGGCGCCGGGCAGGGGGTGATGGACGGCGTCTTCCCGAACGTGACACAGATGCACGAGATCTACAACCCGTCGTTCGGCGGGACGAACCCGGAGCCGATCGCGCAGAACCTGACCGCGCTCAGCGCCGGGGTGACGGCGGGCAAGTATGATATCGGGATCGCCACGGACGGCGACGCGGACCGGATCGGCGCCATGGACGAGCGGGGGAACTTCGTCGACTCGCACAGGATCTTTGCGCTCCTCCTCAAGCACCTGGTCGAGCAGAAGCACATGACGGGGGAAGTGGTCAAGTCGCTCTCCGTTACGAAGATGGTCGATGCGCAGTGCGCGAAGTACGGCCTGAAGCTCGTGGAGACGCCCGTCGGGTTCAAGCACATCTGCCGCTACATGACGGAGCACGACGTGCTGATCGGCGGCGAGGAGAGCGGCGGGCTCGCGGTCAAGGGGCATCTCCCGGAGCGCGACGGGATATTCCTGGGACTGATGCTCTGCGAGCTGTTGGCCGTGCGAAAGAAACCGCTCTCGGCGCTCGTGCAGGAACTGATGGAGGAGTACGGGAACCACGAGTTCCGCCGCGTCGACATGCACCTCACCGTGCGGGAGAAAGAAACGATCATGAAGCGGTTCAGGCGTCCAGTGAAATCGCTCGGGCCCTTCGAGGTCACGGGTCGGAGCGACGTGGACGGGCACAAGTTTTTCGTGGAGGGGGGGTGGCTCCTGGTGCGCGCTTCCGGCACCGAGCCGCTCATCCGCGTGTACGCCGAGGGAGGGAGTGCCGCGATGGTGGACGCGCTCCTCGGCGCCGTGACGGGTTCATAAGGAAATTCCCCCCGCAGAGAGGGGGGAGGATGCGAGGCGATGCAGCCGAACCGGTACTATACAATTATGCCCGACGGGACGGTGAAGCAGGTCAATCCCTTCACCGGCACGGAAGTCTGGGCCGTGGCGGGGAGGAAGAACCGGCCGATCACCAACGAGGCTCCCGCCGGGACGAAACCGCTGGAAGTCCGGTCGCCGGAGGATTACTGCAGCTTCTGCCCCCCGCGCTACTTTGAGACGCCCCCGGAGAAGTCGCGCCTGGTGCAGCGGGACGGGCGCTGGGATAGGATCGACGCCCTGAGTCCCGACCGCTATTTCGAGACGGAGGCATCCTTCCGCCGCGTGGGGAATATGTTCGAGATCGTCACGCTCGATTACTGGCGCAAGAACTACGCCTACAAGATGAGCCAGGGGCGGCAGAAGTGGAAGGAAGAATACCTGGCGAGCGCCGCCGGCCTCAAGCACATCACGGACATTGTCCACTACAAGCTCCGGCAGGAAGGGCGCACCGAAGAGCAGATCGAGAAAATGCCGATGGCGGACAAGTTCGCCATCGCGGACGCGTTTTTCGGCGGGGGGCACGAGCTGGTCATCGCCCGCCGCCACTTCCGCGAGGGGGGGACGTCCGACCAGGACCTCTTTTCCTCGGGAGAGATGTCGCTCGAGGAGCACTTCCGCTACTTCCGGTTCACCGTCGACGCGATGCTCGACATCACGCAAACCAACCGGTACGTCCGCTACATCAGCGTCTTCCAGAACTGGCTCCGTGCCGCGGGGGCGTCGTTCGACCACCTCCACAAGCAGATCGTCGCGCTGGATGAGTGGGGAGCGTCGATCGAGACGCAGACGCACATGCTCAGGGAAGACCCGAACGTGTACAACGAGTACGGAGCGAACTTCGCGGCGTACCACAACCTCATCTTCGCGGAAAACGATCACGCGATCGCGTGGGCGGGGATCGGCCACCGCTCCCCCACGATCGAGGTCTACTCGCGCTCCGTGGCCGGCCGCCCCTACGAGCACGCGGATGACGAGATCCGCGGGGTGAGCGACCTGGTGCACGCGATCCACGCCGCGATGGGGAGCCAGATCTCCTGCAACGAGGAATGGTACTACACACCGGTGGACGGGGTCTACAAGATGCCGTGGCACGTGCTGATCAAGTGGCGCATTAACGTTCCCGCGGGCTTCGAAGGGGGGACGTCCATCTACATCAATCCTCTCACGCCCATCGAACTGCGGGACCGCCTGGTGCCGCGCCTCTACAAGCTCAGGGACGAGCGGAAGATCTCCCCCATCCGCATCGCCGAAGAATGCCGCGTGGACCCGAACCCCCTGAAGTATTACCTGAAGTAGTCCCCGCCGCGCGATGATCGCCGCAGTCGGCCTCCGGTTGCAGTTCGGGGACAGGGTCCTCTTTAAAGAGATCGGCTTCCGCATCGGCCCGCACGACCGCATCGGCCTCGTGGGGGCGAACGGGACGGGGAAGACCACCCTCCTGCGGATGCTTGTCGGCGCGATGTCCCCCGACAGCGGGACGGTGGCAAAGGCGAAGTACGTGAGCGTCGGCTATCTCCCCCAGGAGGGCATGGCGGCCGCCGGGCGCACGCTCTACGCGGAGGCGGAGTCGGTGTTCGCGGGCGTGATCGAGACGCAGGCCGCCCTGGACGAGGTTCACCGCCGGATGGGGGAACTGGGCCACGAGTCGCCCGAGTTCGCCGAGCTGCTGGAGGTCTACGGGGAGCTCCAGCACCGCCTGGAGGCCTCCGACGCATTCCGGATCCGCACGGGCATCGAGAAGGTGCTCGCGGGACTCGGGTTCTCTCCCGCCGACATGGAGCGGCAGACGGAAGAGTTCAGCGGGGGATGGCAGATGCGCATCGCGCTGGCAAAGCTGCTCCTGGCCCAGCCGTCCCTTCTCCTGCTGGACGAGCCCACCAATCACCTCGATCTCGACTCCCTCCGCTGGCTCGAAGACTACCTGCGCGCGTACGAGGGGGCCGTGATGATCGTGTCGCACGACAGGCGGTTCCTGGACAACATGACCGCGAAGACGTACGAGCTCTCGCTCGGCGCGCTGACCGAGTACGCCGGGAACTACGCGTTCTATGTCCGGGAAAAGGCCGCGCGGAAGGAGCAGCAGCTCGCGGCCTGGCGCAACCAGCAGCAGCAGATCAAGCAGACCGAGCAGTTCATCGAGCGCTTCCGGTACAAGGCCACGAAGGCCCGCCAGGTGCAGAGCCGGATCAAGCAGCTCGAGAAGATGGATCTGATCGAGATCGAGGACGAGGAGGGGGGGATCCACTTTGCGTTTCCGGCCGCTCCCCCGTCGGGGCGCGTGGTGATGGAGCTGAAGGGCGTCGACAAGAGCTACGGGGCGCTGCGCGTGTTCAACGGCGTGAGCCTGGACATCGACCGTGGGGACCGGATCGCGTTCGTCGGTGTCAACGGGGCGGGAAAGTCGACGATGGCCCGGATCATCGCCGGCGTGGAGCCGATCGACGGCGGTGAGCGGCGCGTCGGGCACAATGTGACCATCGCCTATTTCGCACAGCACCAGGCCGAGGAGCTGAACGGGGCCGCCGACGTCCTGCAGACGGTCGATGAGGTGGCCACTGGGGACATCCGTCGCAGGCTCAGGACGCTGCTCGGGTGCTTCCTCTTCTCGGGCGACGACGTGTTCAAGAAGGTGCGCGTCCTCTCCGGGGGAGAGAAGAGCCGGCTCGCCCTGGCGAAAATGCTCCTGGTGCCGAGCAACCTGATCGTGCTCGATGAGCCCACCAACCACCTGGACATGCGCTCCAAGGGGGTGCTCCAGGAGGCGCTCGGCGCGTACGAGGGGAGCTTCGTCATCGTCTCGCACGACAGGGACTTCCTGGACCCGCTCGTGACGAAGGTGGTTGAATTCCGCCGGGGACTGGTCACCGTGTATCCCGGGAACGTGAGCGAGTACATCGAGTCCCGTGAGAGGCGCGAGCGCGCGGCGGCGGAACAGGAGAAAGCCGCCCTGGCCGCCGCCCATCCCGGCCGCGGCGCGGCCGGCCCGGCAGGCTCATTCAAGACGCCAGGGAAGGAGAGAAAGAGGCTTGAAGCCGAGGAGCGGCAGCGGCGGTACAGGAAGACGAAGCCGCTCCGGGACGAGATCGCCGCGCTCGAGGCCTCACTCGAGGCATTGGAGGAGGAGAAAGCCGCGCTTGAACAGCAGATGGCTGATCCCGGGTTTTACAGGGACGGCGAGCACGCGCGCACCGCGCAGGGGCGATACAGGGAGATTGAACAGGCACTCAGCGACGGCTACTTCCGGTGGAACGAGCTGACGAAGAAGCTCCAGGAGCTCGAGGCGGCCGGGGAGGGACGGTGAAACGGGGAGACGAGCTCGAGGCGGTGATCGAGGACCTCGCCGTCGAGGGGAATTCCGTGGCGCGCGTCGAGGGGCTGGTCGTCTTCTCACGCGGCGGCGTCCCCGGGGACCGGGTGAAGCTCCGCGTGAAGGCCATGAAGAAGAATTTCGCCGAGGCCGATCTGATCGGCGTCATCGCCCCGTCGGAGCACCGCGCCGACCCCCGCTGCGCCCATTTCGGCACATGCGGGGGGTGCGCATGGCAGCACATCGACTACGGCGCGCAGCGGGAATTCAAGCGCCGCCACGTCGCCGACGCCCTCGAGCGGCTCGGTGGATTCGCCGGTCTCCAGGTCCCCCTCCCACTGGCGGCCGACGATCCCTACTTCTACAGGAACAAGATGGAGTTCTCGTTCGGTCCAATGTGGCGGACCCCGCAGGAGATGGCCGCCGCCGGGCCGGACGCCGGGCCCCCTCCCCCCGCGCTCGGCCTGCACATCCCCGGGCGGTATGACCGCGTGCTCGATCTGCGCGAGTGCCACCTCCAGTCCGAGGCGAGCGCGCGCATCGTGAACTTCGTCCGCTCCTACGCACTGGAGAAGGGGCTCCCCGTCTATTCGACGATCACGCAGCAGGGATACCTGAGAAACCTCGTGATCCGCGAAGCGCGACGGACGAACGAGCGGATGGTCAACCTGGTGACGGCGGACGAACGACCGGCCGTCATGGAAGACCTGACGCGCCGGTTGCTCGCGGAGTTCCCCTCCGTGACCACCGTCGTCAACAACATCACCGCGCGGCGGTCCCAGGTGGCGGTGGGCGAGCGCGAGAGGGTCTACCACGGGTCAGGGAGGATCACCGAGAGGATCGGCGCACGCTCCTACAGCATCTCCGCCAATTCGTTTTTCCAGACGAACACGCTCCAGGCGGAGAGGCTGTACGACACGGCCCTCCGCTTCGCGGGTCTCCGCTCTCCCGACACGGTATACGATCTCTATTCGGGAACGGGGACGATCGCGCTCCACGTGGCCTCCTCCGCCTCGCGCGTCATCGGCATCGAGTCCGTGGCCGCCGCCGTGGAGGATGCCCGGCGCAACGCCCGGGAGAACGGGGTCTCAAACTGCACGTTTCTCCAGGGAGACCTGAACGCGACATTGAACTCACGTGAGGCGACACACATCGATCCTCCCGACGTCGTGATCGTCGACCCCCCCCGTGCAGGGCTCCATGCGAACGTCGCCCGGAAGATCGTTGAGCTCTCACCCCGGACAATCGTCTATGTGAGCTGCAATCCCGCCACACAGGCGCGCGACCTGAAAATTATCTGCAATTCGGGGGAGTATGTCATTGCCGCGATACAGCCCGTCGACATGTTCCCGCACACGCACCATATCGAGAACGTCGTCGGACTGGTTAAATCTTTTCAATAAACGTTGATTCTTTGCGAAGGAAGCGATAGCTTTCAAGAGTCCCCCCGAGGCATCCCCCGTCACCCGTCTTTGGAATCCACCTGCGTATGGCGAGGAATCCGTTCAGCCTGCTCTTCGTGACCTGTGTGTTCACAGGCACGACGCTCTGTGCGGATTCGCTGAAGGTGGTCCATGCCGTGCGGGCAGACGTTCCCCCCGTGATGGACGGATGGGTGAACGACCCCGAGTGGCAGAAGGCCCCCCCCATTCTCGATTTCAAGCAATTCGACCCCGACGAGGGGGCGCTCCCGACGGAAGTGACGTCCGTGCGTCTCCTGTACGACGACCGTGCGCTCTACGTCGGCGTCATCTGCTACGACGCCTATCCCGGGAAGATCGTCCGGCAGCTGACGCGGCGCGACCGCACGTCGGAAGCTGACCGGTTCACCGTAATGATCGACTCGTACTACGACAGGCAGACGGCGTTCGTCTTCCAGGCCAACGTCTCGGGCGTCCAGACGGACGGCGTCCTCTCGCAGGACGGGAACGTGTACGACATTACGTGGGACGCCGTCTGGTCCGTCCGCACGCGCGTCTTCCAGGACGGCTGGTGCGCGGAGTTCGTGATTCCGTACAACGCCCTCCGCTTTGCCCCCGCGCCTGACGGGATCTACCGGTGGGGAATCAATTTCAGGCGATACATCAGCAGGAAGAAGGAGACCGACGACTGGGTGATGGTTCCCAGGAGCCAGACGCTCCCCGGGGGAGCCCAGCTCCAGATATCAAAATGGGGCTCCGTCGAGGGGATCCGGGGGATATCGCCGCCGCTCCACCTGGAGCTGCTCCCGTACGTTTCCGGCACCGCGCAATATGAGACCGCCACGCCGGATCACCCCTGGAGCCGTACCACGAAAGCGCAGGCGGGCGCGGACCTGAAATTCGGAGTGGCGAGGAATTTCACGCTCGATGCGACGATCAATCCCGATTTCGGCCAGGTGGAAGTCGACCAGTCGGTGCTGAACCTGACCGTGTTCGAGGTGCGCTTCCCGGAAAAGCGTCCCTTCTTCCTTGAAGGCTCGCAGATGTTCACGTTCGGCTCCAGCGTGGACAACACTCCCCTCTCCCTCTTTTTCTCGCGGCGCATCGGGAAACAGCCCACGGGGAGCCCGTACGTTGTTTCTCCCCCCGGGGGGAGCATCGACGACAACCCGCAGGTAACGACCATCCAGGGCGCCGCCAAGGTCACGGGGCGCACGAGCGGGGGATTTTCGCTTGCCGCGATGACGGCGGAAACGGGGGAGATGGACGCGGAGGTGACCGATTCGCTCGGGGCGCAGTCCGCCATTCGTACGGAGCCGCGCGGGTCATACAACGTCGTGAGGGCGAAGCAGGATTTTGCCGGCGGCTCGTGGCTCGGTGCGATCGGGACGCTCGCTTCGAGGGAGAACACGGCGCCCGCCCTCTCGGGCGGGCTCGACTGGAACGTTCGGCTCGGCGGGAACGATTACACGGTGGACGGGTACGTCGCCGGGGCCCGCGCATCGGTGGCGCGCGTCCTGAACGACGGGTCATCCGGGTCCGACGGCGCGGCGGGGAGGCTCCTTTTTTCGCGGATCGCCGCCGAGCACTGGTTCTGGGGGGGATCCTTCGACTTTTACACGCGCTACTTCAACTGCAACGACATCGGGTTCTTCGCGCAGCCGCACGACTTCGGGGATTACGTCCAGCTCATCTACCAGGAGAACTTCTCGACGGGGATTTTCCGCCGCTACGCCTTCTCGCTCGTTCCCGCCACGCGCTGGAACTGGGACCACGTGCAGACGACGTCGACCGCGGAGCTGACGTTCACGGGAGAGCTGCTCAACTTCTGGCGCCCGTCGTTTATCTACGACCTCTATCTCCCGGCGTACGACGACGAGGAAAAGGGGATCATCGGGCTCTACCGGCGGCCGGCGGGGCACGCGCTCACGGCGCAGGTCCAGTCCGATCCCAGGGCAAACGTCAACGCGACGGCCACGGGGATTTACGCCTTCGACGAGCACGGGAAGCGTTCGGTGACCGGGTCGCTCGCCCTGAGCATCCGTCCCGTCCCTTGGGTGGAGCTGAACCCGACGCTCCTCTGGCTCCGCTCGCGGCACGAGGAGGCCTGGGTGTATCCCGGGGGGAACATCACGGACACGGCCGTTTCCCCACTCCCCTTCAGCGTGTTCGCCGACAGGGACGTGGATGAAGCGGACCTGGAGCTCCGGGGCACGGTCACGTTCACGAGGACGCTCTCGCTCCAGTTCTTCACGCAGATCCTGCTCGCCCGGGGGGAGTACCGCGACTACCGGCGGTTCGTGAACGGCTCGCCCGTCCCGTACGACTACCCCGCCAGCCCCTCGTTCACGAACGCGGACTTCAACGAGGCGGTGCTGAACGCGAACGTGCTCCTGCGCTGGGAATACCTTCCCGGCAGCGCGCTCTACCTGGTCTGGACGCAGGGGAGATTCGGGAACAGCGGCCTGTACGACACCGGGTTCGGCACAAGGTTCGGCGACACGTTCCGGCTCCCCCACGAAGACGCGCTGGTGCTCAAGGCGAGTTACTGGTTCCCCTTCTGAGCGCCGAGGTAGCGCTCAAAGAAGGCGAGCACCCGGCGCGTGTACTCTTCCCCCCCCACATCCGCCATGTCGTTGTGCTTTGCCCCCTCGATCAGCCACAGCTCCTTCGGTTCGTTCGCGCTGGCGAATACCATCGAGGAGTAGCGCGCGTCGATCAGCGTGTCGGCCGTGCCGTGGAGTATGAAGACGGGGACGTGCACGCTCCTGACGGCCTCCAGCGGCGAGACCGCGCTCGCCTTGAAATGGGCCAGGTGTTCCGAGCGCCGGATGACGAGGTTGCGCAGGTAGTGCCAGGGGAGTTTGATCATCCGCTTCTGGTAGTCGTCGAAAATCGTCCGGAGCGTCGCGAACCCGCTCTCGGCCACGAGCGCCACCACGCGGTCATCGATTGCCGCCACCTGGATCGCCACGGCGGCGCCCATCGACGTGCCGAACAGCCCGATCCGTCCCGTCCGGAGATCCTGCCGCGACACGAGGTAGCTGATCACCGCCCGCGCGTCGTGCTTCTCGTAGAAGCCATACGTGCAGTAGGTGCCGCCGCTGTCGCCGTGGCGGCGCGAATCGTAGAGGAAGACGTTGTAGCCCAGCGCGTGCAGCCGGGCGGCCATCGGCAGCCCCACGATCTTGCACTCGCTCACGCCGTGGAGGTAGATCACGGTGCCCCGGGGAATCCCCGGCGCGCGGACGAGCCAGCAGCGCAGGTCGATTCCCTCGGGGGTCTTCAGCGCGACGTCCTCCGACGGGAGACCGATGTCGGACGGATGCAGGATCGTGGTGTA
Source organism: Bacteroidota bacterium (assembly GCA_035516035.1). Lineage (GTDB taxonomy): Bacteria > Bacteroidota > Ignavibacteria > UBA10030 > UBA6906 > Fen-1273. The sequence continues at coordinate 62,497 of DATJAS010000103.1, read as the reverse complement.
TTTCCGGTAATAGTCGATCGTCCGCCGGTAGGGCTGGAGCAGCATGCCGGGCCCGATGACCAGGAGGACCGCGGAGACAAACACGATCGCGATGATCACCCAGGCGCAGGTGACAGCAAGAAGGATCATTGCTCGGGCGGGAGTACGCGGGGCATGCGCATGCATCAATATACTGAGTCCCTCCCGGTGAGTCAACGCCGGCTTTGCTTCTCCCGGGCGATCTGGGTATATTAGCGCCCCATGAACGCGGAAGCGCCGGCCATAGGGCGCGTGGCCATCGTCCACGAGTGGTTTACCTCCATGCGGGGGGGAGAGAAATGCGTCGAGGCGCTCTGCGAGGTGTTCCCGCAGGCGGACGTCTTCGCGCTGCTCCACGTCCCCGGCTCGGTGAGCCCGACGATCGAGCGCGCGCTCGCGCGCACCACGTTTGTCCAGCACCTGCCCGCGGCGGCCACGCAGTACCGGAGGTACCTCCCGCTGTTTCCCCTCGCCGTGCGGCAGTTCGACCTGGGTGCGTACGACCTCGTCATCTCCTCGAACCACTGCGTCGCGAAGGGCGCGCGCGTTCCCCACCGCGCGCTCCACGTCTGTTACTGCTACACGCCGATGCGGTATATCTGGGGGCAGTACGGGGAATACTTCGGGAAGAACCGCGCCGGACTTTTCACGCGGGCCGCGATGCGCGCGTGCGTCGGACCTCTGCGGCGGTGGGACGTGGCCACGGCGGCGCATCCGCACCACTTTGTCGCGATCTCCGGGAACGTCCGCGGACGGATCCGCGCGATTTACGGCCGGGACGCCGACGTGATCTACCCTCCCGTGGATACGGCGCGCTTCGCGCTCTCCTCGCGCGACGACGGCTACTACCTGATCGTGAGCGCGCTCGTTCCCTACAAGGCTCTCGATATCGCGATCGAGGCGTTCAATCGCACGGGGGAGCGGCTCGTGATCGTGGGGGAGGGCCCCGATGCGGGGCGGCTGCGGAAGCTGGCCGGGGCGAGGATTGCGTTCGAAGGGTGGCAACCGGATGAGACGCTGAAAGAGTATTACGCCGGCTGCAGGGCTCTCATATTCCCCGGCGAGGAGGATTTTGGCATTGTCCCCGTCGAAGCGATGGCGGCGGGGAAGCCCGTCCTCGCCCTGGCGCGGGGAGGCGCGCTGGAAACGGTGATCGATACTCCCGCGCTCCGCACGGGTGTCTTCTTCCGGGAGCGGTCGGCGCGCGCGCTTGCCGAAGCGCTCGACCTCCTGCGGCGGACGGAGTTTGATCCGCAGGCGATCCGCGCCCACGCGCTCACGTTCGGCAGGGACATCTACAAGGAGAGGATGAGGGCGTACTGCCTCCGGCGGTGGGGGGAGTTTGCACGCGGCGGCGCCCAAGTGCGTTCGTAAGAATGCGTTACGCCCTCCGTTCGTTGACATTACCGGCGGTTTTCCTTATATTTTCCCTCCATATCTTCATGAACTGAGGAATGCCACAGGAGGGAACCCGCCGGCGGAAGACGCCCCGCCTGTACAATGTCATCGTCGTGCCGGTGGAAGAAGGGGGGAAGACGCGGACGTTCAGGACAAGCCGCCTGACGATCTTCGCGCTCGCGGTCCTCGCCGTCTGTGCCACTGTGGCGCTGACGCTTGCGCTGCTCGTCTATACTCCCGTCGCCCTCTACGTGCCGATTCCCAACCCGGGACTGGAACAGAAATACGGCAGGCAGATCCTGGAGATGCAGCAGCGGCTGAACGCGCTGGCCGAGGAGGTCGTGCTCGTGCGCGACTACAACGCGCAGGTCCGGAAGGCCCTGGGGGACGACGTTCCCCGCGACACCTCCGCGGCGCGGGACCTGCCGCGCCAGGCGCAGAAGAGCGAGCCCGACGTCCCCGCGCCCGATCTGCGCCGCGCCGGCAACCCGGGCGCGGGCATGCCCGAGCCGGTGATGGACGAGGAATCGAGCCCCGCGCCTGTGGCCGCGGTCGAGACCATGGCCGGACCCTCGCGGGCGGAGTTTCCGCTCATGACGCCGGTCGCCGGGTACGTGACGCAGGATTTCGATCCTTCGCGCAACCACTTCGGGATCGACATCGCGGCAAAGCGGGGGACGCCCGTGTACGCGCCGGGGGACGGCGTCGTCCTCTTCGCCGGATGGACGGAGGACGACGGCAACATGCTGATCATCGCCCACGGCGGGGGGTACACGACGGTCTACAAGCACAACCAGACGCTCCTGAAGAACACGCTGAATACCGTCCGCCGGGGGGAGCCGATCGCGCTCACGGGCGCCACCGGGAGAACGAGCGTCGGGCCCCATCTGCATTTCGAGGTGTGGCACAACGGGGTTCCGCAGGATCCGAACGGCTACCTGCTGGTACCCGCGCACACACAGTAAGACACGACGCGACCCGAAGGAGACGCATGGCAGACAAAAATCAGGTCGGGGGGACGTTCAGCGTGATCGGCAACAACACCGTGATCACGGGGAACATCCGGACGGAAGGGAGCATCCGCGTGGACGGGAAAATTGTCGGCAACGTCGTCACGCAGGCGGACGCGGCGGTCGGCATCAACGGCGTGGTGGAAGGATCCGTCGATGCGCGCAATATCACGGTGGCGGGGAAGGTGATGGGAACGCTCACCGCCGCGCAGAAGCTCGTCCTGGAGGGGAAGTCCGTGATGAAAGGGGATGTCCGCACGGCCCGTCTCGTCGTGGACGAGGGGGCGGTGTTTGACGGGCGGAGCGCGATGACCGCGGGCTCCGCCCCCGCCGCCAACCCGCCGCGCGAGGGTCGCTAGCGGGAGCGCGCGCCGTGGCGGATCCGGAAGGCCCCCCAGGCTTGCGCGGCGCAGGCGCATCGTACATGACGCTGGGTCTCCAGCTCGGGCTCTCCGTGGTTGCCTTCCTCTTTCTCGGACGCTGGCTCGACGGGAAATTCGGCACCGATCCCTGGCTGATGCTCGCCGGGCTTGCCCTCGGCGCCACGGGGGGGCTCATCGCCTTCCTGAAGCAGGCCGCGGACATGGGAAAATCCGAGGACGCGGAGGAAGCCCGCCGCAGGAAGGAGCGGGACGCGTGAAGATCGTGAAGAGCTTCCCCGCCCAGGTGGGGGGCGTCCTCCTCCTCGCCGGCGCGATCCTGGGCTGGCCGCTCGCCGCGTACGCCACGGCGGACGTGCGCGCGGCGGTCGTTGCGGGCGCGGCCGTGGCGAGCGCGAACGTGCTGCTCGGTTACGTGGCGATCCGTTACTCGTTCGGGCGATCGTACTCGACATTTCTCAAGGCGGTGCTCGGGGGGATGGGGATCCGTCTCCTGTTCATGCTCGGTGCGTTCACGCTCCTGCTCGTGGCATTCAGGATGCACGCCGTGGCGCTCACCTGCTCGCTCCTTGGCTTCTACGCGGTCTTTATGATCATGGAAATCGTCTTCCTGCAGCGGCAGATGGCCGCCAGGAACGGGATATAGAACACTCATGATGCGCACGTGACTCTCGTGTTCCAGCAGATCGAAGGTGTCGCCGCCGATACGGCCCGCGCGGCCGCGGATTCGCTCGGTGCGGCGGCCGGGCACGGCACCCCCCCCGCGGGCGGGGGGGGAAGCGGCGTGGATTTCGGGGAGCTCCTCCACCACGTGCAGGACGCGGGCACGATCGACACCCCCTTCGGAATGCTGCAGCTCCCGAAATTTCCCCCGATCCACGTCGGGCAGCTGGTGATCGACATGTCCCCCACGAAGCACGTGGTCTTCGTCTGGATCGCGGCGCTCATCCTGTGCGTCGTGGCGATCGCCGTCGCGCGGCGCATCGCCCGGCAGAGCGTCCCCACCGGGTTCGCCAACCTCTTCGAGATGATGGTCGTCTTCATGCGGGACGAGGTGGCCATTCCCAACATGGGCTTCGCCGGGCTCCGGTACATGCCGTACCTCCTGACGACGTTCTTCTATATCCTCGTGATGAACCTGATGGGCCTCATCCCCTACGGCGCCTCGGCGACGGGGAACGTCAGCGTCACCGCGGGACTCGCGATCATCGCCTTCGTGGTGATCCAGGCCTCCGCCATCCGTGCACAGGGGCTCGGCCACTACCTGGCCCACCTGACCGGGGGGGTCCACTGGTCGCTCTGGCCGATCATGATTCCGATCGAGATCCTGGGACTCTTCACGAAGCCCTTCGCCCTCTGCATGCGTCTCTTCGCGAATATGCTGGGGGGGCATATCGTGATCGTGTCCCTGCTGGGACTCATATTCGTCTTCGGCTCGTACGTGATCGCGATCGCCCCCGTCACGTTCGTGGTGGGGATCAATTTCCTCGAGCTGTTCGTCGCGTTCCTGCAGGCGTACATTTTCGTCATGCTCACGTCGCTCTTCATGGGTCTCGGGATCCAGGCGGCGGAAGGCTCCCACGCCGGGGCGGGACATGACGCACCCGTCCATCATGCATCCTAGCCATTCCAACCACACACTCTTCTGAAGGAGAATCACCATGGATCCCAAAGCACTTGGCTACCTGGCGGCCGGCATCGGCGCCGCCCTCACCGTCATCGGCGCCGGGCTCGGCATCGGCAAGCTCGCGGCGGCCGCGATGGAAGCCAGCGGGCGGCAGCCGGAAGTCGCCGGGCAGGTGCGCACGTCGATGATCATCGCCGCGGCGCTGATCGAAGGCGCCACGTTCTTCGCCCTGGCCATCTGCATCGTCCTGGCGTTCAAGTAATCCGCGCGGAGACGCTCCATGCTCACAATCAATCCGGGGCTGATACTCTGGACCATCCTGACGTTCGTGATCGTGCTCGTCATCCTCCGCTCGGCGGCCTGGAAGCCGCTGCTGGCGGCGCTGGCGGCGCGGGAGGACTCGATCCGCTCCTCGCTGAAGGAGGCGGCGGACGCCCGCGCGGAAGCCGCGCGATTGCTGGAGGCAAACCGCGCCCAGCTTGCGCGGGCGGAGGAGGAGTCGCAGAAGATCATCCGTGAAGGCCGCGACATGGGCGAGCGGCTGAAGGCGGAGCTGATGGAGAAGGCGAACGCCTCGTCGGCCCGCATGATCGAGCAGGCGAAGGAGGAGATCGGCCGGGAAAAGGACGCGGCGCTTGTGCGGCTGCGCGCCGAGGCGGCGGAGCTCGTGATCGCGGCGGCCGGCAAGATCCTGGACGCCAATCTCGACACGCCGAAGCAGCGGCAGCTCGCCGACGCGGCCATCCGTGAGATCGGGGAGGCGCACGCGCGATGAAGAACCTTCTCGTGGCGCGCCGGTATGCACAGGCGCTCCTGGAGTCCGCCGGCACGCTGCAGGCCGTCGAGGATACGGCGCGCGACCTCGAGTCCGTGGCCGCCGTGCTGAACGCCTCGCGGGAGCTGCGGCTCCTGGCCGGGAGCCCGGTCGTGCGGCCGGCCCGGAAGGAGGCGATATTCCGGGAGCTGTTCGGGAAACGGGTCGGGAAGGGAACGATGGATTTCCTGGCATTCGTGATCGCCCGGCAGCGGGAAGCCCACCTCGGGGAAATCGCGGAGCAGTTTTCCCTGCTGCGCGACATGAAATCGGGCGTGGTCGGCGTCGAGGTCGCCTCCGCGCTTGCCCTGACGCCCGCGCAGGAGCAGGATCTCTCCCGGGCGCTCGGACGCGCCACGGGAAAGGGCGTCCGGCTGAAGTTCACCGTCGACCCTGCGATCAGGGGGGGACTGGTGGTCCGCGTCGGCGACACGGTGCTGGATGCCAGCGTCCGCCGGCAACTCGAGCTCCTGAAGGCCCGGTTTATCGCGGGCCCGTCCACGAATTGAACTGAATACGAAGGGATCACTCCACATGTCAGACGTACGGCCGGACGAGGTCTCCGATATCCTGCGGAAGCAGCTCGCGGGGTTCGAAAAGGAAGTCGACATCTACGACGTGGGCACGGTGCTCCAGATCGGGGACGGCGTTGCGCGCGTGTACGGTCTCACGCACGCGCTCATGAGCGAGCTCGTCGAGTTTCCCCACGGCGTGTTCGGCATGGTGCTGAACCTGGAAGAGGACAACGTGGGATGCATCCTCTTCGGGGAGAGCAGCGAGATCAGCGAGGGGGACACGGTCCGGCGCACCGGGCGCGTCGCCTCGATGCCCGTCGGCGAGGGGATGCTCGGCCGCGTGGTCAACCCGCTCGGCCAGCCGATCGACGGGCGGGGACCCGTCGCCACGGAGAAGCTCTCCCCGATCGAGCGGAAGGCGCTCGGCGTCATCCAGCGCCAGCCGGTGAAGGAGCCGCTCCAGACGGGGATCAAGGCCGTCGACGGCATGATCCCGATCGGCCGCGGGCAGCGGGAGCTGATTATCGGCGACCGGCAGACGGGAAAGACGGCGATCGCCCTCGACACGATCATCAACCAGAAGTACACGCACGGCGAGAAGGCGAAACGGGAAGGCATCAAGCCGGTCTACTGCATCTACGTCGCGGTGGGACAGAAGAGCTCGACGGTGGCGCAGGTGGTGGACAAGCTCCAGCAGGAGGGAGCGATGGACTACACGACCGTCATCGCCGCCACCGCCACGGATCCCGCCCCGATGCAGTTCATCGCCCCCTACTCCGGCGCCGCCCTGGGCGAGTTTTTCCGCGACAGCGGCCGCCACGCGCTGGTGGTGTACGACGACCTCACGAAGCAGGCGCAGGCGTACAGGCAGGTCTCGCTGCTCCTCAGGCGTCCGCCGGGCCGCGAGGCGTACCCTGGAGATATTTTCTACCTCCACTCGCGGCTGCTGGAGCGCGCCTCGAAGCTTGCCGACGATCTCGGCGGCGGGAGCCTCACGGCGCTCCCCGTGATCGAGACGCAGGCCGGCGACGTCTCGGCCTACATCCCCACGAACGTCATCTCGATCACCGACGGCCAGATTTACCTCGAGCCCGGGATGTTCAATTCCGGGATCCGGCCGGCGATCAACGTCGGGATCTCCGTGTCGCGCGTCGGCGGCCACGCGCAGATCAAGGCGATGAAGAAAGTGGCCGGGAGCCTGCGCATCGGGCTCGCCCAGTACAGGGAGCTCGAGGCGTTCGCGAAGTTCGGCTCAGACCTCGACAAGTCGACGCTCGCCCAGCTCCGCCGGGGCTCGCACCTGGTCGAGCTGCTGAAGCAGGGACAGTTCGTGCCGATGCCGGTGGAAAAGCAGGTGGTGGCCCTCTTTGCGGGCACGTACGGATTCCTGGACGAGATCCCGCTGGAGCATGTGGCGCGCTACGAGCGGGAGCTGCTGGAGGTGATGGAGCTCAGGCACGCCGACATCCTCGGGGCGATCGCTTCCACGAAAGACATCGCCCCCGAGGTCGGGGACCGGCTGAAGGAGATCATGAAGCAGTTCACCGAATCGTTCCGCGCGTCGGTGAAGGCCTGAGATGCCGACGCTCAGGGAAGTCCGCCGCCGCATCGGCGGGGTCCAGAAGACGCAGAAGATCACGCGGGCCATGAAGATGGTCGCAGCGGCGAAGCTGCGCCGGGCGCAGTCGCGCGTGGTGGCGGCGAGGCCGTACGCCCGCGCGATCAGGGACCTCCTCTCCGACATGGCCGCGGGGTCCGGGGCGCAGACGGCGGAGCTGATGACGGGCCGTGACGTGCGGAAGCTGCGCCTGGTGGTGATCACGTCGGACCGCGGGTTCTGCGGGGCGTTCAACTCGAACCTGATCAAGGCCGCCCAGGCCCACGTTGCCGCGCAGGCGACGGGCGTCCGCGTGGAGCTCCTCTGCGTCGGGAAGAAAGGTGTCGATTATTTCGGCAAACGGAAGTATGTCCTGGCCGGGAAACATGCCGGCATATTCGGTGCTCTCACGTTCGCCTGGACCCAGTCGCTTGCCGCGGGGCTTGTCGATGCGTACAGGAAGGGGGAAGCGGACAGGGTCGACGTGATCTACAACGAATTCAAGTCGATCGCCCAGAGCCGGATCGTGATCGAGCAGTACCTCCCGGTCCCCCCGCCCCCCCCCGGCGCGGCCCCGAGAAGACTCACCGACTATATCTATGAACCGGGGAGGCCGGAGATACTCTCGGCGCTCGTTCCCCGCCACCTCGCCATACAGCTCTGGCGCATGCTGCTTGAGTCGAGCGCCGCCGAGGAGGGGGCCCGCATGGCGGCGATGGAAAACGCCACGGAGAACGCCCGGGAGATGATCGACACGCTCCAGCTCCAGTATAACAAAGCCCGCCAGGCGGCGATCACCAAGGAGCTCCTGGAGGTCGTCTCAGGGGCGGAAGCCCTCCGGGGGTAGAGTTTTTGCCATAAACCCGCCAACGATGCATAAAACGCGCCTTGATTCCGAGGCGCGTTTTCGTTACATTGAAAGTCCGCGCTCTGAACCGAGCGCGACCGCAAACGTTGGCACGAGTGGGAGTTACGGATGTTTGATGAGCTGACCCGGAAGCTCGAAGGGGTCCTGAAGAAGCTCCGGGGGCAGGGAAAGATCACCGAGGCGAATGTTGCGGAAACGCTCCGGGAGGTCCGGCGTGTTCTCCTTGATGCGGACGTCAACTTCCGCGTCGCGCGGAAGTTCGTCGAAGACGTCCAGGAGAAAGCCCTGGGGCAGGAAGTGCTCCAGAGCATCACGCCCGGCCAGCAGATCGTCAGGATCATACACGACGAGCTGGTGGAGCTCCTGGGCGTCACCGCCTCCGGGATCGCACAGTCGCCCGCACCGCCCACCGTGGTGCTGGTAGCGGGCCTCCAGGGGTCGGGCAAGACGACGTTCACGGCGAAGCTCGGCGTGCATCTCAAAGGCCAGGGGCGCTACCCACTCCTTGCGGCGGCCGATATCTACCGTCCCGCGGCGGTCGAGCAGCTCGCCACGCTCGGTGCACAGGCGGGACTCCCGGTCTTCCACCGGGAAGGGGTTTCCCCCGTGGCGATCGCCGCTGAGGCGGTCGCTCACGCGCGACGAAACGCGCGGGACGTGGTCATTATCGACACCGCCGGCCGCCTGCACGTCGACGAGGAGATGATGAAAGAGGTGGAGGCGATCCGCGACGCGGTCCGCCCACACGAGATCCTCTTCGTCGTCGACGCGATGACCGGGCAGGACGCTGTGAACACGGCGCGCGCCTTCAACGAACGGCTGAATTTCGACGGGGCCGTCCTGACGAAGATGGACGGCGACGCGCGGGGGGGAGCGGCGCTCTCGCTCCGTGCGGCGGTGGGGAAGCCGATCAAGTTCATTGCCACGGGCGAGAAACTCGACGCGCTGGAGAGATTCCACCCCGACCGGATGGCGTCCCGGATCCTCGGCATGGGGGACGTCCTCACGCTGGTGGAAAAGGCGCAGCAGCAGTTCGACGGGGAGAAAGCCGCACGCCTGGAGGAGAAGCTCCGGAAGTCGCAGTTTACGCTCGAGGACTTCCTGGACCAGCTACGCGAGGTGAGAAAGATGGGTCCCCTGAGCCAGGTGCTGGGGATGATCCCCGGGATGAACCGCCTGCCGGCGGGAGCGGACGTCGATGAGGGCGCGCTCATGAAAATCGAGGCGATCATCTGCTCGATGACGCTCGAAGAGCGCCAGAAGCCGGCCATCATCAACGGCAGCCGGCGGAGGCGGATCGCCGCGGGAAGCGGCACGAGCGTGCAGGACGTCAACAGGCTGATGAAACAGTACGAACAGATGCAGCGCATGGTGCGGACGCTCGGGCGCGGCGGTACCCGGGCGCTCAGGGGGATGGGGCTCCGCCCCGGGCTCTGAGACGGATCACTTCACGAACACCAAAGGAGATCGACAGTGGCTGTACGTCTGAGGTTGCGACGGATCGGGAAAAAGAAGATGCCCGTGTACCAGATCGTGGCTGCGGATTCCCGCGCGGCGAGGAACGGGAAGTTCCTGGAGATCATCGGGCGGTACGAGCCGCTCCAGAAACCCATGCGCATCAGCGCCGACGAAGCGCGCGTGATGCACTGGTTGAAGAGCGGCGCGCTGCCCACGGACACCGTCCGGAGCCTCTTCCAGAGGAGCGGCCTCTGGATGAAATGGACGCTCAGGCGGCAGGGAGCGGACGAGGCGAAGATCGCCGCGGAGAGCGAAAAGTTCCAGATGGCGCAGGAGGAAAAACGGCGGCGCGACGAGGAACGGCGGCTGCGGCGGCACGCCGCCCGCAAAGCGAAGAAGCAGCCGGAAGCTGAAGCGGCAGCGGGTACGCCCGCACCGGCGGCGGAAGCGCCGGCCGGGGCGTAAGGAAGGATCGCGCGACCGTCCCCGGGCGGGACGGCGCGGTGCGATCCGCGGGGAGGAGGTGTGAACAGCGTCGGGGTGCTCCACGTGCGGCCCCAGCGGTAAGCGTTCGCAGAGAGGAGGAGCGTCATGAAGGAGTTCATCGAGTTCATCGCCAGGCACCTGGTGGACCACCCCGAACTCGTGGTTCTCGACAACCAGGTGCGGGAAGACAAGATCATCTTCACGCTCCACGTTGCGGAACAGGACGTCGGGAAGGTGATCGGCAGGAAAGGGCGGACCGCGCAGGCCATGCGGGTCCTCCTTGCCGCTGTCGCTGCCCGGGAGGGGAAACGGGTCATACTGGAAATCGCCGAGTAAGCGTCACCCCTGACCGCCTGATGGCGGTCGGCGCGATCGTCAAAGCCTTCGGTGTGCGGGGAGATGTCATCGTGCAACCGATGACGGATTTCCCGGCAAGGCTTCGTCACGCCCGCGCCCTCTGGGTCGGGAGGGACACGCACGCGGCGTGCGAGCGGCCCGTGGAGCGCATGGCGGTGGGTCCCCGGGGGATCCGCCTGAAGCTCGGTGGGATCAACGACCGCGGCGCCGCCGAAGGGCTGCGGGGCGAAATATTGTTTATCGACGAGGCGGACGCGGCCCCCCTGAAAAAGGGTGAGTTCTTCGTGCACGACATCATGGGCATCGCCGTGAGGGATGAGGGGGGGAACGACCTGGGGACGGTTGCCGACGTCCTGCGCTACCCGGCGAGCGACGTCTATGTCGTGCGGGGCCCTGCGGGAGAGATCCTGATTCCCGCCGTCAGGGAATTCGTCCGCGCGGTGGACGTCGGTGCCCGGACGATGACGGTCCGCCTGATCGAAGGGATGGTGGAGCGCCCATGAGGATCGACGTGGTGACCGGGTTCCCGGCCCTGGTGTCCGGCCCCCTCTCCGAGAGCATGCTCGGCAGGGCGCGGGAGAAGGGGCTGGCGGAGATTGTCGTCCACGACCTCCGGCTCTTCGCCGGGGGGAAACACCGGTCGATCGACGACGCGCCGTACGGCGGGGGGGCAGGGATGATCCTCCGGCCCGAGCCCGTCTTCGCGCTGATCGAGTCGCTCACCGCGGCTCGCCGGTACGACGAGGTGATCTACCTGAGCGCGGACGGCGAGCGACTCACGCAGCAGACGGCCAACGCGCTCTCGCTGCACGAGTCGCTCATACTGCTCTGCGGGCACTACAAGGGTATTGACGAGCGGATCCGCCAGCGGCTGGTCACCAGGGAGATCTCGATTGGCGACTACGTCCTGACGGGGGGGGAGCTCCCGGCGCTCGTCCTGATCGACGCGGTGGTCCGGCTTATTCCTGGCGTCATGCACGACGGTGAATCGCTGCTGACGGATTCATTCCAGGACGGGCTGCTGGATGCCCCCTCGTATACGCGTCCCCCGGAGTTCCGGGGGATGCGCGTACCGGACATCCTCCTCTCGGGCAACCACGAGGAGATCGCCGCCTGGCGCATGGCCGAGCGGCGGAGGAGAACCGAGGAGCGCCGCAGGGATCTGATGGAACACACATAACCGCATCCGCACCGGAGAACGCCATGGAGAAACTCAAGCTTGTAGAAGCGACACAGATGAAGACCGGCATCCCGCCGTTCGCCCCCGGAGACACCGTCAACGTCCACGTCCGCGTCGTCGAGGGGGACAAGGAACGCATCCAGCAATTCCAGGGCGTCGTCATGGGACGCCACGGCTCCGGGATGAACGCCACGTTCACCGTGCGCAAGGTGTCCGACGGCGTCGGGGTCGAGCGCATATTCCCGCTCCATTCCCCCCGGATCGCGAAGATCGAGAAGATCAAGGACGGCGCCGTTCGCCGCGCCAAGCTCTACTACCTGCGCGACCTCGCCAGCAAGGCGATCCGGCAGAAGACGAACGCATAGCGGTTTCCCCCCGCCGGGCGGGGTGACCTCTTCTTTCACGCCGGGGGAATTGGTATATTCTCCCCATGGCCGCGCGCACGCTCATCGGCATGCCGTCCGACCCGCCCAGCCGCCCGCTGGAGCAGGCGGTCCGGTCGGCCCTTCAATTCGAGATCGTCCTGGACAGTCCCGCCGCCCTCGCGCTGCGCCTTGAGCGCAACGCGCTGGGGGGGGCGCTCCTTTCCCCCATCGACTACGCCCGCAACGCCTCGGAGTATCTCATCGTGCCGGGCTCCGCCGTATCCTCCCATTCGGGCAACGAGTCGATCGTGCTCCACTTCCGCCCCGGCGTGAGGACCGTCAGGACGCTCGCCGTACAGCCGGTGTCAGCGTCCGACATCATCCTGGCCCGCATCATCCTCACGGAGCGCTTCGACCTGGAGCCGCAGATTGTCCCGGTGGCCGGGGGACTCCGCGAGATGCTCGCGAAGGCCGACGCGGCGCTCCTGGCGGGAGACTTGGCCGCAACCGGCGCAGAAGCCGCGACGAAGGCGCTGGACCTGGTCGAGGAATGGATCGCCGCCACCGACCTCCCGTACGTGCACGGGTTCTGGTGCGCGCGGGAAAAAGGGCTGGGGCCCCGCGCATGGTCTGCACTCTCCGCGCTGGGCGACGTGAGCTGCCCCGACGATTCCCCCGGGGGAGAGCCCCGCTTTGCCTACGACTTCCCCGAGAACGTGCAGGAAGGGATACGTGAGTTCCTCAGGTACGCCTACTACCACGGCATTCTTCCCGACGTCCCCGATCTCCGGTTCTTCGGCGCCGCCGCCGGTGACGACGGCATCGCCCCGCCCGGGGAAAATTGAATAAATGGGGGGCAATGGCTAGATTCTCCACATGCTGAAATCGCTTCTCATCAGGAACTACGCCCTGGTCGAAGAGCTCGCCGTCGACTTTGCGAGCGGCCTCGTCATCATCACGGGGGAGACGGGCTCGGGGAAGTCCATCATCATCGACGCGCTCGGGCTGGTGCTGGGCGAACGGGCGAGCGCCGAGGTGGTCCGCAAGGGGGGGGACCGCGCGGTGGTGGAGGGGACGTTTCACGTTGCCGGGAACGCGCGGGTGCGCCGTCTTCTGGAGGAGAACGGCATCGCGCCCGCCGACGAGCTGATCGTGCGCAGGGAGGTGAGCGCGAAGGGGCAGAGCCGCTGCTTCATCGCCGACAGTCCCGCGACGCTCGCCCTCCAGAAACAGGTCGGGGAGCTGCTGGTCGACCTCCATGGACAGCATGAGCACCAGTCCCTGCTGCGGACGGAGACGCACATCGCGGTCCTGGACGATTTCGGGGGGCTGGACGCGATGGTCGCGGAGTTCCAGGCTGCGCGCCGGAAGCTCCGGGAGATCGCGCTCGAGCTTGAGGATCTCAGGCAGCGGGAGCGACAGCTTGCGGAGCGGAGGGAGTTCTACGAGTTCCAGGTCGCGGAGATCGACGCCGTGGCGCCGCGCGCGGGCGAGGAGGAGGAGCTCGAGGCGGAGCTGAAGATCCTGGAGAACGCCGAAAAGCTCTTCGCCGCCACGGGAACGCTCTACGGCGCGCTCTACGAAGGGGAGCAATCCGTGCACGATCTCCTGGTCATCGCGCGGAACCAGCTCCAGGATCTTGCCTCCATCGACATGCAGTTCGCGGACGCGGCGCGGGAATGCGCTTCCGCGGAGGCGGTCGTCGCCGAGCTGGCGAAATTTATCCAGTCCTACAATGCCCGCGTGGAATTCAACCCGGAGCGGCTCGACGCGCTGCGCGACCGGCTGGGGAAGCTCTCGCTCCTGAAGCGCAAGTACGGCGGGTCGATCGAGAGCACGATCGCGCAGCGGGCGAAGATCGGCGAGGAGGTGAAGCTCGCCGCGAATTTCAACGAGGTGATCGGCACGCTGACCGTGGAACGGGAGACCGCGCGCGCGGCGTGCGGCGCCGTCGCCGCGCGCCTCTCGGCCAAGCGGCACGAAGCGGCGCGCAAGGTCGACCGCGCCGTGGTGGAAGAGCTCGGCCGGCTCGGCATCCGCCATGCGAAATTCGAGACGCGCATTGCCGCCCGCAACGCGGAGGAGGCCGCCTCGGACGCCGTCGGCGCCGGCGCGCGCAGCGTCATGCTGAACGCGCGGGGCTTCGACGAGGTGGAGTTTTTCATCTCCACGAACCTCGGGGAAGAAGCGATGCCCCTGGCGCGGGTTGCCTCCGGGGGGGAAATCTCCCGCATCATGCTTGCGCTGAAGAGCATCCTGGCGAAATCGGACCGGCTGCCGGTCCTGATTTTTGACGAGATCGACGTCGGCGTCAGCGGCCGGGTGGCACAGGCCGTCGGGAAGGCGCTCAAGGCGCTGTCGGCGTTTCACCAGGTCATCGCCATTACCCACCTCCCGCAGATCGCGGGGCTCGCCGACGCCCATTTTGCCGTGGAGAAAACCGAGCGGGGAACGCGGACCGCCACCTCGATGCGGCGCCTGGAGCTCGAAGAGCAGGTGCGCGAAGTGGCGCGGCTGCTGAGCGGCGCGGAGGTGACGGACGCCGGCCTCCTCGGCGCGCGGGAGCTCATGGGGCTCGCCCCCCCCGCATAGTGACCCTGTTTCCATCACAGAGAGAGTCATGCCACTCCAGGTCTACAACACGCTCCACCGACGCAAGGAACCGTTCACGCCGCTGCACGAGGGGCGGGTCGGCCTCTACGTGTGCGGCCCGACCGTCTACGGGCACTCCCACCTCGGGCACGCCAAGAGCTACGTGTCGTTTGACGTGATCGTCCGCTATCTCCGCCACGCGGGCTACAACGTGCTCTACGTCCAGAACATCACGGACGTCGGGCACCTGACCGACGACGCGGACCAGGGGGAGGACAAGCTCGTCCGCCAGGCGCGCCTTGACAGGATCCACCCGATGCAGCTCGCCGAGACATACACCCGGAGCTACTTCGAGGACATGGACGCTCTGGGCGTCCTCCGCCCGGATATCGTCCCCCGCGCGTCGGGGCACATCACCGAGCAGATTGCCATGGTGGAGGCGCTCCTGGCGAAGGGAATGGCCTACGTGGCGAACGGGTCGGTCTATTTTGACGTCGGCTCGTTCCCCGCCTATGGCCGGCTTTCCGGCCGGACCGTGGAGGAGCTTGCCGCCGGGGCCCGCGTGGAAATCAAGCAGGAGAAGAGGCATCCGGCGGATTTCGCGCTCTGGAAAAAGGCAGAGCCCGGCCACATCATGCGATGGCCGAGCCCCTGGGGGGAGGGGTTCCCGGGATGGCACATCGAGTGCTCCGCGATGTCGATCAAGTACCTCGGCGAAGAGTTCGACATTCACGGCGGGGGGCTGGAGAACCAGTTCCCCCATCACGAATGCGAGATCGCCCAGAGCGAGGGAGCCACGGGGAAACCGTTCGTGCGCTACTGGCTGCACAACAACATGGTGACTGTCGACGGCAGGAAAATGGGGAAGTCGCTCGGGAATTTCGTCACGCTGAAGGACGCGTTCGCGCGGTGGGATCCCCAGGTCGTGCGCCTGTTCGTCCTGCAGAGCCACTACCGGAGCACGCTGGACTTCAGCGACCAGGCCGTCGAGGGAGCGAGCGCGGGCTACGTGAAGCTCGCCAACGCGCTTGCGAACCTCGGGGAGCGCACCCGGACGGCGCCCGCCGCCGGCGACCCCGTTCCCCTCGACCTCTCCCGGGCCGGTGAGGCGTTTCGCGGGGCGATGGACGACGACTTCAACACGCCCCAGGCGCTTGCCGTCCTGTTCGACCTCGCCCGCGAGCTGAACGGCGCGCTTGCCACGGGGAAGAACTACGGGCGGCCGTCGCTCGAGGCGGTCGCGGCGTTCTTCGACGCGCACGCCGGGAGCGTGCTCGGCCTCCGGCCGGGCGCGCAAGGGACGGGCGGGGACGCCGGCGGGCTCCTGGACGGCGTGATGCATGTGCTCCTGGATGTCCGGTCCGAGGTGCGCGCGCAGAAGCTCTGGGCGCTTGCCGACAGGATCCGCGACGGGCTCGCGCGTGTCGGCATCGGCCTGGAAGACAAGAAGACGGGGACGAGCTGGAAAAGAACTTCCTGATCATCGCCGACGGCGTCGTCCTGACGATGGACGCCGCCGACAGCTGCGGCCGGCTCAGCCTGCTCGTGCGCGACGGCCGGATCGTGGACATCACCTCCTCCGCGCAATCCCTCACCTCCCTCTATCCGGGAGCGGCTATCGTCGACGCATCGGCCTCGCTGATCTTCCCGGGCTTCGTCAACGCCCATCACCACGGCGAGAGCGTTCTCCTGCGCTACGCGACCGACGGGTTTCCTTCCGGCGAATGGGAACGCCGTCGGGACGTCGCCGCGGCCCGCGCGAGGCTGCTGGAGCCGGCCTCAGCCCACCCGGTGGTGGCGCTCTACCGCGCGGGGGCTCTCCTTCACCTGCGGGGGGGGACGACGTCGCTCGGCGAGCATCCCGCCCCGTACGTTCCCCCCGTCCTCGGTGAAGCGCTCGACGCGCTCTCGGGCGCCGGCATCCGCGTCGTCGCGGCGCTCCAGACCTGGGAACAGGTGAGCGCGCTCCGCACGCCGGGCGCGCAGCGGTGTTCGATTGCCGCGGGTCCAGCGGAGAGTTTCACCGTCTACAGCCTCGAGAGCCTCGTGCGCCTCTCGGCGGAGACCGGGTTTCCGATCGCCGCGCAGGTCGGGGAGGACCGGCACGAGGTCGAAGCGCTGCGGCGCAGGTTTAAGAAAAGCCCCCTGCGTGTGCTGAAGGACGCGGGGGCGCTCCTTCAGTCAACGCAGCTGGCGCACGGCAATCACATTCCTGCACGGGATATTGAACTCCTCCGGGAGCTGGGCATTCCCCTGGCGCTCGCGCTTCGTTCCGCGCTGGCCAAGCAGACCGGCTATCCGCTCCTCCGCCACCTCAAAGGGCGCGACGTTTCCCTCTCTATCGGTACCGACTGGGGGGACACGGACATGCTCGGCGAGGTGAGAGCGCTCCGCGCGCTCCCCGGGTACATTCCCGGCACTCCGGCCTGGACGCCCCTTGAGCTCCTCCGGATGGCGACGGGGGGTGGAGCGCGCGCTCTCGGCATCGAGGGGCACTGCGGGTCGCTCGAGGTCGGGAAATTCGCCGACCTCGTCATGGTGCCGCTGGAGCCTTTTCCCGTGCCGCTCCCGGGACCCGGGG
Organism: Bacteroidota bacterium; assembly: GCA_035516035.1. Lineage (GTDB taxonomy): Bacteria > Bacteroidota > Ignavibacteria > UBA10030 > UBA6906 > Fen-1273. The sequence goes on along the minus strand of DATJAS010000103.1, from coordinate 45,251 downwards.
CGTCGGCCGCCGAACTCGCCGCAATGATCGTCGACGGCGGTGAGAGCGTCCGGATAACCGACGTCATGACACAGGGAGTCTTCCGCGTGCGTCACGGTGAGCAGGCACATCCGCGCGGCGCGGAAATTCTCCGGGAGTTCCGCCGTCTCTACGCTCAGTTCTTCCCTGCGGGGCGGGAGAGCGCACGCGGTACGCAAAATGCGCGGGTCCCCCTTGTGCCCCCCGAGCGCCCCGGCGCCGCAGACGGAGCAGGTCCTGGTGAACGGGATTCCGACATGGAAAAGCCGCCCCATCATGAACCTGAGGCCGGCGCTCCCGCGCAGAAATATCCCGTGCCCACGCGGAAAATCGGAAAAGTGTTCGGTGAAGACGATCTCTGACGCGCCGCGGCTGGCGGCGGTGCTCCTCGTCATTGCTGCCGGCTCCCGGGCGGGCGCGCAGGGCTCGGCAGGCTCCTCGGGAAGGCTCGAGCCCCGCTGGCTCGTGGATTGCCCGACGGCGGGCATGCTCCCGCGGGGGAGCATGGCATTTGACGCGGAGTTCTACCGTGACGGGGGAGTCGACCTGGCGTTTGACGTCGGGATATTCGACCGCCTGAGCGCGGGACTCTCGTACGGGGGATCCTCACTGATCGGGGAGTCCACCCCCGTCATGAACGCGACGCCGGGGTTCAACGTCCGCGTCCGCCTCCTGGAAGAGAGCGTCTATGTCCCCGCGCTGGCGCTCGGGTTCGATTCGCAGGGGCATGACGGCTACGTCCGTTCACTTTCCCGCTACACGATCAAGTCCCCCGGGTTCTTCGCGGTTTTGAGCAAGAACTACTCCGCGCTCGGGTACCTCAGCATACACGGGGGGACCAACTATTCGCTCGAGCGCTCGGACGGGAACAGGAACATGAACCTCTTCGCCGGGATCGAAAAGACGCTGGGGCCGTTTCTCTCGCTCATGCTCGAGTACAACATGGGAATGAACGACGCGGGGGGAAATTCGCTCGGCTCCGGGCGAGGATATCTCAACGCCGCGCTTCGCTGCTCGCTCGGCGGAGGACTCACGCTCGGCGTGAGCTTCAAGGACCTGGACGACAACGGGGGTAACGTCACCGTGGCCAACAGGACCGTTCACATCGAATACGTCAGGCCACTCTGAGAGAGCCCCCGGGAGTCAGGCGGGAATCGCGTCGCCTGTACCGGTGTTCTCATTAATGAACGGCCATGCGCAGCATGTCCAGAAATCTGCACAGAGCCCTCCGCCGGAACCCCCTGAAACGCCGAATTCCGGCAGGTCCATTGGCACCAATGTTGCGGTTTACTGTGACCGATGAACACATTCATCACGAGGCGAACACCATGAGACATTGGACACGATATCTGACGGGCGGCCTGATCGCCGCCTCTCTGGTCGTGTTCCTGCCGGGGTGCTACACGCAGATGAGCACAACCCGCGGGGACGACGACGAGGGGTACGCAGAGGATAGCCCCGCACCCGGGCAGTCGCAGGCCGACACCACGGCCGACTACCAGAGTGCACGCGACGACTTCTATTATGAGAACTACTATCCCGCGGATTACCCGGCCTTCAGCGTCGGGCTCGGGTTCGGCTGGCGCGCCCCCTGGTACGGGTACGGCTATCCCTGGTATGACAGTTGGCCCTACTACGGCGCGTATTACCCGTACTACTCTCCCTTCTACTTCGGATACTACGGCTGGCCCGGCTACTACGGCGGTCACGGATACTACGGGGGGCATGGCTACTATGGCGGCCCGTATGGCACGAGGAGGTTCGGCATGATCCGCACAACCGGCGGCTCACGCGGCGCGTACGGGACGTCTGCGGCCCCCGGGACTGTCGCTGCGCCGGGGAGAAGCTCGGCACTCGTGGCTCCGAGGCCAGGAGCCCGGCCCGGGGCAACACCCGGCGTGCGCACGCGCAGCGCGGTGCGGACGTACGGCTCGCGGCCTGCGCGCGGCGTGTATGCGCGTCCCGCTCCCTCGGGCACGTCTTCCGCGCGCTCCGGGGGTAGGGGGTATTCGTCGGGCGGTGGTGGACGTTCATCCGCTCCGGCGTCCGCTGGTGGAGGCAGCCGCGGTGGTGGCGGTGGAAGCCGTGGCGGCGGGGGCGGGGGCGGCGGATCACACGGCGGCGGCGGTGGCAGGCGATAGGTGACAATCAGACACGGGCAATCACGAGACGACGATGAAACGATTCCTTATTTCGGCGGCTTTACTGTTGACTCCGGCGTGCCTCCTTGCGCAGCTTCCCGAGGATGCTCTCCGGCTTGGAACGCCGGGCCTCGGCGTGGGCGCCCGCGCCATCGGCATGGGGGGCGCGTACACCGGCGTGGCGAACGACTTTAGCGCGCTCTACTGGAACCCCGCGGGGCTCGCACAGGCTGTGCGCGGGGAATTCTCCGTGGGCCTCAACTACAACAGCCTCGGGGACAACAGCACGTACTTCGGCACGTCGGACAACTACACGACCAACGCGACGAACCTGAACTCGCTGGGCCTTGTCTATCCGCTCGCCGTCCGGCGGGGGAGCGCGGTGATCGCGTTCGGGTTCGACAGGCAGAGCTCGTTTGCGGACGGCCTCTCGTTCACGGGGTTCAATCCCAACAGCTCCATCCTGCAGACGTACGCGCGCAACGGCGCGGTGGCCCCCGCGGACCCGACGACGAACCTGGCGTACGAACTCTACCTGGCGGACGTCGACAACAACGGCCTCTGGCGAAGCCCGATCAGCGGCATGCTGACGCAGCTCGGGACGATCCTGGAATCCGGGGGGCTGAACAACTGGTCGGTCGGCGGCGCCGTGGATGTCGGGAAGAACCTCTCCCTGGGCGTCACGCTGACGTACCTGTCGGGCACGTACCACTACGATCACACGTACATGGAGCAGAACAACTCCGGCGCGTACGCGAACATTGCCAGCCTCGATTCCGTGCAGTCGTTTTCTTCACTCTCGATGAACGACTACATCGACGATCAGATCGACGGCTGGAACGCCAAGTTCGGCCTGATGTTCCGCGTGCCGGATGTCTTCCGTCTCGGCCTGACGATCAAGACGCCGACGGCGTTCACGATCCGGGAAACGTTCGGCACGCCGGCGTCGTCCCCCGCGTACGCCGTCATCGTGATGAAAAACCCGGCCAGGGCCGTCACGGCCACGTTTGATCCCGGCGAAGGGTCCAGCCAGTACGACATCACCACGCCGTGGGTCTTCGGCGCCGGGGCTTCCGTGATCCTGGGCGACCTGGTGCTGGCCGCCGACGGCGAGTACACCGACTGGTCGCAGTTGCAGTTTTCCAACGCGAACGCCGACGTCGTGGCGAACAACCAGACGATCCAGCAGATCTTCGTCGGCACGTTCACGGCCCGCGGGGGCGCGGAATACGACCTCCACCAGATCGGCCTGCGCCTGAGGGCGGGCTACATGCTCATCCCCTCGCCGTACAGGGGGGACCCGAGCTCGTTCAACCAGAAGTACGTCACCGGCGGCATTGGCCTCCTGCTCAGCGAGTCGACGATGCTCGACCTCGCGTACGCTCACGGGATGTGGAACACGTTCGTGTACAGCTACACCGACCCGGACGGCGTGGTCGCCTCCCCCGTGGTGAATGAGAAGATCACCACGAACAACTTCTTCCTGACGCTGACGCACAGGTTCTAGACGCACGAGCAATCGTTGTCATTGCGAGCGTTCTGTGCGAAGCAATCCGGCGTCCGGTTGCGGAAATAGGCTTCATTCGATATATTGAAGTCCATCATTCGATGGACTTCTTTTTTATCGCAGGCAGATGAGCCGGAAGACCAGGATCGTTGCGGGCACACTCGGCGTCCTGCTCGTCGCACTGCTGGCCGCCGCCCTCTTCCTCCGCTACCAGATCCGCAAGTCTTTTCCTGTGACCGCAGGGACGATCGGCGTCCCGGGGCTCGGTGCGCCGGTAAGCGTGAGGCGCGATGCCTTCGGTGTCCCTTCGATTCGCGCGTACAGCGAGCACGACCTGATGATGGCCGCCGGGTTCGTCCAGGCGCAGGACCGCCTGTGGCAGATGGACATGGCGCGCCGCGCGGGCGAGGGGCGCCTCTCCGAGCTCTTCGGATCGGGCACCGTCCCCTTCGACAGGATGTTCCGCATCATCGGAATACGCCGGACGGCCGAGCAGATCCTCTCCCGGATGGCGCCCGGCTCGGTGGACCGGCTCCGGTGGTACGCCGACGGGGTGAACGCCTACATCTCCTCCGCGCGCGGCCGCTACCCGGTGGAGTTCGACCTCCTCGGCTATGCCCCCGAGCCATGGACGCCGCTCCACAGCGTGATCGTCGGGCGGCTGATCGCCTGGGAGCTGAATCTCTCCTGGTGGACGGACGTGACGTACGGGAGCATCGCCGCCCGCATCCCGCTTGACAGGCTCCTGGAGATCATGCCCGCCTACCCCGCGGACGTCCCCCCCACGGTGCCTTCCTCGGAGTGGCGCCCGTATGCCGGCGTCGCTCTTCCCTACCTCCGCGTCGCGCAGGCATACGCGGCCGCGCGGGGGCTCTCGGGGCTCCGCGGAGGCAGCAATGCCTGGGCCGTGGCTCCCCGCCGCTCTGCTTCGGGCGCGGCCATCCTGGCGAATGACACGCACCTGCAGCTTGAGAGTCCCTCCCGCTGGTATGAGCTCGAGCTCGAGATGCCGGGGATGCGCGTCCGCGGCATGTCGATGGCGGGAGTCCCCGCGGTGATCGCCGGTCGGAACGACTCGATCGCCTGGGGGATCACGAACGTGATGGCGGACGACGCGGACTTCTACGTGGAGCAGCTCGACAGCGCCACCGGCACGAAGTACCTGTACAACGGCTCCTGGCACCCGTTCGTGAAGCTCGCCGAGGAGATCTCCGTGAGGGGCGATACCGCGGTCCCCCTCCAGGTCCGGCTCACCGGCCACGGCCCCGTGGTGACCGACATCCAGACGCCCCTCCAGGAGGGGAGAGCCCCCTACGTGGCCAGCATGCGCTGGACGGGGAACGAGGTGGACGACCAGTTCCTGGCGTTCACGCTCATCGACCGGGCACGCACACCCCGGGAGTTCGCCGCAGGCGTGGCGGAGTTCGCCGTCCCGGGCCAGAATTTCGTCTACGCCGACGTGCGCGGCAACATCGGCTACTGGTGCGGCGTGAGGCTCCCGATCCGCGCGGGCCGCAATTCGCTCCTGCCGCTGCCGGGCTGGGACCCGTCGACCGAGTGGCGGGGGTTTGTCCCCTTCGGCAGGCTCCCCCACATGCTCAATCCCCCGGCAGGCTACATCGCGAGCGCAAACAACAGGATCGTGGACGAGAGCTACCCCTATCATATCAGCGATCTCTGGGAGCCCCCCTCGCGCATCCTGCGCCTGGACGAGGCGCTCGGAAAGCCGGGGGACGTCTTCTCGGTGCAGGACTTCGAGCGGCTGCAGCTCGACACGTATTCCCTCTATGCGCGGGACATCGTCCCCTATATCCTGGAGGCATTTCACGACAGCGCGGGCGCGCTCCCAATGGGGGGGCGCGTGTTCGAGTACCTCCGCAACTGGCACCACCGGTTCGACGCCGACGACATCGCCACGTCCATCTACCAGGAGTTCCTCGTCCGCCTCCTGCGCAACACGTTCGCCGATGAGATGGGGGACAGCCTCTACCACGACTGGGTCATACTCGGCAACGTCCCCCTGCGCGTGATGTCGCGGCTTCTCGCCGAGGGGAATTCCCCGTGGTTCGACGACGTCCGCACGCCCGCTCTGGAGACAAGGGACGACATCGTGCGCAGGAGTCTCCGGGAGGCGATTGCGGCGCTCAGGGAGTCGTACGGCGACGACCCGCGGCAGTGGGGCTGGGGGAAACTCCACACGGTTGCGCTCCGCCACCCGTTCGGGCTCCGCAAGCCGCTCGACCGGATATTCAACATCGGTCCCTTCCCCGCCCCCGGGGGATCCACCGCGCTCGTCAGCATGGAGTACGATCTGAACGCTCCGTTTGCCGTCACGGTCGGCCCGTCGTTCAGGCAGATATTCGATATGCGTGGCGACTACCGGTCCGTCCTCCCCTCGGGGGAGTCGGGGCAGGTGTTCGATGTCCACTACGACGACCAAACGCAGCTCTGGCTCAACGGCGCATACCGCACGGGGGTGTTCGGCGCGGCCCCGGGAGGGAAACCCGACGTGCTCATCCTGGAGCCCTCGCCATCGCAGCGCTGATTCCCACGGCGCTTGCCCGCCGCCTCTCGGGCGCCCGCGCGGTCGTCGCCTTTACCGGGGCGGGCGTCTCCGCAGAGAGCGGGGTCCCGACCTTCCGCGGCGCCGACGGCATCTGGTCGAAGATCAGGCCGGAAGAGCTGGCGAGCATGAACGCGTTCATGAAGAACCCGTCGCTCGTCTGGGAGTGGTACGCGCACAGGAAGAAAATCATGAGCTCGATCGAGCCAAACGCCGGCCACAGGGCGCTCGTCCGGATGGAGGGCCTCGTCCCCGAGTTCACGGTCGTCACGCAGAACATCGATAACCTCCACACCCGCGCGGGGAGCCGCTCGGTGCGCGAGCTGCACGGGAACATCGAGCGCAACTACTGCATGAAGTGCGGGAAGGCCTACGGGAGCGAATTCGCCGCGGCGGAATCGGGCGATCCCCTCTGCCCGGCCTGCGGGGGGCTCGTCCGCCCGGATGTCGTCTGGTTCGGGGAGATGCTGCCCGAAGAGGTGTGGGAGGCCTCCGTGCGCGCCGCGGAGGGTGCCGACGTGTTCATGTCCATCGGCACTTCCGCCGTCGTTTACCCGGCCGCCTCGCTCCCGCTCATCGCAAAGCGCGCGGGGGCCTGTATCGTGGAGATCAATCCCGAGCCGACCCCGCTCACGCCCGCCGCGGATGAATTTCTGCAGGGTCCCTCCGGCGTTCTGCTCCCGCTCCTGGCGGACGCCGTGGAGAGCGCCCGGTCGTCCCCCCGACGAACGCACGATTGAACACCCGGAGGAACCCGCCATGACGCCCCCCCGCGGCAAAACGAAGATCGTCTGCACGCTCGGCCCCGCCTCCTCATCGGCGGGGACGCTCGCCGAGCTTATCGCGTCCGGCATGGACATCGTCCGCCTCAACTTCTCGCACGGTACGCACGAAGAGCAGGGCGCCGTGCTCGCGTGCGTGCGGGAGGCGGTCGCCCGCGCGGGCGCTTCCGTCTCCGTCCTGCAGGACCTGCAGGGGCCCAAGATCCGGATCGGCGAGCTCGGCGTCGGCTCGATCGAGCTGCGGAAAGGGGAGACGCTCGTGATCACCACGGAGCAGATCACCGGCGGGCCGGGACGCGTGTCGACGACATACGCGGCGCTCCCCGCCGACGTCCGTGCAGGATCGGATATTCTCCTGGACGACGGCAAGATGCGCCTCACCGTGCGCCGCGTCGCCGGCACCGAGGTGGAGTGCGAGGTGGTGGTGGGGGGGAGGCTCTCATCCCACAAGGGGATCAACCTCCCGGGCGTCGCCGTGAGCGCCCCTTCGCTCACCGGGAAAGACGTCGCCGACCTGGAATTCGGGCTCGCCGCGGGGGTGGACTACGTCGCGCTCTCGTTCGTCCGGACCGCGGACGACGTGCGGGAGCTGCGCGAGGCGATCGCCGGGCGCAGGGCGGCCGGGGACCGTCCCCTGATCATCGCCAAGATCGAGAAGCCGCAGGCGGTCGCCAACATCGACGAGATCATCGGCGCCGCGGACGGGATCATGGTGGCCCGCGGGGACCTGGGGGTGGAGCTTCCCACGGAGGACGTGCCGATGCTGCAGAAGATGATCATCGCCCGTTGCAACAGCGCCGGAAAGCCCGTCATCGTCGCCACGCAGATGCTCGAATCGATGATCGAGAGCCCGCGCCCCACCCGGGCGGAAGCGAGCGACGTTGCCAACGCCGTGCTGGACGGCGGCGACGCGGTGATGCTCAGCGGCGAAACCTCCGTGGGAAAGTACCCGGTGGAGGCGGTCCGCATCATGGACCGGATCATCCGGAAGGTGGAATCGGAAATGCCGGCACGGCGGCGGATCATCGCGGATGCGAAGCCGGGCGTCGCGGACAGGCACGACGCGCTCGGCCGCTCCGCCTGCATGCTGGCCACGCAGATGCGCGCCGCGGCGATCGTGACGGTGACAAATTCCGGGCAGACGGCTCGCGTGATCGCGCGTTACAGGCCCGATCCCCCCATCATCGCGATCACCGACAGCGCCCGGACGCTCCGATCCCTCGCCGTCGTCTGGGGCGTGCGGGGAATGGTGGTGGAGAACCTGGGGGACGATTCAGACCGCTCGCTCGCCCGCGTGCAGGAAACGCTCCTTGCCGAGGGGGTGGTGAAACGGGGGGAATACGTGGTGCTCCTCGCCGGGCAGCCCTTCTTCGCGCGGGGAGGGACGAACTTCATCAAGGTGGAGAAAATCGGGTGAGCCTGGCGGCGGCCTCGGGGCCGCCGTCAGTGTTTTGCGGCGGACTCCTGGATGTCGAAGAGGCGGTCCAGCATGGAGATCTTCAGGAGGCTGGAGACCTTCTTGTGCACGTGGATGAGCTTTACCGTTCCGCCGTGCTCCTTCATCTTCCGGTCGGCGATCAGCAGGGCGCTGAGTCCGCTCGAGTCGCAGAAGTCCACTTCCGCGAGGTCGATCACCAGGGAGTCCACCTTGGGCTTGCACAGGAGGAGAAACTCTCCCTTCAGCTCGGGAGCGATCGATGAATCGAGTTTCTTCTGCTTCAGCTTCAGCGTCGCCGAAGTTCCGTTGTGCTGGACTTCAAAGTTCATACTCCCTCTGCCCTGAAGAACATCTGGAGGCACTGCACCAGGCGGTCGTATGCACGCGCGCCGTCGTGTCTTTCCTCCACGCGCACCTGGAAGTTGAAAAACGTGTCGGCATGGAGCGCCGAAAACCCCGTGCGCACGCGCGCGTTGCTTTCCTTACAAATATAGGCGGACGGCATCAGGAAGTCAAGGTTGAGGTCGATCGCCAGGTCGTATGTCCGTTCCGCGACGCTCGCCAGGAACGTCCGGCGCGGCAGGAAGAGGGCGGAGAAGTCGTCGCGGCCGATGCGCAGGACATGGCAGCGCGGGAGCGCGCGCTCGACGGGCGTTCCCCCCTTCGGCGCGATGACCGTGATGTCGGGTTCGTAAAAGTGCTCGCGGAGAAATGTCAGCACGCGCGACTGTCCCGCCTCCTCCGTGGCCAGGAGGGGCATGATGACCAGCACGCGGTCCGATGTGGCGATCGAATGGCCGAAGGAAATCACCGTGTCGCGCGATGCGCGGAAGTGAAAGCGCGCCAGGCGCATGCCGAGGGAGCGGCGGAGGGATTCGAGCATGTGTGTCCTACCTGATCATCTTCAGAAAATCGGCCTCGGCGATCACCTTCACGCCGAGGGCGCGCGCCTTCGCGAGCTTTGAGCCGGCGTCCTCGCCGGCAAGGACGTACGTGGTGTTCGCGCTCACGGAGGAGGTCACGCGGCCGCCGTTCTCCTCGATGAGGCGCGCTGCCTCTTCCCGGGAGAATGAGGGGAGAGTCCCGGTCAGGACGAAGGTCGACCCGGAGAGCTTCCCTCCCTTTTTCGGCGCGGCCCCGGCCATCGTGAGACCCGCCTGTTTCAGCCGCGCGACGATCTCCCTGTTGTGCCTGTCCGCGAAGAAATGCACGATGCTGCCGGCAATCGTCGGTCCCACCTGCGGCGTCACGGTGAGCTTCTCCTCGCCGGCGGAGGCGAGCGCGTCGATGGAAGGAAACGCCGCGGCGATCACGCGCGCGACGCCCGCGCCCACATGGCGGATGCCGAGCCCGAAGATGACCCGGTGGAACGGCTGGCGCTTGCTGGCCTCGATCGCGTCGAGCAGGTTCTGCGTACTCTTCTCCCCCCAGCGCTCCAGGTCCACCAGCGTCTTTTTCTTTGCGGCGAGCGCGTAGAGATCGGCGACGTTTTTCAGGAGCCCGAGTGCAACGAGCGTCTCGACCGCCGCCTCGCCCAGGCCCTCGATGTCGAGCGCACCCCGGTGTGCGAAATGCTCGATCCGTCCACGCACCTGCGCCGGGCATTCGGCGTTCTCGCAGAAGTAGTTCGCCTCCCCCTCCTCGCGGTAGATGCGCGAGCCGCACTCGGGGCAGGTCCCCGGCATTGCGAAGGGTTTCGTCCCTTTCGGCCGTAAGGCGGGGACGGCCTCGCTCACCTTCGGGATGACGTCTCCCCCCTTCTCCACCACCACGGTGTCCCCCACGCGCAGGTCCAGATCCCGGATGTAGTCGATGTTGTGGAGCGTCGCGCGCGAGACCGTCGTTCCCCCCACGAACACCGGCTCCAGGTCCGCTACCGGCGTGATCGTTCCCACGCGGCCCACCTGGAGGAGGATGCCCTTGAGGACCGTCTGCGCCCTGCGCGAGGCGAACTTGAACGCCACGGCCCACCGGGGGCTCTTGGCGATCGTGCCCAGCCGGTCCTGTTGCGCGATGCTGTCCACCTTTACGACGATGCCGTCGATGTCGTACGGGAGCGTGTCCCGCTTCTCCTCCCAGCGCTTCCAGAAGGCGATCACGTCGTCGATCGTGCGGCAGACCTTGCTGTGCGTGTCGACCGGGAAGCCGAGGCGCCGCAGCGTTTCCAGGTTGGCGGAGTGGCGCCCGCGGGCGCTCTCCGTGCCGAGGAGGAAATACGCGAACATCCTGATCGGCCGGGCCGCAACGATCTTCGGGTCCTGCATCTTGAGCGTACCCGCCGTCGCGTTCCGGGGGTTGATGAAGGTTTTTTCCCCCGCGGCGGTCCGGGCTGCGTTCATGGCGTTGAATTCCTCCCGCTCCATGAAGGCTTCCCCCCGGACCTCGATCGCCTGCGGGGTCTTCCCGGTCCCCCTGAGCGACAGGGGGATCGAGCGGATTGTCCGGAGGTTGTTGGTGATATCGTCTCCCTGCGTTCCGTCCCCCCGCGTTGCGCCCTGGATGAGTGCTCCCCCCCGGTATTTCAGCGCGATCGCGACGCCGTCGAACTTCAGCTCGGCGACGTAGACGGGCGGCTCCCCTTCCAGGAGCTCCCGCACGCGGCGGTCGAAATCCCGGATATCCTCTTCGTTGTACGTGTTGGCAAGGCTGAGCATCGGCGGGTCGTGCGTGACCGACGCGAATTGCTTCGTGGGGGCTCCCCCCACGCGCTGCGTGGGGGAGTCGTTCGTGCGCAGCGCGGGGTACGCCGTCTCAAGCTCCTGCAGCTCGCGCATCAGGCGGTCGTACTCCTCGTCGGCGATCACCGGCTCGGCGAGAACGTAATAGCGGTAGTCGTGGTCGTGAAGCTCCCTGCGGAGGGCTTCGGCGCGGCGGGCGGCCTTCTGGGGGGGAGCGGGCATGTCTAGCGGCCGGCCAGTGTCTGTCGTGTCAGGGGGACGTTCCTCATGACGCTCCCCCGCCGCCCCAGCGCGCCGAGGGACTTCTGGTTGAGCGCGAACGACACGGCCCCCGCGTTCCCGAGCGTGAGAAGAAACCTGTCGGCGGCGTGCCACGTGGCTTTCGCGCCCGGATGGAAAATGTACTCGTGCGGCGGGAGGCTGTCCACGGTGATCGTCATCCAGAGCGTGTCGCTCACCGACGCGGAGAGCGTCAGGCTGTCGACGTGCCGTACCGGCGGGGGGGGCGGCGGGTGCGCCGCCTCCGTGACCGCCTCCGCCTCCCGCACGACGTTCTGGAACGGTATCTCCGTGACCGGCGCCGGGGATCCCGGGGAGAAGAGGTTCCAGCCGAGCACGGCGGCGACGGCCACGATCACGGCGCCCGCGGCGATCGTCGCCATGCGCGGTGTGAGGAGCGAAGAGGCGGCAAGCGAGAACGGCGGTTTCTTCGGCGCCTGGACGGGAGGGGGCGTCCGCGAGGGGATCGGCGGCTCAGGCGCGGGGCGGCGGATCTGGTCGAACCGGCGCAGCGTCTCCGCGCCGTCGAGGCCTATCGCGGAGGCGTACTCCCTGATGAACGCGCGGACGTACGCTTCGGGAAGGATCGAAGTCTCACCCCGCTCCAGCGCCTCCAGGTAGCGGAGATTGATCAGCGTCCTGTCGGCGATGTCCGCCAGGCTCAGCTTCTTCTCTTCACGCGCCCGCCTCAGGTCCTGGAAGAACGTGTTCATGCCGTCGCCGCCTCCGCGGTGGCGCCCTTGCGGTCATCGAGCACCTCGCGCACCTTGAGCGCCAGCATCTCGAGCTGGAACGGCTTCTGCATGAAGCCGTTGACCTGGCTGGAGAATTTCGAGGTCTCGACCCCCTCCCTGCCGTAGCCGGTCACGATGATGATCCGGCAGCGCGGGTTGATCGCGCGCAGCACTTCGAACGCCTGTTTTCCCCCCATTACGGGCATGTTGATGTCCAGAAGGATCAGGTCGATCATTGCCTGCCGGATGCGGTAGAGATCGGCGCCGGACTTCCCGTCGTGCTCCACGTACACGGTATAGCCGAGCCCGGCGAGCATGTCGCGGGCGATCTCGCAGACGCTGATCTCGTCGTCGATGATGAGTATGTTCTCCCGCCCGTGCGGCACGCGCTGGCGCCGTTGCCGGGCGGCGGAGACGGGGAGGGCCGACGCACGCGGGAGGTAGACGCTGAACGTGCTCCCCTGGCCCACTTCGCTTTCGAGGTTGATGAACCCCCCGTGGCTCTGGACGACGCCGTAGACGACCGAGAGGCCGAGTCCCGTCCCGGAGTCCTTCGTCGTGAAAAACGGTTCGAACACCCTGTTCTGGATGCTCCGCTCGATGCCGCGACCCGTGTCCGTGATCGTGATGACGACGAATGGACCCGGCTTGATGGAAGAGAACTGGCTCACGGTGTGGGCGTCGGCGATCGTCACCGCGGTGGCGATGGTCAGCGTCCCTCCCTCCGGCATCGCGTCGCGCGCGTTGAGGAAGATGTTCAGCAGGGCCTGCTGGAGCTGGCCGTCGTCCCCGTTGACGGTGACCGATTCCGCCGTCAGGTGCGTGACCACGTCGATCTCCTTCGTCACGCTCCGCTGGAAGAGGTGGAGCGTCTCCTCGATCAGCGTATTGAGGTCCACCGGCGCGACGTTGGTTTCGGTCTTCCGGGCGAACGTGAGGAGCTGCCGGGTGAGCGACGATCCCCGCCGCGCGGACGATTCGATGATCGCCACGTACTTGTAGAGCTTCGACTTCTCGGTCAGGCGGCGGCGCATGATCGAGGCGGAGCCCAGGACCGCAGCCAGGATGTTGTTGAAATCGTGCGCGATCCCCCCGGCGAGGTTGCCGATGCTGTCGATCTTCTGCGCGTGGAGGAGCGCGGCCTCCATCATCTTCCTCTCCGAGATGTCGCGCGCGACGATGCGCGCGTTGACCGTGGCCCCCTTCTCGTCGAACACCAGCGATGCATTGAGCGTCACGGGGAACTCCTGCCCGCCGGGCCGCACCATCTGTTCCTCCGCGTTGCGGAGCCCTCGGCCCTCGGCGAACATGCTGTCCACGAGCTGCCGGACGGCGTCGCGCCTTTCCCCGGCAAAGAGGCGCTCGAACGGCCGCCCGATCAGGTCCTCCTTCTTCGTGCCGAGCATGGCGGCCCCGATGGTATTGCATCCCAGGACGATGTGGCCGCGCGACACGCTCAGGTAGATATCGGGCGCGTTCTCGAACAGGTCGACGTACTGCTTCTCGGACTGCTTCAGCCGCTCGAAGAGCTGGGCGTTGTTGAGGGCGACGCTGATCTGGTTGGCGAAGGCCTCGGCCAGCTCGGCCTGCTTGCCGGTGAACGTGTCGTACTGTCGTCCCGCGACTATGAGCGCGCCCGCCACCGTGTCCTTTCCCTTCAGGGGGACAGAGGCCCAGAACTGGATCCCGAGCGCCTTGAGCGCGGAGTCGATCTCCCCGGGTTCCTCGTCGAGCCGTTCCCGGTGTACTCTCCCCGTGCCGAGCCAGCCGGGGTCTCCCCCCGCCCCGTTCCGCTCGTGGAGGGGGGAGAAGGGAAGCGACGTCCCCCGCGCGCACTTCATGACCGGGGCGTCCCCCTCCTTCATGTAAATCCAGCCGTAGTCGGCCCCGAGCAGCTCCGTGATCCTGTCCAGCGCGGTGCGGAGGACGACGTCGAGCTCTACCACGCGCGTGACCGCCTCGGCGATCGTGTTCAGCGCCAGGAGCTGCCGGCGCTGCTCATCAAGCTGCCGGCTGTAGCGGAGGGAAAAATAGACGTTTGTGAACCCGATGGTCCCGACGGTGAGGATGCTGATGAAATCCATCAGGCGGGGAGTCTGACCGGTCACCACCATGGCGCTGATGATCGTCGCCATGGAGACAATTACCGCAGTAGACGCAACGATCTGTGCCTGCTCTACCGGACCCAGATTTCGCACGAAGAGCCGGAATGCCGCCACCGGGTTTTTCATGGGATTTCAATGTACGAAACCGCCCCCCGAAAACGCAACAGTCCCGCCTGTCAGGCGGGACTGTCGTACCACAGAACAATTGTGTGTCTTACGCGGAGGGGGCGGGCTTTTTCGGAAGCACTGCTTCCTTCGCGGCCTTTGCGACCCGGAACTTCACGACGGTCTTTGCCGGAATCTGAATCGTCTCTCCGGTTTTCGGGTTGCGGCCCAGGCGGGCTTTTCGGTTGACCAGCACGAGCTTCCCGATTCCCGGGATTGTGAACGAGTTCTTCGCCTCTTTGTAAGCGAGGTTGGCAAGCTCCTCGAACATCGACGCGACCATCTTCTTCTTCATATCAAATTTCTTGGCAAAGTGGGCGATCGTCGCCGTCTTTGACATTGGTTTACCCATTGACCCTCCTTACAGGTTGTGTGTGAGAAACTCGTTCGTTCCGCCGTTGAAATACCCTTGATTTCATTGGTGAAGATAGCACATTGGGTGTAAAATCCAAATGAAAAACGAAAAAACCCAATGAAATCAGCGCAAAAATGAGCGCTTTGACGCGATGACCGGAAGTAATTGAATGGAAAATTCTGTTAATTCGTTGTGGGATAGCTACTTACGGTTCGGATGGCTCGAGGTATTCGGTCTCCCCGTCCGGACCCAGAATTTCGACCGGACACCGGGGAAGCGATGCGAGAAATGCCCTTCCGTAGCTCTTGCGCAGTACGCGCGCATCGAGTATGGTGATGATTCCCCTGTCTCTCTTCGTACGTATGAGCCGCCCGGCTCCCTGCCTGAACTTGAGTATCGCCTCGGGGAGCGTGTACTCCATGAATGAATTCCCTCCCCGTGCCGCGATCCGTTCAAGGCGCGCTTCGATGAGCGGATGGTTCGGCACGGCGAACGGGAGGCGAGTGATGATGACGTGCTCGAGCGCCTCACCCGGCACGTCGACCCCCATCCAGAAACTGTCGAGCCCGAAAAGGACGGAATGGACGTCCCGCTTGAATTCCTCGAGGAGCCTGTGCCTCTGGCCGTCGACGCCCTGGACCATGAGCGTCAGTCCGCGTCCGGCGCACTCCGGAGCGACCTCCGCGGCGACCGTGCGCATCGTGGAGGCGTTTGTAAAGAGGACGAGCGCTTTTCCCTCTGTCCGCGCGATGCTGCTCATGATCCACCCCGGGAGCCGTGACAGATACCCTTCACTCTCCGGTTCGGGGATGTCGCCGGCGATCGTGATGCGCATCTGGCGGGCGTGATCGAACGGGGAATCCAGTATCAGTTCGCGGACGCCGGTCGCTCCCACGCGGCTCTCGAAGTACCCGAGCGATCCTCCCACCGAGAGCGTCGCGCTTGTCATGATGACCGACGTTCCGTCGCGAAAGAGGCGCGGCCCCAGCACCTCTCCCACGTCCGACGGGGCGGCGCAGAGCGTCACGTTTTTCCCCGTCCCCGAAGGGATTTCCACCCAGTAGGTCAGCGCGGGGTCGGATTGGTCCAGGAATGCGCTCACACCCGAGCGGACCGCCTGGAGCGACGCGCGCGCGGCGGCAAGCTCCTGTGCGCGGAACATGTCGCCGTCTTCCTCCTCGCTTTCACTCACAGCCGCCTCGAGCGCCAGGAGGTGGTCGCCGAGCCCGTCCGCGACGAGCTGCGGATTCCTGATCCTGATTTCCGAGCGGAATGCCCTGTCGCGTCCCCCCTCCGAGGCAAGGCCGCGCGCTACTGTCCCGGCAAGCGCGAAGAATTCGTCCGCGGCCGTTTCCGCTCTCGCGGCGAGCGCGGCGACTCTCTTCTTGCGGCGGGCCAGGAGCCCTTTCTTCGTGCCCGGGTGGTGGACCCTGTGGATTGCGAGCAGGGCCTGTCTGTGCGAGACCCTGATCCCGATCCCCGCTCCGGCCACCGCCTCGAGCGTGTGGGCCTCGTCGAAGATGACGAAGTCGTCCGGGAAGAGAAAATACTCGCCTGTCTCCGCGACGCCCGTGAGCGAGAAGAAGAGTGCGTGGTTCGTCACCACCACGGATGCTTCCTTTGCCCTGAGCCGCGCCCGCTGGTAGAAACAGTGGGATCCGCAGACGGACGAGCTGCAGAGTCCCTGCTCGGAGCAGACAGCGTCCCAGATATCGGGGCGGGGGGCGAAGGGAAGCTCCTCCGCGTCTCCTTCCTGCGTCCGGACAGCCCACTCCCGGATCCGTGCGAGCTCGGCCGTCCCCGCATCGTCGAAGAGCGTGGGCGCGGATGCGACCGCGTGTTCCAGCCGGGTTGAGCAGAGATAATTTTTCCGCCCCTTCATGATGGCGACTGTGGCCTCCGCGCCCGTCGCTGCCCGCGCAATCGGGAAGTCCTTCCGGACCAGCTGTTCCTGCAGGTTCTTTGTGTGCGTGGAGATGACCGCTTTCCGTCCCGTGCGCCCGCCGTACAGGAGTGCCGGTATGAGATACCCCAGCGTTTTGCCGATCCCCGTTGGAGCCTCGACGATGAGGTGGGCGCGATCGCCGAGCGCCGACTCGACGGCAGATGCCATGGCTGCCTGCTGCGGGCGCAGCTCGAATCCCTCCCGGCGCTCAAGCGCACCGCCGGGGGCGAATATCTCGTCCAGCGTGGTTGCTGCGTGTCGTGTCATTGCAGTGGCAATGTAGCGATTGCCCGCCTGCGAAGCTATCTCCTGTCATTTCACTGTCAATACTCGTATCATGCGGGCATGCGTTGCCACACAGCTCTGGCGTTACTTGTTCTTCTTCCCCTTGCGCGCGCGGCCGCCGGTGAAAACGCGCCCGAGCGGGATTCCACGGCGATCGGAATCATGGAATCCGACGGGCTCAAGTTCCTCCGGGGGGCAGGATACGTTCTCTCGTCCCCCCTCCGCTGGAAGGGGGGGGACTGGTTGACGTTCGGCGGCGCGGGGACGGGCACGATCGCCGCATCCGGGCTGGACATCGACGGCAGGCTCCTCATGCAGAGGAACAGGACGCCGCACAACGAGGATCTGGCGACGGCCGCCGAACAGTACGGGGTGGGACTGAACATGATCCTGCTCTCGGCCGGAGGGTATGTCGCGGGACTTGCCTTCGACAGCCGCTGGGTCCGCCAGACGTCGCTCCTTGCCGGCTCGGCGATACTCATCGCCGCGACGGTCTCAACGGTGTCCAAGGTCGTCATCGGGCGCGCCAGGCCCTACACGGGGAACGGCCACATGAAGTTCAAGCCGTTTTCATTCCCCGTGGAAGACTACGCCTCATTTCCGTCGGGGCACACGATCGTGGCGTTCGCCTTCTCGGGAGTCCTGGCGGCGCGCCTGGACAACGCGTGGGTGTCAGCCGGACTCTACGCGCTTGCTGCATCGTGCGGTCTTTCGAGGATGTACACGGACGAACACTGGTTTTCCGACGTGGTCTTCGGCAGTGTGATCTCCATTTCGGTCAGCCGCTCGCTGGTCCGCTGGTTCGAGGGGGGAGAGGGGACGGGTGGTGACACCGGGCTGAGGCTTATCCCGGGAGCAGGGGGGATCACGCTCGTTTACTCATTCTAAAGGAATCATCATGCGCGCACGCTGGCTTCTCCTCTTTGTTCTCGCGATCCCATGCAGGGTGCTCTCACAGGACACAGGAGCGGACGCGCTGCTCGGCCAGTGGGTGACGCAGGGGGGCGAATCGCACGTGGAGATCACGAAGTGTGACAGCGTCACGTACTGCGGGAAGATCGTCTGGCTCCGGGATCCCCTGAAAGACGGGAAGCCCGTCGTGGACGACAAGAACCCGGTGGATTCGCTCAAGACCCGCCCCGTGCTCGGGCTGGAGATCCTCCGCGGCTTCACGTACGCCGGCGATCAGGTCTGGAGCGGCGGCAAGATCTACGATCCGAAGAGCGGGAACGACTACAGCGCGAAGATGACGCTGGTGGATGAGAAGAACCTGGACCTCCGCGGGTACGTCGTCATTCCGCTCTTCGGGCGGACGGAGAAGTGGACGCGCCCGTAGGCGCGCCGTCACCCCGGCCCCCTGCCGACGAGCGACACGCTGTCACCGGACACGCTCACGTGCACCAGAGTCCGGACCGGGACGACGACCACTGTCGTTCCGCCCCCTTCATCGCCTGGAAGCGTGGCGCTCACGTTGCCGGCGCTGTCGGGCCCCCGGACCTCCTCCGACAGGAGAAGCGTTGAATCCCCGTACCATGTCTGCAGACCGTATCTGCCCGCAAAACACCCGATCTGAACTCCGTCCATAAGAAGGAGCGTATGTGCAGGGAGGGAAGGGAGGAGGTTGAGGAGGCGGTCCCGTGTCTCCCCGGCCACGATCGCCTTCCGCACGAGATGATCGTCCCCGTCCCGGTTCGTGGCGTGGACGCCGTCTGAACGGCCGAGCGCCATCCGTCTCTCTACCATGACAAATGCATCGATCGCGCATAAGGCGGCCAGGAATGCGCAGAGCACCAGTGTGACGCGCGCGTTCCTGAAGAGGACGCGCGCGGCCGATGCGAGTGCCAGCATCGTCCCGATCGCAAGGCCCGGGAGGGCCGGGGCGAGGTAGTACGTGACGATGTGTCCCGTCAGGAGAAGGGGGGGAATGATCATCAGGAATGCCCAGGCGGAGGCGCACAGCCCGGCGCGCGTTGCGATACCCCCCCGGAAGCCGCTCCTCGCTGAAAAGAGGGGCGCGCCCAGCGACACGAGCGCCAGCAGGCCGAGTGCGAGGAGCACCGCCGCGCGCTTCTCTCCTTCGGTAAACAGGACATTCTTCATCGGCGTAACCGCCTGGATCGCCCATGTGCCGTAGAGTTCGCCGTTTGCCAGCAGGTGTCCCCCCGCGAGACGCGCGGCGTAGGGATCGGTCGGGGGAAGCGAGAACGGCGAGACGCCGGCGAGTTTGACGGCGAGAAATGCGGCAAACACCAGCGCGTGCCACTTCAATTTCCCGGGAATGCTCCGCGCGTCTCCCAGGATGAACATCCATGCCGCCGCGACGGCGACGATGGGCGCTGCGCTCTCCTTGCAGGCGAGCGCCGCCGCCATTGCCAGCGCGGAGAGTCCGAAGCGGCCTTTCAGGAGCGCGAGCAGCGAGAGGAGGCTGAAGAGCACCGCACCCGTGTCATACGATCCCACCATCCACATCTGCGGCTCAAATTGCACGTTTGCGGCCGCCGCGTAGAGAAAGCCGCTCCCCCAGGCAACGACGCGGTCTCCGCTCAGTGCCCGGGCGACCGCGACGACGAGTAAAGAAGAACCGGCCAGGAGAAAGAGTGAGAGGACATGAAAGCCCGCCGGGTTCAGGCCGAAGACGCTGTACACGCAATAACAATAGAGCCCGGCAAGAGGCCGGTAGAAGAACTTCCCGGCGGGAGAGAGTATCTCGCCGATAACTCTCGAGGGCTCCCCCAACACAAATCTGTGAATTACGCGCCAATCGTCCTGGACAAATGAATACCTGGCAAGCGGTCCGTAGAGCACAACGACCGTTATGACCAGGAGCAGGGAGAGCGCGATCCGCGTTCCCCTGTCTCCTGCCGTCGCCGCCTTTTCCCCCTCGTGCCGCGTCGCGGTGTCCATTGGTGTGTAGCCGGGATGTGTCGTCATCGTTCGCGCCGCGCTCAACATAGAAAAAAACGGCGCTCCGCGCAACGTCATCGCTCCTTGAATCTGCTCGCTCCCCCCGTTATATTGCACAATCTGTTTCCGGTCAATCCTTGCCACCCACCAGGGAAGACGCCATGTCGAAGCGCATCGTTCTCGCCGCGCTGTGCGCCGCCGCCGTATTCTGCGCGAGCGCCCAGCAGAAGGGACTCCGCATCGTTGCCTCCTCGCCGCAGGGAGTCATCACCGGGCTCGATCAGAGCCAGACGATCTTTGCCACGTTCAGCGAGCCGATGGTCGCGCTTCAGGCCGTCCCGAAGGACTCCGGGAGCGGGCCCATGACGATCGCCCCCCCCCTGAGGGGAAAATTCCGCTGGATGGGGACGATCACGCTGGCATTCATTCCCGATCAGCTCCTGCCGTACTCGACCCACTTCACGGTGAAGATCCCCGCGGGCACCACTTCGAAGAACGGCACGGTGCTCCCGAATGAGTTTTCCTGGACGTTTGACACTCCGCGCCCCGCGATCGCGTGGACGTCTCCAGGGAACACGCAGAACCATGTCGACACAAGCACTGCCATCATCCTCCGCTTCAATCAGCCCGTTGATCCCTTGGTGGTCGCGAAATTCACGTCGATCTCCGTGGCACGCCCGGGGCGGGTGGCAGTCTATCCGGCGTTCAGCTCGGCTGCCCCCGCAGATACCGAGAAAATCGAACATCCGGAGCAGGTAGTGATACTGAGGTCGAAAGAGAGTTTCGGCATGGCGGCCGCCGTGAACGTGACCGTGAAGGAGGGAGTCACAGGGAGGGAGGGACCCCTCCCGATGCAGGCGGCGTTCGGAATGAGCTTTTCAACATGGGGAGGGTTGACATTCGGCGGAGTGGTGATCCCCCAGGGCGGCATCATGCCGCAGACGGGGATTACGCTCGCCTTCTCAAACGGCGTCACGCCGGCGGAACTCCTGAAGCATCTCTCGTTCCAGCCCCCGCTGAAGACGACGCTCGACTACTACAGCAATGAGACGCCGACCGGGGAAGTCTACCTGCCGCTGCCGATACTCCCGGAATCGACATACACGGGTGTGATCACCGCGGGCCTGCACGACATGTACGGGAACGTCCTGAAATCCGATCAGCACTTCTCGTTCCATGTGGAGCCATACCTCCCCTTTGTCCGGACGCGCACAGGGATCGGCGTCCTGGAAGGGTACGAATCGCACCGTTTCCCCGTCTCGACGATGAATGTCGATACGATCGGGATACAGATGGGAGAGGTGAACCCGGAAAAAATCGTTCCCCTCATGCTTAAGCTCTCCTGGGACTACTACACGAAGCTTGCGATCGACGAGGGCGTGCTCCTCACCCCCTCGTCGCTGAGCGAGGACGCCAGGGAGTTCACGAAATCGAAGCTCTTCCTCACGAAATCGAAGCGCAACGTAGTCGCCGTTCGACCCCTCAATTTCGACGACGTGATCGGGAAGGACGGGAGGGGAGTCGTTTTCGTGCAGGTGGATGACATGGCAAAGCAGAACCCGGCCTTTCTCAAAACGCTTGTGCAGGTGACGGACTTCGGCATCACCGCAAAATTCTCCCCCGATTCGAATCTCATCTGGGTCACCCACCTGAAAGACGCGAGCCCGGTGGCGGGCGCTTCCGTCGAAATCCGTAACGACAGCAACCGTGTCGTCTGGAGAGGCGTGACCGACGAAAGGGGGCTGGCCATGTCTCCCGGATGGGGGAAGCTCCGCTTCACCCCTCCGCCGGAGGAAGGAGAGGGGGAGGAGGAAGAATGGAACGGTGACCGCTCGCAACCCCAGCAGTGGGTGATTGTCGGGAAGGATAACGACATCGCATTCACCAGCTCCCGCTGGGATGAAGGGATCGAGCCGTACAGGTTTGACCTGTCGTACGACTGGAACCCGCGCCCGGTGGCATTTGAAGCACAGCTCTTCTCTGACCGCGGGCTGTACAAGGCGGGGGAGCGCGTCGATATCAAGGGAATCGTCCGGGCCCGGTCGGGGGGCGCGTGGCACGTAGCCAGCGGCATCCGTACCCGCCTTGTGATCAAGAACTCGCGGAACGAAGACATCCTGACGCAGGACCGGAAGCTCTCGCCCTTCGGCTCGTTCGCATCGTCGGTCACACTGAAACCGTCGGCCCCGCTCGGCTACTACTCGATGGCGCTCTCTTATGAATCAAAAGCGAAGGGCGCGACACGATGGAAGGTCATGGAGAGCGGGAGCTTTCGCGTCGAAGCGTTTCGTCCCGCCGAGTTCGACGTCACTGCGAAGTTCGACCGGAAGGACTACACGCTCGGCGACACCGTTCGCGGATTCTTCAACGCCCGCTACCTCTTCGGGGCCCCGCTGAAGGACGGGAAGATCCGCTGGCGGCTCACGGCGTCGCGATCGTATTTCTCTCCCCCCGGGCTCGATGGGTACTTCTTCGAGCCCCTCGGCTGGCTCACGCGGTTCCAGAACGAATTCTCCGGCCGGGAGCTGCAGAACCGCGACACGACGCTGGACAATCTCGGCGGGCTCGCCATCGCCGCTCCGCTCCGCGTGGGAGAGCTGCGTGGAGCAATATCGCTCCTGCTGGAGGGGGACGTGACGTCCCCGACGCGCCAGATGCTCTCCGGGCGCACGTCCGTGCTCGTTCACGCAGGGGAATTCTACGTCGGGATCCGTCCCTCCTCCACGTTCGTGAAAACGGACACCGCGATGGCGCTCTCGATCGTGGCGGCGACGAAGGAAGGCACGCTCGTCCCGGCGAATCAGGTGACGCTCAGGATCTACCAGAGGGTCTGGCATTCCGTGAGGAAGGCGGAAACAGGGGGCCGCTACGCATGGTACTCCGTTCCCTCGGATTCGCTGATCGATTCCACAGTGGTGACGACGCAGAGCGAGCCCGTTGTCCGGTCGTTCACGCCCGCCGGTCCCGGATTCTATTTCGTCGACGCCGATGCGAAGGATGCGCGCGGGAACCTGTTGAATGCGGAGGCGTACTTCTATGCGAGCGGCACGGGCTACGTGGCCTGGGAGCGGCGCAACGACGACCGGATTGACCTTGTGGCGAACAAAACCGCGTTTCAGCCGGGTGAGACCGCGAGCATCATCGTGAAAAACCCGTATGAGCGGGCCACGGCGCTCGTCAGCGTCGAGCGGGAGGGGATCCTGACGCACTACACGACCACGCTCGTCGGGAGCGCGCCGCAGATCGACATCCCCATCACGAGCGCATATCTCCCGAACGTGTTTGTTTCCGTCGTCCTCCTCCAGGGACGCACCGATGCGCCGACGAGCAAGGCGGAAGCAGACGTCGGCAGGCCGTCGTTCAAAGTGGGCTACGTGGCGCTCTCCGTGAGCCCGAAGGAGAAAAAGCTCGCCGTCACCGTGGAACCGGATAAGAAGGAGTACAGGCCCGGCGACACCGTGGCGGTGAAGATAACGCTGCGCGACCTCCAGGGAAAACCGAAAAAAGGGGAGGTGACGCTGAGCGTCGCCGATCTCGGCGTGCTGAACCTGATCGGGTACCGCCTGCCCAATCCGTTCGACTGGTTCTACAGGGAGCGGCCCCTGGCGGTTCTGACGACGGAAACGCTCATGCATATTATCGAGCAGCGGAGCTACGACGAGAAGGGGCAGGAAGTCGGGGGGGGCGGCGCTGCGATGCGTCAGGAGGCGGACATCCCGGATGCCGAGGGCATCCGGAAGGAATTCCGCGCCTCCGCCTACTGGAATCCCTCCATACTCACCGGGGAGGACGGAACGGCGGTCGTCCGCTTCAAGCTCCCGGATAACCTCACCGGGTTCCAGGTGATGGCCGTCGCCGAGACGAAAGAATCCGACTTCGGCTATGGCGACAACTCGTTCATGGTGAACAAGCCTCTCCTCCTGCAGCCCTCGCTTCCCCGGTTCGCGCGCGTGGGGGATAAGTTCCGGAGCGGCGTCGTAATCATGAACTACACCGACGCCCCGCAGGAGGTCGAGCTGGTGACACAGGTGACCGGGCTGAAATGGAGCAACGAGGACACGACGCGCCACGCGCTCCAGCCCGGCCAGGCCAGAGAAGTGCTCTTCGCCTTCTCGGCGGAAAAAATCGGCACCGCGAAGTTCATCTTCCGCGCAAAGACGGCGCAGAACAGGGACGGCCTCCAGTGGACGATTCCCGTCACCGCGCCGCGCCTGAAGGAGACCGTCGCACTGTATGAATCTCTCCCGGATTCCTCCCGCGTGGAGCACATCCAGCCCCCCGCGGACGCCTATCGCGATATCGGCGATGTGCAGTTCACCGAGGCCTCTACGGCGATGGTCGGGCTTTCCGGCGGGATATCGTACCTGTTCCATTACCCGTACGGGTGCCTGGAGCAGCGTTCGTCCGCGGTGCTCCCGATGATACTCGCGAAAGACCTCGTGGAGGCGTTCAAGTTCGACGTCCTCGCGGGAAAGGACTACCGCGCCGTCGTGGCGAAGACGCTTGACGAGATTCCCCTCTTCCAGCACAGCAACGGCGGGTTTTCCTACTGGAAGAACGAAGGGCGCACGTATGGGTATGTCTCGGCGTACGCGATGTTCACGCTCGCCCAGGCTCAGCGCAACGGTTACCAGGTCGACAAACACTGCTTTGACGAGGGGTTGAAGTATCTCCGGCGTGCCCTGCACGGAGAGGAGAAAGACGATTACTGGAAAGAAGCACTGTACGACCAGTGCACGCGGGCGCTTATCCTCTACACGCTGGCGCTCGTCGGGCAGCCGGACTTCGGATATATGGAGAACCTCTACGCCTCGCGAAATGTGATGCCACTTTTCGCGAAGGCGTACCTGCTCAAGGCCCTCCACAGCGCCGGCGGCAATGTAGCGATGCAGGAGGAGCTGGTTCGGGAGCTCACCAACATGGTGAAAATCGCGCCGACGTCGGCCCACTTCGAGGAGCGCTCGGATTACGACCTCTGGTGGTGCTGGGATTCCAACACGCGCACCACGGCGCTCATCATGCAGGCCCTCGTCGAGACGCAGCCGGAGAGCCCGATCATCCCGAAAGTGGTCCGGTGGCTGATCGACCAGCAGAAGGTCGGCCGCTGGCGCACGACGCAGGAGAATATCTACGTCGTGGACGCGCTTGCCACGTACCTGCGCGCGTATGAGAAAGAAGAGCCCGACTTCCGCGCGAAAATCGAGATGGAAGGACGGACAATACTCGACGAGCTTTTCAAGGGGCGATCGTTCCGCGTGGCGCAGGCGAACATTCCCATGAGCGATCTCCAGGGGGGGAAAGACTATGCGGTCGACCTGACCAAGACGGGGCCGGGCAGGCTCTACTACGGGATCAGGATGAACTACTACCCGACGGGGGAGACCGTGGCAAAGGAGGAGGGCTTCGCGGTGGTGAAGACGGTGGAAACGCTCGCCGGCGGCGGGGCAGATACCGTGGCGTCGGGGGCGATGCTCAAAGTAACGCTCACAGTCTCCAGCCGGCAATACCGCCATTTCGTTGTCGTTGACGATCCTGTCCCTGCGGGCTATGAAGTGGTCAACACGTCGTTTCAAACCACGGGCGCAAACCTCGAGGATCAGGAAGGAGAGCGGGGTGACGACTGGTATGAGGAGGCATTCCATCACGTGGAGAAGTACGACGACCATGTCCTCCTATTCGCCGACGAGTTCACGCCGGGAGCCCACACATACACGTACCTTGTGCAGGCGACGCGGACGGGGGTCTTCAGCATGCCCGCGACGCGGGCCGAAGGGATGTACGAGCCGGAAGTCTTCGGCCAGACTGCTTCGAAGGCCGTGGGGGTCAGGTGAAGCTGAAGTACCTGGGGACGCTTGCCGGGGGCGGGGCTCTTTGTGCCGTCCTTGCGTCAACGTTCATCCCGCTCCCGCGTAACGATTTTGCGAAATGGTCCGTCCAGTCGCTGCGCGTGCTCGACAGGCACGGCATTGTCCTGCGGGAGTTTCCGAACGACCAGGAAGGAAGGGGGGAATGGAAGGAGCTTGCCGCGATCGCCCCCGCGCTTCGTATGGCGACGATGGCGGTGGAGGACCGTCGTTTCGCGCTCCACCCGGGCGTCGACCCGATCGCCGTCGCCCGGGCGTGCTGGGATAATCTTCGCGCGATGCGTTTTCGCTCGGGAGGTTCCACGCTCACCCAGCAGGTCGTGCGCAACGTCTACCACAGGCCCCGCTCGGTCGCTGCAAAGCTCCTGGAAATGTGGGACGCTCTCCGGCTGGAGCACACGCTCACGAAGGCGCAGATACTCGAACAGTACTTGAACCGCGCGCCATATGGAAACCAGCTCTTCGGCGTGGAGGCCGCATCACGCTGGTATTTCGGCAAGCCCGCCTCCGACCTTTCTCTGTCGGAAGCGGCGTTCCTGGCCGCCCTCCCGAATGCCCCGACCGTCCTGAATCCCCGCCGGGGCCCTGCCGGCGCGATCATGCGCCAGCGGGCGGTGCTCAGGCGCCTCCTCGATCAGGGCAAGGTCACCGCCGATGAGTACAACCGCGCCGTCATCCAGCCGGTGCAAATCGTCCCCCCCGAATCGCACTTCCTGGCGCCCCATGTCGCCGGCATGGTTGAAGCGATGGAGGACTCCGTGGCGCGCGGTACCGTCTCAACGACGATCGACGAGCCCCTGCAGGAGGCCGCGCAGTGGATCATGAGGGGCCATCTAAGGCAGCTCCTTGCCCGAAACGTGCACAATGCGGCGGCGATCGTGCTCGACAACCGGACGGGTGAAATCCGCGCCCTCATCGGATCCGCGAACTTCTTCGACTCCACGCACAACGGACAGGTGAACGGCGTCCTCGCCCGGCGCCAGCCGGGGTCCTCCATCAAGCCATTCATGTACGCGCTGGCGATGGAACTCGGACTCACGCCGGCGACGCTCCTGGCGGATATCCCCACCGCCATCCCGGAACATCATGGCGATTACGTTCCCGAGAACTACGACCGCCGGTTCCACGGCCCGGTCCGCCTCAGGACGGCGCTCGCGTGCTCGTACAACGTCCCCGCGGTACGGACTCTCCAGGTGATCGGAAAAACGGTCTTCCTGCAGAAACTGCGGGAGCTCTCATTCGGTGGTCTCGACGAGGATCCGGAGTTTTACGGCTACGGCCTCACGCTCGGCAACGCCGACGTCTCACTCGTCGAACTGACGACGGCATACATGGCACTCGCCCGGGGAGGGATGTGGCGCCCTGCGGCGCTCATCGCCCGGAGCGGCGGGCCCCTCCCTGCCCGGCGCGTCTACGACGAGCGCGCAGTGTACCTGATCACGGACATTCTGAAAGACGGCGTCGCGCGTCGCCCTGCATTCGGCGCCAATTTCCGGTTCCCTTTCCAGTGCGCGGTGAAGACCGGGACGACGAAAGACTACAGGGACAACTGGACGATCGGCTACACGACACGCTACACAGTGGGTGTCTGGGTCGGCAACTTCGACGGGGAGCAGATGCGGGGCGTTTCGGGCGTAAGCGGCGCCGGACCCATATTCACGGACATCATGACGTTTCTCCACACACCTCCGTACGGCCAGCCGCCGGATGACTTCCCCGTTCCTCCTGGCCTTGTGCAACAGGCGGTGTGTGCCCGCTCCGGGAAGCTCCCGGGCCCGTCCTGCCGCAAGACGGTCACCGATTGGTTCATGGAAGGGAATGTCCCCCGTGAGCGCTGCGACGTCCACAGGGAGTATCTCGTGCGGGATCGGGACGGGTGGGAGCATCGCGAGACATTCGAGATCTTCTCCGACGAGTACCGGTTCTGGGCGGCAAGCGAGCGCATCCCGGCTCCCCCTCCCGGAGCGCGGCGCGCCCCCGCTTCTTCCGGCGAGTCCGGGAAAATCTCACGGCTTTCGATCGTCTCACCGAGCGGCGGCGAGTATTTTAAAATCGATCCCGTGCTTCGCCGCGAGTATCAGAAAATCACGATCGACGGGTTCGTGCCGGGCGGCCTCAGCGACGTGGTCCTCCGCATTAACGGGGGCGAAGACATCCCCTTCGGCCCCTCCGGCGTCGAGTGGTGCCTGCAGAAGGGAGTGTTCCGCTTTCAGCTCGTCGCCCGGGACGGAGACGCTGTGGTCAGGAGCGCGCCCGTCGTGATCAACGTCGAGTAGGAGACGGAACGCGCGTGATGCCATACCGCCTTGCCCCCGCGCCGTCCCTGCTGACATTCTCCCGGGCGAAGCTCCTCGCTTCAATTCTGCTCGCCGCTGCGACGTTCATTGTGTACAGCCGCGTGCTGAACAACGATTTCGTCGGCTGGGACGACGATTCGTATATCCTGAACAACCCGTTCATCGCACCACTCTCGCTCTCCTCCGTTGAGCGGATGTTCACAGGTTTTTATTTCACTTCCTACACGCCCCTGGCGCTTCTCTCGCACGCGGTCGACTATGCCCTCTGGGGGCTCGACCCGCGGGGCCACCACCTGACGAATCTCCTTGTGCATACGTTCAACACCTGGGTGGTCTTTCTTCTTGCGCTCGAGCTGCTCAGCTTTTCGAGGTCGTACAGTGGAGAGCGGGCAACAGAGGGGGAATCGCGGGACGGGACGCTGCTCGGAAGCTCATCCCCCCGCCGGGTGCCCGGGGACATTGCCGCAGCGCTCCTCGCCGCGGTCCTCTTCTCCTGGCATCCGCTCCGCGTCGAATCGGTTGCGTGCGCATCGAGCAGGAAGGAGCTGCTCTGCGCGTCGTGTGCATTTCCCTCGCTGCTTCTCTACGTCCGCTACCGTGTCGGTGGAGGAAGCGCGTGGCGCTACATCGCTTCAGTGCTCCTGTTCGGACTCGCCCTTCTCGCCAAATCGGCCGTGCTGACGTGGCCTCTCCTTGTCGTCTTCTTCGACGTCATCGAGTCTCGCCGGCGAGGCGAGCGCATGGACTGGATACGCTCCGAGATCCGTGCGCTCCCATTCTTCGCCCTCGCATTCGCTGCCGGGGTAGTGTCTTTTGCAGCATCAGCGTCGTCGCAGTCCCCCAACCTGCTCGGCGCGCGCCCGTCGATTTTCCTTCCTCCGTATGCGCTCTGGTTCTATATTGAGAAGACCATCTGGCCGGCAGCCCTGGGCGTTGTGTACCAGGTGCCGCTGGGTGTGCCGCTGGCGCGCGGTGCCGCCTGCGGCATCATCGTCCTCCTCGCGGCTGCGTTTCTCCTGTTGCGTGGAAAGCCGGCACTTGCCACTGCCCTCGGCGTATTCACCCTGACGCTTCTCCCCGTTCTGGGGATCGTGCCGAGCACAATCCAGGCGCTGGCGAGCCGGTATGCATACGTAGCGTCTCCCGCACTGGCCATACTTGCAGCGTACGCCTGCAGCATGGCGTGGACTTCACATCGCTTCCGTCCGGCGGTGGTGCGCTCGCTCCTCTGTGCGGCTACGGCAGTCGTCGTGGTGGCGTCCGTGATTCTGACGGAAGAGGGAATCGGCACATGGCGAGATGCCGAGACGATGTGGCGGCAGGCGGTCAGCGTCTCGCCTGATCACCCTGTCGTCCGACTCGACCTCGGGCTCACGCTTCTTGACAGGGGGGCATATGCGGAGTCGATCGAACAGATCGAAAAGGCCGTCAGCCTGAAGCCCGACTATGCGGAAGCGTACAGCGCACTTGGCGCGGCATGGGAGGGGGCGGGGGACACTGCGAAGGCGGAGAGCGCGTTCCTTGAATCGCTCAGGATCATCCCCGGCAACCCGATCGCGCTGGAACGCCTCGGTCACATGCGCATCTCACAGAAGCGTTATGCCGAGGCCGCGCGCATGCTGGAAGCCGCGCTCGTGAAGGCGCCGGGGGATCCATTTGCGATGCTCTGCCTGGCGGATCTCTGCTACAGGACGGGGGATCTGGACAATGCGCTGCGGTTCGCACGATCGGCGATTGCACTCCGCCCCACGTACGGCGAGGCCTACTACATTGCCGCCGCGGCCATCCTTAGCAGAACTCCCGCAGATCGCGCCGGGATCGATTACCTCAGAACCGCTGCGTCACTCGGTTTTCCCCCCGCGGTCAATCAGCTCCAATCCTCCGGGCACGCCAGGTAGATCCCAGCCGACAGTTTCAGGCGAGAAACGGGGGAGCCGACTCCCGTTCGAGCCGTCGCCTCCTGCTCACGATAGAAAACAGAAATACCGCGCACGCGGAGAGGGGCGTCGCGACCAGCACCAGTTGGGGGAAGAGATCGCCTCCTGCCCTGGAGGCGATCCACGGGGTCTCGCCGGCGTAGAGCCAGAGAACTGCCACCGCATTGTTCGTGAAGTGAGCCGCCATTCCCGGGAGAAGGCTCCTGCTCGCGAAGAAGAAATAGCCGAACACGAGACCCAGCAGCGAGAGGTTGAGAAGGCCGAGCGGTTGCAGGTGGTAGAGCCCGAAGACCACGCCGGTGGCGAGTATGCTCTTCGCCCCGAGCGTCCGCTCCAGCGTTCGCTGGACGTAGCCCCGGAAGAGAATTTCCTCGCAGAGTGCCGGCGTGAGCGCAACGGCGACCAGCACGAACAGGAGTTCGCCGCCGCTCCCGGCCCTGAAGAGCGCCTCGTTGGCTTTGAGGAGCGCCGGGGGGATATTCAGCTGCCTGACGAGAAACTGCGAGAGGAATGCATTTGCCGGGTAGAAGAGGAGGACCGCAGAGCTGGCGAGCGCGACCTCTGCGGCGGAACATTGCGTGAGCCTCAGGTAGCCCCGCACGTCCGATGAGTGCCACCGCCTGACAAGCCACACGGTGGGGATGAGCATCAGGAGGAACTGTGATACGACGAGCGAAACGCGGACGGGATTTTTCATCGCCTCGAGCATTCTCGCCATCGTGGGGAGAAGCGCATCGGCTTTCGAAGCGATATGCCGCGACTGCGCCGAGAGGAGGATTGCCACGGAGAGGAAGAACGACTGGCCGTAGAAATACACGAGACCGACTCCGAGCAATCCCGCGATGGCGGCCGATGTTGCGCTTCGTCCCCCCCGTTCCCAGCTTCCGTTGAGTGACCCGGGCGCCCCTGCCGTCGGAGGCGCCTCAGGATCCACGCACGAACTCCCCGCGGCGGGCGCGCAGGTCGAAATACAGCACCGTCGCGTAGACAGGCCGTGTCAGCGTGGAAATCATCAGGTTGATTCCCATGGAGATGCCAAGGCCCGGTCCCATCGTGGACATCACCTTCGCCATCTGCGCCGGGTCGGGCGTGCCCCCTCCCGCGGCCCCCAGCGCCTTGAAATACTCCCTGTAAAAGTCCCAGAACGCAATGAGTGAGATCGGGGTCGTGATGAGCATCGTGGCGAAGCCGACGAGCAGCCCCATCAGGAGAATGATCCCCAGGACGCGCCACCACCCGCTGCGGACCAGGAGCCAGCTCCTGTGCATGGATGCCGTAACGCCGAGATCCTCGCACCCCACGGCGGTAAGCGAAAACGTCCAGCGGATCAGGAGGAATATCACGGCGACCGAGGAGATCATCAGGCCGGGGATGACCATCAGGACGCCCCCGGCGACGCCGAAGAGCGCCGCAGGGATGGCAATGATCGCAACGTAGGCGAGACCCTGCAGAAGCATGATGCCGATGCCCCGGAGCATCCTGACGCCGGCGGCACGCGCGAGCGCTTCCTTCCAGGCCACGGGAGAACCGTGAAATTCTCCGGTGACGAGGATCGTGACCGCGATCTCGCCGATGATAACGGCAAGAAAGGCCAGGGCGAACGAGATGGCGAAGACCCCCAGGGAGACGAGCAGCGCAAGCGTCTCCTCCGGCCCCGGCGTTTCAGACGCCACTGTGGTCTGAAGAAGAGTGCCGATTGAGCGATAGAACTGCCCGGCACCGAACATCAGCACGATCGAGGCGGGAAGAAACAGGATCAGCGAAATCAGTATCGACCGCGTGAAGACCGCGCTGAACATCCTGAACGTCCTGTCGAATATGTCTCCCAGACCCATCGGGCGGACATCCGGGGCGGGGGATATACCGCCATGGTCCGCTCCCGGCCCGGCCTCCACGCCTTCCCACTCCAGGGGGTTGCCGCATTTCGGACAGGTGACGTTTGACCGCACCACATCCGCACCGCAGGTCGGGCAGACAAATTCATTGCCGATGGCGTCCATGTCAGTTCTCCTTCCGGCGTAGTGTACTGATTTTTTTCTGTCATTGCGAGTGGCGCCTCCGGCGCCACGAAGCAATCTCCCCGTCATTGCGAGCCCTCAATCCTCCGTCATTGCGAGCGTTTTCCGCGAAGCACGCTTTTTGTGTCCCGCCGCAGGCGGGACAATCCGTTTCCTCAACCTTGAGTGTCGATCAATTGTGCGTTACCTTATGCACAAGAGAGGAGACTCCCCATGTGCAGAAACATCAAGCCCCTTTTTAACTTCGAGCCCCCCGCGACAGACGACGAGATCCGCCTCTCCTCCCTCCAGTTCGTCAGGAAAATAAGCGGCTACACGAAGCCCTCCAGGGCAAACGAAGAAGCGTTCAACCGGGCCGTCGACGAGGTCTCCGCCGCGGCGCAACGTCTCCTGGGATCGCTCGTCACCCAGGCCCCCGCCCGAAATCGGCTTGAGGATGAGGCGCGCAGAAGAGCCCGCAGCTCAGGGCGGTTCGGGACTTGAGAACTTGCGTCCCGCCTGCAATAAAATCTGTCAATGCTTCTTGCTCCGTGTCCTAAAATGTGATCCATTCCATTGATATTGTTGTAGCAGACGCGTAACTTTTAGCACGCGACTGCTCCCTCCCCCACCAGTCCCGCGTACATCCTGAGTACGTTCCGGAGGTCTCATGAACTCTGCGCTAAGGCTGTCTTGCGCTGCGCTCCTCGCATTAGTTCTCCTCGCATCGTCGGGAGCGAATGCTCAGTACTCCTGGCAGGGCTATCAGGGAAATCCCCTTATAACAAACTGCGTCCAGCCGTACGTGATCTACGATTCCTCATCACACCACTACAGACTGTGGTATATCGAGCTCGGTACCGGCGTAGTCAGGGAAGGGACGTCCGCAGACGGGCAGGCATGGACGATTCGGGACAGCAGCGACCTCACGCCGGGAGTCGCGGGAGCGTACGATGCATACATTAACTCTATTGCCGTGGTGCCCTTCAGCGATTCACTCGCAATGTACTACACCTGCTCTGTCGATTACTCGGCGCTGGTAGTCGCCCGGGCCGTCTCCGCCGACGGGACGCACTGGATCAAATCCCCGAACCACCCGGTGCTGGGCTACGGCGCCTATGGCTCCTGGGATAGCCACGCAGTCGGGGCGGCTTTCGTCCTCTTTCGCAACGGTGTGTTCAAGATGTGGTACGGTGCCGACAACGGCAGCAAAGTTCAAACCGGGTTGGCCACTTCGACCGACGGCGTTACGTGGACGGAATACGCAGGGAACCCGATTTTCACGACAGGACCGACGGGCTCCTACGACGAGAAAGAGGCCGCGATCGTAGGCATGGACTGGCATGACAGCCTTGCCGTTGGCGTCTACGAAAGCATCACCAGCGGCGGCGCAGAGACATTCTCAATTGCCACGTCCGTCGACGGCATCACGTGGACAAAATACCCGGGGAATCCCATCTATGTTGCGTCCCCCCCCGCGTGGGATGGATATGCCATAGGTGGGGGGGCGCTCCTCTGGACGAACGGACGATACAACTACTACTATTCCGGGTATTCGGGGAACTACTGGTCGATCGGGCTGGCATTCCTCGGGGCGCCGGGGACGCTGCTCGTGAAGCCGGGCTCTGTGGACTTCGGGTGGGTCAGGCTGAACACGCGGGACACCTCGTGGGTGACGCTCTCGGAACCCGGCGGGAATGACACGCTCCACATCGCATCGATTGCATCTGACGACAGTGCGTTCTTTGTGCCAAAGGGATCATGGGCGATTCCTCCGCACGATTCACTTGCCATCCCCGTGGTGTACTCCCCAGGATTTGCTAAGCCGGATAGCGGAACGATCACGATTGTTGCCGCACCTCCATCAGCGCAGACGGTCCGCATCTCTGTCAGGGGGCATGGATACAAGATGATGAACAGTCCCTTGATCGTCGGAATCGCGACCGTACCCAATTATTATCAGGATGTCCGGATCACCTGGCTCCGGAGCCTCCTGGACACGGCTGGCGCATCTGACCCGGTGACTCAGTACAGTATCTGGCGGCTGACGCAGGGGGTAGGTGCCGCGCAATCAGCCGGGCGACCGGCGTCGCTCACGCTCCCCTCTTCGGTATTGGATAACCCCTCGTGGGATTTCATCGCGACGGTGCCGGCAGCGAACCTTGACAGGTACAGCTTCGTCGCCCAGATTCTCTACAACTACATGCAGACGTATGCGTGGACGACGTTCATGGTTGCCGCCCACACAAAGGGGCTTGTCGTGTATCAGTCGGCGCCGGACAGCATTCAGTATGACCCGCCCGTGCTGACGTCGGCCGGGCCATCGGGGAGCACCGGCCCCCGTGAAATTGCCCTGGAACAGAACTATCCCAACCCGTTCAACCCGACCACGGTCATCCGGTACGGCCTGCCACAGCAGTCATCGGTGAAACTCGAGGTGTACAACACGCTCGGGCAGCGGGTGGCGACGCTAGCGAACGGCGAACAGGAGGCCGGGTTCCACGAGGTGCGGTTTGACGGGTCCAATCTGGCGAGCGGGATCTACTTCTACCGCTTGCAGGCGGGGAGCTTCGTGAAGACGTTGAAGCTCTTGCTCCTGCGCTGAGCTGCTTGATTTCGGATTCGCGTTTCAACAAACACACTGAGCGTTCAGTCCATAGACAAAGCCCCGGCCGATTGGTCGGGGCTTTGTCTTATCGCTTACCGGCCGTCCAACAAGTGTTGTCACCTTCTGTCCCAGACTATTGAACACGGTCAGCGTCACGTGTGATTGCTGCGGGAGCGCATACCGGGTTGTGGTCGTGGGGGGTTACCTTCCAGCGTACCGGACGGCCGTGAGCTCATATAGAACACGCAAGCGACCCTGCGCATCGGTTGTCGTGCCTGCACGAATTGCACCGATCTTTTCGACCGCCCGCTGGGACCTGATGTTCTCCGGACCGATAACAAATTGGACCCGGCTCACCCATCGAAAGGCGTGTTCCAGCATCAGCCGCTTCATCTCGC
Source organism: Bacteroidota bacterium (assembly GCA_035516035.1). Lineage (GTDB taxonomy): Bacteria > Bacteroidota > Ignavibacteria > UBA10030 > UBA6906 > Fen-1273. Next base: position 10,251 of record DATJAS010000103.1, on the reverse strand, counting down.
CGTTGTACCGGCCGCCCCAGTACGACCGTGCGAGAAATGTCCAGCCGATTTCAACGATGCTCCGGGATTCGTCGTACCCGTGGTAGCGCGACGACCCAATGATCTGCTTGGCTGATCGATCCAGGGCCACCAGCGCCCCGCCGGAGGCGATCCCCTCGTCGAAGAATTTCCGGAATACCGGCTCCTTGAATCGATCGGGCTCGGGATGTTGCTCCCAGATGGCCGGGTCCGAAGCGACACGGAAGAGGCCGTCAAAGTCGCCTACTCGCATCGGCCGGAGCTCGAGCAGGTCACCGAGAAGCGTAGGCTGAAGATCAAGTGCCACGCGAATCTTGCTCCCCGGGGTGAAACAAAAGAGGGTCTCCCATCGTGGAAGACCCTTTGTTGTGTTTGTCGGAGCGAGGGGATTTGAACCCCTGACCCTCTGAACCCCATTCACGTGCGCTACCGGGCTGCGCTACGCTCCGTGAGAAATCAGCGCCGTTTTGCACGGTATCGAGGCTCGCCATAAGGTTCGAATGAGCCTGCTGGTAACCACTTTGGTAACCGCTCGCGTCGATGAATGGAATGATGTGCAGCGGGAATATACCACCCTGGGGACCTCCGGTCAACTCGGCAATCACCTCTTCGCCTTAAGCTGGCTCATCAGATACTCCGTGTTGAAGCGGATGAGCGCGAAGGCCTCCGAACTCAGCGGCTCCCCTTCGTCGGCCGCAACCTCCTCAAGAATCCACCGAAGTACGGACAATGCCGAGTGCGTGTGTGATGATCGAACGATATCCTTTGTCTGGCCGAAGAGATCCAAGAACGCTTCCGACCTTCGATCAGACTTGATCCAACCCTCTGTGCGGGCTGCTCGCACAAAGGCCATGAGTGTGTCGATGAACGCCACGGGGTCGAACTTTGCCGGAGGCGCTGAGGGGCCTACGGTCACGCCCGTCCACTTAAGAGTTGCTTCGAGACTGTCGAAGGTAAGCGAGGCCACAGGGTCCTCTTCCGTCGTGTCTACGGGGATTGGGTCGTAGCTTGGATACATGATCGCTCTCCGTATTCCCGGCAGTCCGTGAGAGGTCAAAATGATGCTATCTAACGCTGCACCCGGTTCCACCCTGTACTCGTTGATCGCATCCCCCCAGAGTATGCTTCCCTCCTGCAAGAAATCCGCATCCCACGCACTGGTGAATCCTTTGTAGTTTGGCAGGCGAGGAACGCCAACAGGTACGATCTTTGTCGCACCTGCCGCGACCAGTGCGCTACGGCCAACGTACGCTGGATAATCTACCAGGCCGATCGTAGGGAGTTTCACCGCATTCTTTGGGCAGGCAAGATCAAGCTCAAACCACTTGATGCAGCCGGTGCTCAAGCGACTGTTTATGATTGTGTAGCGGTACGTGAATACGTCAGTGGCTCCTTCCTTGGTAACCTCACATGTGAGTGTAGCCTTGCGAATATCTGGCGCTGTGGAATCATACCCTCCACACTGTGCACGAAGCGGCTGACATAGCCCACTGAAGAGGGCAATCACCAGTGCATGTCGTATTCTCACGGTTGCCACACTCCCTCGGCCTATTTTGCGCGCTTGAGCAGCGCGTTCAGGAGATACTCTGTGTTATATCGAATCAAAGCATCGGCTTCTGGCTTCAACGTCTTTCCCTTGTCATCATCCGCGCCTGCAAGGACGTTCCGAAGGACCTCCGACACCGTCTGTGGCATTGACTGTCGAAGTGCGGTTTTCGCTCGGTCAAACAACCGTGTGTACCTCTCTGCTGCTTGGTCAAAGGTGATCCAGCGCTCCCGTCGAGCCTCGCGGACGAAGGAACTCAGTGTGTCCAGGAAGACGAACGCATCGAACTTCGCAGGGGGGGACCACGGGCCGACAGTTAGCCCTTCATACCACGTGGTCTGCATGACGGAATCGATGACATCAACATCGTCCTCGTTCGGGAGATACCTATCCACATTGAAATCAGGCTTCACTTCGCATTGCCTCACACCCGGCAATCCTCTACTCATAATGACGATGCCGTCCACACCCTGTCCCGGCTTGATGAAATCTCTGTCCTTGCTCGTGGACGCATACGGCCGATTTCCACCTGACCATGGAATCCATCCGCTGGGCATGCGCGCGAATCCAACCGGCACAATCCAAGGACCAAGATGCGCGAAATCATTTCGAAATGACTCCTCGGCAAATCTCCGACCCGCGAATTGAAGCCCCGAGGTGTCAAAAGCAATTGTTGAAGCCGAGTCCCTCCAGATCACAATTGACAACTCCTCTATCTCCCCTCGATTTGCCTTGTCGTTTGTCAGCGAATAGTCGTAGTAGTAAATCCCGGTAGATGAGTCGCGCGATACGGCAGCTTCGACATTGACCTTGTGAAGAGTTGGAAGATCCCCACTCAAGGAGAACGCACAAGTGGCGCCGAGCAACAGTCCAAGAGGAGCAAGAGTTCTTCTGCTCCACCTGGCAAGCGAGGATCTGCACGGGAATACGAAGTAATGTCGCATCAAGGCGTCTCTTGTTGGCCCGCAATCTTGAAAGTAATCTCAAGCTTGACTGTTGTTAACGCGGTGGAGCACACTCCGAAAAAACTCACTCCGATTGCGAGTGCCCACTCCGCGTGAACCCCACTCTCCCCCATCTCCGGGGATGTGACTAATTTTCGTTGCGTATGGCGGCCATAGGAAGACCGGATGGTATACTCTGCAGATCATGCCTCCCGTCAGTCTCGCGGCGCACAATGGCAATCGCCAGTGCGTCGCTTGGTGAAAGTACTCAAGGAAAGAACCACCTGCTCATACATAGTTGCTAATAGCCCATCATTTTCCCATTCCTTGATTTGTGGACAGGTTCTTTCTGTAGCCGGAACACCGATTGACTCACAAAACTCCAACGAGTCAGGTGCAATCAGCTCAAACGAAGGCTGGCTGGACTCGTAGTCGCCCACGTAAACCTGCTTGGGTACTCCCAACAAATCCATGATCCTGAAGTCGTGATTCTCAGACGTGCCGTAGTCCATGAACAGCAGATCTCCCCGTATTCCGAAAAACCACACACCCATCCCAGATTCTGAGAAACACGGCTTGCCAAGGACGCATTGCACAGAATCCAGATTCAAGGAGGATGAATCGTGTCGGAAAATCACCACAGAATCCCCCGCGTAATCGTCTTGGTAGTAGAGGACCACAGTGTATTTCGAATACTTGAACAACATGTCACCCTTGTGCCTGAAACATGTCGGGATTTCACAGCCAGGCATCTCTCCATTTGGAGGGGAACCAGAGGCAGCCTTGAACGAATCGGCGTAAACGACTTCAATGGCTATCGCCGAGTCGGGGTGTGACTGACGGGCTAAACCGCCCAGCCCCACCGTATCACGTGCCACAAGCGAACCAGCTCCGGTTGACTCGGGAAGCAAGCGGCCGATGGAGTCTGAGCGTGCCCTGACCTCGGCCGAAGTAGTTTGTCCCTCGGACTGTTTTTGATGACATCCACCGAGGCAGATAATCGACAGGAGCGCATTGGCCGCTATCCAGACTCTCACTTGCGCGTTGCCTCTCCATTGGTCATCAGTTTAAATCCACGCACGTGATATGGATTCCCCCGACTTAACTTGACGTTTGCCATGATTTCATCTGGGCTTGCCACTTTCAGTGTTCCGTTATCAATAGACAAAAGTACATAGGTCGGCATAACCAGGCCACATTCCTTTAGGTAATGAACCTGCCCATTGAAGGTATCTCCATGCACACAGATTTTGCTCGATGGCCAGATTCGCCCGCCACCAAGAGTTATGAACGTGGTTGCGAACGAGGGATAGATTTCGAACTTGCTCAGCAATGGCTTGATAATCATCTTAAAATCAAATTCGTATGCCTGGAAGGGCAGCAATGTGAACCAGCCCGTGTCCATCTCCTGGCCGCTCGTGTTAGAGCCAAAACCATCGCTAGTGTAGTACGCATTGAAAAGATAGCAAGGATTGTCGCTGGGACTGATCACAGTGTCAGAAATCAAGTTGTACAGTTGCGTGTAGCTGGACCCCACATGCGTCTCCCTTGGAACAAAGTGGCTGGCACCAACCCTAAACAGAGTGTCACCGGACGTGTTCTGCATCTTCTCGGTAATCTCAATATCAATTTCAGTTGAGTCAACAGGATCGAATTCGATCGAATACTGCAGAATCATGTCAAGGCACAGGAAGCGGAATTTTCCAAGTCCTAGAACGAATGCACGTCCGTCGTCTGCATAGTAATTGGAATAGGGAACCTGTTCCATATCAGCCGGGCCAATGTTTAGATTTAACCACACATAGGCGTCAGCAAAGGACAAGCTAGGATTACCTGTGAGGAGGGTGTTGTGTACGGATGGAAGGTCAAAAAAGTCTTCAAACGGAGTTGAGATCATGGCACTGCGACCAAATGAAGGCGAACGAAGTGATGCATGCTTCAGTGTATCAGGAAAGGGCGACTCAACGGAAAAATCTATGGTTCCAGGTAGTTTGTTTATGACAATCGTCTCATGGTAATTATCTACGCCGCCAAAGCCACCAAACAAGTGGTCCTTCTCGATTACAAAAAGCGAATCGACTTCCGGGGTCGGTCCGACGGGGTTGTTCTTGCACGAACCGAACGTAGCCAACAGCACAAGAAGCGCAAGAACAAGAGCCTCACCCTGAAGCTCGGTGTGCCAAAACGCCTTCGCTCGGTCGGATTCTTTTGATGTATCTTGACTCATCCTGAGAGCCTTCTCCTCGCGGATTGAGCTCAGGTACAGTGCCAATTGAATCCCTCTAGTGTAGGACGAGCATCCTCATCGTCCGTACGTAGCCCCCCGTCTGGAGACGATAGTAATACACCCCGCTGGCAATCCCGCCTCCATCAAACTTGACGCTATGCTCCCCTGGCTCCTGCACCGCGTCAACCAGCGTGGCAACGCGTTGCCCGAGGGTGTTGAGCACCGTGAGCAATACATGGGTCCGGTGTGGAAGAGCATAGCGGATCGTGGTGGAAGGATTGAAAGGATTGGGGTAGTTCTGTTCAAGCCCAAAGACAGCAGGCGCACCAATAGCAGGAGCATCCACTGACAATAATTCTGACAAGGGGCGCCTCCATACCCCCGCTCCCCCCGCACCCCATGAACCAATGGCTGCAAGGAGATTCGTGCCGGACACGGCAAGCGACCAGACTACGCCATTTGCAAGGCCGCTATTGACTCCGCGCCAGCTTGTCCCCTTGTCCGTTGATAGAAGTACGCCGTAATCAGAGGTACCGGCGAGAATATCTGCTCCAGCAAGGGCGAGCGCAAAGACATTAGTGGGCATTATCCCGGAATCTTCTTCGCTCCAGCTACTACCGTTGTTGGTCGATAAGAAGATACCGCCCCGCCCGGCTTCTTGCTCTGGTTCCAATGTCCCGGCGTAGAGACTTGTTCCGGATACCAAGAAAGTCCAAAAGCCTGTGTAGAGAGGACCGATTTCAAGTTGGGTCCAGCTCATACCATTGTCAGTGGAACGGAAGACGCCCCCGGAAGTCCCAGCAAAGATGCTCGTGCCAGAGACAGCCAAGCACCAGACATAAAATGCATAGCCAGGTCGGGTCAACCCGGAATCGGCTTCGGTCCAGTTTGCCCCGCTGTTGGTGGAACGGTACACGTGGCCATCGGTCCCGGCAAAGATACTACTGCCGGATGTGGCGAGGGAGTAAACAAAAGAGTTCGTCAACCCCGAGTCCACCGCAGTCCAGATGGTACCGTTGTCGGTCGAACGAAATATGCCGCCGCCATCTGTGGCAGCGAAGATTGTCGTATCGGTTACCAGAAAAGCAATCACCGAGGTGTTCGTCAAGCCAGTATTAGTTTGAGTCCAGGTGGTGCCGTCGTCAGTGGAACGATATATGCCTACGCCCAGAACGCTGGCAAACAGATTCGTGCCTGAGGATGCAAGCGAAACGGCATCCAGGCTGTCCAGGCCAACGTTGGTCCATTGTGCCTGAGAAATATCGGCAGCCACAAACACCGATAGTCCTACGGCGAGTATGTGGACTCTGAACTTCATCGTGTAGGGGGCCTACCGCACTCCCTTGACCGAGTGAGTACCTTGTTCATCGGGCAGAGATTCCAACCGAGTTACTTTAACAGAAAAGCTTTCTTTGCGCCTACAAAGCCCCCCGCCTGGAGTCGGTAGTAATACACCCCGCTGGAGAGCCCCCCGGCGTCAAACCTGATGCTATGCTCCCCCGGCTCCTTCACCGCATCCACCAACGTGGCAATGTGCTGACCAAGGGTATTGAACACAGTTAACGTCACATGCACACGCTGCGGTAGTGCATAACGAATCGTGGTCGTGGGGTTGAAGGGGTTGGGGAAGTTCTGAGACAAACGAAATCCAGTAGGTGCAGTCTCGATTTCCACGCCAAGATGCGTCACCGTGCCATATAGTTTTCCGTCTATGACCGCCCCCATAAGGTAGTCAGTGTAACCAGGATCAATGAATATGTATGTGCGAGCGAGGCTGTCTGCAATCGTGACCCGAGAACCTCCGTCGGTGTTGGTATTCGTCGTCTTGACGAAATTCCAGGTCTTCCAGGTTCTGCCGAAAATTTGGCTTTGTCCAGGGTCAACAGTCACGATCGTGTAGAACGTGTCTCTTCGTGACATCGTCACGGTGTCGCCTTGTGCTAACGCAAAGTCATAGAGCACAGCCTCTGTATCAGCAGTGAAAGTGTAGACACGAGATCCCTCCTGTCTCAAGAAATGGGTCCCGAAATCGCCCTGCTGAATGGCATAGACTCTTCCGTTCGGCATCGTAGTGTCTGCGACGATACGGACAGTATACAGGTAGTAAAGCTGTCCTGGGGTGTGGTAGTCAATCTCGCCGTAGTCCCACCGATCTCCCACTTGGAGGGGAAGGTAGCCTTGAGCGTGTGTCGTTGCTCCGCACAACCACAACAACAAGACCAGGATTCTTACTCGCATCGTGCGCCCCATAGCCTATCTCAGAACTTCGGTACTTCACCCGAGCGAAGTCTATCTCACCCGTGAAGAGAGCGGAACACGAATGAACTCACGAGAAAGTTACAGCGCCCCTCAGGGACAGTCAAGCCAACCCGTCACAGACGGCTGCACACCCTCTCGAAACCTATCATTCGCGCGGGTTTGAACCCACGTCGATCCTGTTCACCATCCCGTGCAGGCGCTCGGGCTGGAATTGGGAGTAGATCTCGGTGACGGTTGGTATTCGATGTCGCTCATCAAAGTGAATCGACAACCGAGATCGCGCTGACGGCATTATGCAGATCGCTCGGCGCAAGATGCGCGTCCACTTGGGTCATAGCGATGTCTCTGTGCCCGAGGAGGCGCTGCACCGCGTAGATCGACACGCAGAATTGAACCAGCCACGTTGCGAAGGAATGTCTCGTACTGTTACAAGGTGAAGGATGAGGTTGGACCGCTTGGAGAGAAACATTGCTTGCCTCCGTAGAAGCGAGGCAAGTGGTAACCAGGTGGGTAACCAGCAGGGAGGGAAATGCCGAAATCTCGTCGGAGCGAGGGGATTTGAACCCCTGACCCCCTGAACCCCATTCAGGTGCGCTACCGGGCTGCGCTGAAAAAACATTGATTGCGGGCCTAAAAGCGCACACCGTTTGTGGAGTGACCTACACTTTGGCCCGTTTCAGTTAGCAATCTAGTTAGCACCTGTCGACACTGCTAATCGGAATTCCCTCTCCTCAGCGTTCAGCTATCCTGCAGGCTTGTCTTGAAGGAGGGATCCATGGACGATAAAATACGCAGGAACTTGAACGTCTCAAGACGAATGCAATATAGTCATCGATGCGGAGAAGTCAAGATCTCGTTCTTGGTCCACCCCCATCCGTTGCACTGTCTACCCCTAACTGTTGCAAAGTCTGCCTGTAACGGTTGCACCCGTCTCTATTCGCTCAATATTGACGGCCCTGAAATCACGTTTCTTCCCCTATATATATTAGTAAATACTAATACTATCCATCTCTCCGCGACAGCTCCGAGATGGATCCTGGTACCGACCCACGCGTGAGAACTTTTCGGGGGAGCCAAAATCTTCCTCATTTCCCGTTCGAAGAACGACCGAAATGAGCGGGGAACGCCTGTATTCATTGGAGATATCGATCGGGGGGCAATAGTGCACTCAGGGCGAGTCAGCAACTGTCTGAGCCCGGTCGCTTGAACCCCGAAACCGGTCGCGGATGCCTCTACGATCAATTCTGGGACTCAATGAAAATCGGACCAGCGTTTCCCCCAACTCCCAATGTATTCGAGGCAAAGGAGGCTTTCCGCGAAGCGGATCTTTTTTTTCTGGATCCCCCCGCAGTGGCTGATAAAAAGAAGGAGCTCAAGAAATGTCGCCTTTGTCTGCCCAAGAAGGAGGCAAATGGCGATGAATCCCGTTGGAAACACTGGACAATTTGAACGTGGAGAGGCTAAAAATAGATGGTAAAGACTATGACTAACAAAGCAGCAAGGATCCTGAGGAAGATCAGGGAGCGGGACAGGCAGAACCTGAAGCACTGGAAGCCCTACAGCGGACCGGCCGATTGGAGTTTCATCGTATTGGACGCACCGCAGCAATCAATAGAAGGGGAGAGGGACGAACGGCCGGAGCTGAGCAATGGATGAGGATGTTCTGGCGCGGCCGATTGACTCTCAGAACCGGGACCGAGTCCTCGGAGAGTTCAACCGATCAACCCTGGACGACGTGGGCCCCATGGGGGGAGGGGAGCAGGGGATAAAGGTACTGCAGGGGATGAATTCTCTGGTCGATGATCACGAGGCGTTCGTGAAGAGCCTGGCGCCCAGTGTTCATTCGCGGTAGAAGGCTGCCGGGTGATTCTTGTCGATATCTTGGTGGAGGAGATTAAATGCGGTGCAAAGTGAAAGACCCGGCGATAAGAAGCACAGGGAGGAGAAAATGAATCGGCCGACGGTCGACGATAGCGTTCCGATCAAGGGTGAGCAGACGGTGAAGGTAATTCAGGAGATGAACGATCTCGCCCCTGAGGAGGATCACCAGTAGTGAGTGCCGTCTCGCCGTTGTCGGTGAATTGACCGAGCTCCCTGGGAATCTGAGGCATCAGCAGCAACGCGTAAACTCCCCCCGCAGCCCCCACGTAATTCCCCGTACGTAATTTCACGGATTGATTTTGTCACGACCCTTTTCGATGCTCGAAGCCATCGACTGAAGGTTCCCGCCGAGGTGAAAAACAAAGTCCGAATTCCGCTCAACTATCAGATTTGACCGCAGAGTAAGCCGCGCAAGAAGTCTCCAGAATCAGGGCATCGGGCATATATACAGGAAGCGGGGTACAGCATTGGGCCCGGGAGATGAAGAACGAAGATCACACAAGCGCCGCTTCAGCAGGAGTTTGCGACTTCCCTCACACAACTCGTGGTGCTGATGAAGAAAAAGGTTGTGAATTATCGAGCCGCGCATTTGATTTCGATCACAAACGGCTCCAGAAAATTCTGCGGAATACCAGATTTAGAAGGCCCAATGGTCAGGATCCCACCATTTTCGACGCGAAACATTGTGCAAATGGGAGAATTTGGCCCCCATTGACAACTGCGAATGTCCGCAATATATTCCCAGAGCATCCGCGTTCCAAATACAAAATGCTGCCAAATTCTGGGGGGCAGAGAATGTAAGCGGAATAAAAGGATTTAGGCCCGCCGCTCCGAATTGGGTCTTGTTTCGACGTCGGGATCGAAGTGCCGATATGTACAATTGACGGATGTCACATGCACGAGCAAAAAGAAGTTTGCTTTCGGATCAACTTATAAATTGGGGGTCGAATTCTGCCTCGCTGCAAATCGTCTGAATCGAGGGTCTCGGGGGTCTGTAATGAGCGAGAGTTCCGTCTTTTCGAATGGCAATGTATGTTTACGCCAGCGCGGCTTCTTCTGACAGTCACAAATGGTGAAACAAATCTTCAGAATTCTGCTGATAAAGCTGTATAGCTCGGTGATCGACCGGTCTTCGCGAAATTGCGGGAGGATACTCGGGCTCTGTATATCTATCACGGGGGTCTTTTCTTTGTCGGCTCACGGACATGACATGCGAATGTGTTTCGATTGGGCAGTTTCGAGGGCCTTCTTGCCGATGTCTCTGATCATTTCTATCTGCCTCGGTTGCGCCAGGTTGGCCCCGATACAACCGCCAAGTATCAATTCGGATTCGACAAGCCACAATTTCACGTGGACAATCGATTCCCTCGGCGAAG
>DATJAS010000102.1:0-6482 GCA_035516035.1 Bacteroidota bacterium | reverse complement strand
ACAAGGTGGTCGACTTCGGGGAGCTGTGGCACGAGCGGACCGGGGGGCTCCCCCTGCCGCTCGGGCTGGACGTGGTGCGGAGCGACCTGGGGGAGGATCTCGCGCGGCGGCTCTCGACCGGGCTCAGGGAGAGCATCGCCTACGGCTACGCCCACCAGGACGAGTCGATTCCCTACGCGCTCAGGTGGGGACGGGGCATCGAGCGGTCCCTCGGCGAAAAGTTCGTGAAGATGTACGTGAGCGAGCTGACGATCGACATGGGAGACCGGGGCCGGCAGGCGCTCGAAGAGCTCTACCGGGCGGCGCACGAGCGGGGGCTGATCCCCCGGGTGCCCGCGCTCGCGCTCTACTAGGCCGCTTCCTCCTCGGCCGGGACCGCCGCCCGCGCGTACACGCGGAGGATGTCGTAGAGCGTGGTGCGCTGCGCCGCGTCGAACCCTGCCTCCTGGATCAGGCGGATGCACTCCGCGGTGCTCGTGCGGTTCACGAATTTCGCGGCTTCGTGGACGTGCTCCTCCTGCAGCGTCCCCCCGAAGTCGTCCGCGCCGAAATGGAGCGCGATCTGCCCGGTCTTCTTCCCCTCCGAGAACCAGGAGGCCTGGATGTGGGGGACGTTGTCCAGGTAGATGCGCGCCATCGCGATCATCCGGAGGTAGCGCACGGGCGTCGCGTAGCGCGGGATGATCTTCTCCAGCGGCGTGTTCCCCGGCTTGAAGCTCCAGGGGATGAACGCCGTGAACCCGTGCGTTTCGTCCTGCAGGGCGCGCACGCTCTCCAGGTGCTCGATGATGTCCTCGTCCGTTTCGATGTGGCCGTACATCATCGTGGCCGTCGTCCTGTAGCCGATCCTGTGCGCCTCGCGCATGACGCCGAGCCAGTCGGCGCTTGTTCCCTTGAGGCGGCTGATCTTCCTCTTGACCCGGTCGGCAAGCACCTCCGCCCCGCCCCCGGGGATCGTCCTGAGCCCCGCGTCCCAGAGGCGGCGGAGGATGTCCGCCGGGCTCGCCCCGGCGACGCGGGCCATCCCGAGAATCTCCGACGTGGAAAAGAAGTGGGGCGTCACGCCGGGGAGCTCCGCCACCGTCCTGGCAACAAGCTCGGTGTAGTACTCCAGCGGGAGCGCCGGGTTGACGCCCCCCTGGAGCAGTATGGTCGTCACGCCGCCGGCGGCGGCGCGCTTGAACGACGCGATCATCTCGTCGACGGTGTGCGTGTACGCCCCCTCGTCGCCGGGGTGGCGGTAGAACGCGCAGAAGATGCAGTCGACGTTGCAGATGTTGGTGTAGTTCGGGTTGGTGTCGACGTGGAACGTCACGCGCTGCTCCGGGTTGTGCCGGAAGCGGAGCGCGGAGGCGGTCGCCCCGAGGTCGAGCAGCGGGGCCCCCGCCAGGAGCGCCAGTCCTTCCGCCGCCGTGAGCCGCCCGCCGTCGCGCGCCTTCGCGCAGAGCTCGTCCGTCCTCATCCGACCTCCGTCGTGCGCCGCATGCCGTCCGCCGCCAGGCCCGAGGGAAGCGCCAGGCGACGGAAGACGGCGATCGCCTCCCGCTCCCGCTCCCCGAGCGTGTAGTTGAAGCCCGCGAGGTATTCCTGCGTCTCCCCGTCGGTGAGGCCGATCCGCCGACCGTGCGCGCCCGCGGCCGGGATGAAATCGCTCCCGCACAGCGCGAGCGACCGGGCCAGGAGGGAGGAAAGCTCCTCATGGACGGGCGCCGGGAGCGCCTTCCGCGCCGCCCACACGGCGAAGACGAACGGGAGTTTCTGCCACTCGTACCATTCCCGCGCCAGGTCGTAGACCAGCTCGAACCCGTCGAGTCCCCGTTTGTTCCTCCGGAGCGCTTCGTCGCCGATCAGGAGCACCGCGTCGAAATCGCCGTAGGCGTTCACCCCCTGGTGCATCCGCTCCAGGCGCGCGTGCACGCCGTATTTCTGTTCCAGGAGCACGCGCAGCAGGTGGACGGACGTGGCGGTATCGTCGGTGATCCCGATCCGCTTCCCCTCCAGGTCGCGCCACCCTTCACGGGAGAAGAGCATCACGCTCTTGACCTGGTCCCGCGTGGCAATGCACCACCCGAGGAGGCTCATCGACTCCTCCCGGGCGATGTAGTCCATGAGCGAAAACGGTCCCGCGTCGAGCTCTCCCCTGGCGGCGAGCATTCCCATGCGACGGGGGACGACGGGAAGAATGCTGAAGCGGCCCCCGCCGAACGCCGCGTAAAACGGGACGGAGTTCAGGTACGGGATCTTCCCCACCACCCCCTGCGCGTGCACGCGGAGCGGATTGTAATGGGCGTCCCGCTCGACCGGGACCTTTCCCGCGTCGGTGATCATCCGGACCAGGTGCTCCCCCGCGAGCGTCATCGGGCTCACGGCCCCCGCGTCGTGCGCGATCTTCTCCCCCCCCACGGTCCCGTCGACGTCGTCTGCGCCGAAGTTGAGGGCCACGGAGGCCACCTCTTCGGTCAGCATCACCCAGTAGGCCTTGATGTGGGGGATGTTGTCGAGCATGAGGCGCGACACCGCGATCGTCCGCAGGTCGTCCGTTGCGGGCGTGAAGACGTCGGAAGGCTTGATGCCCGTGGCGCCGCTCTGGAACGCCAGCGGGATGAACGTCAGGAATCCCCCCGTTTCGTCCTGCAGCTCGCGCAGGCGGATCATGTGCGTCACGCGCTCGCGGAGCGTCTCGATGTGCCCGTACAGCATCGTGCTGTTTGTCGGTATGCCGAGGCGGTGCGCGGTGCGGTGGATGTCGAGCCAGGCGCGCGCGCCGATCTTCTGGGGAAAGAGGCGCCGGCGGACGCGCTCGGAAAACACCTCGGCCCCGCCGCCGGGCATCGTCTGGAGGCCGGCCGCCTGCAGCTCGCGCAGGACCTGCTCCACGCTCATCCTGAACTTCTTGTGAAAGAAATCGACCTCCACGGCGGTAAACGCCTTGATGTCGGCATGCGGCAGCTTCGCCCTGACCGCGCGGAGGATCTCCAGGTACCGCTCCCACGGCCAGTCGGGCGGCATGCCCCCCGTGATGTGCACCTCGCGGATCTCCGGCGTGAGACGGGAGACGATCGCGGCCGTGGACATCTCGTAGGCGCGCTCATCCCCCTTCTTCGCCGCGAAGTCGCAGAACGTGCATGAGAGGACGCAGACGTTCGTCGGCTCGATCTTCTGGTTGAGGACGTAGTAGACCGCGTCGCCGCTCTTCTCCTGCTGCACCGCGGCGGCCATCGCCCCGACGCCGATCAGGTCGCTCGACGTGAAGAGCGTCATGCCGTCCTCGGCCGTGAGGCGTTCCCCGCGGGCGATCTTCTCCCGGACCGGGAGGAGGTTCGTGTCTCGAATGTGCATCGTGCCCTTTCGTTCTGCAGTGTTGTTAACGCCAGTACGATTCCCAGCGTTCCTCCACGCGGCGCGCGATCTCCCCGTCCATCGCGAGCGGTTCGGGGTAGCCCTGTTTCCACGTCGCGTCGATCCCCATGACGCCGCCGTAGACGGGACTGATCCCGATCAGCTCCTGCCGGCTGAAGATCACGTCCCGCTCGCAGTCGAACCGCGTGAAGATGCCCCAGAGCGTGTTCTCCGGGTCGTCCAGGTCCACGTCCTCGCTCACCGCCGCGACGAGCGGGACCCCCGCGAGCGCCGGGTGCCGCACGAGCCGGCGGAGGACGCGCATCCCGTCGCCGCGGACGCGCACGACCGCCATCGCGCCGCCCACGAACCGCGCCGCGAGAATCCCCCGGTCCAGCCCCTCCAGGGCGGCGCGCGACGGCAGGGGGCGCCTGCGCGCCTTTCCCGGCGGCCGCTCTTTCGGCGTCGCGTCCAGTATCATCTTGCTTCCCAGGTTCATCGTGCGGCTCGTGAAGTCGAGCGTGTCGAGCGGGACGCGCGGGATCATCACGAAATCGAAGTGAGGGTCGAAATGCTCGCGCACCTGGCCGAGCACGGCGTCGAAATCCCGCACGTCGGTCCCTTCCCCCACGAGGATCATGCACTTCGTCAGGGAGAGCTGCGAGAGGCCCATCAGCCCGAGCGCGGTCTTCATCGCCTCCTTCCCGTAGCGCCCTTCGACGGCCACCACGAGGAGGTTGTGGAACCCGGCCTCGTAGTACGCCCAGAGGCCGCGCACTTCCGCGTGCAGGAGCCGCGTGAGCGGGGAGAGGATCATCTGCGTCGCGTCGCCGAGGAACTTGTCCTCCATGGGAGGGATTCCCACCACGGTGGCCGGGTAGATGGCGTCGCGCCTGCGCGTGACGGCGCTCAGGTGGAACACGGGGAACTCCGCCGCGTGGGAGTAGTGCCCGAAGTGGTCGCCGAAGGGTCCCTCCAGCCTCCGCTCCCCCGGCTGCACAATCCCCTCCAGCACGAACTCGGCGTTCGCCGGGACCGCGATGGAGACGGACCTGCCGCGAACGAACTCCGTCCGTTTCCCCCGGAGAAACCCGGCGAACATCGCTTCATCGATGTTCTCCGGCAGGGGCGCCACCGTGGCCACGAGGAGCGCGGGGTCAGTCCCGAGCGCGACCGCCAGCTCCAGCGGCCTGCCGAGCTTCTCCGCGCGGTGGTAATGGAACCCTCCCCCCTTCTGGATCTGCCAGTGCATCCCCGTGGTGCGGCCGTCGAAGACGTGCATCCGGTACATACCCATGTTCCTCGTCCCCAGGACCGGATCGTACGTCACGACCTGCGGGAGCGTGATGAACCTCCCCCCGTCCCCGGGCCAGCACGTGAGCACGGGAAGCTCGTCCAGGCTCGCCGGGGCCGTCACCTCCTGCGAGGGGGCGTGCCGCACCATGCGCACCGGCGCGTGCAGGAATCGCCCCGCCGTCGCCCGCTGCCTGAGGAGCGCGCGGGGGCGCGGCGGGAAGGCGTCGGTCATGAAGCGGACCAGGTCTTCGCCGATCCGCCCGGGGTGCGCCCCGAGCGCCAGCTCGCACCTCCTGTCGCTCGCCATCGCGTTCACCAGCACCGGGTAGCGAAATCCCCTGACGCGTTCGAAGAGGATCGCCGGGCGCTCTTCGCGGATCGCCCGGGCGGCGATCGCTCCGATCTCCAGGCGGGGGTCGACCTCCACGCCGACGCGGTGCAGCTCGCGCACGCTCTCCAGGTACCTGGCGAAGTCGCCCATCGTGGTGAACGTCACTCCATCTCCTCCGAGCGCCACCCGGGTGCGGTGCGCATCCCCAGCACGCCGAGCACCTTCTGCGTGAACGCGGCCACGAAGTCGTCGACCGCCTTCGGGGCCGTGTAGAGGGGGGGCGCGATCGGCATGATGACCGCGCCGTACGAGGAGAGGCGCGCGCACTGTTCGAGCGTGAGCGTGGAGAGCGGCGTCTCCCGCACGCAGAGGATGAGGCGGATGCGCTCCTTGAGGCAGACCTGCGCCGCGCGCGTGATGAGCGTGTCCCCGATCCCGGAGGCGATCTTGCCGACGGTCGACGCCGAGGCGGGGATCACGACCATCGCGTCGTACGCGTTGGAGCCGGAGGCCGGGGGCGCCGCGAGGTCGTCGTCGGAGAACGTGCGCGCGACGAGCGGCCGGAGATCCTTTTCTCCGATGCCGAGCTCGTCGCGGAGCAGCACCTTTCCCCAGGCGCTGACGACGAGGAACTTCGTCGCGTCGCACCGTTTCAGGAAGTCGAGCGCGTAGAGCGCGCCCGAGGAGCCCGTGATGGCGACGACCACCTTCATGCGTAGACCCCGATGGCGACCATGCCGAAGACCGCGAACCCGGCAACGGCGTTAATCCTGAAAAACGCGAGCTGCACGTCCTCCGCCTTGGCCTGCTCCAGGTAGAGCAGGTAGCCGGTCAGGAGGAGGAGCGGGAGGGCCAGCAGCGCGAATGAGGAGTACCAGAAGAGGACCGCCAGGAGGAGGAAGGCGACGCCGTGGAACGCCGCCGAGAGGCGGAGCGCGGTGCGCCTGCCGAACCGGGAGGGAAACGAGTAGAGCGATTCCTTCCGGTCGAATTCCTCGTCCAGCGTGGCGTAGATGATGTCGAACCCCGACACCCAGAAGAGCGTGAAGAGGGAGAGGAGCGCGGGGGCCTCCAGGCGTTCAAACGACGGGGAGACCGCGAACCATCCCCCCAGGGGCCCCATCGCAAGACCGAGACCGACGCCGAAATGCGCCAGCGGCGTGTACCGTTTCATCGTCGGGTACACCACGAAGACCGCGAGCGGAATCGGCGCCATGACCAGGCAGAACGAGGAGATGGAAAACGCGGAGCCGAAGTAGAGCGCGAGGCCCGCGATCATGACCCAGGACGCCTCCCAGAGCGTCATGCGCCCGCTCGGGATGTCCCGCGCGGCGGTGCGGGGGTTCCGGGCGTCGATCTGGCGGTCGATGATCCTGTTCAGCGCGAACGCGACGGTGCGCGCGCCGGTGGCGGCGGTCAGGACGAGGAGCAGGATCTTCAGGGGAGGGAGCGTCCCGTGCGCCCCCAGCAGCGTCCCGCTGTAGATGAGCGGGAGCGAGAAGAGCGTGTGCTCGAT
>DATJAS010000101.1:0-8565 GCA_035516035.1 Bacteroidota bacterium | reverse complement strand
GAGACCGGTGGCAGGGACGATGACGATGTTGGCAAACACGCCGACGACGGACACACGTCCGAACGCGGCGGCGGCGGGGGGAAGCGTGCCGAGCGTCGCAGCGGCCGAGATGAGCGCCCCCCGGGCGGCCCCCCGCAGGAGCGTCCCCGGCATCCCCCCCGCGCGCACGTGGGCGAGGCACGCCGACATCACGCCTGCGTAACGCTGCACGGTGAGCACGGCGGCAAACGAGAGCTGGAACCCGGCGTCGAAGAGCTCGCGGGGATCCGCCACGAGGAGGAGGAGGGCTGCGAGGCCGAGCGCGTTCCCCTTCCCGATTTTCCTCCCGGTGAGTGGTCCGATCTGGAACGCGAGCGCCATGACGGTCGCCCGCACGACGCTCGCCCCTCCTCCGGCAATCAGTGTATAAAAGAGGAGGAGAGGCCCCCCCAGGAGGCATTGTCCGCGGCGTCCCATGCCCGTGAGCGAGAGGAAGAAGAGTATCATCGCCCTGAGCACGAACACCCGGTAGCCCGAGACCGCCAGTATGTGCGCGACGCCGGCATCGATCATCTCACGGCGTATCGCCCGGGGGATCCCGGATCGCTCCCCGATGAGGAGGTCGGCAAGCAATTCCCCCCGGACCCCGGGGATCGCGAGTTCCGATTCCCGCACGATAGCCTCCCGCGCCCGCGCGATGAGCGCTGCGGGACTCCACCGTCCCGGCGCGCGGAGCACTGTGACTTCCCGGACCGTCATCAACGCGGAGACGCCGCGGGAGAGCCATCGACCGGCCGGGCTGATCTCTCCCGGGTTCCCTTCACGGGGGGGCGACGCCAGGCGTCCCTCGACGCGGACGCGCATCCCGGTCCGGGCGCGCGCGACGCTGTTCCCCCGCAGCGTGACCGCGATACGCATACCCGCGGGAACTCTCCCCCCGCCCGTGCGCCCCGAATCCGCCTCGAGCGTGAACGTGCACTTCCCCCCCGCGCCCGCCTCGCACTCGATGACGCGGCCCCAGACCCGGGCCTCGGCGCCGGGACATGCGGGACCGGCTGCGGGAGAGGAGGCCTGCGAGAACCTGAGCGCGCCCGAGGCGACAAGGAGCGCGCACGCGCAGAGCGAGCGGAGGAGACCGGGGCACTTCCTGTGAAGTGAGACGCAGAGGAGAATGAGGAGAGCCGCGACGGCGGCGCACAGGAGCGTCTCCCGGCGCGCAGCGTCGGCGAGGAAAATTCCCGCGGCGAATGAGGCCGCCGCGGCGAGCGCCGGCGCGCGCAGTCCGCGCCGGGCACCTGCGATTCTGCCGGTGGATGCCAGTCGAACCTCCGCGGCAATCCCCCGGCGTGGTGCAACAAACCGGACCCCTTCCTACGGGGAGACTCCCAGCCTGCGGAGCACGAGAGGCGTCACGCACGTCAGGTCCGCTCCCCTGTCAAGCCGGGCGGCCTCACGGGCGGCCCCCGCACCGTAGAGAACGAGGGGGACCGGGTGCCTGGTGTGCGTCCTGACGGTCAGGTCCTCGATGTTGCCGTGGTCGCTCGTGATCAGGAGGAGCGTCCCGGCGTCATCAAGCGCGTCGAGAACTCCAGCCAGCATGGCGTCAAACGCTTCGAGCACGACGACCGCCTCCCGGGCGTCCATCGCGTGCCCGGCGTAGTCGGTTTTCCAGTATTCGAAGAGGACAAACTCGTGTTCCCTCGAGAGCCCGGCGAGGCGCCTCCCGGCCTCGCCCGGCGTGACCGGTTCGATCTCCGCGTGGCCCAGCGCTTTCCACCCGGCCCCGGTGATGTCCGCGGAGACTCCCCTCCCCCGGAGCAGATCGGCGGCGCCGAGCAGGGGAACCCCCGACGTCATGCAGGAGAGCGTGGTGACGGTCAACCGGGGCCGCGTCCCTTCGATGTACTCGAAGAACCGCCGGGGGAATGCGTTTGCAAAGAGGGGGGATTTCCCGGCGTCCACGAGCCGCCGGAATACGCTGCGCGAAGCGATGATCGGTTTGAGCGTCGAGTACGGATGGGGGCCGAAGTGCTTCCCGGCGATCGCCGCGCCGTTCTCACCGGTGAAGAGGGATGTCTGACCCGTGCCGCTCTGCGGCAGACCGGGCACGCCGAGCGTGGCGTCGAGCGGGATGACCGCGCTCGACCTTCCCCGCATCCGGCGCCGGGTGAGCGACGGGAGGTCGCCGCCGCAGAGGGAGCGGAGCGCGGGGAGCCGCGCGGCGAAGAGGGGATTAACCGCCGGGTCCCTGCTCCCGATCCCGACGCCGTCCAGGAAGAGCATCAGCACGCGCCGCACGGTCTCCCCCGCCGCGTGAGGTCATTTGAACGAGGCCGTGCGCGATGCGATGTACTTTGCCCACCCCTTCTCGATCGCCGGGTATTCGTCCTCGAAGACCTTCTTGAACACCCGTTCCACGGACGTCGCCCCGTCGAATTCCCGGTAGAGGCGGAACGCCCGCTTCTCGCCGTACTTCTGGACGAAGTATGCCATCGTGCTCGAGAGGATGTAGTGGACGTCGTCCCTCTGCGGCGGATTGGGGAATTCCTGGATGTCCTGGTTGAGATCGGAGAAGGCGGTGAGGCGCTCGCCGAGCGGCGGCGTCATGCCCGCGGTTTCCCCCGAGTAGTAGGAGGCAAACGACTCGGCCAGCCAGCGCGGGCACCCCTTCAGCATGCTCGCATCCAGGAACGCGAGGGCCATCTCGTAGCCGACGGCGTGCTCGAACGCCTTCCGCTGCGTCACGGCCGAGAGGGGCTGCACGTGGAGAATGCCCCTCTGGTAGTACGCCACGCGCCACGGCCGTTTCAGGGGCGTTTCCTCCAGGAACTTCCCGACCGATTCGTAGATGTGCACCTCTGTCCGGGCCGAGGGTTCCAGGCCCAGGTCCGCGGCGAGCGATTTGTACTGCTCCTGGAGGATCTCCAGCACGATCCGCGCGTCTTCCTGGGGAACACCGCGCTGATACCGCACGTCGAAGTGGGCGCTCGAGAGCGAGCCAAATGCATCCTGGGCCTCCAGCGCACGGGGTGCGACAAGCGCGCCGACGAACAGGGCAAGCGCGGCCCTGCATCCACGAGCCAGCATGGTCATGACGATGCGCTCCTCAATTGGTTGTGTGTTGGGTATTCCATCAGAACCGTGACGGGCCCGTCGTTCACGATGGTCACGGACATCATCGCGCGGAACACGCCCGCCGCCACGCGCCCGTTGCCGAGTACCCGGCGCATCTCCGCGATGAACTCCTCGTACAGCGCGGCGGCTTCATCCGCCGGGGCCGCCCCGGTGAACGCCGGACGGTTCCCCCTGCTCGTGTCGCCGTAGAGCGTGAACTGGGAGACGACGAGCGCGCTCCCTCCCGCGTCGGCGAGCGCCAGGTTCATTTTTCCCCCCTCGTCCTCCATGACGCGGAGCGCGGCGCACCGCGAGGCAAGCGCCCGCGCATCGGAGGCGGTGTCTCCCTTCCCCACGCCGAGGAGGATCACGTACCCCTTGCCGATCCGCGCGGTCTCGACGCCGTCGATTGCGACGGCACCGCTCGTGACGCGCTGCACTACGGCCCTCATGGCCCGGGCCCCTCGCCGGCGAACGCGCGGAGTATCCTCCCGATACCGGCAAAGTCCTTCTTCACGCTGCAACGGGAGAGACCCGCCTCCCGCGCGATGTGCAGGGCCTCATCCTCCTGTCCCGCACCGATTTCGAGGAACATTCCCCCGCCGGGGGCGAGGAGCGAGCGGGCCCGGGAGGCGATCATCCGGATGAACGAGAGGCCGTCCCCCCCGTCTGTCAGCGCCGCGAGGGGTTCAAACTCCTTCACCTCCGGCGCAAGCTCCGCGGTCCCGGCCGCGCTGATGTAGGGGGGATTCGCGATCAGCAGCGCGAACGCGCCGGGGGGAAGCTCCGCTCCCGCGAAATCCGCCGTGAGAAACTCGACGTTCGACACGCCGTGCCGCCCGCAGTTGCGCCGTGCGAGCGTCGTCGCCTCCGGGCTCACATCCACGGTCGTGATGCGCGCGCGGGGGAGGAACGAGCCGAGCGCCACGGCCACGTTTCCCGACCCTGTCCCCATTTCGAGGATGCGTGCTTCGTCGTTCCCCCCGGCACGGAGCCAGGCAAGGGCATCCTCCACAAGCTCCTCCGTCTCGGGCCTCGGGATCAGCACCGAACGGTTCACCTCGAGCGCGAACCCCATGAATTCCGTCTCCCCGAGCACGTACTGCACGGGCTCATGCGCCAGGCGCCTCAGGAAGAGCCCCCTGAACGCCCCCAGCTCCGCCGGCGTCAGGGGTCGGTCGAACTGCAGGTAGAGGTCGAGCCTTTTCAGGCCGAGCGCCCGGGCAAGGAGAAGCTCGGCGTTCAGCCGGGCCTCGTCGAACGAGCGTTCTCTCAGGTACTGCTCGGCCCACGCCAGGAGGGGCAGGATCGTCCACTTCCGCGCGGGCTCCCCGCGGAGCGTCTCTCCCACCGTCATGCCGGCTCCAATATATCACCGCGCGCGCGGAAATGCAACGCGGTCCCCCGCCTCACGCGCGCGCCTCGGCCCCTGCCGAGGAACGCGGGTCCCGGACGCTGCGCGCAAGGTAGGCGATGCCCGCGACGGATGTGACCCCCCCCGCGAGGAACACGGCCGGCAACCCGAGCCATTCGGCCAGGACGCCGCCGACCATACCGGTGAGGTAGAAGGGGGCGAGTATGGTGTTCATCATGCCGACGTACGTCGAGCGCTTGCGCGCCGGGCCGTATTCGATCGACATGTTGTACCGGGCGTTGATCTCGGTGCCGAGGTTGATGCCGAGCAGGAGATAGACGAGCCTGAACCATCCGAGCGTCGGCGCCACGAGCGCGGTCAGACTCGCCCCCAGCAGGCTCACGGAGGCGACGATCAGCGCGGTCTTGTTCCCGTACCTGTCTGCCATGTATCCCGTGACCAGCGAGCTGACGACCTGGATCGCCACCATGATGAGCGTGAACTGCCCGACGGCCGACTCGTCCGCCTGGAATTTCCCCAGCGCGTAGACGGTGTAAAAGCTCATGGGCATCGTGGCCACGGTCAGAATCGCGCAGGCGGTGATGAACTGCCGGAAGGGGGGATTGGCCCGGAGCACGGCGGGGAGCTCCCGCAGAAACGAGGCGAATGAACGCCTGGGCGTCACGGCGCTCCCCTCCGTCTCGACGAGCGAGCTGAGCGTCCAGAACGAGGCCATCTGGAGGATGAATGCGGCGAAGAATGCGATCGCGAACGAGGCCGGGAAGCCCCATGCCGCCAGTATCCATGTCAGGAGCAACCCGCAGAGGAATGCGCCGGCTCCCCCCGCCGAATTCCTCAGGCCCACGAGGAGGCCCCGCCTGCGCGGAGACGTGACCTTCGCGAAGAGGTCGAACCATCCGGGCGTTGCCACACCCGCCACCACCTGCATGGCCGTGTAGAACAGGAGGAAGACAAGGAGCGCCGTCCCGGGGTGGTCGGCGCCCAGGAAGAGCGTCGCGATCCCCATGGCCAGGACGAAGAGCCTGTGTATGAGCCCGTAGAAGAGCGCCCACGGCTTTTTCCACGCCAGTGTCTCGACAGACCGGGCGGCAAAGAGTTGCGGGATGAACACGCCGAGGTAGACGATCACGCCGAGCGCCCCCACCGCGACATTGCTTCCCCCGAGCCGGCTCACGAGCGCGGGGAGCACGGTCTGGGGATTGATGAATGCGGTGGACGCCACGAAGAGCGCCCCTTCGACGGTATTCAGGAGAAAGTTCTTCCGCTCGACCGGACCGTCACCCGGAACCCACGCCCAGAGGCCGTTCACCGCGCCCCGTCGCCGGGCGCGGGGGCCCTGTACACCACCTCCCCCGCGACAAGCGTCATGACGACGCCCGTGGTGAGGATCTTCGGGGGTTCGATTGTCATGATGTCATCAGTAAGTACAACGATGTCCGCCCATTTTCCGGGTTCGATCGATCCTTTTTCATTTTCCTGGAAGGCCGCGTACGCCCCCCAGAGCGTGTACGCCTTCAGCGCCTCGTCCCTGGTCATCCGCTGGGCGGGGTTCCATCCCCCCGGGGGATACCCCGAGCGGTCCTGCCGCGTGATGGCGGCGTAGAAACCCCGGAGCGGATTCGGGCTCTCCACGGGAAAATCCGATCCGGCCGGTATGATGCAGCCGCTCGACAGGAGCGAGCGCCACGCGTACGCCCCGCGGAGGCGGTCCTCTCCCAGCCGCGCCGGCGCCCAGGGCATGTCCGACGTGCAGTGGGAAGGCTGCATCGAGGGGATGATGCCGAGCGCATGGAAGCGGGGGATATCCCGGGGAGCAAGCACCTGCGCATGCTCGATGCGGAACCGGAGATCTTCCCCCCGGCGGCCGCGCCGCGTGAGGGCCGAATCGTACGCGTCGAGGACGAACGCGTTCGCGCGGTCGCCGATCGCGTGCGTGCAGACCTGGAAGCCGGCGTCGATCGCCTCGAGCGCCCCCCTCTCCAGCTCGTCGCGGGAGGTCAGCGTCAGCCCCCTGTTGCCGGGGTCGTCGCTGTACTGCTCGACGAGCGCCGCGCCGCGGGATCCGAGCGCCCCGTCGGCGTAGAACTTCACCGCGCGCACGGTGAGCCGTCCTCCCCCGACATCGACGAGGGGGCCTTCGGCCCTGGCGCGTTCCCATGTCTCTTTCGAGGAGCCGAGGACGGCGGCGTAGACGCGGAAGGGGAACCTGCCGCCGGCGACGAGCGAACGGTAGATGGAGAGCCCCGCGGAGTCGACGCCCATGTCCTGGACTTCCGTCAGCCCTGCGGCCACGCACGTCGCGACCGCCCGGCGGATGGCCTCCGTGCGTTCGGCCGTCGTGGGAGGAGGAATCGCCGCGACAACGAGGTCGACGGCGTTGTCGACGACGACGCCGGTGGGATCCCCGGCCGCGTCGCGGATGATCCTCCCCCCCGCCGGGTCGGGCGTAGAACGGTTGATCCCGGCGATGGCGAGCGCCCGCGAATTCACCCAGAGGGCGTGACCGTCCACGCGCGTCAGGATCACCGGCGAGCGCGGGGAGGCGCGGTCCAGCGATGCGCGCGTCGGGAAGGCCTTCTGCGGCCATCTGTTCTGGTCCCATCCCCGCCCCCGGATCCATGCGCCGGGGGAGGTGTCCGCCACCGCCCTGGAGACGATCCCGGCCGCGGCGTCTTCACTGGCTGCGCCCCCCACGTCGAGGTTCATGAGCGAGGCGCCCAGGCTCTCCATGTGCGCGTGAGCGTCGATGAACCCGGGGTAGACCGGTTTCCCGCCGCAGTCGATGACCTGCTCCGCGCGGAACCGGGAGCGGATCTCCGCGTCCGTCCCGACCGCGACGATCCTGTCGCCGCGGATGGCGAGCGCCGTCGCCCTGGGGGCGCGCTCGTTCAGCGTGTAGATGTCACCGTTCAGGAGCAGCATGGAGGCGTCCCGGGGAGTGGCAAGGAGGTAGTACAGCAGGAGTGCGCCTGCCGCGGCCAGGGCCAGCAGCAGTGTCGTTGTCGCCCGTCTCGTCATCGTCGGGCGCAATATAGACATCACGCGCGTGAAATTCCAGCGGCGTTGCAACTCACGCCTCCATTGCCTACGTTGGTCACTCATCAGGAGGATCGCGCACAATGCACCAGAAGCACCGTCGGGGCACTGCCGCGGACGCGGCGCTGCCGGTCGCGGAGTTCCGCGCCTTCGTCGCCATCGTCCGTCGCCTGAGGAAGGAATGCCCCTGGGACAGGAAGCAGACGCACCGGTCGCTCCGCGGGAGCCTCCTGGAGGAGACGTACGAAACGCTCGACGCGCTCGAGCGGCCGGGCGCGGGAGAGCTGGAAGGGGAGCTCGGCGACATTCTGCTGCAGGTCCTCCTCCACGCCACGATCGCGGAGGAATCCGGGGAGTTCACGCTGCGGGACGTGCTCCGGGGGATCAGCGACAAGCTCGTGCGGCGCCACCCTCACGTCTTCGGCACCGCGCGCGCCAGGAGCGCCGGCCACGTCGTCGCGAACTGGGAGGCGATCAAGATGCGGGAAGGGCGCCGCTCGGTACTGGACGGCGTTCCGCGGGCGCTCCCCGCGCTCCAGCGGGCGCTCCGCGTCCAGCAGCGCGCCTCCGCGGTGGGATTCGACTGGAAGACGCGCGCCGGCGCGCTGGCGAAGGTGGCCGAAGAGGCGCGCGAGGCCTCGCGGGCACGCCTCGCGCGCGAGCGCGAGGAGGAATTCGGGGACCTGCTCTTCGCCCTGGTCAACGCTGCGCGGTTCGCCGGGGTGGACCCCGAAGGCGCCTTGAGAGGCTCCGTCGACCGCTTCAGCGCCCGCTTCCGCTACATCGAGCGGGCGCTGGCCGGGAAGGGGCTGCGCCCCCGCGATGCCACGCTGAAGGCGATGGACGCGCTCTGGGAAGAAGCGAAGTCGCGCGAACGCCGACGGTCGTCATTGCGAGGAGCGCTTTCTGCGACGAAGTCCGTTCTTTGGACCACGCCATCTTGGGCGTGGCAATCCCGGGCGGGATTGCTTCGCAAAAAACGCTCGCAATGACGGGCTACCCCTCCTCCCCCTTCCGCGCGCCGGAATACCTGTCGTACGCGTCGATGATGTCCTTCACCA
>DATJAS010000100.1:0-31802 GCA_035516035.1 Bacteroidota bacterium | reverse complement strand
CCCTTCCACGAACCACTCCACTCCCTGCAGCGTGTCGGTCTCGATCAGGGCGCCCGTGTTCCTGTCCTGGAGCCGGAACGTCGTGCGGTGAGATCGCCTGTCGACCTCGTGCCAGATCTCCGTGTACTGTTCTCCGTTCCTGTGCCTCGCGTGGAACACAGTGGGGGCGAACGTGCGCGTGTCGACGAGACACTCGTTGAATTCGCGGATCCAGACGAAGCTCAGGTCGGGGTTGGATTCCACGATCATGACGAGCCTGATGTCGTCGGGGCCGGCGCAACCCGTGTCCCTGACCGCCTTGAGCGTGACGGTACCGAGACGGAAGAGCGTCCAGCGGACTTTGTACGTGAGCACCTCGCCGGGCTGTATGACATTGCCGCGCGGGAGCGGGTCCTGGCCGCGGCAGGGGATCGAGAGCATGAGGGCGGCGATGGCGAGGATGAACGGGCGTTTCATGGCGCGTCTCCAGTAGGCGAAGTGAGTCCGGTGACGGCCCGGGATCAGGATGCTCTGAGCATGGCGACCATGGCCGTGAGCCCCTGCAGCAGCGCGGCGGGACCTGCCGCGATCAGGTGCGACCAGCGATCTATGCGGCTGCGAATCAGGCGGGCCTTGCGTGCGCTCGGTGTCATGTCCGTTCTCCCGGTGTGTGGATGATCCTGGCTCTGTGTTCCGGGATAATGTACCGGGACGGGCGCTCCCGCCTGTCACCCCCGCTCCATTTTCCTGTCAAGAAATTGTCCGGCGTGCCCGGGAACGTTGAACAAACGGGCGCGGTTTTGATGTGTAATACTTCCGGCGGGCATGCGGCGCCGCCCGGAGAGGTCCAACAGCAGGGAGGAGAATCATGAACGAGACCCGTGTGGTCCGTGGGATGCTGCCGGCGCTCCTGGGCGCTGCGCTCTTCGTGTCCGGTGACGACGTCTATTCGCAGTCGTTGTACGCCGGCCTGAAAGGGGGCATCAGCATCCCCAGTCTCAGGGGAGGGAACTCGGAGATATCGGAAGGCTATTCGTCGCGCATGGGGCCCGACGCCGGCGTCTACATCGGCGACCGCCTTTCGGACGAGTTCGCCATCCAGGTCGAAGCCGTGTACTCGAGCCAGGGGGGAAAGAAGGACGGCATGCAGCTCATCCCGGATGGGACGCTCCCGGCGGGGACCGTGCCGCCGGGGATATCACTGTACGCGAACTACAACAACGAGACGGCGCTCAATTACCTGGAGGTCCCGGTGCTCCTCCGGTACACGATGGACGCCGGCGGGAGCCTGGGGATCTCCAGAGTGTACTTCGACGCGGGGCCGTACGTCGGATTCCTGCTGAGCGCGACGAACAGGACGGGCGGCGTCAGCTCGCTCTACCTCGACAAGTCCGGCACTCCGCTGCTTCTTCCCCCTGCGGGCCAGCCGCTGCCGCCGATGGACTTCACGGCGACGACGGACGTCTCGAGCGACATCAGCAAGCTGAACGCCGGGCTCACGGGCGGGATCGGCCTGGCGAAGAGCCTCGGTCCTGGAGACCTGATTCTCGACGCGCGCGGCGCCTACGGGCTGAGGAACATCCAGACCGATCCGAAGAACGGCAGGAACAACACGGGCAACTTCGTTATTGCCCTGGGGTACGAGATGCAGCTCTGATGAAGTTGTCCGCGATCCACTCGGCGCTTTTCTCGGCGAGCGCCAGGAGCGTGATCTGAGGATTTACGCCGAGCGACGTGGGGGTGACGCTGCCGTCCATGACGAACAGTCCCCCCACGTCGTGCGTTTGTCCGTGAGGATCAACGACGGAGCTCCGGGGGTCGGTCCCCATCCGGCAGGTGCCCAGGGGGTGGGCGCTGAAGAGCGCGATGTCATTCCGCTCCCATGATGCGGCCCGGATCTTCCTCTCGATCTCGCCGGGAGATCGGATGATGGTGGGTGACGCGTGGAGCGTCATCACTTCCTTTGCCCCGGCGGCGAAATGCATCCGTGCCGAGGCCGCCACGCCCTGCTTCATGTACTCAAGGTCCTTCGGACCCCGGCGGTAGTCGATTGAGGCGCGTCCACGGTCGTTCACCGTAACACGCCCCGCGGAGTCAATTTCCTTCACGAGAACAATGGATGCCCCCGTGTGCGGGAACTCCTTCATCTCCTCCTTGTGGGGTCGACCGAACCCGGGGAATGCAAGCGCCGCAAGCGCGGGGTACACCGGCACCGCTTCGATCCAGAATCCTCCGCTGTCCCCCTCGCTGTTGAGGAACTGGTCGCAGAACACCGACTGCGGTATCCCCCCCGAGGGATAAATCACGCGCTCGTACCGGCCTGCGACCGCCGTCGTCAGGTGGAACGTGAGGTTCTTCCCCACTTCTCCGCTCCGGTTGGCGATCCCGGACTTGAGGAGAAGCACGGGGGTGTTGATCGCGCTCGCGGCCACGATAACGACCGGGGCCTCGACGCTGAAGGCGCCGACCGGCCGCCTCGTGGCGGTGTCCAGGACGTTCCCCGTCACCCGCTTCATGTTTCCCCGGAGCTCGATCTTCTCCGCCCTGCAATCGGCGAACACGGATGCCCCCTGCTTCACCGCGTCGGGGATATACGTGAGCGCCACGGAGAGCTTCGCGTCGAACGGACATCCCAGCCCGCACGCCCCCGACTTCACGCACCCGCGGGCGTTCCTCCCGTTCGCGCGCGTCCGGTACCCGAGCGCGCGTGCGCCGTCGAGGATGATCCTGTTGTTCGCGTTGTGGTTTCCATCCGGCTCGGGGTGGACGTTCAGGTAGCGCTCGATGCGCTCGAAGTACGGCTCGAGATCGCGTGCCCCGAGACCCTCGATGCCGAACCGCCTGCGCCAGTCTTCCAGCGTGAACTCCGGCGTCCGGAGCGACGTCATCCAGTTCACGACGGTGCTCCCGCCGACGCAGCGCCCCTGCAGCACGGTGACCCCGAGGTCCTCCGTCGCCTGCCCGGCGCGCCTCTGGTACAGGTTCTGGTACGCGGTCGCCTCGGTCCCGTCGAAATCCGTCGATGTGAAATAGCCTCCCTCCTCCAGGAGGATCACCTTCTTCCCGGCGCCGGCGAGCGTCCTGGCGCTTGCGCCTCCGCCGCACCCGGAGCCGACGATGCAGACGTCGGCGGACTCCCGGAGAGGGAGCGGAATATCCTTCCCCCTGACGATCATCCCGCCTCCCCCGGCGACGGAATCCCGTGGTACCCGATCTCCTCCCACGAGCGCGGGTCCGTGTAGTACATGCTCATCGAGAGCCTCTTGAGCGCCTGGAACGCGGTCCGGCGGAATGCAAACGTGCTCGTCATCCATCCCGCGATGTAGCTCTCCTGGGCATCCGGGGTCATCTCCGTGAATCTCGAAAACGTGAAGCTGAGCAGGACTGCCGCAAATATCGAATTGAAGATCTTCAGGAGGAGGTGGATCTGGTCCTGGATCTCCGGGTCTTCGGTGCTGAGAAACCGGTCTGCCCGCAGCGCGGCGTCAATTCCTGCGCCGCCGGCCCCGTTCTCGTGCCCTGTCAGCCGCGACGCCGCTGCGGAGAAGATGAGGTACTCCTCCCCGCTGAAGAACTGCAGCTCCGGGCCTGCCTCCGCCCCGGATGTCGGCCCCGCCTCCCCCTGCACCTCGGCGGCCAGTTTCCCGGGTGGGAGGGCGCGCGCAGCAAGGAGCGCGGCCACCCCGATGGCCGTCTGCCGGAGGAATTTCCGACGCGCCGTGTCCGTCACCGTCCCTCCGCCGCAAACAGCGTCCACGGATGGGCTTTCATGTCCCGGAGATACGGCTCCTGCCAGCGGTACTCCTGGTGCTGCGCGAGAAACGCCGACGCGATGAAATCTTCCCCGCACGGGTGCCCCATGTGCGCCCAGAATTTCATCTTCCCCGCGAGCGCAGCCGTCGTGACTTTCCCCTGCACCGCTCCCATCGGGCAATACGGGCCTTCGTTCCACCAGGGGGCGCCGCGGCTGTCCCTGTCGACGTGGCCGCAGAGGACGCAGCCGTTTTCCGCGACCGTCCCCGTCCTGGCGTCACCGTGGTCTGCTTCGAGCGCCATCCCCTCTGCCGCGTCGATCTTTCCCCGCTCCTGCTCCATCAACTGGTTCCACCGTTTCTCCCGGGCCAGCGGCGAGTTCGTGGAGTCGCCCGTGTCAAACGTGGTTTCCTCCGCGAGCAGCGCCGTGTCTGTCGCGAAATTGGAGCCGATGAAGACCCCGTCGTGTGTCCTCCAGAGGTGGGTGTGCATGAGCCCCAGGTCGAGCTTCCCTATTTCGTTGGTCTTCAGGTCGCCCACCAGCCACGTGTTGGCGTAGCCTCCGTTGTTCCCGGCAGTCATGACCGAATCGAACTGGTCGATCGACGTGGCGTACTGCATCGCTTTCCTCGCCCGGTCGAATTCCGGCACGCCGTCGTCGTCAAACCCGCGGAACTGCGTGATCGTCGTTTCAGTGATCAGGATGCCGGCGTCGTTTTCTCCGAAATCGTCCCCGCTGTGGATGAACCCCGGGAACGTGTCCATGAATATCCGGTGCCCGTGCTCGGGAACGATATCCGCGATGACGTTCCACCGCTCGCCGACGACGTAATCGGACCAGTTGTTATGGCCCATCACGATTCGCCCGTCGGCAGTGTAGCTCCCGGTCGCGATAAAGCCGCTGCAGTTCCCCGGCGCCCGGTTGGCGAGCGAGTCGGCCTTCATGCGGGCCGCCAGCGCGGGGACGTAGTAGTAGGCAAGCTCCATGAAGCCGTTGAGAGCGGTGATGTCCGCCCGGTCGTACGCCAGGCCGCGGCTCCGGAGCCCGTCCACGATCCCATCGATCTCCTCCTGGTACTCGCCGTCGAGCCTCGGCCAGAACATCCGTTCTGCCGCCTGCCGGTAAAACGACCACGGCTCCTTCGTTGCCCCGGCGAGGAACTGCGCCATCATCTTGAGGGCGTCGTCGATTTCCGGGGCCAGCAGCGTCCCGTGCTGCCGGCCGATCTCCCGGGGGGTACCCTCGAGATGGAGTACGATCCAGCCGTTCTTCTCCGAGCGGGTTCCTTTGCCCGACTCCATCGTCCCGCGCGAACAGGAGAGCGTCAGCGCGCCGAGCGCAAGTGCGCCGAGCCCGAATGCCGCGGTGAGCGAGATTCTCATAGTCCCTCCGTCATTGCGAGCGCTTTCTGCGAAGTCCGCTCTCTGGACCACGCCGCTCTTTGGCGTGGCAATCTGGTGCGAGCGCCTTCTGCGAGGCGCGTTCTTTGCGTCACGCCGCTCTCTGGCGTGACAATATACCCCCTCGCGACCTGCCGCGCAACACGTAATTGCCTTCTCACTCCGCAGATCGTATATTCGCACATCGCGTCGAAAAACAATTAGGAGCCTCCGATGGCCAGATTACTCACGATCTGCCTGATCGCCCTCGCTTCGCTCGCCTCGATCGCGGCGGCCGAAGGGCTGGAGAAGGACACGATCCACACGACTGCGGGAGACGTCGAAATCACGTTCGTGGGTCACGCGACGGTAATGCTCCGCTGGGCGGGGAAGACGATCGACGTCGATCCCTGGACACGCCTCCCGGGCTTTGCCGGACTCCCGGCCGCCGACCTGGTGCTGGTGACGCACGAGCATTTTGATCATTTCGACACTGCCGCGATCGCACGCGTGCGCACCCCCTCGACGGTGCTCCTGCTGACCGCCAAATGCGCGGAGCAGATCAGTGGGGGAATCGTCATGAAAAACGGCGAGGTGAAAAAGGTCCTCGGTATGATCGTCGAGGCCGTGCCTGCGTACAATCTCGTGCACAAGCGGCCGGACGGCGCGCCGTTCCATGCGAAAGGGGAGGGAAACGGATACATCCTCACGATAGGCCGCACGCGGATCTACTTTGCGGGGGACACGGAAAACACGCCTGAGATGGAGGCCCTGAAGGATATCAACATCGCCTTCCTGCCGATGAACCTCCCGTACACGATGACCCCGGAGATGGTCGCCGAGGCTGCGAAGGCCTTCAAGCCGAAGGTCCTCTACCCATATCACTACTCGCAGACCGACCCGCAGAAGCTGGTCGCGCTGCTGAAGGACGTGAAGGGAATCGAGGTTCGCGTCCGCACCATGCACTGATGCAAAACTCGTAGCGCCCGTGGCTCGTAGCGCGACTCCCTGTCATTGCGGGCGTCTTTCGCGAAGCAATGACGGAAGGAGTAGACATGACCCCCACACGCGCCTATATTGATTCCGGGATGCACGGCGAAATACGCTCATGACACGGGCCTGGTCTTGGACATTCTCTGGGTAGCCTTCGGGGTCGTCGTCCTGTTGATGCTTGCGGTCGATCTCGGCATCTTCAACAGGAAGGCGCACGAGGTGGGAATGCGGGAAGCCCTGGTCTGGAGCGTCGTGTGGACCGTGGTTGCCTTGCTCTTCAACGTCGTCGTGTTCCTTGACGCGGGACGTGTGCGGGGGCTCGAGTTCTTCACGGCCTACATCATCGAACGGGCGCTGTCGTTCGACAACCTGTTCGTCTTCGTCGTGATTTTCTCCTGGTTCGGGATCGCGCGGCGGTTTCACCACCGCGCGCTGTTCTGGGGCGTGGTTGGGGCGCTGGTGACGCGGGCTGTCTTCATCGCGGCCGGAGTGGCGCTCATCGTCCGGTTCGAGTGGATCCTCTACATCTTCGGGGCGATCCTCGTCTACAGCGGCTGGAAGATGCTGAGGGATAACAACGTCGAGGTGCACCCCGACCGGAACCTGGTGATCCGCGCGGCGCGGCGGCTGTTCGCGGTGAGCGCGGAAACCGAGGGGGGGAAGTTCTTCCTGTGGAGGGGCGGGGCGCTGGTGCTGACGCCGCTGTTCCTCGTGCTCGTCACGATCGAGACGACGGACATCGTATTCGCGGTGGATTCGATCCCGGCGGTGTTCGGCGTGACGCACGATCCGTTCGTCGCGTTCACCTCGAACATCTTCGCGGTGCTCGGGTTGCGCGCGAGCTACTTCCTCCTGGAAAACGTCCTCCGGACGTTCAGGTACCTGAGCCACGGGCTGTCGCTCGTGCTGATGTTCATTGGCATAAAAATGCTCGTCGCGGACGTCGTGGCGATCCCGATCGGCGCGTCGCTCGGGATCGTGATGGTGATTCTTGCCGCGGCGATCGTCGCGTCCATCATCGGCGAGCGGAGGGAACGCTCCAGGCGCGCGGCGGCCGGGGCAGACGTCGACAGCAACAACCAGTAACGAGGGGGGACTGTGATGAAGACGACAGCATCTGTTGCTGCAGTGTCCCTTGCCCTTGCGCTCGTGCCGGGCGCGACGGGGGCGGGTACGGCGAAGATTTACGCGGGGATGTTCCTGGGCGGCGTCTACTATTCGACGAATAGCGGGTCATCGTGGACGTCGGTCAGGAGCGGATTGACCGACACTACGATCACTTCTCTTGCCGTGAGCGGCACGACGGTCTTCGCGGGGACGCCGACCGCGGGAGTCTTCCGTTCGACGAATTCGGGAGGTCTCTGGACCGCGGTCAACTCCGGTCTCACGACGCTGGACGTTACCGCGCTAGCGGCCGTCAAGTCGTACCTCTACTTCTACCGGCTGACCGCCGGCGAGCAGGTGGCCACGCGCAAGCTGCTCTATCTCAAATGACACGCTCCCGTCATTGCGAGGAGCGCTTTTTGCGACGAAGCAATCTCGCCGCCCTGTTGATCTCCCTTCTCTCCTTCTCTGCTCTCTCCAATTCCGGCTCCCGCTGGGTCATGACCGCCCCGGGGGTGATCGAGCACGGATCGCGGAAGCTGAAAGAGATCGCGCTGACGTTCGACGCCTGCTCGGAGCCGCGCCGCGGCGTCATCGACACAGCCGTCGTCAACGTGCTCAGGGAGACGCGCACGCCCGCGACGATATTTGCAGGGGGGAAGTGGGCGCGTGACGTCGCCCCTGCCCTCAGGGCGCTTGCGGCGGACACGCTGTTTGAAATCGGCTGCCACGCCTACATGCACCCCCACCTCCTGAAGCTCTCTTCCGTGCAGGTGAGGAAGGAGCTCGGGAGAGGGAAACGGGCGCTCGCGGATATTACAGGCCGCCCGCCGCGCCTCTTCCGCGCTCCCTACGGGGAAATCGACGGGCGCGTTGCGAGGATCGCCGACTCGCTCGGGTTCATCCCGGTCGAATACGATCTCCCTTCGGGCGACCCGGACACGTCGATTTCGAGCGCGCGGCTCGTGAAGTACGTCGTGGGGATGGCCAGGCGGGGGTCAATCGTGGTCATGCACATCAACGGCCGGGGCCGCCGCACGGCGGAAGCCCTCCCCGGCGTCATCGCCGGCCTGCGCGGCAAGGGCTACACGCTGGTGACGGTGGGTCGGCTGATCGCAGGCCACGCGGCGCCCTCCTCCCTGACGGGCCCGGCCCGGGCGGCCTCTCAATATCCTTCGGGGCGGGCGCCGACCTTGCCGCGGAACGACACGAAGAGGTATGTGAAGTAGCCGAGCGCGATCACGATGCCGATCGACCACCAGACGATGCCGATGCCGAGGCCGTAGCTTCCCGCCGCGGTGGAAGCGACGGTCAGCGAGTAGCGCTCGTCGATCGAAGAGGGGAGCACCACGGGGTAAAGCCCGAACGCGGTCGACGCGAGCATGCCCGCGATGAACGCCGAAGAGGACGCAAACGAGGCCGCGTCCTTTCCCAGCCGGTTGAAGAGAATCATCCCGCCGAGTCCGGCCGCGCCCGCGACGGGGAAGATGAACCCCCACGGGTCCGCCGAAAAATTCGCCCAGATCCCGGGCCTGATGCCCGATACGGCGATGAGCGCGCCCACCGACGTTACGGCGACGCACGGCGTCCAGAGCCGTACGCCGAGGCGTGCGCGCCGTTGCACCTCCCCTGCGGTCTTCATCGCGACGTAGTTCCCCCCGTGGGCCGCAAGCGTGGAGAGGCTGACGAGGCCCATCAGCACGGTGAACCAGTCGAGTATCCCTGAGTCCGGCTCCACCGTGAACGACGTCCAGAGAGGCTCGAAAAAGTAGCCGTCGGGACCGAGCGGGACTCCGCGCACGACGTTGCCAAGAGCCGCCCCGAGAAAGATTGCCAGCAGCGTGCTCCCCAGGGCGAACGTGCCGTCCCAGAACGCGCGCCACATCGGGTGGTTCACGTGGTGGCGCATCTCGATGCCGAGCCCGCGGAGCATCAGGAGCCAGAGGACCATCATCAGGGGGAGATAGAAACCGCTGAAGCTTGATGCGTACAGGAGCGGAAACGCAAAGTAGAGCGTACCTCCCGCCGCGAGGAGCCACACCTCGTTCCCGTCCCAGAACGGTCCGATCGCTCCCAGGACCTGCCGCCGCTCGTCGTCGGTGCGGGCGATGGCGATGTGCAGCACGCCGGCCCCCAGGTCGAACCCGTCCAGGATCACGTAGAGGGCGAGCATGAACGCGATGACGCAAAACCAGAGGAGTGGCATGGGTCAGTCCCTTTCCCCGTGTGCCGCGCGGGCCGGCCCATCGCCGATCGTCCTGAGCACCAGGAGGAGGAACAGGACGCCGATGACGAAATAGAGCCCGAGGAACCCGAGCAGCGTGAAGAGTGTGTTCCCGGCGCTCACCGTGGCCGACGTGCCTGCCGGCGTGCGCAGGAGGCCGTAGACCAGCCATGGCTGGCGGCCCAGCTCGGCGGTCATCCAGCCCGCGGTGTTGGCGATGAACGGGAACGGGAACGCGAGGAGCAGTATCCAGAGCAGGGGACGCGCGGTGTAGGCCCGCCTCCGGCGCAGGAACCAGACTCCGGCCGCCGTGACCGCGATGAAGATCGTCCCGAGGCCGACCATGATGTGGTAGCTGTAGTACAGGAGCGGGATGTTTGTCGGCCAGAGAGTTTCCGGGAACGCGTCCAGTCCCCTGACTTCGGCGCCCCAGCGGTAGTACGTCAGGAAGCTCAGCATCCGGGGGACGTGAAGCGGGTTATCCAGCCGCTTCCGGTCCATGTCCGGTTGCCCCACGAGCACCAGGGGCGCTCCCTCCTTCGTCTGGAAGAGTCCCTCCATTGCCGCCAGCGTGACGGGCTGGTTGAACGCGACGTTTTTCCCCTGCGCGTCCCCCGTTGGGAATGCCATGAGCACGGAGGAGACGAGGCCCGCGACGAGACCCGTGCGGAGGAATATCCTCCCGTAGGCCTCGTCCCTGCGCGCCAGGAGATAGTACGATCCCGCGGAAGCGACGCAGAACGAGGCCGTGACGACCGCCCCCGACATGTTGTGGAGGTACTGCCAGATGGCCCACGGATTCCCCAGGAGAGCGCCGAAGCTCTCCAGCGTCACGCTGCCGTTCGGCCCGGGCGCATACCCGACGGGGTGCTGCATCCAGGCGTTGGTGACGATGATGAAGAAGCCCGAGATCCAGGAGCCGAGGAACACCATCAGCGCCGCGACGAAGTGGAGGCGCCCTCCGAGCTTCCGTTCGCCGAACAGGAAGAGGCCGAGGAAGCTCGATTCCAGGAAAAATGCGAACACCCCTTCCATGGCCAGCGTCTGGCCGATGACGCCGCCGGCGTACGTGGAGAACCGGGCCCAGTTTGTGCCGAACTGAAATTCCATCGGGATCCCCGTCACCACGCCGACGGCGAAATTGAGCGCGAAGATCTTCGCCCAGAAACGCGCCGCCTGGTTGTACAATTCGTCGCGGCGGCGGAGCCCTACCCACTTCAGGATGACGATGATGAGCCCCAGTCCCATCGTGAGCTGGGGAAAGAGGTAGTGGTACGTCGCGGTAAATGCGAACTGCAGCCTGTGAAGGAGGAGGGCGTCTTCCATCTGCGAGTTCCTTTCGAGTCAGCCGGAATCCAATGTAGCAAAACAATCCCATTTGTGTTATAATTCCGGGGTTCCCTATCGCACGGTCGCTCACGTGAAAGCACTCGAATGCCTGGAGTCGCCGCGGCTCGTGTACCGGAGGCCCGCCGCCGCGGACGCCGCCGAGATCTTCGGGCGCTATGCCGCTGACGCCCGGGTCACGCGGTATGTCGGCTTTCGCGCGCACGCGTCGCTCGACGACACGAACGCGTTCATCGCATGGAGCGACGCGGAGTGGGACCGCTGGCCCGCAGGGCCGTACCTCATTCGCGCGCGCGCGGGGAACCGGCTCCTCGGCGGCACGGGCCTTTCGTTTGAAACGCCCACCCGGGCGATGACGGGCTACGTGCTCGCCTCCGATTCCTGGGGACAGGGATACGCCACGGAGGCGCTCAGGACGATGGTCGCGCTCGCGGCGAACGTCGGCGTCCGGCGTCTCTACGCGATCTGCCACACCGCGCACGGAAGTTCGTGGCGAGTGCTCGAGAAAGGGGGGTTCTCCCGGGAGGGAGTCCTCCGGCGCTACATGGAGTTCCCGAACCTGGACGACGCCGGACCCTCCGACGTCTTTTGCTACTCGCTGGTGTTCTGAATTCACGCGCAGGAGGAGTACGCATGGCTCAATCGGTCTGGCTCCGTCGCATGTTCGTGGCGTTTCACCTGGTCCTCGGGATCGTCATCCTCTACGGCGCGGGCACGACCGCGCTCAGTGGCGGTTTCGGCAACACGCACGTGAGACTGCTCGCGGCCGTCGAGGCGGTGGGCGCGGTCCTCTTTCTCATACCCCGGACGCTCCGGACGGGGGCCTGGCTCCTCCTGCTCACCATTGTCGTGGCGTTCGCCTTTCACGGCTCGCTGGGCGAATGGCGGGGCGACCTCGTCGTCTATGCCGCCGGCATTGCGCTCATCGCGGTGCACGGGCCCACGTACGGAGGCTCGCGGCAATCCTGATGGTATCAGTGCAGATCTCCGGTATGTTCACCGTTCGTCGAAATCCGATTGAAGGAAGGCGGTCACGCATGAAGCATCTGGGAACGACGATCATCGTGCTCCTGTTGCTCCGCGCCGGCGCGGATGCGGGGGCGCCCGAGCAGGCAAAGACGGGATACGTTCAGACCGGCAGGTACTCCCTCTACTATGAAGATTCGGGAAAGGGGGAGCCGCTGATCCTGATTCATGCGGCGCTGCTCGACCGGCGGATGTGGGACGGGCAGGTACCCCTTTTCAGCCGCTGGGCGCGCGTGATCCGGTACGACGAAAGAAACCACGGGCTCTCGCACGGGCTCCCGGACTCCTTTTCGTACCACGAGGATCTCAACAGGATCATGGAGGCACTGGGGATCCAGAAGGCGCGGCTTCTCGGATGCGCGCTGGGCGCGGCGATCGCCGTC
Source organism: Bacteroidota bacterium (assembly GCA_035516035.1). GTDB lineage: Bacteria > Bacteroidota > Ignavibacteria > UBA10030 > UBA6906 > Fen-1273. The sequence goes on along the minus strand of DATJAS010000100.1, from coordinate 19,613 downwards.
GACTTCGCACTTGTACACCCGGAGAAGGTGAGCGCCCTGGTCCTGGAATCTCCCCTCCTCTCCGGCTACGAATTCAAGGATCCGGTGGTGCTGGAAAACCAGAAGAAGCAGTCCGAGGCGGCGGCGCGGAAGGACATGACCTCGTTTATCGAGTTCTTCCAGCGCTCATGGACGGACGGCCCGCGGCGGACCCCCGACGTGGTTGACCGTGACGTCCGGGCAAAAATTCTCCAGATGTGCCGATCGACGCTCAGCAAGCCGGAACCCGACAACATCGCGGTTCCCCTCGACCCGCCGTCGATCGGGCGGCTGGGATCGATACACGTCCCGACGCTCGTGGTGCTGGGCGACTATGACCAGGCCGGGACGGAGGAGATCGCCGGGCTGATCACCCGGGGAATTCCGGCCGCCCGCAAGGTTGTTATCAAGGGTGCCGGCCACATGGTCAACATGGAAAAGCCCGAAGAATTCAACGAGATCGTCGGCGAGTTCCTTTCCCGGTAACGCTCTTGTCATTGCGAGCGGCGGCGCCTCCGGCGCCGTGGCGCCATGGGCGCCACGAAGCAATCCACCTAAGAATTAAGAATTTCACAATTCTCAGTTCTTAATTCATATGTCCTTCGTTCTTTCTTCTGCCCAGCTCTCGTTTTTCCACGAAAACGGCTACCTCGCCGTTCCCCGCCTCACGACCGACGAGGACGTGGCGCGTCTTCGCGCGAGCTACGACAGGATATTCGCCGAACATGCCGGAAGAGAGCTCGGGGACCATTTCGACCTGGCAGGCCCGGACGAGGAGGAGGGGAAGGAGTCTCTCCCGCAGATCCTCCATCCCGCGCGCTACGCCCCGGAAATGAACGATTCGGAGCTGCTCCTGAACACGGCGCGCGTCGCCCGGCAGCTCCTCGGTCCCGGGGCCACGTGCGAGATTGCGCACGCGATATTCAAGCCGGCCCGCTTCGGCGCGGAGACCCCGTGGCACCAGGACGCCGCGTACTGGAGTCCCGATATGCGCTACACGGCGATCAGCATCTGGGTCCCGCTCCAGGAGGCGACGGAGGAAAACGGGTGCATGCAGTTCGTGCCGCGGAGCCACATGCTCGATGTCGTCCGGCACAGGAGCATCAACGACGATCCGCGCATCCACGGGCTCGAGGTCGATCCTTCAGAGCACGCCCGCGTCAGGACGTTCGTCAGCTGCCCTCTTGCGGCCGGGGGCGCAACGTTTCACGGGCCGTACATGCTCCACCACACGGGGGCGAACAGGTCGCCGATCCCGCGCCGGGCGCTCATCCTGAACGCCGGCATCACCCCCGTGAAAAGGGACACGCCCCTGCGGTTTCCATGGATGGAAGGGAAGATGACCGCCCGCGACGGACGCGCGAAGGCGGCCGCTGAGAAGGGCCTGGATCCCGGCGCTCCCCCCACGGGCGCGCTTGGCAAATCGTAAAATCCCGGAGCATCCCATGAACCGCATCCTCACTGTCACGCTCTGTGCCTTTGCTCTCAGCGTTCAGCTCGCTGCCGCGCGCGAGGACGAAGCCGACAAACCCGCCGCGAAGGACCCTCTCTCCAGCGACACGTTCAAGGGGCTCCAATTCCGGTCCATCGGCCCGGCGGTGACTTCGGGACGCGTTGCCGACATCGCGGTCGACCCGCGGAACAGGAGCGTCTACTTCGTCGCCGCGGCCTCGGGGGGCGTCTGGAAGACCATGAATGCGGGAACGACGTTCGCCCCGGTCTTCGACGGGGAGGGTTCGTATTCCATCGGGTGCGTCGCCATCGATCCGCGCAATCCCTCGATCGTCTGGGTTGGAACGGGAGAGTACAACAGCCAGAGGAGCGTTTCGTACGGCGACGGCGTGTACCGCTCTGAGGACGGCGGGAACTCGTGGGAAAACGTCGGCCTGAAATCATCCGAGCATATCGGGAAGATCGTCATCGATCCCCGCAATTCCTCTGTCGCGTACGTCGCGGCGCAGGGACCCCTGTGGGGACCGGGAGGCGACCGCGGCCTGTACAAGACCACGGACGCGGGCAAGACGTGGGTGCTGGTCCTGAAGATCAGCGAGAACACCGGCGTGAGCGACATCGTCATGGACCCCCGCGACCCCGACGTGCTCATTGCTGCCGCGTATCAGCGCAGGCGGCACGTCTGGACTCTCATCGACGGCGGATCCGAGGGTGCTCTCTACAAATCCACGGACGCCGGCGCGAGCTGGAAGAAGCTGACCAGGGGGATTCCCGACGAAGACAAGGGGCGCATCGGCCTTGCCATCTCCCCCTCCCATCCCGACACCGTGTACGCCGTCATCGAGCTCGCAAACGGAAAGGGGGGATTCTTCCGGTCGACGGACAGGGGGGAGTCGTGGGAGAAGCGGAGCGACTACGTCGCGGGAGCCCCGCAGTACTACAACAGGATCTTCTGCGATCCCGCGGACCCCGACCGGGTCTATTCCATGGACGTCAACCTCAAAGTGACCGACGACGGGGGGAAGACGTTTCGCAATCTCGGGGAGAAATCCAAGCACGTGGACAATCACGTCCTCTGGGTGGACCCCGTGGACACGGACCACTACCTGGACGGCTGCGACGGCGGGGTGTACGAGAGCTTCGACCGCGGCCAGACCTGGGCGTTCAAGAGCAACCTCCCGATCACGCAGTTCTACCGCGTCGACGTGGACTACGCAGAGCCGTTCTATAACGTCTACGGGGGGACGCAGGACAACTTCTCGCTCGGCGGTCCTTCCCGCACGATCAGCGCGACAGGCATCCAGAACGCCGACTGGATCGTCTCGGCCACGGGAGACGGGTTCGTCTCGCGCATCGACCCCCGGGATCCGAACACGGTGTACTCCGAGTCCCAGTATGGTGGGCTCGTTCGTTTTGACAAAAAGAGCGGTGAGCTGATGGGGATCCAGCCCAGGGAAGCCGCGGGGGAATCCCCGTATCGCTGGAACTGGGATTCGCCGTTAATCATCAGCCCTCACTCGCACACCCGGTTGTACTTCGCGGCGAATTTCCTCTTCCGCAGCGACGACCGGGGAAACACCTGGAAGAAGGTGAGTCCCGATCTCACGCGGCGGATCGACCGCAACACGCTCCCGGTCATGGGGAAGGTGTGGGGCGTTGACGCCGTCGCCAAGAATTCGTCGACCTCGCTGTTCGGCAACTGCGTCTCGCTGGCCGAATCGCCGGTGCGGGAGGGACTCCTGTACGTGGGAACCGACGACGGCCTCCTCCAGGTGACCGAAGATGGCGGCGCCACGTGGAGGAAGGTGGAGAAGTTTCCCGGCGTCCCTGAAAGGACGTACGTGAGCTGCGTGCGGCCCTCTGCGCTCGATCCCGCCGTTGTGTACGTGTCGTTCGACAACCACAAGAACGCCGACTTCAGGCCGTACCTCCTCAGGAGCGGCGACGCCGGCCGCTCGTGGGAACCGGTGAAGGGAAATCTCCCCGAGCGGGGGACGGTCTACTCCGTCGCCGAGGACCCGGGGGACAGGAACCTCCTCTTCGCCGGCACCGAGTTCGGCTGTTTCTTCACCGTCGACGGCGGTAAGAAATGGGTCCAGCTCAAGGGAGGCCTGCCGCCGATCGCGGTCCGCGACATCGCCATCCAGCAGAGGGAGAACGACCTCGTGCTCGGGACGTTCGGTCGCGGGTTCTACGTCCTGGACGACTACACGCCGCTGCGCGAGGTCACGCCCGATCTCCTGGGCAGGGATGCGCACGTGTTTCCGGTCAGGGACGGGCTCATGTATATCGAGTCCCGGCCGTACGGTCTTGCAGGGAAGGGCTTCCAGGGAGAGTCGTTCTTCACGGCGCCGAACCCGCCCTTCGGGGCCACGATCACCTACTACCTGAAAGACGCGCCGAAGACCAGGAAGGAGCTGAGGAAGGAACGGGAGAAAGAGATGCTGAAGAGGGGAGAGACGCCCCCGTATCCGTCGTACGAAGAGCTCAAGAAAGAGGATGAGGAAGAACCCCCTGCCATCACGCTGACGGTGACGGATGAATCGGGCAACGTCGTCCGGAGGCTCAACGGCGCCGCGTCCAGGGGTTTCAACAGGGTGACCTGGAACCTGCGTTACGCCTCGCTCAAACCGGCGCGGCTGCACGAGGAGCCGGCCGATGTCTTTGCCGCGGGAGATGAGTCCCCGCTGGCGATGCCCGGAAAGTATCGCGTGAGGCTGGAGGAAACCGTCGACGGGAAGGCGCGTGAGCTCGGGGCGCCGGTCGACTTTACCGCCCGGGTCCTCTCCAATTCTTCGCTCCCCGCGTCGGACCGGGGCGCGCTCCTCGCGTTCCAGAAGAGAGTCGCCTCGCTCCAGCGCGCGGTCCTCGGGGCGTCCGCCCTGGTCACCGGCGCGCAGGGTCGGGTCGAGCTGATCAGGAAATCGCTCCACGATCTCCAGTCGCCGGCCGCCCCGTTCCTCCCGACGGTCGACTCGCTCGAGGCGGGACTGCGCGATGCGGCGCGCATCCTCCAGGGGGACCGCACGCTCTCATCGCGCAGCGAGGCCGCTCCCGCGTCCGTCGTGGACATCGTGAACGGGATCGTGGACGACGAGTGGCAGTCCTCCGGCGCGCCGACGCAGACGCAGATCGACGCGTACAACGCGGCGGGGGATGAATTCGCCCCGGTGCTTGCGCGGCTGCGCGTGTTGGTGGATGTCACGCTGAAGAACCTTGAAGGGTCGCTCGAGCGCCTCGGTGCCCCGTGGACGCCGGGGAGAGTTCCGGAGTGGACGAAATGACGTACCGCAGCCTGGACGAGATTTTTGCGGACAAGGCCGAAGTGCTCGCGGAAATCGAGGCCGCTTTGAAGCCCCTCTCGCCGTCCCAGCTCGGTTTTCACCCCACCCCCGGCGCCTGGTCGATCGCGGAGATTGCCGAGCACCTCTCCATCGTGGAGACGGGACAGCTCAGGCTCATCCGGACGCTTACCGAGAAGGCGGAGTCGGGTGGGAAGGGCCCTGCCCCGGTCGAAGTCACGCTTGACGAGCGCTTCCGCGACAGCGCCAACGGCAAGATCCGGACCCGGGCGCAATCGGAACCGACGGGCGGCGTCACCGCGGCTGACTCGCTCGCGAACATGCACGCGGTGCAGGCGGGACTCGTGGAGCTGCGTCCCCGGCTTGAGCGGGTCGATGTGACGTCCGTGCGATTCCAGCATCCCGTGCTGGGCGACCTGACGCTCGGGCAGTGGGTTGCTTTTGCCGGAGTGCACGAAGAGAGACATCTCAGGCAGATGCGGGGGGTCATGGCATCGCCTTCGTTCCCCCGGGCGTGAATTGACTCTTTCCCCCTGCCGGTCTACATTGAATGCGGGGGCACAACCACGTGGTGATGCCTTTGACAACCCTCACCAGGGTCATTCACACCACCGGGCTTCTGCTGATTCTCCCCGGCACCTTCGCGACGACGGCGCTCTCCCAGGAACCAGGCGAGCCTGATTCCCTGAAAGCGGCCGCCCTGTGCCTGCGGCGCGGCGATGTCGACCGGGCGAAGGGAATCTATGAAGGGGTGCTGCACGCCGACAGGAGGTCGTTCGCCGCGCATCTCGGCCTCGGCAGAGTCGCTCTGGAGCAACGGGACTGGGGGGAGGCGTGCGACCAGTTCGATGACGCCGCGGACCGGGACACGGGGAACATGGCGGCGCGCTACTACGGCGGCATCGCCCGGCGTGAATACGGCGCGCAGGTTGCCTGGCTCCTCAGACAGAGACAATGGCGGAAGGCGCAGGAGAATTTCGAGTGGGTCATCGCCAGGGATTCGCTCTACGAGGACGTGCTCTACCAGCTTGCGCTCCTGTACCGGTACCGTGACGACCTCGAACGGGCGCTTGACCTCGGGCGGCTCCAGATTGACCTTCGACCGCACCTGTACGGTCCCGCGCTCGGACTCTTCAAAATGTACCGGTACGCGGTTGCCGTCACCCCCGCGCCCGAGATTTACAAGCTGCTCGACGGGAGGCGCGATCCCCTCGCCCTCTATTTCACCGCGGAGGCCCTCCGCCGGGAGCGCCGTTACCAGGACGCCGAGAGGATCCTGAACGAGCTCCTGCAGCACGGGCACGGCGTGCCGCTCCAGGCGGCCTGCCTGTCCTTCGCGCGCATCCGATTCGCGTTCGGCGACGATGCCACGGGAGAATCCCTCTACTGGCGGGGCGTCGACCGGATCGATTCCTGGCTCGGCGCCGCGGTCCTGTTTGAAGACATCAAGTACATCGTCACCGATGCGGAGATTGCGAAATACGATTCGCTCGTCTCCGATCGCAAGAAGGCGCTCTTCTTTCATCTCTTCTGGAACCTCCGCAATCCGTCCCCCGCGTCGCGGACGAACGTCCGGCTTGCGGAGCACGAACGCCGCATCGTTACGGCCGAGCGCGAATTCGAGTATTATGGATTCAGGACGCACTTCAACGATCCGGACAAGCTCCACTATCTCCACTTTCCGCGGGCGTTCCTGCTCAACGAGGAGTTCAACGACAAGGGGCTGATCTATATACGGCACGGTCCGCCGGACGACGTGCAGCGGACGATCGGGGAGGAGTTGAACGAGTCCTGGCTCTACAACGCCCGGGAGGGCTCCCCCCGCAGGATGTTTTACTTCACGCAGAATAACTCCGCGGGGAACAACTGGCGGCTGACGAGTTTCCCGGACGACCCGAGAATGTGGGAAGATCTCGTCATGTGGGACCAGACGTACAGCAGGCTGCTGAACGGGGACGCGATGGAACAGGGGGAGCTTGAGGACCGGCTGCGCGACGAATCGACCACCATGGTCGCCGGCGGGCTCTCGAGCGACGAGCATCGGTGGAAGAAGGACACGAAGGTCTTCGCCATGCCGCACACCCTGGCGTCGTTCAGGACGGTGGGGGGGAAGACGCTCGTCAACGTCTCGTATGCGCTCCCCGCCGGTGAGATCGCGGACGCCCTCCCCGATTCGGTGCGCGATGCCCGCGTGGAGGTCGGCATCTCGATGAACCGTCAGGACGGCACGATCCTCGCCTCGTCGCTCGACACGCTCTCGCTCCCGCGCGGGGCCGGCGAGGCCGAGTCGTTCATCGACCTGTACCGGTTCACCGTCTCGCCCGATTCGGTCAGGATCGCCATGATGGCGAGGCCCCTGGGAGCGGACATGGCGTCGAACTGGAACATGCGAGTCCGCCTCCCCTCGTTTCCCGCGGGGCTCCCGATCATGAGCGACGTGGAATACCTCCTCCCCTCGGGATCGAAAAGCAGCATCGACATCGAGGGACTGAAGGTCATTGCCAGCCCGTTCGACCAGGCCCCGCGCAACAAGCCCCTGTACGTCTACTGGCAGGCGTATAATCTCACGAAGGACATCGACGGGAAGACAGCCTGGCGGTCGCGCGTGCTGCTGACGCCGGGTGAAGATGGACCGGATGAGACGAGCGTGGTGGTCTACCAGAAGGATCACACGGGGGACGACGAAACCGCCGCCGAGCTCGCGAAGATCGACCTCGCGCCGATTTCGACCGGGACGTACACTGTCACCGTCGAGGTCACCGACAGGAAGATGGTGCGGACGTTCTCCCGCTCACGCGGGCTGACGATCACCGGGGACTGAACCCGAGCCTGTCATTGCGAGCGGCGCCGAAGGCGCCGCGAAGCAATCTCCGTCATTGCGAGGAGCGCTTTTCAGCGACGCGGCAATCGGCTTCAACCCTCCTCAGGAACCCGATCCCCTCCTCCACGAACGCCTTCCCGTCGGGACACACGTTGTGAAACATCCCCCTCCGGAACGCGAAGTCGTCGATTGACGAGTTGTACCCTTCCAGCCCGATATACCCGTCGAAGCCGATCTCCCTCAACACGGAGAAGATCTCATCCCACGGGACGAGCCCGCCCCCCGGCACTCCCCTGTCGTTCTCGCAGGCATGGATCGCGAAGAGCCGGGATGCGACCGTTCGGATCGCCGGTGCGTAGGCGCGGATTTCTGTCACGATATGGTACGTGTCGAACAGCACGCGCAGTCCCGGGTGGTCGGCCAGGCGGATCAGCCTCATCATCTCCCCGGGCGTGTTGACGAGGTGTGTGCGGAAATGGCTCATCGGCTCGAGGGCGATGAGTACGCCCTTCTCCGCCGCGTACTCGGCCAGCCGGTGCAGCCCTTCCGCGGTCCTCGGGTACTCGTCCCCCGGCGGGCGGCGGCGCTTGACGACGCCGGGATGGGCGTACATCGCGCCGCAGTACGCCACTGCGCCGATGTCCGCCGCCGTGTCCACCTGCCGCATGTGCCAGGCGAGCCCGCGCGCGCGGTCCCCGGGATCGTCCGCCGAGAGGTCGCACTCGAGGGGCCAGACGCCGCCGGGACCGACGAGGAGGTCGAGTCCCAGTGCCGCTGCCCTTTCCCGCGTCTTCTTCCTGTCAAAAAGAATGTCATCGCCCACCGACAGCTCGAACATGTCAAGCCCGAGTTCGCGCGCCGTGTCGAGGAGATCGAGCCGCTCGTCGGACCAGCGGTCCGTAAAGAGGTAGCAGTGCGCTCCGTATTTCATGCCGGTATGAAAACAAACTCGGCGCAAAATGCAAGCGGGCGGTCCTCACTGGATTGTCTGGGAGAGCGCCCTCAGCAACTGCGCGGCCGTGTACGGCTTCGCGATGAACGCTTTCACCGCCGGGTCGGATGTCCCGTCGACGCGCTCCTTTGTCGTCAGTCCGCTCGTGGCGATGATCCGCACGTCGCCCCTGAGCCGCCGGAGCGCGAGGATGGCCGCGGAGCCGTCCATCACCGGCATCATGACGTCGGTGACGACAACCCGGACATCGTCCATATGGTCGGCGAAGACCGCCACCCCCTCCTGGCCGTCGCGCGCCGTGAGGACGCTGTACCCGTAGGCCTCCAGCGTCTCTTTCGTGATTTCCCTGATCGCCGCCTCGTCGTCGATCACGAGGACCAGCTCGCCGTGTCCCATCGGCAGATCGCTCGTCGCGTCGTCGTCGATGGCGTCCGGGGCCGCGGGGGTCGCCGGGAAGTAGATCTTGAACGTCGTTCCCTTCGATACCTCGGAGTAGAGGTTGATGAACCCCCCGTGGCTTTTGACGATGGCCAGCGTGGTGGAGAGACCGAGCCCCGTTCCTTTCCCGACCTCCTTTGTCGTAAAGAACGGCTCGAAGATCTTCTCCCGGATTTCCGCGGGTATCCCCTCGCCGGAATCGCTGATGGAGATCGCGATGTACGTGCCCAGCTTTGCCTCCGGGTGCATCCGGACGAACGTGTCGTCCACGGTCACGTTCTCCGCGGAAATCGCGAGCGTCCCTCCATGCGGCATCGCGTCGCGCGCATTGACGAAGATGTTCAGGAGGACCTGGTGGAGCTGTGTCGGGTCTGCCATAATCGTCCAGATGTCCCGCGGGAGGACCCAGGCGAGGTCGATCGACCGGGGGAATGTCTCGCGCGCGATTTTGACCACTTCGCCGATGACGTGACGGGGCTGGACGGGGATGTGGTCGCCCGCGACGCCCCGCCCGAATGCGAGCACCTGCCGGACGATGTCGGAGCCCCGCTTTGCAGCCGCTTCGATCGTGTTCAACACCCTGTGTGCGGCGGGACCGGGAATCCTGGCCTTGAGGACCTCGATCGACATCATGATGGGTGCGAGGACGTTGTTCAGATCGTGCGCGATGCCGCTGGCGAGTGTCCCGACGCTCTCCATGCGCTGTGCGCGAAGGAACTGGGCGGCAATTCTCTTCTCCTCCGTCACGTCGCGGGAGACGATAACGACCTGCACAACGCTGCCATCCGGGCCCCGCACCGCGCTGGCGCGTGCTTCGATCATGCGTTCGATGCCGTCAGCGCGGATTGTCCGGTACTCTCCCCTGACGGGAGCGCCCGTCGTGGAGATCGTGCGGAACAGCCCCAGCACCCGGTCGCGGTCGCCGGGGTGGACGTCGCTGAAGCCGTCCGTCCCGATCATCGCATCGGGATCAGTCAGAACGCTCCTGTACGAAGGGCTAAGATACACCCGCGTTCCCCGGGGATCCAGCACGGCGATAAGGTCGGTGACGTTCTCTGCGATCAGACGGAACTGGGATTCCGTTTGCCGGATCCTCTCCTCGGCTTCCTTGCGTTCGGTGATGTCGCGGGCGACATAGAGCACGGCCACGGGTATGTCGAATTCGTCCCGGACGATGGATGTCCAGACCTCCACAGGGAATTCGCTGCCGTCCTTTCGCCTGTTGACCACCTCGCCGTGCCAGCCCCCCTTCAGCGTCTCATCGAGTCGTTCTGCCGTGGACGCGGGGGGCGTGTGGACGGATGAGAGCGTGAAGATTTCCCTCCCGTACAGCTCGTCGGCCCGGTGACCGTAGACCGACGTGACGGCACGATTGACGTAGAGAATCCTGTGCTCAAGGTCGGTAATGGCGATGCAGTCCTGCGCCGAAGCGACAGAATGCCCCATGAGGCGCAGCTCGCGTTCGGCGGCCTTGCGGTCGCTGATGTCCTGGAGCGCCGATCGCACCCCCGTGATCCTGCCGGACTGGTCGCGAAGGACTCTGTCCTTGAGGAGAACGCTGAGCGTTCCTCCGTTCCTGCGCCTGAAGACGCGCTCGTATCCATTGTCGGTGGTTGCGGCGCCCGCGAGCTTTGCGGCGAAGGCCGCGCGGGATGATGCCCCGTCCTCGACGAATTCCCACACGTAGTGATGGCGCATGTCGTCGAGAGAGTAGCCGAGCATGTCAAGCTCGGTCCGGTTGACGTGGACGATCCGTCCGTCCTCGTCGATCTCATGGTAGCCCACCGGGGCGTTGTCGAACAGCTGGCGGAAACGTCGTTCGCTTTCGCGCAGTTGCTCCTCCGCTTTCTTTTGGCGCGTCACCACCTGTGAGAAGAGGATGATCCCGCCGATCGAGCCCGCGGTTTCGTACCAGGGGTGAACTTCCCACTGAACCCAGTCGACCGATCCGTCTGCACGGGGAAACGCGTCGTCTTCCGCGGACTCGACGGCTCCGGCGAGACACCGCCGGTGTATTTCTTTCCATCGCTCCGGAATCTCGGGGAACAGCTCGTAGTGGGATCGGCCGATGACGGGTTGATCGGCGAGGTGATAGTCGCTGAGGTAGCGCCGGCTGGTGGCGATGTAGCGCATCTCGCGGTCGAAAACCGCGATTGCGGCGGGCGCCTGCTCCACGAACGTGCGGATCGTGCGGTCTCTGGATCGGAGCCGCTCCTCCTCCTCCCGTTCTTTCTGTTCGGCGGATATCCTGTCCAGCGCGTAGGAAATGTCGGTTCCCATTTCCCTGAGCAGCTTGAGTTCGTTGCTGGATCGGAAGATGCCCGGGGTTGCCGAGAGGAGGTTGAGAACCCCGATGGTTTTCCCGCCAAGCTGAAACGGGACCGATGCCGAAGATCGGTACGGGCGTCCCTTGATGTGATCCAGGACGGTCGTCAGCCTGCTGTCGGCGGAGATATCCTCGCTCGTGACCACCTTCGACGACCGGAACGCCTCCGCCGAGAGGCTCTCTCTCAGCGCGCCAGTCCTGACGTTGGCAACGGGGTAAGGCCAGTGCGTCACGTCCATGCCGTACGCGGCAGCCGGCCGCAGATCACCCGTGGACTCGTCGAATAGCGCGATCCATACGAGGGGGAATTCGCCGAAGCGGCCTGCCACGCCGCAGATCGACTGAAACAACTCCTCCCGCTCGCGCACCCGCACGATCGTCTGGTTGACCTGGCTCAGCGTGGCATACAGTCGGCTCATCAGGGCAAGCTGATGTTCGATCTGCGTTCGTTCCGTGACGTCCTGCGCATGGACAAGCCTCGCCCCGCGTCCGCGGAATCGAATTTCCCGCGAGGTGAGGGAGACGTGCATCACACGGCCGTCTCGGCGGGCATGAGTCTGCTCGCCCGAGAACATCGACGTTCGCCGGCGCACGGTCCTTCCGGGGGGCGGGGGGACGCCGGTCGCGGGAGCAATGAGGTCGTCCAGCCTCAACGCGAGGATCTGTTTCCGCGTGTAGCCATAGGCGCGTACCGTCGCGTCGTTGACATCGAGGATGTCGTGCGTTGCCGGAGCACAGATCATGAGGGGAACTGGGTGCTGTCGGAATATCTCCCGGTAGTCGTCGCGTTCCCGCCGTGATTCTGATGTCCGCAGCCCGGACTTCGGGTTGGATTTCATGGGTGCACTCCCGATGGTGATTGCGGAGTGTGTTCCTGGATCGTCGAACAGGTGACGACCTTGCGGCGCAAATCAGGAGGGCAAACAGGGGGGCCTTGCGGACGCAGGGATGCCGGCAGAAAAGAGCTGGCGCACAAACTGGAATAGCTCGGCGACAGGTCGTGGAACCTGTCCTGAGAACCATAACAATCTATCGGAAAAAAGTCAATGCCGGGGGCTATCTCCGCGACGGGCCCTGCGATGCCGCCTGCTCGCGGAGACGGGCCTCCACCCTCTCCTTTTCAGCGATCTGCTCCGTCAATGCCGCTGTCCTGTCCTGCACCATCTGCTCAAGGCTGGCGTTCATCGCGTTCAGTTCTTCCTGCGCGCTCAGCAGGTCGAACTCCCTCTGGGCAAGCATTTCGTATGTCGCCAGGAAGAACCCGAGCATCTGGAACCGGGAGGCGGTGATCACGTATTCGCGCCCCTTGTAGGCGACGGTGATGTTCTCTTCCTGAGTGCGAGGATGTCTCCCGCCGGCAAGCACATGCTTGACCCGGGTCTTGATCGCCTCATTCTCGTACGGCTTGGTAACGAAACTGTCCGCGCCGACCGCGAGGCCGTTCAGAATGTCCGTCGGGTCAGACTGCGACGTGAGTATGATGATGGGCGTCTGTGCGAGATCGTCGTTCCGTCTCACCCTGCGGCACAGTTCCCAGCCGTCCATCACCGGCATGTTGATGTCCGTGATGAGCAGGGCAGGAGGGCTGCCGGCCATTGCGGCAAGCGCGCTGGCGCCGTTTCCGGCGATCGTTGCGCGGTACCCCGCCTGTTCGAGGACGAACTGGAGCTTCATGGCCTGCACGGGCTCGTCTTCGGCGATGAGAATTTCCTGTCTGGTGCTCATGTGCCTTTCTCCTTCACGGTGAGTGGTGTTTGATGACATCCTGGAGCGCCCGCGCAAGCGCCTCCTGGGCGCGCGAAAGGGCGCCGAGTGCTTTCCCGGCGTCGCCGAGTGATCCCGACCGACCGATCTTCTCCAGCGCGAGCGAGGCGGCGGTGACCTCAGGCGCGCAGAGCGTTGCCGCCGCCCCTTTGAGCGTATGCGCCGCGACGCGCAGGCGTTCGGCGTCATCGTGCGCGATCGTATCCCGGATTGACGCGAGGAGAGGAGGCGTCGTCTCGAGATACATCGCTGCCAGGCGCGAGAGCATCTCCGGGTTACCCATGCACTGCTCGAGTGCTTTCGCCCGGTCAAACACCTGCGCGGCGGACTGTTCCGATGCCCCGGTCTCGCGTCCCGCGATTCGCGTGACCGCGCTCTCTGCCAGCGACTCTTCCGGCCGCGGTTGTCCGTCCCCCGCACGATCCCCGGAGGCGTCCTCCGGAAGAGGGCGTCTGTCTACTACGGATGCGCACAATTCGTCCATCGTCCTGAACAGGGTTGCCGCATTGATCGGCTTTGTCACGTACCCGTCCATCCCGGCGGCCAGGCATTGTTCCCGGTAGCCTTTCATCGCGTGGGCGGTGAGAGCAATGACGGGCGTGCGCTTTCCGGAGCCCTCCTCGATTTTCCTTATCCGGGCTGTCGCCTCGAAGCCGTCCAGTTCGGGCATCTGCACGTCCATCAGCACCACGTCGAACTTCCCGGGACTGTACAGGTCGACTGCTTCCCGGCCGTTGGTGGCAAGAACGACGTTGTACCCCCTGCGCGCGAGGATTGTCGTGGCGAATTCCTGGTTGACCGGGTGGTCCTCCGCCAGTAGGACGCTTGCGCCGTCGGAGTGGTCGCTGGGAGCGCCCAGTGCCGCTTCCCGGCTTCCTCCCGCCGGAGGAGCGCCCGCGATGCGGAGAAGGCGGAGCAGCTCCGAGCGCAGCCTGCGTGGTTCGGCCGGGGCCGGCAGGCAGGCCGTCACCCCTTCGGGAGAAACGTCAAACGCCCACCCGACGGCGATCACGCCCGCGCGGCTGAGCGCCTCGCTCTCCCGGAGGCCTGCAACAAAGGCGGGGACGTCGAACCATGTCTCCGCGGCATCGACCACGAGTGCGGGCAGATTCTCGTTCTCCACGGCCGCAGCGGCCAGACCCGCAAGTGCCGCCTTCGGGTCGGCAGTTCCCTGCGGGAGCATCTGCCACGACGCCGCCATCGCCGCGAGAGACCCACCGTTCCTGCCCGCCGGTTCCAGAACGATGACGCGTTTCCCGCGAAGGACGGCGTCCCCCGCGGCGGCTGCGTCTTCCGGCGCTTCCGCGATGGCGAATCTCGCGGTGAATCTGAACGTGCTTCCGCCGCCCGGCGCGCTTTCCACGCTGATGCTGCCCCCCATCAGGAGCGTCAACTGTCTGCAGATCGACAGACCCAGTCCCGTGCCGCCGAACTTTCGCGTGGTGGACGTGTCCCCCTGCGCGAAGGGATCGAAGATGGCCTTCTGTTGCTCGGGCGATATGCCGATTCCGGTGTCGATTACCGCGCAGTGGATCAGCGTTTCCATTTCGTCCACGGCTTCTGCGGTGATGCGGAGTGTGACGCTCCCGCGCGTGGTGAATTTGATCGCATTGCCTGCAAGATTGGTGATGATCTGGCTCAGCCGGACGGGATCGCCCAGGAGCGTGGTGGGGACGCGTGGATCAACGCTCGAGAGTAGAGCCAGCCCTTTTTGCCTGGCGCGGATGCCGAGCGCTTCCAGCGTGTTTGCAACCTGTTCCCGGATATCAAACGGGATCTGTTCGAGGTCGAGTTTTCCCGCTTCGATCTTTGAAAAATCGAGGATGTCGTTAATGATGACCAGCAGGGAGTCGGCGGATGACTTGACGGTATGGAGGTAGCGGCGCTGCTGGTCCGTCAGCGCGGTCTCGAGCGTTAGGTCGGTCATTCCCAGTATGCCGTTCATCGGTGTCCGGATCTCGTGGCTCATGTTCGCGAGGAATTCCGTCTTGGCCTTTGCCGCCGCGACTGCAGTGTCCCGGGCCCGGATCAGTTCCGCCGCCTGGGTGTTGAGCTGTGCGTTTGCCCGGGTGAGCTCCGTGTTCATGCGCTCAAGCTCGTTCTCCATCGCCTTCCGGTCGGTGATGTCGTACCCCGAGCCGATGGCGGCGGGGGCATTTTCGAACATCGCGAGCCTGCCGTGAAAATCGATGCACCGGACGTCGCCCGACTTGGTGACCACGTTCATTTCATATCGCGTCGGCGCCATGGATCCGCTCATCCGTGCAGCCATCTGGGCGCGGACGGTCGCCACGGAGCTTTCGTGAATGATGTCCATGACCGAGAGGGCGTACATCTCCGCGCGGGTGTACCCCATCAGCGTCTCCATGGGCGGGTTTGTGTACAGGATCCTGTCGCCGCGGTAGATGACCATCGGGGTCGGGATCGACTCCAGGACCGACCGGAGGTTTTCCTCGCTCCGGACAAGCGCTTCGCGGGCGTGCGTCTGGGCGGTCACGTCCTCGGCGAAATAGGAAAACCGCGGGCGGCCCTGGGCCGTGTTGCCTATGAATGCGACGGTGACGTTGAAATGCTGTTCCCCGGCCGGGAGCGGGTGGGTGTACATGAACGAGCAGGGGGCATTCCGATCGCGGCTGAGATGCAGGTGGTGCACCCAGAGCGCGACCATCGCGAGTGGGGCCCCGAGATCGGTGTGTGTCCGCTTGCCACGCATGGCTTCAGGCGCCACGCCAAAAAAATCCCCCGATGCGGCGTTGTCGCGGATATGGATCGGCTCCTCCCCCTCAAGCTCCACTACGCCCATCATGATCGGGGCGCTCTCGTAAAATCCGCGGAGGATGGAATCGCTTTCCCTGATCGACTCCTTGAATCTCCCCCGCTCGACAAAGTTGAGCCAGAGCCTTGTGACGAGGAACAGGAACAGGGCTATCAGAAGTGTCAGGAGGACGTACATCCAATCGGCCCTGTACCAGGGGGGGAGCGCATTGACCTGGTGTTCCGCAGCTGTTGCGGTGGCTGCAAGGAGCGCGGCCAATGCAAATGCCGCCGATCGCAGCGATGTCTGGTAACGAGATCTCACAGGGGGGGAAAGCCCGTCCGTTGGTGAACGAAGTTGATTCACCCCCCAAAGCTGCGAATATTGTGCCAGAGTGAAGGGCTCCGTGATTCCGTTTTTGAATATTCGACAGCCGCTCATCCCGGCCCGCTGGCGAACTATGGTCGCGTGGCGGATATTGACCAGCGAAAAGAGGCCCCTTCCCCCGTCAGTGCGAGCCGTGGCGCCTGCGGCGCCACAATCCCCCCCGTCATTGCGAGCGTTTTCCGCGAAGCGCGTTCTTTGCGTCACGCCGCCTGCGGCGCCGCAAGCGCCGCTCTTTGGCGTGGCAATCCCATGGCACGTAGTTTGCGACATCACAACATGTCATTTATCGGACGAGGTGGCGGTGCCGCGAATTCTTGTTGTCGACGACGAGGAAGTGTGCCGTATCGTGCTGGCGAAGTCACTGGAGACGGTGGGAGAGGTCGTGACGGCGGTGGACGGCCAGAAGGCTGTCGATGCGGTCCGGACCGCCATCGTGAAGGGGATGCCTTTTGAGCTGATCTGCCTGGACATCATGATGCCGGTCATGGACGGTCAGGCAACCCTCCGGGAAATCCGCCTCATCGAGCAGGCGGCGGAGACCCCGGAGGGGAAGGAAGCGAAGGTCATCATGACCACGGCGCTCAACGATCCGGTGAATCTGATGGAAGCGATCCCCCGGTGTGACGCGTACCTGACGAAACCGATCGACCGCGGAGACCTGATGTTCTACGTGAGGAAGTTCGGGTTGATTGGTGCCGCGGACCGGTCCGCGCAGCGGCGGCCCGTCAGTGGCGACGCCCGGTGACGGAGGGGGAACACCGTGCCAGGGGGGGGTGAAAACTCATCGGAACAACGGGGGACACATGCTCAGGTCTGATCTCGACACAGCCATCGAAGCCGCCCAGATCCTCCGGGAATACTGCAGGCGGAAGACCATTCCGATGATTCAGGTCGATCGGATATCGCTCCGGACAAAAGACATCGTGGATTTCTACAATCCGGATTCGCTCGTGGGGATGGTGAACGTCGGGACGAAAGACGTACGGGTTCTCTGACGGGGCGGACCCGCCTCAGGCGGAAGTGCGGCCGCTCCCTGCCTCGTCCCGCTCGCCGGAGATGACCGCGTCCGCCTCGACCTCGACAAGCCAGTCCGGATCGATGAAGCGACCGATCTGCACGATCGTGTTGGCCGGGCGGATCGATGCGAAGAACTCGCCGTGCACCTGCGCCACGCTCGCCCAGTCCTCGATGCGCGTCAGGAGAATCCTGGTGCGCGTCACGTCGGCAAGCGAGCCCCCGAGTCCTTCCAGCGCCGACGCGATGATCCCGAAGCACCGCCGTGCCTGTGCGGCGGCGTCTCCGGCGCCGACGGTCCGGCCGTCCGCGTCAAGGGGCGCCGTCCCGGAGATCGCGACGACGCTCCCGCTGCGCACGCCGCGCGAGATGCCGATCCTCGGCTCGTAGGGGGACCCTGAGGAGACTCTCCTGCGCTCTGTGCCGTCCATGGTGCGCTCCTGTTCCATATGCGGGACAAATCGGACGCGCGCGAACGCGCGTGCATCAGCCGGGCGCAACCTACGACCCCTCCGCCTCAGAATCAACCTCTCGTTGCTTCTTCCGCAAACTGTGTTTACTTTTGAGCGGCAGGCCGACGATCCGCACCGCGCTGCGCCCGTCCCATCGACTTCGTGACCACGCTTTCCAGGGAGACCACAATGTACCGATTGCCGTTCATGTACGCATGTGCCACGTTCGTTGCAGCCGTGCTCTTTGCCGCGCCGGGATCCGCGCCCGCGGCGCCGCAGGCGAAGGGCATTGAGGGAAAATGGGAGCTCATCGGCGAGAAGAGCACGGACATCGACCTCTTCGGGGCGCTCGACGTGGAGATCCGCTTCGACGGGCCCGGGCTCACGCTCATCCGGACGTGGGGGAGGGGGAGGAGCTTCCGCGACTCGCTCTCGCTGCCGCTCGGCGGCGCGGCCGTGCATGTTCCCGTGACGAGCCGCGTGTTTCCCTCAAACGTCTTTATGGGATTGATGATGCCGGTGGGTTCCGTGCGCGATGTCCGGGGATGGCACCCGGACGCGAACACCGTCCGCCTGGAGGAGTCGTTCCCCCTCAGGGGATCGCAGGGGGAGACTCCGGAGACACAGACCGACCTGTTCACGCTCGCCCCCGACGGCTCGACGCTCGCCTGTGAAGTGAGCCGCTCGACCAGGACGTCAGGGCCGCCGGTGAAGTACATCCTCAAGCGCGCCGGCTCTGCCGAAGGGTACGTGATCCGCCTCGAGGACAACTGGGAAGTCGCGGGGAAGCTCTCAGTCCAGGCGTTCATGATCAGCCTGCAGGGGATCGTCAACAAGAGCGGCCCACGCGTCTACATCCTCTACCCGGAGAACTGGCCCTTCACGTACGTCCAGTCCGTCTACGATTTCTACAGGGACAAGCGCAATTACAGCTTTCGCGAGCTCCGGAGTCCTGCCGAGGCCATCGGCGCGCTCGGGAAGTACGTGAAGGGATACGTGGTGTGGGACAGGAACGTCCGGTCGTCGCTGACTGTCGCCTTCACGGTCGCAGGACTCGAAGACGCCGTTGTCGTGAGCGAGGATATGATCCCCGTCGTGGAGCGCGCCGGCCTCAGGCCGGTCGAGGATTTCCGCGGGAAGTTCACGGGGTGGAACGACACGAAGATCTACACCTGGGCGTATGAAAAATACTGGGACCGCTGCAGCCGGGAGTTCATCATCTGGCTGGGGGGAGATGCGGGGCCGGTGATGAAGCCCGGCGTGGCCGACTGGGGGATTTTCAAGAAGTGCTTCTTCAGCGACCTTTCCTGCCGCGTGACGGACACGTCGGAGTACGCGCTCTCCAGGAAGCTCCTGTCGGAGATGAAACCGATGTCGCTCGTCATGGGGTGGCATTCGTACGCCAAGGACCTGGAGCGGGAGTTCGTCCGGCTCACCTCTTCATTCGGCCACCGCGTGATCGGCCTGCACACGCTTCCCAACGTGAGCTTCAGCGCGCAGATTCCGGCGTCGCCCGGCTTCCGGTACACGAACAACCACCATCTCAAGCCCGGAGAAACCCCGGTCCCCGGGAAAAAGGTCTACGTCACGTGTATCCAGACCGACGGCATGGGTCTCGGGGCGTGGCTCAAGCCCGGGCGCGGCGAGATCCCGTACGCGTGGGAGGCGGAAACGAACTACACCTGGATGGCCCCCGCGATGGCGGAGTACTTTTACAGCATGGCGACGCCGAACGACTTCATGATCGGCTGCTTGTCGGGGCCCGGGTACCTGTATCCGAAAGCCGTCCCCCCGAAGCTCCTGAAACAGCTCATCGCGATCTCCCGGGAGCAGATGAAGGAGCTGGATCTCAACGTCTTCGAGACGATGGACTATTCGGAGGGAGCGACGGTCGAGGGGAACTCCGATCTCCCGAAGGATATCGTCGACATG
>DATJAS010000099.1:0-9117 GCA_035516035.1 Bacteroidota bacterium | reverse complement strand
AACTTCACGTTCAGCGAGGTGCGGTATCTCGGAGGGATCGACGTCCTCCTCGGCCTGACAGCCGGATTCCGGCCGGAGCTGGGCCTGATCCTCTGGGCGGGAGGGTTCGGACTCCTCCATATCGTGTACGGGCTTCTCCTCTGGGCGAAGTACGAGCAATGATCCCGCCGGTCGACACGCTGAACCGGGCATTCGACAACCGGGTCCGGCTCGCCGTCATGTCGGTCCTCGCCGTCAGGGACGAGGCCGAGTTCAACACGCTGAAGCAGCTCCTGGGAGTGACGGACGGAAACCTGGCGACGCACGTCGCCGTGCTGGAGCGCCACAGGTACCTGAAAGTGAGGAAATCCTTCCGCGGGAAGAAGCCCCGCACCGCGTACGCAATCACGGAGACGGGACGGAGGGCCTTCGCCGAACACGTGGCCGCGCTGGAGCGGATCATCCGCGGAGGGTCCTGATCTTTTTTTTGCCAATTAACTTTGTATTTCAAAGTACTTTTCACAACACACAGGAGCCACACACATGGAGACGCCCCGCTGGATGTTCATGCTGGCATTTAACCTGATGGCCGCGTACCTGCCCGTCTCGGCCGTCATCCTCTTTTTCAGGCCGGCATCGTGGCCAAATCTCTTCGCCCTGTTTACCGGGCTTTTCCTCGGGATCCTCGATCTCAGCGCGACGGACGTGCAGGGGCCCGCGCTTTTGCTCCTCACGTTCTCGATGTTCATTGCATATGCCTCACCGCGCGCAGCGTGGCGCTGGGGACTCCTGACAGGGATCTGGATCCCGGTGTTCGGGGCGGCACGGTGGTTTGCGGCGGGATCTCCACCTCTTCCCGGCGGACATCCCTGGGACGCGTCGATGGCGCTCATCTTTTCATTCGCCGGATCCTATGCGGGGAGCCTGATTCACAGATACGGGAGAGAAGACCGGGGCCGGGAACATATCGCAGCATCGGGGAGTACAACGGGTACAGGGGATGAGAGGAGGTCGCCATGACACGCACAGCGCTCGGCCGGGACGGCGCCCCCTACGGGGCAGCTGAATTGAAAGACACTCTGCATCTGTACTGGATGGCGGGACTCGGCATCGCGATCGCAATCCACCTCGGCGCGATCGGGTCATTCTACCTCACAGGGGGCAAACCGGATACCGGCCTGCAGGTCGTTCTTATCCACGTGCAGCCTCCCCGCTGGCTTCCGCCGCCCCTCAACCCCGGCGAGGCCCCCCAGGTCAACGTGGCCGAGAGAAATGTGAGGAACCGTTCCGGCATCCCCGTACCGGTCCCTCCCGCACTCGTTGACACGGAAGTGGCTCTCACGCCGAACAATGTCCCGATTTCGGCCCCCGGTCCCGAAGGCGCGGGGACGGGGGGAAGCGGCGACACGGTATGGGCGCCCCCTGACGAGAACCCGGGAGTGTTTGAGGCCGTGGAGGGATTGCCGAAACTCGTCAGGAGCGTCCCCCCAGTCTACCCGGATCTTGCCGTCAGGTCGGGGCTGGAAGGGATCGTGCGCGTGAGAATCCTGGTCGACAGGGAAGGAAAGCCGGGCGCGGTGAGCGTCGTCAGCTCGAGTGCCGACATCTTCAACGACGCGGCCGTGGCTGCGGCGTGGAAGTTCCTCTTCACGCCCGGCTATTCAAACAGCGGCCCGGTCCCGGTGTCGGTGGATGTCCCCTTCCGGTTCCGGCTGGCGGACAGGAAGTGATCAGTCCTTCCGCTCCCGGGGAGGCATGCCCTGCGGGATCACGTCCCCGCGGTGGCACGTCCAGCACCCGATCCGCGGATCGGGGCTGTCGAGGTTCTTGATGTTCTTCAGAAGGTGCGAGTTGATCTCCGTGACCATGGCCGCCATGTCGCGGGCGATCTGCTTCTCCGGCTTGTCTTCCTTCTCCCACTGGTCGACAACGTGGCAGTGCTTGCACGAGACACCGAGTGCGCGGGAGAAGAACCCCATCGCGCCCAGCACGCGCCCCGCTTCCACGTCCTTGAACATCTGGATGTTCTTGAATACCTGGGGAGCCGGGTCCTTCTCATGCCCGGCGATCCGCTCGCGCAGCTCGGCAAGCTCATGCTCGACCTGCGCGCCCGCCTGGGCACGCCGGACTGAATCCTGTGCGGCCCCTCCCTCGTGATGATGTTCCATCTGCTGTGCCGGCGCCGATCCCGACGCGATCACGGCCGCGGCCATCGCGGCCAACGCTCCTTGCCAGCTGATCATTTTTCCTCCTGATTGGTAGTGAACTGATTTCATGATGAACGCAGCGCCGCCTCCTGCGGTTCCTCAGGCGGTGCGCCTGGCGAGAAGACCCTTCCCCCACCCGAGCAGGATCACCGCGAGACCCGCGACGATCGGGAGGAGGGAGTTACTCCATGCCCCCCACCACGCGATCAGGAGCCCGAGGAACCGGATCCCATCGGAGGGTCGGGTGCGCGGCGATGCGACATAGCGGCCGAGACGCGTCTGGGCAAGCCGGCCGAGATCGACGCGCACAATCATATAGAGTGAGACGACGATCGAGGGAACGAACCCGACGATCAGGGCGGGAACCAGCTCGTGGTTCCAGAGGAGCCAGCCGGAGGCGATACCCGTCAGCCAGTCGGTCGCCAGCTTCACCGGGTGCACCTGGTGAATGACGATCCGCTCCCGGAAGGCAAGCGGGAGCGCGCTGCGTCGCGCATTAGGATTTCCCACGGAAACTCATTTTATTGAAACAACATTGGAGGATGCATGAGCGACCCCACACGCTTTCTTCTCGACGACACCAAGGTACCCAAGGCATGGTACAACATCAATGCCGACATGCCGGTTCCCCCGCAACCTGTGCTCCATCCCGGGACACTCAAGCCCGTGACGCCTGATTTCCTCAGCGTGCTCTTCCCGATGAGCCTGATCGGCCAGGAGGTGAGCACGGAGCGGTGGATTGAGATCCCGGGCCCGGTGCGGGACATCTACCGGCTGTGGCGACCGACGCCGATGTGCCGTGCCGTCCGCCTCGAGAAAGCGCTGGGGACGCCGGCGCACATCTACTACAAGTATGAAGGCGCGAGCCCCGTCGGCTCTCACAAGCCGAACACCGCCGTCGCACAGGCCTTCTTCAACAAGGAGGCGGGGACGAAGGCAATGACCACGGAGACGGGCGCCGGGCAGTGGGGAACAGCGCTCGCCATGGCGTGCAACTTCTTCAACATCGACCTCGAAGTCTACATGGTCAAGGTCTCCTACCACCA
The DNA here is from genome assembly GCA_035516035.1 of Bacteroidota bacterium. Classification (GTDB taxonomy): domain Bacteria; phylum Bacteroidota; class Ignavibacteria; order UBA10030; family UBA6906; genus Fen-1273. The sequence continues at coordinate 5,885 of DATJAS010000099.1, read as the reverse complement.
GAAGCCCTACAGGCGCGTGGTCATGGAGAACTACGGCTCGAAAGTATACGCGAGCCCGAGCGAGAACACGCAGTACGGGCGGAAGGTGCTTGCGGAGGACCCGGCCTCGCAGGGTTCGCTCGGCATCGCGATCTCGGAGGCGGTGGAAGCCGCCGCGGCATCCGGGGGAACGAAGAAGTACGGGATCGGTTCCGTGCTGGGACACGTCCTAATGCACCAGACGGTGATCGGGCTCGAAGCGCTCGAGCAGATGGAGCTGGCGGGGGAATACCCGGATATCGTGATCGGCTGCGCGGGAGGGGGATCCAACTTTGCAGGGTTCGCCTATCCGTTCCTCCACAGGAATCTGCGCGAAGGGAAGAAGACACGGCTCGTCGCGGTGGAACCTGCCTCGTGCCCGAGCATGACGAAGGGGAAATACACGTTCGACTACGGCGACACGGCCGCCATGGCCCCCGTCGTCAAGATGCACACGCTCGGCCACACGTTCATGCCCCCCGGGATACACGCGGGAGGGCTGCGCTATCACGGCATGGCGCCGAGCGTGAGCGCGCTCGTCAACAACGGGAATATCGAGGCGCGCGCGGTGAACCAGATCGAGACGTTCAAAGCGGCAGTCGAATTCTCGCGCGCCGAGGGGGTGATCCCGGCGCCCGAGTCGGCCCACGCAATACGCGCCGCCATCGACGAAGCCCTCAGGTGCAAGGCCGAGGGGACGAAGAAGGTGATCGCGTTCAACCTCTCCGGCCACGGCCATTTCGACATGGCGGCCTACGACGCGTTCCACCAGGGAAAGCTGGAAGACTACGAGTACCCGGAGCGGCTGGTGCACGAGGCGATGGAGCACCTGCCGAATGTGAGCGTGTGAGATTGCTTCGGGGCGTAGGCGCCTACGGCGCCACCGTTGGCCTGCGGCGCCCCTCGCAATGACAGGTCGGAGATTGCTTCGCCTGAGATGGCGCCGGTGGCGCCACAGGCACGGCTCGCAATGACGGCGGGGGGGATCAGCGGTGGGTGAGCTTGCTCGCGAAAATCCTGTCAAGAGGGGCAAGCATCAGCACGACGAGGACCGTGCAGAGCGTGATGATATAGGGGCCGGCATGCGCCGGATTTCCCAGTAACGAGGTAATGAACGAGACGCCGGCCGAGAGCGCGCTCTCAAGCATCGCGAGAGAGGTTTCGCCGATGCCCCCCGGGGCTTCTCCACCCGGCGTAATGAACCCCGCAAGGGCACAGACGCCAAGCCCGAACAGGAGCACGCTGATGAGACAGACCTGGAACGCCACCCACGTGAAGAACCGGAACGGGCGGGAGACCGGCATCACCGGGTCGAGCGCCGACATGACCGTCGATGTGAATCCGGGGGAGACCGTGAGAAGGGGGAGCGCCCTGATCGCGCCGTCGAGCCGGCGGAGCGCGCTGTACCGCGAGGCGCATCCGGGGCAGGAGGCAATGTGGGCGCGCGCCGCGGCGGACTCTGCGGGGGAGAGCGCTCCGTCCAGAAGCATGTGGAGATCTTCCGGCGTGCAATGATCTTCATTCATCGCGATACCGCCTCCTCGGTGATCCGCTCAAGGACTCTCCTGCGCAGGAGATCCCGTCCGCGGAAAATGTTCGTCTTCACGGTCCCCAGCGGGATCCGGAGGACGTCCGCAATTTCTTCGTACCTGAGCTCCTGCACGTAGAGCAACGTCAGCGCCGTGCTGTACGCGGCCGGGAGGCGCCCCATTTCTTCCAGGAGGATATCGCGCATCTCCTCTGTCTCAAGCCGTTCATCCAGACCGGGCTCATCCGAAAGCCCCGGCAATCGATCCCCGTCGGCGGGGAGCTCCTCCATGGGAGGACGGGGCGACACCCGGAGACGCGTCATGCAGGCGTTGTAGAGTATCCTGTAGAACCAGGTGGAAAACCGTGAGTCTCCCCTGAACCCGTCGAGAGCACGGAACGCCCTCAGGAACGCATCCTGCACCACCTCCTCCGCCTCAAGTCGATCCCCCACGAGCCGGACGGCCAGCGTCATCGCCCGGTCCCTGTGCCTGTCCACAAGGAGGCTGAACGAGCGGACATTGCCGGAACGCACCGCTTCCACAACGGGGGTGTCGCTGTCTGTCACCGGAGGCATGCTCCCTTTCCTGTCTCTGTAAGACCGCTGCGGGGGGGAAAATGTTTCACTCCGCCCCCTGAAACAAACGCCGGCCTTACCCGGTCAAACTAACTGAATCGCACCGTAGAATCCACTTTGGGAGGCACACATGCCGATAACAGTCGCTGTATTCGTCATTTTCATGTTCCTCTGCATGGCATCCGTGATAGGGGCCGCGATATTCGCCCGCCACAGGGAGCGGATGGCCATGATCGACAAGGGGCTGAAGGGGGAGGATATGAAGGCATACTTCGAGAAGAGCATCCGCCACTGGAGTCCCCTGACCTCGCTGAAATGGGGGATCGTGCTGGTGGGAGTCGGGGCGGCGATCCTGGTGGGTCTCTGGCTCCACGAAGCGTACGGCGTCAACCACGGAGTGATCCCTGCACTGATCGCGCTGTTCGGCGGGGCGTCGCTGGTGCTCTTCTATCTCATCGCGCGGAGACGGGAGAATTCATAGATGGAGATCGATGGACTATGGTCTATAGTCAATGGACTATAGTCAATCGGGCTGTCAAGCTGCCACGGGGAAACCGACGGACTTTGCATATCGCCCAAGCTCACCGGCGAGCAAAACCCGTCCTCTGTGGATACGCGAGCGGACGGTCCCGATGGGGACCTGCATGAACTCGGCGATCTCCTCGTAGGGATGTCCCTCGATGTCGGAGAGTATCACGGCCGTTTGGAACGCCGGGGGGAGGCGGCGGAGGGCGTTCGCCACCTCATCCCCCAGCGCCCGCTCGTGCGCCTCGACGTCCGTGGTATCCACGCAAATGACCCGCGCGCTGCGAACCTGATCGGGATCGCTCCCCGGTCCCGCCTGCATCGACTCATCGGCGAAATCCACGGCCACCGGCTCGCGCTGCTTCCTCCGGTAGGCGTTGATGTAGGAATTCTTGCAGATCTGGAAGAGCCATGCCCGGCAGTTGCTCCCCTTCCTGAACGTGCTGAAATGGCTGAACGCTTTCAGCATCGTCTCCTGCACCAGGTCCCTGGAGCGGTGCGTATCGCGGCAGAGCTGGTACGCGAATTTTTCAAGCGCCGCCATGTGGGGAAGCGCTTCCTGTTCGAACAACTGCGACTGCGTCATACGGTCATTCCTCCCTGTGAATTCACTGTTCGCCCGTGATCGCCTTAGTGGACGATGACGGTCCCCGTCATCTCACAAGGCCCATGCCACCCCTGCCGCCGCCGCAATCCCCTCCCGGAAGCCCCGGGCGGGCGTTTTTCCCCGACGAATAACGGGCGCTGTGGCGCGCGCGCCACACCGGCGGTCCTCACGGTGTGGCACAACCGCCACACACCGTGATCCCGGGACGCGCCCGCACACCGTACGGGCACGAAAATTCCGGCCCGGATTTTGCAAGACGGCTGCGTTGAATGTCAGGTGCAAAATCCGTATCAGTATGTGACAGTCACGTTCTCATGATGCCGACCAGACCTCACGAACGCGGATCCGCAAGCCTCCTCCTCGTAGCCCTGGCGTTCGCGCACCCCGCCGTTGCGCAGCAGGCAGAGCAACCCGCCTGTGCGATTCACGGGAAGATCACCGTCACCAGGCGGGAAGAGACTCACGCGGCGCCGCTTCGCGATCAGATGCTCGGCATGTACTCGATGCACGGGGCGGAAGGGACCTCCGCCCGGCCGGGTGCCGCCCCTTCCCCGGTGCACCTCTCCGAAAAAGCCGTCGTGTACATCGAGAGCGACGAGCTCAACAGGGGCACATATCCTCTCCCCTCGCACGCGCCGTCGCTCGACCAGCGTAATCTCCAGTTCCATCCGCAGGTACTCGCCGTGCTCGTCGGCACGCGCGTCGAGTTCCCCAACCGCGATAACCTGTTCCACAACGTCTTTTCCTATTCCCAGCCCAAAGAGTTCGACCTCGGCAGGTATCCCCGGGATGATTCCCGCTCCGTGACGTTCGACCGGGCGGGGGTCGTGCGCGTCTACTGCGACATCCATTCGAGCATGAGCGCAACGATCCTCGTGCTGCGGCACCCGTATTTTGCCTCGCCTGACGACGCGGGATCGTACGCGATCGGGCACATCCCCCCCGGCACGTACAGGGTCGCCCTCTGGTACGACCGGGACGTGGTTGAGCGGAAGACGATTGAAGTGCGCGAGGGGGAGGACGTGGAACTGGATTTCAACGACTGAGGACGCGGATGACCAGGATAGCCCTCATCGCCGCCTGCTGTATCGCCGCCGCCGCCGCGTCGGCGCAGGTCGAGTTCAGCGGCCAGACCGCGGCGGACTTCTACAGGAGCGGCGCAACAACGGCCCCCCGCGCAGTCGACAACGGGCGCCCCTCATTCGGCTGGGACACACGCCTCTTTTTCGAGGGGGATCCTGCAGACCACGTCACGGCCCTGGGGAATATCCGCGCGACGAACACGGATGCCATCACGGTTGACTACATCGCGCTCCGCCTGACGGACATCACGCCGCTCGGGCTGAACATCCAGGCGGGGAAGTTCGATCTCCCGTTCGGCAACCTCGGCGAACGGCGGTTCCCCCGGAAGAACTTCCTCTTCGGGCTCCCGTCGATCTACGAATACCGGACCGCACTCCCCGACCACTTCACGCCGGGATCCGACTACCGCATCGTCCCGGAGCGGGACATCCTGACGAATGCGGGGAAGGGAGCGGGCATGCGGCTGCTCGACCTGGGCATGTACCACACGGGGGTCATGGTGTTCGGCTCGGCCGGCATCGTCGATTACGCCGCAGCGCTGACGACCGGAACGGTGAGCACCACTTCCTACAGCACCGACAACTACACCAGCGACCTCGGAAAAGTGGTGCGCATCGCCGTCACGCCGTTCACGGGACTCACGATCGGGGGGGCGTACGACTGGGGGGCGTACCTGCAGTCGGCCTACCCGCTGCCGGGGAACGAGGACGAGAGCGCGTACAAGGAACGGGCCGCAGAGGCCGACCTGGAGTTCAGCCGCGGGCACGCCGTCTTTTTCGCCGAGGCGGTGACCTCGACGTTCACGGTCCCCGTCACGACGGGGGACCAGGACCTGCGCGTCATGGGCTACTATGCGGAGGGAAAATACACGCTGATGCCCCGCCTCTACGCGGCGCTCCGCGTGAGCGGGCTCCACTTCGGCAACGCCGTGCTCGGGACAGTCGCGGGTCCGTGGGACTACGACATTGTCGAATGGGAAGGGGGACTGGGGTTCTTCATCGACAGGGATGTGCTCCTCAAGGCGGTCAGACGGGAGACGCGGACGCGGGGAGGGAGCGATCCGAAAGACAGCCTGACGGCCCTCCAGCTCGTGGTGGCATACTGATCCCGGTTGCAGCCCATGACGTTCCGGAACAAAATCCTGATCTCCATCTACGGCGTGGTCCTGAGCCTGCTGGTGATCACGTTCTTCATCATCAACTACTGGACCCGCGGCCGGTTTGAAGAGACGTTTTCGCGCGAGCTGGACGCGGCGTCCTCCGCCGTGCTCGTCCAGGAGAAACTGCAGTCCGCCGAGCTGATCCGGAGCTGCGCGGTGATCGCGGAGTCGCCCCGGCTGCGCGCGGTGGCGGAGCTCGGCGACGAGAACACGGCCGCACAGCTCCTGAAGGAGATGAACCAGACGACGCTGACGCAGGCGGTGGTGCTGACGGACCGCCGCGGGCGGCCGCTGGTGCAGCTGCTGCGCGGGGTGGCTCAGCACTGGGACATCCCGTCGTGGCAGACGGTCCGGGGCGCGCTCCACCTTGCCTCCTCGACGGACATCGC
>DATJAS010000098.1:0-65676 GCA_035516035.1 Bacteroidota bacterium | reverse complement strand
GGAAACCTGGGTGATCAGCTGATCGTCCCCGTCCCGGAGGGACACGGCCCGACCCCCGCGCATGCGCGGGGGTTTTTTATGCCGGGCGAATTGGGTATATTCAGCGGCACGTTCCCATGACAGCGTACGGCTCACAGGGTCCATCCGCGGCCATCCTCCGCGCGTTCGCCTCGCGGGGACGGTTCGTCCTGACGACGCACGTCAATGCCGACGGCGACGCCATCGGCTCCGAGGTCGCACTGGCGGCGTGGCTGCGCGCCAGGGGAAAAGAGGCGCACGTGATCAACGTGAGCCCCGTCCCCGGCTTCCTCACGTTCCTCGATCCCGGCCGGTCGATCGCGCTCTACGACGGGAAGAGAGACGACCCGGCAATCACTTCCGCGGAGGCCATCGTCGTCCTTGACGCCAACCACCCGGGGCGGCTCCGCGCAATGAAGGACGCCGTCATGGCGAGTCCCGCTCTCCGCATCTGCATCGACCATCACGCCGATCCCGAGCCGTTCGCCGCGCACGCCCTCGTCGACGAGGAGGCGACGTCCACGGGAGAGGTCCTCTTCCGGCTCCTCTACCGGAGCCCGCGTGCGCGCATCGATCCGGCAATCGCGCGCGCGCTCTACTGCGCCATCATGACGGACACCGGCTCATTCCGCTACCCGCGCACGGGCCCTCTCACGCACAGGATCGTCGCCCGGCTGATCGAGGCGGGGGCGGACCCCGTGGCGATATTCTCCGAGGTGTACGAACGGTGGTCCGCCGCGCGCATGCGGCTCATGGGGGAAGTCCTCCTCTCGCTGGAGACCGTGTACGAGGGGCGGCTGGCGCACATCACGGTCACGCGGGCAATGCTCGAGCGCACGGGAACGAGCGAAGAGGATACGGAGAACTTCACGACGTACCCGATGTCCGTCGGGGGCGTCGCCATCGGCATGCTCTTCATGGAAACCGCCGACGGACTCAAGATCAGTTTCCGCTCGCGGGGAGCGATCCCGGTCAACGCGCTGGCGGCGGAGTTCGGGGGGAACGGCCACCTGAACGCCGCCGGGGCGCGCCTCCCCGGTGCGCTTGCCGACGTGCGCGCACGCGTGATCCGCGCGGCGGGAAAATACCTCACTCCGGCCCTATGATCCGACTTGACGTCCGGCAGGGCACACCGGGCCGTCCCGCCGTGGACGCGCTTGTGCAGTTGGTATTCCAGTACGGGGACGCCGGGGCGCGACCCCGGGCGCTCCGCGCGCTCGCCGGCGGGGATATCCTCCCCGAAGGGGGGACGGGATTTTCGGGGCGCGAGAGGGAGACGCTCCTGCTCTTTCCCCGGCATGCTCCCGTGCCGCGGCTCCTCCTGGTCGGTGCCGGCGAGGCCCGCTCCTGGAGCGCGGAACGCCTGAGGCGAAGCGCCGCCGTTGCGGCGCGCGCGCTCCGTTCATCGGGCGTCAGGAGCGCCGCGTTCATGGAGCCCGACGCCGCGATGCTCGCTCCCCTGGGGGAAGAGGCCGCCCTGATGTACGGCACCGCGCTTGCCGAGGGAATCCTGCTCGGGCTCTACAGGTTTGACGCATACCGGACGCTCCGGTTGCCGGTCGGCGAGCACATTTCGCGGATCGTCATACTCGCCGGATCGGCCGCGCCCGTGCGGTCGGTCGCCGCAGGAGTCGCCTACGCCCGCACGGTGTGCGAGGCGACATGCCTCGCACGCGATCTCGCCAACGCTCCCCCCAATGCGATGTATCCTGAAACGCTCGCCCGTGAGGCCCGCTCCGCCGGCCGCCGCGGCGGATTCAGCGTCACGGTCCACGACGAACGGAAGCTCCGCGCGCTCGGCATGGGGGGGCTCCTGGGCGTCGGGGGAGGAAGCGCCCGCCCTCCGCGGCTCATCGTGATGCGCTACGACGGGAGACGCCGGCGGGGCGGCCGGGCTCCGCGCGCAGGGCGCCCCGTCGTCATCGTCGGCAAGGGGGTGACGTTCGATTCCGGGGGGATCTCCATCAAGCCCTCGGCGGGCATGGCGGAGATGAAAATGGACATGGCCGGAGGAGCTGCAGTGATCGCCGTGATGCAGGCGGTCGCCGCGCTCGGCCTCCCCTTGAGCCTCGTCGGGATCGTCCCGGCCGCGGAGAACCTCCCGGGTCCCTCTGCATTCCGCCCCGGGGACATTCTCCGCCATGCAAACGGGATGACGTCCGAGGTGGAGAACACCGACGCCGAGGGACGCCTGATGCTCGCCGACGCCCTCTCGTTCGCGTCGACATTCAGGCCGTCGCTCGTCATCGACATCGCCACGCTGACGGGGGCGGTCGTCGTGGCGCTCGGCCACGTGGCCACGGGAATGTCCGGCACGGACGCCGCCGCCATGCGCGCGCTCGCGGAATCCGGGTTCGCCGTGTACGAGCGCGTCTGGGAGCTTCCCCTCTTCGAGGAATTCGAAACGCTCATCAGGAGCGACGTGGCCGACGTGAAGAACACGGGGGGCCGCTGGGGGGGCGCGATCACCGCGGCGATGTTCCTGAAGAAGTTCGCGGGGGACGTCCCCTGGGTCCACCTCGACATCGCGGGGACCGCGATCCTCGAAGAGGCGGGTGACTATACGGTGAAGGGGGCCTCGGGCGTGGGCGTGCGCCTGCTCGTGGATTTCCTCCGGAGGAGAACTGCCTGAATGGCAAAGAAAGGAGATGAGGCGGTGCGAAGCGGCGTACTGACGGTTGTTGCGGCGTGCTGTGCGGTGTGCTGTGTTGCGTGGCAGGGGGCTGCCCAGGTGCGCGCCCCCCGGGGGGAGGAGGCGCCGCATGTCCTCTTCTATGAAGCATGGGCGGTCCCCTCGCCCGCCGACTCGGCGAGGGTCGACGTCGACGTCAGCTTCAGGATCGACAGGGAGTTCTTCGTCCCTGTGAGGGACCCGGAGGAGCACGCCCCCTTTCACAGGAGCGGGGACGTGGTCGTGGAGCTGCAGGATTCCACCGGCGGGACCGAGGCGCGCTCGATCCGCTCGATCGAGATCCAGGAGAACAGCACCGAGAGGAATCCCGCCGGCACCGTGTGGGAGCAGGGGATCATTCCCCTCTCCGTGCGGCCGGGGAAATACCGCGTCCTCGTCACCGTGGACGACGAGGAATCACGCAGGACGATCACCGAGCGCGAGCGGTTTGTGAGCGCAGGGACGCCGCTCGCGGGGCTCCCCGGCGCCTCGCTCACGACCATCCATCCCCCCGCGGGGGAGTCGCTTCCCCTGCATGTCCTCCTCATGAACTACGGGGATGAGATCCTCTTCGGCCGCCCCGCATCGGTCCTGGCCCTCTGGCACGGCGATCCGGCCGCCGACACGACGCTCTCCGTCTCCTACGAGTTTACGGAGGACCCTGCAGCCCCGATCGACGCGACGGAGATCCCCCCGGCCCGGAGCGTCACCGTCCCCGTCGCGCGGGATGTCGCGCTCATCTCCTCCGCCGACTCGGCCGGCGTGGGCTACACCATCAGGACCGCCCCCGGCTCGAACGTCTGTGCGGCCGTGATCCCGCTCCCGCTTGCGCAGCTCCCGCTCCGCGCCTACAGGATGTCGCTCACGCTCCGGAGCGGGGGGGGCCGGCGCGAGGTGACGCGCCGCGCGCGCGCGGTCTGGCCGGACATGCCCTTCTCGCTGAAGGACATCGACAATGCGATCGAGTCTCTCCGTTACATCACGACGGAGGGGGAGCTTGATTCGCTGAAGCGGGGCAACCTGGAGTCCCGCCGCGCCCACCTGGAGGGATTCTGGCGGGGACACGGGGGACGGGAAGGGACTGCGCTGAACGACGTCGAGACGGAATATTACCGCCGCGTGGACTACGCGACGCGGAACTTCGGCACGCTCCGTTCGCCCGACGGGTTCCGCTCCGACAGGGGGAGGATCTATGTCCTGTACGGGCCCCCGACCTCGTCGGACAGGACGCTGGATCCGGTCGCCGGGCACCAGGAGGTCTGGACGTATGCGCGCCTCAAAAAGAGGTTCATATTCGTCGACAGGGACAGGTCGGGCAACTACGTCCTTGTCACCGCGGGAGCCATGTGAAACCGATCGTCGCGATCACCGCCGGCGACTATAACGGGATCGGCCCGGAGGTCGCGCTGAAGGCCGCCTCTCTCCCCGGCGTGAGGCGCTCATGCACGCCGCTCCTGGTCGGACCGGCCCGCGTGTTCGAGCGCATGGCCGAACGGCTCACGCTGCCGCTCCGGTTTCGGCGCTGGGATGAAGGACAGTCGCCCGCACCCGGCGAGATCCCCCTGCTCGACACCGCGCACGGAGCGCCCGTGCGCGTGGCGCCGGGCAAGCTCTCGGCCGAGGCGGGCGCCTCGGCCGCCCGCGCGATCGAAGCCGCCGTGGACGCCGTCATGCGAGGCGGGGCCTCGGCGGTCGTGACCGCCCCGGTCTCCAAGCAGGCCCTCCACCTGGCGGGCGTCGACACGCCGGGGCAGACCGAGCTCCTGCAGCGGCTGACGCACGCCCCCCACGTGGCGATGATGCTCGTGGCCGGGGCGCTCCGCGTCGGGCTCGTCACGATCCACACGCCGCTCAGGGACGTCCCCCGGGAGCTGACGGGCGCGCTCCTCCTGGAGAGGGTCCGCGTGATCCACCGCGCGCTGCGCACGGACTGGGGGATCGCCTCGCCGCGCATCGCGCTCCTCGGCCTCAACCCGCACGCGGGGGAAGGGGGAGACATCGGCAACGAGGAGCAGCGCGTGATCATCCCGGCGATGGAAACGCTGAGGAAAGAGCGGATCGCACTGGCGGGACCTTTCCCGGCCGACGCGTTCTTCTCCCGCTACCGGCCGGAGGCATACGACGCGGTCGTCGCCATGTATCACGACCAGGGACTCATCCCGCTCAAGATGGCGGCGCGCGGCACTGCGGTCAACGTTTCCGTGGGGCTCCCCGTGGTCAGGACATCCCCTGATCACGGCACGGCGTTCGACATCGCCCGGCGCCTCGAAGCGGACCCGTCGAGCATGGTGAACGCCATCGCCGCCGCCGTCGCGATCGCGGCGAGGCGGGGCCGGGGAGGCAGGCCGTGATCGCGTTCAAGGGCGTCTCCGTCGAATTCGGCTCACGCATGCTCCTGGACAACGTGTCGCTCCAGATCAGGCCGGGGGAGTTCGTCTTCCTGGTGGGACAGACGGGGTCGGGCAAGAGCACGATCCTCCGCCTGATCTACATGGACCTCCTCCCCTCGCGGGGGGCGGTGTTCGTGGGGAAGCACTGCTCCGCCTCGCTCCAGGCCCGGGAGATCCCCGCGCTGCGGCGGGAGCTGGGCGTGGTGTTCCAGGATTTCAAGCTGCTTGAAGACCGGAGCGTGTTCGACAACGTCGCATTCACGCTCCACGTGACAGGGACGCCGCGGGCGGAGATCAAGCGGAGGGTCATCCAGACGCTCGGGGACGTGGGACTGAGCCACGCGCGCAACAAGATGGCGGACGAGCTCTCAGGGGGAGAGCAGCAGCGCGTCGCCATCGCGCGGGCCCTGGTGAACAACCCCGCGTTCCTCCTCGCCGACGAACCGACGGGGAACCTCGACCCGGGGACGTCCGGCGAGATCCTGGCGCTCCTGAAGGAGATCAACGTCCGGGGGACCGCCTGCGTGGTGGCGACGCACAACTACGACATCGTGCGGAAGGCCAACGGGAGGATACTGAAGATCGAAGAGGGGGGGGTCAGGGAAGTCGCAACGCCGGCCTGAGGGGGGAAACGTGCTCAGGCGGGCACCGCCTCCACGCGGCGGATCTCCGGCACCCCGCGCATCACGGCCCGCTCCACGCCCGCCCGGAGCGTCATGACCGACATCGGGCAGGCGGCGCACGTCCCTGTCCACTGGACCTCGACCGTTCCCCCTTCCCGCACGCGGAGGAAGCGCACGTCTCCCCCGTCCATGCGAAGAGAGGGGCGGACCGACTCGAGCGCCTCCTCGATCCGCGCGGCGATGCTCCCGGCGTCGCTCACCCCGGAGTCCCCTCCCCCGCCATGAGCTGTATGTCGACGGCGCTCCGGGCGGCGCGCTGCGCGTTCCGTATGCTCACCTGCGCTGCGACGTTGCGCGCGATCGAGCGGATGATGCCGGCCTGGACCGGCGCGGCCGGGTCCGCCGCGATCGGCGTCCCCCGGTCCGCGCTGACGCGGATCGACGTGTAGAGCGGCACCTCCCCCAGGAAGGGGACGCCGAGCTCGGCGGCCGTGCGTTTCCCTCCCCCGTTATCGAAGATCTCCTCCCGCGCGCCGCAGTGGGAACAGACGTAATAGCTCATGTTCTCGACCACGCCCAGCACCGGGACATCGACCTTGTCGAACATCTTCCACGCCTTGAGCGCGTCGGCCAGCGAGATGTCCTGCGGGGTCGTGACCACGACCGCCCCCGTCAGCGGGATCGTCTGCACGAGCGTGAGCTGGACGTCGCCTGTCCCGGGGGGAAGGTCCATCACCAGGTAATCCAGCTCGCCCCACTCGACGTCGGTCATGAACTGGCGGACCGCGCCGCTGACCATGGGACCCCGCCAGACGACCGCCTGCAGCGGGTCGACAAGGAACCCGATCGACATGACGCTCACGCCCCAGTTGGCGATCGGGAAGAGCTTCCCCTCCTTCTGCACCGGCTTCGCACGGATCCCCATGATCAGGGGCATGCTGGGACCGTACATGTCCAGGTCGGCCAGGCCCACCTTCGCGCCGTCCAGGGCGAGCGCGACCGCGAGGTTCGCCGCGATCGTCGACTTCCCCACTCCCCCCTTCCCCGACGCGACCGCGATCGTGTTCCTGACGCCGCGCAGGATCTCGGCGCGCGGCGCCAGGGAGTGCCGCGCAACGTTCGACGTCATCGTCACGCTCACGTTCCCGACCCCGTCAATTGAGTTTTTCAGCGCGGCGACTGCCGCCGTCTTCAGCTCGTCCCTCACCGGGCAGGCGGGCGTCGTCAGCTCGATGGCGAAGCTCACGTCGTTCCCCCTGATCTGCACGTCCTTCACGAACCCGAGCGTCACGATGTCCTTCCGGAGGTCCGGGTCGTGCACTGCACGGAGGGCCTCCATCACGTTCTCCCTGTTGAGCGGCTTCATTCCTCGGTCTCTCCCGCTTGTCGTTATGCGTGCAGTTCTAACACGCGCCGCTCAGATCAGGTTCATCCGCCGCCCCACCCTGGCGAAGGCCGAGAGCGCGCGGTCGATGTCTTTTCTCCTGAGCGCCGCGGAAATCTGCGCGCGGAGCCGGGCCTCCCCCTTGGGCACCACGGGGTACCAGAGGCCCCTGATGTAGACCCCTTCCTTGAGCAGGGCGCCGCTCATCTCCTGCGCGACCGCCGCGTCGCCGAGCATGATCGGGACGATCGGGTGATCCCCGGCCAGGACGCGGAAGCCGAGCGCGGCGATCTCCTTCCTGAAATACGCCGTGTTGTCGTGGAGCCGCCGCACGAGCGAGCGGTCCTTCCCCAGGAGCGCGAAGGCGGCGCCGGCGCCGAAGACGATCGACGGCGGGAGCGAGTTTGAAAAGATGTACGTCCGCGCCTTCTGCCGCATGTAGGCAATCAGCTCCTTCCTGCCGCTGATGTAGCCCCCCGCGGCCCCGCCGATCGCCTTGCCGAGCGTCCCGGTCAGCACGTCGACTGTGCCGTGGACGCCGCAGGCCTCGGGCGTCCCGCGCCCCGTCCGGCCGCAGACGCCGACGCCGTGCGAATCGTCGACCATGAGGACGGCGCCGTATCGGGCCGCGACGGCCGTCAGGCGGTCCAGCGGGGCGAGGTCCCCCTCCATGCTGAAGACGCCGTCCGTGGCGATGATCCTGAGCCGGTAGTCCCTGCCGGCATCGGCCTCGAGCTGCCGGGCAAGGTCGTCCGTGTCGGCGTGCGCGTAGATCTTCCTGTCGGTCGTCTCCGCACGGCAGAGCCGCTGCCCGTCGATGATGCTCGCGTGGTTGAGCCGGTCGGAGTAGATGACGTCCCGGTAGGACTCCATCCCCATCTTCTCATTGGTGAGCGAGGCGAACAATGCCTCGTTGGCCGCCCAGCACGACGAGAAGAGGATCGCGTCTTCCATCCCGAGGAATCTCGCGATCCTCTTCTCCAGGGCCAGGTGAATGTCCTGCGTGCCGCAGATGAACCGCACGGACGCCACGCCGTAGCCGTACTCCCTGATCCCGCGGATCGCCGCGGAGCGGACCGCGGGGTGGTTCGACAGTCCCAGGTAGTTGTTGGAGGCGAGCATCACCGCGTCCCGCGTCCCGACGCGGACGACACCGTCCTGCGGTCCGCGCAGCGGAACCTCCAGCTTGTACGTCTTCGACCGCTCCAGCTCCTCCAGCTCCCGGGTGACCAGATCCAGCATCGTTGCCATGGCGTTGCGCTCCAGGTGTCTAGTGTGGCGTCTGCTTCACGAGGCGCGCCGCAAACGACCCGTCCATCCCGTGGCGGTGCGGCAGCGTCTCGACAAACCCCCGTTCGTTCACCAGGTCCTGGCTCACGAAGGGTCCCGCGTGCTCCGGCGCGAACTCGGGGTGCCGGGCGAGGAAGTCGTCGACAGCCCGGGCGTTCTCCTCGGGCTCCAGCGTGCACGTGCTGTAGACGAGCACCCCTCCCGGTTTCACCAGGCGCGCGGCGTTCTCCAGCAGCGAGGCCTGGATCACGGTCAGCTTCAGGATGTCGGTCACGTCCCGTTTCCACTTGATGTCCGGCTTCTTGGCGAGCACCCCCAGCCCCGAGCAGGGGGCGTCCAGGAGCACTTTGTCCGCCGGCGGGACGTCAAGCGTCGCGGAATCCGCCTCCCTGAGGGTCACGTTGCGCAGGCCCAGCCGCTCGCAGGAGGTGCGGATCAGGGCGAGCTTCGCCTCGTGGCGGTCGACGGCGATCACCTCCCCCTCGTTGTTCATCGTCTCGGCGATGTTCGTCGTTTTCCCGCCGGGGGCGGCGCACAGGTCGATCACCCGGTCCCCCGGGCGCGGCGCGAGCAGGAGCGTGGGGAGGGCGGCGCTTTCGTCCTGCACCGCGAACATCCCCGTGCGGAAGAGGTCCATCTGCCCGATCCGGGCGAGCGCCTTGACGCGGACGAACCAGGGGATGCGCGTCGACGGCGTGCAGGCGATCCCCTGCTGCTCCATCTGCCGCAGGAACGCGGCGGGATCGGTCTTCAGGCGGTTGATCCTGAGCGTCAGTGCGGGGCGCTCGTTGGCGGCGATGAGGAGCTTTGTCGTCTCCTCCACGCCGAAGCGGGCGACCCAGCGGCGGACCATCCAGTGGGGATGCGAATAATAGACCGCCAGGTACTGGACCGGGTCTTCCTCCGCGACGGGGTAGCGGATCCCGTCGATGTTCCTGATGATGTTCCGGAGCACGGCGTTGACGAGTCCCGCGGGCTTCTCCCCCCTGATCCGCTTGATGAACTCCACCCCTTCGTTGACCGCGGCCGCGTGGGGAATCCGGTCCAGGAACAGGATCTGGTAGAGGGCGACGCGGAGCGTGTTCTTGATGTTGATCTCCGACTTGGCGAAGTTGCCGTGGGAGAAGCCGTTCAGGACCCAGTCGAGGCGGTTCTGCCACCGGAGGACGCCGTGAACCAGCTCGTTGAGGAGCCCCTTGTCGACGTCGGAGAGGTCCTGCGCCTTGAGCTCGATGTCGAGCACCTTGTCCAGGTAGGAGTCGGTCCGCTCGACGCGGTTGAGGATTTTGACGGCAGTCCCGCGGGGACCGCCGTAGAGGTTCTTGCGTGGCTGCGCAGGGATGGTATCGGGAGGAAGGCTCTCCACGTGCACGGTGTCGGGAAGTGTGACGATCGCCCCGGCGCGCGGGGCGCCAACCGGGGGCGGACGGGAACGCCCGTCCCCGGGGGCTCACGTTACGGGGCGGGAGTCTCCGCGGCCTTCTTCGCGTACTTCTTGTTGTACCGTTCCACGCGGCCCGCGGAGTCGACGAGCTTCTGCCGCCCGGTGAAGAAGGGGTGGCAGGCGGAGCAGATTTCGATCTTCAGGTTCCCCGCGGTCGAGCGGGTCTCGAACGTGTTCCCGCACACGCAGGTGACGATGGATTTCTTGTAATCAGGGTGAATGCCGTCCTTCATCGCTCTCTGTCCTTTCTCCAGGCTGCTCAGGTCCACGCAGGAATTCAGTATAGCGAATTTTCCGCCCAGAAGCAATCGCCTCCTCCTTGATATTGCCCCGGGCAATCGATACATTCCTCCACGATGCGCCGCGCCCTGACATACGCCATGCTCGCCGCCCTGGGGTCGCTCACCGCGCGGGCGCAGGAGACGACGGCGTTCGCCTACCTGCGCAACGACGTGGGCGCGCGCGCCGCGGCGCTCGCCGGGAGCGTCGTCTCACTCGCCAACGATCCCGCGTCGCTCTTCGTCAATCCCGCGTCGCTCGGCACGCTCGAGTCGCCCGCCGGCGCGGCCGGCTACTTCAAGCACCTCCTCGACATCAACTCGGGCTACGTCGTGTACGGCCAGCAGGTCGAGGGGATCGGCGCCGTCGGCGCAGGAGTCCTCTACACCAACTACGGGTCATTCCCCGCGCTGGACGACTTCGCCAACGCCTCCGGCACGTTCACGGCGTCCGATATGGCGTTCAGCGCCGGGTACAGCAATACGCTCCAGGAGAACCTGACGTACGGCGCGGCCCTGAAGTTCATCTACTCGTCGATCGCCGGCTACACCTCCACGGCCCTGGCGGCGGACGCCGGGCTCCTGTACCGCATCCCGGAGAGCCGCGTCGCGCTCGGGGCGAGCATCCGGAACATGGGGAGGATGCTGACGACGTACGCCGGCGTCCAGGAACCCCTGCCGCTGGACGTCGCCGTGGGCGTCTCGGTCATCCCGCGGGGCCTCCCCCTCCTCCTGAACGTCGATTTCGACAGGCTGAACGAAAACCCGGGGAGCTTCATCGACCGCTTCGGGGCGTTCACCGTCGGGGGGGAGTTCACGCTCTCGCACGTGTTCCGTGCGCGGTTCGGCTACAACAACCAGGCGCGCAAGGACCTGCAGACGGGGACGAGCGCGGGGCTCGCGGGATTCTCCGCCGGGATCGGCCTCACCATCTCCTCCACGCTGGTCGACTACGCCCTCTCCTCGTACGGCGCGATCGGCACACTCCACCGCGTCTCCGTCGGCATGACGTTCTGACGGGCCCTAGCGCCCGGCGAGCGGCGCGATCAGCAGCGTTCCCACCCAGAAGAGCAGCATCCCGGCGAAGACGAGCAGGGGTATGACGCGGTTGCGCGAGTGGTTGATCTCCGGGATCAGGTCGCTCGCGCCGACGTACGTCGAGGCGCCGGCCGAGAACGCGAAGGCCGCGCCGACGAGCCCCGCCGCCACTCTCGCCACGAGCATGACGGAGAGTATGCCGAGCATCGTGGCGACGCCGATGGCCAGGGAGGCCAGGAAGGCGGTGCGCCGCTGCCGCTCGGCGGCGATCATCACCGAGGCGATCGTGAGGCCTTCCGGGATCTTGTGGAGAAGGACCGCGACGAAGATCAGGAGTCCCACCCGCTCGTCAAACGCCATCCCCGCCGCGATCGCGAACCCGTCGAAAAACGCGTGGACGAAGAGTCCCGCGAACGTCGACGCGCTCGCCACGCCGCTCAGCATCACGTCGGTGTGCGTCTCCTCGCCGAAATGGAGGTGGCCGACGATCGTGTGTTCGAAGAAGTGGAGCACGGCGTAGCCCAGCAGCATGAAGAGGGGCGCCTCCGCACCCAGCGCCCGCAGGCTCTCGGGGACAAGCTCCAGGAAGACCAGCGCCAGGATGAATCCCGCGCCGAGCGCCAGGAGATGCTCCTGCACCGCGCGCGGCCACGTGCGCCGCATCAGGACGAGGCTCCCCCCCAGGATTTCCGCCGCGGCGGCGACGAGCCCGAACAGCAGAGCGGCACCCGGCATGGGCCCTCCTCACTTCCCCGTGTAGGGTGATTCGATGAAGCGGTCGGCCATCGACCGGGATTCCTGGTAGTTCGCCATGTCCTTCACTTTCCTGTATTGCTCCAGCGCGAGCTGGCGCTTCCCCTGGAGGTCGTACACCTCGCCGATGCGGAGGTTGGCCATCGACATGAACCCCGAAGCTTCCTCCCTGTCGAGCGAGCGGGAGATCTCGTCGCACCGGTAGAATTCCTGCAGCGCGGCGTCGAGGTTCCCCCCGAGCATGGACGCCATGCCCGTGTAGTACCTCGCCTCCCGCTCCACGGGGGGCGTGTACCCGCGCATTCCCTGCCGGACGCGGGCGATGATGTCCGCGAACACGCCGTGCGCCGCCTCCCAGCTGTTCGTCGCGACGTAGACCCTCCCCAGGTACCTCTGGAAGACCACGTTCGCGGGAAACCGCTCGTGCAGGCCCGACGCCAGCCCGAGCGCGCGGACGTAGTCCTTCTCCTCCGCGTAATAGATCTGGAGGAGGAAGTACTTCGCTTCGATGGAGGCGTACCGCCCGTGCGAGGCGGCGCGCTCCAGGTCGCGGATCCCCTTCTGCCTGTCCCCCGGGGGGACGAAGAGCATGAGGGGCTTCACGAAGGGATACTCCGCGGGGATGACGTCGGCGTAGTAACTGTAGATCCCCGCGCCGAGGAGGACGTCGTCGTTCCCGGGGTCCAGCTCCATCGCCGTGCGGACAAGGGGGAGCGCCCGCCGCGCGGCGTCGGCGGCGCCGAGGTAATCGTTCCTGTGAAAGCGGAGCCTTCCCTCGAACCCCAGCGCCCCCCCCTTGAAGAAGATCGCGTTCACGTCGTCCGGGTTCTTTTCCAGGAGAGAGTCGCACATCGCGACCACGCCGTCCAGGGCGCCGGTGAATTCCCTGTCGTACTGCTCGTTGTCGATGTCGATCAGTATCCTCCACCACCGGACCATGGCCAGGAAGAAATAGCCCGCCGGGTCGCCCGGCCTCGCGTCGATCATCGCCCGGAAATCCCCTTCCGCCGCCTCGAACTCCAGGTTGTAGACGCGCGCGATCCCCTGCTGCGCCCTGGCGTCGAAGTCCTGCGCGCGGGGGGCGCCCGACGGGACGCACGCGAGCGCGAGCGCGCAAGCCCAGCCCGCCGCTCTCACGGCGCGCCGTTCCCCGGCGGGCGGACGAGGTCCTCGATCGAATCGAGCGTCACGATTCCCTCCGCCGTCCTGACATACGGGGCCTTCAGGATGTACCAGGTGCAGAGGACGAGCGCGATCGTCGCGAGCGCCCCTCCCTCGGGGCCGAACTCCCCCCCGCCGATCCAGGCGGGACCCGTGGAGTCGGCGCGGAAGAGCGCCTCTGCATCGGGCCGGATGCCGCTGGTCGGGAACCCGAAGAGCGCGGTCTGTGAGAAATTCCACGCGAAGTGGAGTCCCGCGGGGAGCCACAGGGAGCGGGTCTTCATGTAGGCGAACGAAAAGAGGATCCCGGCCAGCCCGACGTTGGCAAGGGCGAAGGGGGTCGCATGCGGGTTGCCGGCGTGCGCCAGGGCGAACAGGGCCGACGCGGCCAGCGTCGCCGGCAGGAACGTGACTCCCTGGATGAGCGTCTGGAAGGCGTACCCCCGGAAGAGGAGCTCCTCGGCCATCGCCCCCGAGGCAAACGTGAGCGCGGAAACTCCCGCGATTGCCGTCCCCGCGAGGGGCCCCGCCCCCGCACGGTCGATGCGCGCGTCCCCGAGCGCGACCAGGACCGCCGCGATCCCCGCCATCATCAGGAACCCCAGCAGGCACCCCGCGCCGATGTCCCGGAGCGCGCCCGCGTGCATCCAGAGTCCGACCGCGCGCACGGGCTTCCGGTTGATCAGCCGCGTCATGATCCACGTGGGGAGGAGCGCCGCCCCGAGCAGCGTTCCCTGCCCGGCGAGCGGCGCCTCCACGCCCGTCGCCCGGAGCGCGGCGAGTCCCCCCGTGAAGGCCATGAGCGCCAGCGCGCTGAACGCGGCGATCTTCCAGGCCCCCCGCAGGTCCCCGTGCCTGTCATAGAGGAGGCGGATGCTCATGCGTACGGGAGCAGGGGGACTTTCTGGAGCGAGATCCGCACCTCCGCGGTCCGCGACGGGTATGAGCCGCCGGTGAGATGCACGTGCACGCGGATATAATAGATCTCCCCCGCGTTCCCGGAAATCTTCGCGTAGTAGATCGTGTCGTCCGCGAGCGTCACGCTGGAGAGGGTGAACGTGTTGTCCGGGGGGAATGCCGCGAGCGGCGCATTCAGGTCCGCCGACGCGGTGGACTGCGACGAAAAGAGCGTCGCGTGCCAGCCCGCGCTGTAGACGCTCGCGCTCACGAACTCCAGCGCCCCGGCGGCGGGGCCGTAGAGATAGAAGTCCATCGTCGTATCCGCGACACCGGGAGTGGAGAACGACTCCGCCGACGGGTTGCGCACGGCGCTCCCGGCGGCAACGCCGGGCGACCCGGTCTGGAGCGAGGGGTTGTACTCGGTGGCCACCACCGGGGACGCGTCGAACCGCCAGGCGGGCGCCCACGTGATCGTGGCCGCGTCGCTCGCCTGCCCGCTCTTCAGGAGAGAGCGGACGGCGAACGCCGCGGCGCCCCGGGCGAGCGGGCCGGCGGGGAATTGCGTGGCGCTAGCGGCGATCGTATCGGCGGTCGCGCCCCAGCTCACCACGTACCCCCTGAACGACGTGTCGGCGGCGTTCTGCGCTGCCGTCCACGAGAGGCGCACGTGCGCGCTGTCGAGCGAGAGCGCCGCCAGGTTCGAGGGGGGCCGCAGCGCGGAAGAGCCGGATGAGGGTCCCGCCAGGTTGTTGCCGCATCCCTCCCAGAGCATGACGGCGGCGATCAGTGCGAGTGCGCGTTTCATGTCTTCTCCTCCCCTGTGTCGTTATCCGTGCAGCCTCACCCGATGCGGTCGCCGAGATACCTCGCCAGGGCCTCCTTCGCAACGCGCTCCTGGCGCATCGAGTCCCGCTCCCGCACGGTCACCGTGCCGTCGGCGAGCGTCGTCGAATCCACCGTGATGCAGAACGGCGTCCCTGCTTCGTCCTGGCGGCGGTACCGCCGCCCGACGGCGCCGCTGTCGTCGTAAAAGACGCGGCGGCTCTTCCGCAAATCCGCGGTGATGGCGCGGGCGATCTCGGGCATGCCGTCCCTGTTGACGAGCGGGAAGACCGCGGCCTTCACCGGCGCCAGGCGCGGGTGCAGGGCGAGCACCACGCGCGTCTCCATCTTCCCCTCGGCGCTCGGGGCCTGCTCCTCCCTGTAGGCGTCCACCAGGAAGGCCATGAACGACCTGCTCGCCCCGGCGGAGGTCTCGATCACGAGGGGGGTGTACTTCTCCTTCGTCTGCTCGTCGTAGAACTTCATCGCCTTCCCGGAGAACTGCTCGTGCCGCGAGAGGTCGTAGTCGCCCCTGTTGTGTATCCCCTCGATCTCCCCCCAGCCGAAGGGGAATTCGTACTCGATGTCGTAGGCGTCCCTGGCGTAGTGCGCCAGCTCACCCGGTCCGTGGCGGTGCCAGCGCAGCTTTGCCGGCGTCATCCCGAGCCCGAGGAACCACCGGAAGCGCTCCTCTTTCCACTCGCCGAACCACCGCTCGTCAGTGCCCGGCGGCACGAAATACTGCATCTCCATCTGCTCGAACTCCCTGGTGCGGAAGAGGAAGTTCTTCGTGTTGATCTCGTTGCGGAACGCCTTGCCGATCTGCGCGATCCCGAAGGGGGGCCGCTGGCGCGAAGAGGCCTGGACGTTGAGGAAGTTCACGTAGATCCCCTGGGCGGTCTCCGGGCGCAGGAACACCGCGGCCGAGGAGTCCTCGACGGGACCGATGAACGTCCGGAACATCAGGTTGAACCGGCGCGCCTCCGTGAACTTGCCGTCGGCCTGGCACCGTGACGCGGGGCGGTTCTTGTACGCCGGGCTTCCGCACGGGGCGTCGGCGATCTGGTCGGCGCGAAACCGCGCCTTGCATTCGCGGCAGTCGACCATCGGGTCGGTGAAATTCTCGACGTGCCCGGAGGCTTCCCAGACGCGGGGGTGCATCAGGATGGACGCGTCGATCCCCTCGACGTCTTCACGGAGCGTCATCGCCTCCCACCAGCGCTCCTTGATGTTGCGGAGGAGCTCGACGCCAAGCGGACCGTAGTCCCAGCAGCCGTTCAGTCCGCCGTAAATCTCGCTCGACTGGAAGACGTAGCCCCGCCGCTTGGCCAGCGAGACGATTTTCTCCATGAGGGGGGCTCCCCCGGCCGGGGAGGCCCCGGCGTTTGACTGCTTCCCGTCGGGTGTGATCGCTCTCTCCTTTCTCTGTCTGCGCTCGATCTCAGTGCTGCGCGTCCGCCACGAAGGCCAGTGTCCGGATCGTGAACCCGCGCCGGACGATGTGCATCGTGACGGAGTTTTCCCGCGCATGTTCCGTCGCGACCAGGGACATCCCGAGCGGCGCGAGGCGCCGCGCGAGCGCGTGGTTGAACTCCAGGCTCCTGAACGAGGCGGGAACGGTGATGCGCTCCTCGATCCTCCCCGTCGGCGCGCCGGCCGCCATCGCCTTCCACGACCGGACAGTGCTCCCCCCGGCGCCGAAACGGGGAAGGAGGCTGTCCACGGCGGCAGAGGCGGCAACGGATGCTTCCCCTTCGCCGGCACCGCGCGCCGGCGTGCGGCGCCCGGCAAGCGGCGCGAGTGAAAGGAGGAGCGCACAGGCGCCGAGCAGAGCCGCGAGCACCGCCCGCTTCCCCGTGGTGAATGTCACTGCCATGTCAGGATCCGGTGAACCGGGGCTTCCGCTTTTCCAGGAACGCGGATGTCCCCTCGGCAAAATCCCGCGTCCCGCAGCAGAGGCCGAAGAGCGACGATTCGAGCCGCTCCCCCTCCGCCAGCGGCACCTCCTGCGTGATCGCGACCGCCTTGAGCGCCATCCGGACGGCGAACTGCCCCATCGAGGCGATGAGGAGGGCCATCCCCCGTGCGCGGTCGAGGAGCTCCGCGCCCGGCACCACTTTCGTCACGAGTCCGGCGCGGAGCGCCTCCTGGGCGTCGATCTGCACCCCCGTCAGGATCATCTCCATCGCCCGCCCCATCCCGACGATCCGCGCCAGGCGCTGCGTTCCGCCGTATCCGGGTATGATCCCCAGGTTGACCTCCGGCTGGCCGAATTTCGCCCGCTCCGAGGCGATCCGGATGTGGCAGGCCAGCGCCAGCTCGCAGCCTCCTCCGAGCGCGTACCCGTTGACTGCGGCGATCACCGGCTTGCCCAGGTGTTCGATCAGGTCGAAGAGCGCCTGTCCCCCGGAGGAGAACTCTCTCCCCGATGCGGCGTCGAGCGTGCGGAGCTCACCGATATCGGTCCCCGCCACGAACGCCTTCTCCCCAGCGCCGGTAAGGACCACCACGTCCACCGCGGGATCCCCCTTCAGTGCCAGGAAGCACTCCCGCAGCTCCGCCTTCACCCTCGCGTTCAGCGCGTTCAGCTTCTCCGGCCTGTTGATCGTCACCGTGGCCACCCTGCCGGCGGCCTCCGTGATCAGCGTCTCGTACGCCATGGCGCGCTCCGCTCTGTGGGCGTGTGTGTCAGACGAGCTCGACCCTGCTCTGGTCCCCGATCATGAACCGGTGGACGCGGGGCTTCCCGGTCCCTTCGACGATCTCCACGTCGTTCCCCAGTATGCATCCCTCGAGCCGGATGTTGACGTTCACGACGCGGCAGTCGCGCAGGATGATGCTGTATTCCACCTCGCTCCCCTTCACCACCGTGTTGTTCCCCAGCGACGAGAAGGGGCCGATGTAGGAATCTTCGACGACGCACCCCTCGCCGATGATGCCGGGACCCCGGATGACGCTGTTCGTGACGCGGGCCCCCTTCTCGATCACCACTTTCCCCGCCACCACGGAGCGCGCGTCGACCTCCCCGCGGACGGCGGGAACGATGTTGTCCAGCACGAGCCGGTTGGCTTCGAGCAGGTCGGTCGGTTTCCCCGTGTCTTTCCACCACCCGGTGATCTCCGTGTATCCCACATGCAGCCCCTTCCGTATCAGGTACTGGTGGGCGTCGGAGATCTCCAGCTCCCCCCGCGCGCTTGGCGTGATGTGCTTGACCGCGTCGAATATGCTCGAGTCGTACAGGTAGATGCCCGCGACCGCGTAGCTCGATTTGGGATGGGCGGGCTTCTCCTCCACGGAGACGATCCTCCCCTCCCGGAGCTCGGGGACGCCGAACCGCTCCGGGTCCCTGACTTTTGCAAGCGTCAGGAAGCAGTTGCACCTGCTCTTCTCGAACTCCTCGATGAACCGCTTCACCCCCCCCACGACCATGTTGTCGCCGAGGTAGAATATGAACCGGTCCTTCCCGATGAACGGCTCTCCCAGCGCCACCACCTCCGCGAGCCCCCCGGGCGCCGCCTGGGGGATGTATGTGATCGCCACTCCCCACCTGGAGCCGTCGCCGATGGCCTGCGGGACCTCATTGGAGTCGGCGTTCACGACGATGCCGATCTCCCTGATCCCGGCGTCCGCGGCTGCCTCGATGGCATAGTGGAGTATCGGCTTGTTGGCGATCGGAATCAGGTGCTTGTTGCGGGTGTGCGTGATGGGGCGCAGACGCGTCCCGCGGCCGCCGCTGGCGATGAGCGCTTTCACTGTGTCAGTCCCGAGATGTGCGCGATGCCGGGTATGGACTCGAGGAGTGCTTCCATCGCCACCCGCCGGTCCCGGGGGAGCGTCCCGGAGCGGTCGGCGAGGCGTATCGTCTCCTGCGTCATGCGTGCAAAGTAGGGGAGGAGGCCGGGGCAGGCCCTCCGCACGGACTCGATGTGCCGCGCGACCGTCTCGACACCCCCCCGCGCGACGGGTCCGCTCAGCGCCTCGCCGGGAGACGTCCGGAGCACGTTGGCGAGCGTCGAGCGGAGTATCGGTCCGTACGGCTCGAGGCCGCGGCCCCCCGTGGCGCCGACGGCAGCGTGCATCTCCTCGAGTGCCGCCAGGAGAGCGGTCAGGTGATTGGACGCGACGACGCAGGCCGCATGGTAGAGCTCCCTTTCCGCCGGGGGAACGAGTATCGTCCTCCCTCCCAGCGCCCGCGCAAGGAGGCGCGCTTTCCTCAGGCCCGGGGCCGGGCCGTCGATCCCGTACCAGATCCCGCGGGCCGAAGGGAGTATGTGCCGCGGGGAGAATGCGCGGGGGAACGTCTGCAACGGGTGAAATGAAAACGTGATGGCGCCCCGCTCCGCAGCCGGCGCGAGGATATCGGCGCCGAGCATCCCCGAAGCGTGGCACACCGCCATGCGCTCGAGGGGGAGTTCCTCCGAGGAGGCAAGCGCCCCGGCGACGCGGCTGACGGCGGCATGGGGAACGGCGAGGAATACGATATCTGTCTCTGCCGGGATCACCCCGATCCCGTCCCCGTAACGCCTGCAACCGATAAACGACGCCGCCCGGCGGGCGGACGCGGTCGAACGCGATACCACCGCGCTCACGGAAGATCCCCCCTCCCGGAGCAGGCGGCCCAGCACCGCCCCGACGTTGCCGGCCCCGACGATCGCGACGCGCAGTCGGCGGCTCATCAGAAGGCCACCGCGCTCATGTACCCGACCACGCTCCGGCGGTCTCCCGTGACGTCTCCCGACGTCGCGTACGCGACCACGTGGACGCTCGTTGCGCCCAGGATCCTGAGCGCGGCAAGCGCCGCGACAGTCGGCCCCCCCCCGCACGCCTCCGCAGTCCCCTCTTCCAGGTGCGTCATCAGCGCGCCCGGGTCGAATGCCCTGACGTCGGCGAGGACCACTTCGTCAATCGTCCGTGCTTCACGGTCTTCGTGGAAGTGAGAAAGGTCAGTGCTCGCGACCAGGAGCGCGCTCCGCTTCCCCAGCAGCGCGCCCAGCGCCCGGCCCAGCCCGAAACAGACTTCGCTCGTCTGGTGCCCGACGACCAGGGGGAGGAGCGGAAACTCCCCCAGGAGATGCTGGAGGAAGGGAAGATGAACCTCGACCGCATGCTCGGCACCGTGTCCTCGGAGCGAAGCCCTCACGAAGGGCGTCGACCGGGTGAGCGCTTCCCGGAGCGCGGCGTCGATGGGAAGCGTTCCGAGTGGCGTGCTGTAGGCTCGCCCGGGATACACGGAGACCCCCTCGAAAAACTCCCGGTGACTCGGCGCGATGACGACGACAGTCTCGTACTCATTCCCGGCGATCCGTCCGTAGGCGGCAGCTGCTGTCTCCCCCGAATATGCGTACCCGGCGTGCGGGGCGATCACCCCGCGGACAGCCGCGGCGGATTTCTCCCGGCCCCCCCGGAAGAGTCCCCGGAGCGTCCCCTCGAGCTCGCCGGCGTCGCCCGGATAGAACATCCCGGCTACCGCCGCGCAGCGCACATCGGCGTCAGCTGCGCCTTTCGCTTTCATCGCAGATCTCAGCCGTGAACGTGAACATTCTGGCTTCGGGATCCTTCCACGCCCCGGGAGGAAGGCCGGCCTTGCAGCACGTGCCCCGCAGGAGCCCTTCTGCGTCCCATCCCTGCTCCGTCGCGACCTGGGGGAGGAGCAGCCCCCGCCTGCCCCGGAGTTCAAGGAGAAGACCGTCGACCCCGGGGCGTATGCCGGAAGCATCGGCAAGGGGACGGATTGCCGACAGGACGGAAACCTCGAGTGAGACGCGCGTCATCTCGGGGGGTGAGAGGGGGGGGAACCTCGGGTCCTCGCGGGCGGATTTCCGGGCGAGTTCGGCGACGACGTTCGCAAGCGGCTGGGGGGAATCGATATACCCTATACACCCCCGGAGCCGGCCGCCGCTCCTGAGCGTCACAAAGGCGCCCCCCGGCTCGGCCAGGCGCCCGGTGAGCGGACCCGGGTCGTGCGCTTCCCGGTGCTCGAGGAGGGATACAAGAGACTCCCGCGCGATCGCGAGCAGTCTCCGCCGTTCGTCGTCTGTCACAGTGGCCGCCGCCCCATGCGTGAGTGTGAGGGAAACGTACTGAAAACGTCGCTGACATTCAACAGGAGCGCCCCGTCCCGTGTGACGCCTCTCCTTGACTGTCCGGCGTGCCTTGACTACATTGCGTCCCTGAAATTCCTCCAGCCACCTCGAAAAGTCGCTCCCCCTATGTCACTCATGGCAAGCATCTCGGGAATCCGCGGCGTCATCGGCGAGTCGCTGACGCCGGAGACCGTCGTCCGCTACGCATCGGCGTTCGGACGCTACGTCCTCCGCCGCAATCCCTCTTCCCCCTCCGTCATACTGGGACGGGACGGCCGCGTGACAGGTCCCGCGGTAGCCTCGCTCGTCCGGGGGACGCTCTCCGCCGCCGGCGTCCGCGTCAGGGATATCGGCGTCTGCCCGACCCCGACCGTGCAGATCGCCGTGGAGCGCGGCGGGGCGGACGGCGGCATCGCGGTGACCGCAAGCCACAACCCGATGCAGTGGAACGGGCTCAAGTTCATGGCCGGGAGCGGGATGTTCCTGGATGCCGCCGAGAACCGGGAACTCTTCGCGCTGGCGGAGGAAAAGGGAGTGTACGTTCCCTGGGAGTCGGTCGGACCGGTGGCAGAAGAACCGTTCTGGATCGACCGCCACATCGAGGCGGTGCTCGGCCTCCCCGTCATGGCCCCGGGGCGCATCCGGGAGAGGCGATTTCGCGTGGTCCTCGATTGCGTCAACGCTGCCGGGGGTGTGATCGTCCCCCCGCTCCTGGAGAAGCTCGGGTGCACGGTGATCCCGCTGAACTGCGACGTGTCGGGCGTCTTCGCGCACACGCCGGAGCCGGTGCCGGAAAACCTGACGGCGCTTGCCGCGGCCGTCCGGTCGGCCGGGGCGGACATCGGCATCGCGGTCGACCCCGACGTGGACAGGCTTGTCCTGATCACGGAGCGGGGAGAGCCCTACGGGGAGGAGTACACGGTCGCCTCCGCCGTGGAGTTCATACTGGGGCGCATGGGGAAAGAGGCGGCGGGAGCGCGCGTGGTGGTCAATCTCTCCACGACCCGCGCCGTGGATGACATCGCCGGCGCCCACGGCGCCCTCGTCGTCAGGACTCCCGTCGGGGAGATCAACGTGGCGAAAAAAATGAAAGAAATCGGCGCCGCGATCGGCGGCGAGGGGAGCGGCGGCGTCATACTCCCCGACGTCCACCTGGGCCGCGACGCGATCGTGGGCATCGGCCTCCTGCTCCAGCTCCTCGCGGAATCCGGGGGCACGCTCTCGGCCCTGAAGGAGCGCCTCCCCCTCTACCGGATTGCAAAGGGAAAGATGGAGATTGCGGGCATGTCGCCGGACGAGGTTCTCGCTCGTATCGCGCGCGCGCACGAGCAGGACGGGAGGCTGACGCGGGACGACGGCCTGAAGATAGACTTCCCCGGGGAATGGGTCCACCTCCGCAAATCGAACACGGAGCCGATCATCCGGATCATCGCGGAGGCAAAGGAGATGGAGAGGGCGCGCGCGGTCGTCGAGGCGTTCCGCAGGGAGATCACCGGCGATGCGGGGCCGGCATGATACTCGGCCGCGTCACGGGATCTGTCGTTGCGACGGAAAAGCAGGAGGCTCTCCTCGGGCGGAAGATACTCATCGTCTCCCCCGTCACGCCGGAGGGGGAGAGCGCAGGGGAGGATTTCCTGGCGCTTGACGATGCGGACGCGGGGACGGGGGATCTCGTGCTCGCCGTGCGTCAGGGGGAAGCGGCGGCACAGATCCTCGGGCGGAACGACGTCCCCGCGCGGAGCGTCGTCGTGGCCGTCGTCGACGGCATCGATCTCCCCCCTCCATGAGCGACCGGGCGCGCGACATCCTCATCCTCTCCCGGATCCCGGGTGTCGGCAGCGCCCGCCTTCGTGGCCTCATCGCCCGCTTCGGGACCGCCCCGGCAATCTCCTCTGCCCCCTTCCAGTCGCTCTGCGCCGTCGAGGGAATCGAGGAGAAGACCGCCCGGTCGATCAGGGCGTTCTTCCGCTCCCCCTCGGCCGATGACGCCGCCCGGTTTGCCGATCGCCAGGCCGCCGCCGCCGCGCGCACGGGAGCGTTCCCCCTCACGCTCTGGGACGACGCCTACCCCCCCCTCCTGAAGAACATCTACGACCCGCCCCCCCTCCTCTGGTTGCGCGGCACGCTCGAGTGTGCCGATGCCGGGGGCGTCGCGCTCGTCGGGACGCGCCGCCCGACCGCATACGGGCTCCTGATGGCCGAGCGCCTCGCGCGCGCGCTCGCCTCGTGCGGCCTCACGGTCGTCAGCGGACTGGCGCGGGGGATCGACGCCGCGGGCCACGCCGCGTGCCTGGGTGCCGGAGGGCGGACGGTGGCGGTGATCGGCTCGGGGCTCGACGTGATGTATCCCGCCGAGCACAGGACGCTCGCCGACAGGATCAGCGCGCGCGGCGCGGTGATCTCCGAGCTCCCGTTCGGCTCCACGCCCGAGGCGGTGAACTTCCCGCGCAGGAACAGGATCGTGAGCGGGATGTCGCTCGCCACCGTCGTCGTGGAGACGGCCCCCGCGGGCGGCGCGATGATCACGGCCGCCATGGCGCTGGAGGAGGGGCGCGAGGTGTTCGCCGTCCCCTCCGCGGTCTCCGCCACGAGGGGGAGCGGGACGAACCGGCTCATCAGGGAGGGGAAGGCCAAGCTGACCGAATGCGTGGAGGACATACTCGCCGAGATCGCGCCCCGGCTCGTTCCCGTGGCCGCGCAGGGGCGCGAGCCGCTCACGCTCTTCGAGCAGTCGATGCTCGACGCGCTCACCGAGGAGCCGCTCCACGTCGACGTGCTCGCCTCGCGGGCTCGACTGGCCCCTGCCGATGCCCTGGCGCGGCTCCTCGCGCTCGAATTCAAGGGGGCGGTACGGCAGATGCCGGGGAAACGGTTCGTGCGCGCCTGAGGGAGCTTTTATGTTGTGCGGAAATTCTGTATTTTGTGCACACGAAGGGGATAACGGTGCACACATGTTCGTCATAGGGGAAGCGGTGATCGACGACGACGTCGCGGGGGCGACGTTCGCGTGCGACCTCCCCTCGTGCCGGGGCGCATGCTGCACGCTCCCGGGGGGGCGGGGCGCCCCGCTGGAGGACGGCGAGGTCGGGGAAATCGCCAGGGCGTTCCCCGCCGCGAAGCAGTTCCTCCCGGAGGCGTCTCTCCGGGCAATCGAGTCCGGGGGGCTCGCGGAAGGAACGGCCGGGGATTTCGCCACGCCGTGCATCGACGCGCGCGAGTGCGTCTTCGCCTTCTTCGACGGGGGAATCGCCCGCTGCAGCTTCGAAGCGGCCTACCAGCGCGGGCTCACGGACTGGCGCAAGCCCATCTCCTGCCACCTCTTCCCCATCCGCGTCCGGAGCGCGGGGAAGGACTATCTCCGCTACGAGATGATCGCCGAATGCGCCTCCGGGCGCGCCAGGGGGGACGCCGAGCGCGTCTCCCTGGGGACGTTCCTCCGCGAGGGCCTCGTCCGCCGGTTCGGCGCCGGGTGGTACGGGGAGTTTCTCCGCGGGTGCGGGTCCCGCGCGCAGGACACGAGATCAGAGTAAGCGATGCTGAACATCTCGCTCCAGCATAAGATGTTGATGAAGCTGTCGCCTCAACAGGTGCAATACCTGAAGATGCTGCAGCTCCCGACGCTTGCGCTGGAACAGAAGATCAAGGCCGAGCTGGAGATGAATCCCCTCCTGGAGGAGGGGTTCGACGAGGAGCAGGAAGCCCCCCAGGAGCCGGAGGCGGACGCGGCCCAGGCGGAGACGGCGGAAGCCGCGAAGGAGGAGAAGGAGCCGGAGGAAGACTCCTACTCCATCGACGACTTCATGAACGACGAGCTGACCGGGCACAAGGTCCGCGAGCCGTTCGACAGCGAGGAAAAGGAGGACCTCCCCCTGGCGGAAGCCGTCCCGATGTACCAGCGGCTCCTGGAGCAGTTCAGCCTGCTCGACCTGGACGACGAGGAGCTGCTGACGGGGCAGGAGATCATCGGCAACATCGACGAGGACGGGTACCTCAGGCGCGACCTGGCGGCCATCGTGCAGGACATCAACCTCACGCACGGGACGCAGATCTCGCTCGGGAAGGCGGAGGAGACGCTGCGCAAGATCCAGCGCCTGGACCCGGTCGGCATCGGCGCCCGCTCCCTCCAGGAGTGCCTGATCGTGCAGCTCGAGGCGGACCCCGCCGAGGGGACACTCAAGGCGCTCGCGCTCCGCGTCCTCTCGGAGTGCTACGACGACTTCACGATGCGCCATTTCGAGGACCTCGCCAAGAAGCTCGCGATCACCACCGACGAGCTCAAGAAGGTCATCGAGCTCATCCAGCGCCTGAACCCGAAGCCCGGCGAGGGGGAATTCAGCGCGCAGGAAAACTACGTCGTCCCGGACTTCATCGTCACCAAGAGCGAGGACGACTTCATCATCACGCTCAACGACCGCAACATCCCCCCCTTGCGGATCAACCGCGCCTACAAGGAGCTGATGTCCAAGCGGAAGAAAAACGGCGTCTCCACGGAGGCGAAGGACTTCATCCGCCAGCGCTTCGAGGCGGCCAAGTGGTTCATCAGCTCGATCCACCAGCGCCGGGAAACGATGCTGAAGGTCATGCGGACGATCGTCGAGAAACAGCGGGAGTTTTTCGAGATCGGGGAGGGACTCCGCCCGATGATCTACAAGGACATCGCCGAGGTCATCCTGATGGATATCTCGACCATCAGCCGCGTGGTCAACAGCAAGTACGTCCAGACGGACTACGGCGTCTTCCCGCTCCGGCATTTCTTCAGCGACGCGATCAGCACCGCCGACGGCGACGAGGTGTCCAACAAGGAGGTCAAGCGGAAGCTCAGGACGCTCATCGACGCGGAGGACCCCTTACGGCCCCTGTCGGACCACAAGCTCGCGGAGCTCCTGAACGGCGAGGGCCTCAACATCGCCCGGCGCACGGTCGCCAAGTACCGCGAGGCCATGCTCATCCCCGTCGCCCGCCTCCGCCGCAAGCTCACATAGACCTGCACGCCGCCATGACCGACGCCTTCCACGCCACGACTGTGCTCGGCCTCACGCACAACGGGATCACCTGCATCGGGGCCGACGGACAGGTCACGGTCGGCACGACCGTGATGAAGCACAACGCGCGGAAGGTCCGCCGGCTCTACAACGGCAGGATCCTGGCCGGGTTCGCCGGCGCCGCGGCCGACGCGTTCACCCTCTTCAGCCGCTTCGAGGACAACCTGGAGAAGTATCACGGGAACCTGGAGCGCGCGGCGGTGGAGCTTGCGCGCGACTGGAGGACGGACAAGTACCTCAGGCAGCTCGAAGCGCTCCTTGCGGTCCTGGACGGCACGACCGCGCTCGTGGTCTCCGGGACCGGGGAGATCATCGAGCCGGACGACGGGATCCTGGCGATCGGCTCCGGCGGCAGCTACGCGCTGGCGGCCGCCCGGATGCTCGTCGCCCATTCGACGCTCGGCACGCGCGCGATCGTCGAGACCGCGCTGCGCGCCGCGGCGGACATCTGCATCTACACGAACGACCACATCACGATCGAAGAGCTGTGAACGGCGATCCCCTCCCCGGCGGCGCCCCGGCGCTCACGCCCCGGGACATCGTGCGGGAGCTCGACCGCTACATCATCGGGCAGGACAGGGCGAAGAGGTCCGTCGCCATCGCCCTGCGGAACAGGTGGCGGCGGCTGCAGGTCGGCTCCGGGCTCCGCGAGGAGATCATGCCGAACAACATCATCATGATCGGTCCCACCGGCGTCGGGAAGACGGAGATCGCGCGCCGCCTGGCCCGCCTGGCGGGAGCCCCGTTCGTCAAGGTGGAAGCGTCGCGGTTCACGGAGGTGGGCTACGTCGGGCGCGACGTGGAGTCGATCATCCGCGACCTGACCGAGGTCGCCGTCACGATGGTCAACGCGGAGCACCGGGCCGCGGTCAACGAGAAGGCGAAGGCGATGGCCGAGGAGCGCATCCTGGACATCCTCCTCCCGCCCCCCCGGGGCCGGGGGGGCGCGGGATTCGACGGCGCGGAGGCCACGGCCGACGACGTGCAGAACGAGGCGACGCGGGAGAAGCTCCGCGCGAAGCTCCGCGCCGGGGCGCTGGAATCACGCACGCTGGAGCTCGACGTCCCGGCCGGCGCGGGGGCGGGGGGACCCCTCATGCAGGTGATCGGGCCGATGAACCTCGAGGACATGGGGGTGAACCTGCAGGACCTCTTCGGCTCGCTCCTCCCGAAAAAGACGAAGCGGCGGAAAGTCACGGTGGCGGAAGCGCGTGTGTACCTGACGAACGAGGAGGCGGGGAAGCTGATCGATCACGACGCCGCGGTGCGCGAGGCGCTCCACCGCGCCGAGAACTCGGGCATCGTCTTCATCGACGAGATCGACAAGATCGCCGGGACGCGGGGACCCGGACCCGACGTCTCGCGCGAGGGGGTGCAGAGGGACCTCCTGCCGATCGTCGAGGGCTCCTCCGTCAGCACGAAGTACGGCATGGTGAAGACCGACCACATCCTCTTCATCGCCTCGGGGGCCTTCCACGTCGCAAAGCCCTCGGACCTGATCCCGGAGATGCAGGGGCGCTTCCCGATCCGCGTCGAGCTGAACAGCCTGACGGAGGAGGACTTCGTCCGCATCCTGACGCTCCCCCAGAACGCCCTCATCAAGCAGTACGCGGCGCTGCTGGCCACGGAAGGGGTGACGCTGGAGTTCACCGAGGACGGGATCCGGGAAATCGCCGCCCTGGCCTGGCGCGCGAACGAGCAGGTGGAGAACATCGGGGCCAGGCGGCTGCACACGATCATGACGACGCTCCTGGAGGACGTGCTCTTTGACGCCCCGGGGGAGCTCGCCCCCCCGGCCATCCGCGTCGACCGGGCGCTCGTCCGCGCCCGGCTCGAGGGGATCGTCAAGAACGCGGATCTCTCCCGCTACATCCTCTAGGAGCCACCCCCCCGCTTCAGTGGACCTTCTCGTCGGGAAGGACGGGCTGGAGGCCGAACGGACCCGGCCCCTCCCCGTGGATCTTGATCTCCCCGAACTTCATCTCGAATTTCCCGACGTTGTCCTCCAGCGCGCGCAGGAGCAGCTTTGCGTGCTGGGCGGTCATGATCACTCTGGCGAAGACCTTCGCCTTCGGCACGCCGGGGAGCACGCGCGTGAAATCGATGATGAACTCCGCGGGCGAATGCGTGATGATGGCCAGGTTGGAATAGATCCCCTCCGCCTCCTTCTCCCCCAGCTCGACGTTGATCTGCTGTGCCTGCTGCTGATCCGGCATGCTGCCTCCTTATGGCCTGAAACACGAGAGCCCCGTCTCGCGGGCGGGGCTCCTGTGTGAGGGGGCGTGCGCCCCTATTTCCCCTTTGCGAGCTTGTCCGCCTTCTCGAACGCCGCGCGGGACTTGTCCGGCATGTTCAATATGGCGTAGAGCCGGGCGAGCTGCGTCCAGAGCGCGGCATCGTCGGGACGGAGCTGGACCCCCTGTTCCAGGTACGGCAGGGCCAGCTTGAACTTCTCCTTGTAGGACGTGTCCTCCTTGACCGGCCTGGATCCCTTCTTCTGCGCGTCCGCCGCCTTGTCCGCCGCCGCCTTGATCGCCACGCCCCAGTTGAGGTAGGCGACGCCCAGGTTGTACGTCGCGTCGGCGTAGGAGGGGTCGATCTCCAGCGTCTTCTGGAACTGGGCGATCGCTTCGGGGAACTGCTCCCTCTTCAGGAGGAAGACGCCGTAGGCGTACCGGAAGAATTTGTTTGTCGAATCGCGCGTCACCGCGTCCCGCGTGATGGTCTCGGCCTTGTCGCTCTGGTGCGAGCGCTCGTAGGCGTCGATCAGGGCCTGGATGTTGTCGGCGTTGTTCGGCTCCACGTCGAACGCGGTGCGGAACGCCTCCGCCGCCTTCCCGTAGTCCGCGACGGCCCCCGCGGTGTCGCGGGCCTCGAGCCGCTTCTGGGCGAACGTGTACTGGAGCTGTCCCAGGAAGCGCGCCGCGTCGAAGAAGCGGGGGTTCTTCTGCATCGCGAGCTGCAGGTTCGTCTGCGCCCCCTCGTAGTCCTGCTTCGCGTACTCGTCGAGCGCGGTCACGTAGTACGTCCCCGCGCTGTCGGGCTCCATCATGATCGCGGTGGTGAAGCGGGCGAGCGCCGAATCGTAGCACGCCGCCGTGTCCTTCCCCCGGTTGTAGAAATTGACCCCCTCGTTGTACATCGACCCCCAGATCGAGAGCCGGTTGTGCGTGATCTCGTTCTTGTGCGCGTCGCCGAGGGCCAGCGCGCGCGTGTAGGCGTCGTTCATCCCTGCGTAGTTTTTCATCTCCAGGCGGACGGCGCCCAGGAGGTACCAGGCCTCCTCGTTCTTGTCGTTCTTGGCGATTTCCTTCGTCAGGCTGGCCTCGGCCTTCTGCCACTGCTTCTGCTGCATGTAGAGCTTCGCGCTCGTCGTTTCGGCGGAACCGCACTGGAAGGCCGTACTCGACAGGTACACCAGCGCGACGAGGAGCACAGCTCCGGGGAGGTAACGTTTCATGACGACTCCTGCTAGTGGGGTGGTGGTAACGTGGGCGATGGGAGAAGATACCACATCGGCCCCACTTATGCAAGAATCCTTGATTTTTCAGGGGCTTTTCTGTATGCTGATTCTTCCCGGGCCCTCCTGTCGACGCCGGGGCTCACCGCAAGGAACAGGATGGATTGCATTTTCTGCAGGATCATCGCGCGCGCGCTCCCCGCGGAAATCCTCTATGAGAGCGCACGCGTGATCTCGATACTCGACATCAACCCGATCCACCACGGGCACGCCCTGGTCATCCCGAAGGCGCACTGCACGGATTTCCTATCGGTCCCCGACGAGGATCTCCACGAGGTCCTCCGCGTCACGCAGATCGTCGCCCGCGCGCTTGTCGACGCGCTCAGCCTGGACGGGTTCAACATTTTCTCGAACAACGGCCGGATCGCCGGCCAGTCGGTCTTCCATTTTCACATGCACGTCACCCCCCGCTACCCGGACGACGATATCCGGTTCGTCCTGAAGCTGAAGTCGTACCCCGGCGGAGCCATGGGGGAATTCGCCGCGAAGATCCGCGCGCATCTACCTGCCCCGCAGCATCCGGAGAAGACACCATGAGCAAATTCGTGAAGCTCATCCCCCCCGCAACGGGGGAGCGCATCACGCGCAAGGGAACGGCGCTCGCCGTCCCGGACAATCCGGTCATCCCGTTTATCGAGGGGGACGGCACCGGGCCGGACATCTGGCGCGCCTCGCGCGTGGTCTTTGACGCCGCCGTGGCAAAGGCCTACGGGGGCCGGCGGGCCGTCTCCTGGTTCGAGGTCTATGCCGGTGAGAAGGCGAACGCGGTCTACGGCGCAAACACCTGGCTCCCCGACGACACGCTCTCTGCCATCAGCGACTACATGGTGGCCATCAAGGGCCCCCTGACGACGCCCGTCGGGGGAGGCATCCGCTCGATCAACGTGACGCTCCGCCAGATGCTCGACCTCTATGTCTGCCTCCGGCCCGTCCGGTACTTCCCCGGCGTCCCCTCCCCCGTGAAGCAGCCTCACCTGATCGACATGGTGATCTTCCGCGAGAACACGGAGGACATCTACGCCGGCATCGAGTGGAAGGCCGGGACGCCCGATGTCGGCAAAGTGATCTCATTCCTGCAGAAGGAGATGGGGGTGACGAAGATCCGTTTCCCGGGCTCCTCCTCGATCGGCGTGAAGCCCGTCTCCCGGGAGGGAACGGAGCGGCTCGTGCGCGCCGCGATCCGGTACGCCGTGGACAACCGCCGCCGATCCGTGACGCTGGTGCACAAGGGCAACATCATGAAATTCACGGAAGGGTCGTTCCGCGACTGGGGATACGAGCTGGCGAAGAAGGAGTTTCCCGGGCGCGTCGTCTCCTGGGAGGAGTGCGGCGGGAACCCCCCGGCGGGGACGGTGCTCCTCAAGGACGTGATCGCCGACGCGTTCCTGCAGCAGATCCTCACACGCCCCGCGGAATACGACGTCATCGCCACGCTCAACCTGAACGGGGATTACATCTCCGATGCACTGGCCGCGCAGGTCGGCGGCATCGGGATCGCCCCCGGGGGGAACATCAACTACGAAAACGGCTACGCGGTGTTCGAGGCGACGCACGGCACCGCCCCGAAGTACGCGGGGCAGGACAAGGTCAACCCGGGATCCGTGATACTCTCCGGCGAGATGATGTTCCGCTACCTCGGCTGGACCGAGGCCGCGGACCTGATCACCCGCGCGCTGGAGAAAACGATCGCCGACAGGGTGGTGACGTACGATTTCGCCCGGCTGATGGAAGGGGCGCGCGAGGTCCGCTGCTCGGAGTTCGGCGCGGCGATCGCAGCCGCCATGTAGGAACCCTTCCCCCCTCCCCCCGTGTTGGAGATTGCAGCGGGGGGCGGATGCCCCCCTTCACCACGAATCGGAGGACATGATGCGACCACTGACCACGCTCCTGGCAGTCCCCGCGGCGCTCGTCGCGTTCATCGCCGCGCGTCCGGAGAAGGAAGCCGCCGTCAATTCTCCCGCCCCGGCGTTCACGCTCACCGACGCGCACGGCACGGCCCGCTCGCTCGCCGACTACAGGGGGAAGTACGTGATACTCGAGTGGGTGAACTTCGGATGCCCGTTCGTCGGGAAGCACTACGGGAGCGGCAACATGCAGGCCCTGCAGCGCCAGATGACCGCGCACGGCGCGGTGTGGCTCTCGATCTGCTCCTCCGCGCCGGGGAATCAGGGCTACTACGAGGGGAAGGCGCTCCTGGCGAAGCTCGCCGAAGAGCACGCCGCGCCCAGCGCGTATCTCGTGGACGCCGGGGGGACCGTCGGGATGAAATACGGCGCGAAGACGACGCCCACGATCGCCATCATCAACCCGCAGGGCGTCCTGATTTACGAGGGGGGGATCGACAACATCGCCTCCACGGACCGGGCCGACATCGGGAGGGCGACGAACTACGTGACGGAGGTGATGAACGCGGTGTGGGACGGGAAGCCCGTCCCGGTGAGCACCACCCGCTCCTACGGCTGCTCCATCAAGTACCCCTGACCGCTTCAGGCGGCGGGGGTCTCGGCGGCGCAGAATTCCCTGAAGACCTCGAGCAGGTGTGCGGCAATCTGGTGCGCGTCCCTGTTCTCGATCTGGTAGCGCGGGATGAAGTGGACCAGTTTCCCGTCCTTGTAGAGCGCCATGGAGGGGGAGGAAGGGGGGATATTCCCGATGTGCTCCCGGACGCGCGCGGTCGCCTCGATGTCCCCTCCCGCGAAGACCGTGGTCAGCTCGTCCGGGCGCACGGGCGATTCGCGGAGCGCCAGCGCGATGCCGGGCCGCGCCTTACCCGCCGCGCACCCGCACACCGAATTGATCACGATGAAGTTGGTCCCCTTCTCCCTGGCCAGCGCGCCGTCGACGTCAGCGACTGTGCGCAGCTCCCGGAACCCCAGGCGCGTCAGCTCATCCCTGAACGGTTGAATTGCTCTCGGATCGTACTGCATGACATCCCCGTGAATGTGATGCAGTACTAACCTATTTCCTCCGCCGGGAGTTCCGCGCCCGTTTCCCGGCCGCCCCCTTTTTCCGCGCGCTCCCCTTTTTCCGAACGCTCCCCTTCGTTCGCGCGGCGGTCTTGTTGGGCCGGGCCGGCTTCTTCCGGGCTCCCCCCGTTGCCGCCGGGGCCCGCTTCTTCCCCTCCTCCGCGATCAGGTTCAGCGCGCTCCCGGCACGGAACCAGGCGATCTGGTTCTCGTTGAACGTGTGATTGAGGGGAAACTCTTCCGTCTTCCCGTCGGCGTGCGTGAGGCGGCACGCGAGGGGGAGGCCGGGAGCGAACGTGCCGAGGCCGGCGATCGCCACGCGGTCATCTTCCCGGACCCGGTCGTAGTCACGCGCGTCGGCGAACGTCAGGGGAAGCATCCCCTGCTTCTTGAGGTTCGTCTCGTGTATCCGTGCGAAGCTCTTCACGATGATCGCCCTCCCCCCCAGCCACCGGGGCTCCATCGCCGCGTGTTCGCGGCTCGATCCCTCGCCGTAATTCTCGTCGCCGAACACGACCCAGGCCCTGTGCGCCCCCTTGTAGGCGCGGGCGATCCGGGCAAATTCTTCGGTCGCCCCGGTCAGCACGTTCTTCCCGGTCCCGGTCGCGCCGGTGAACGCGTTGACGGCTCCCGAAAACATGTTGTCGGAGATATTATCCAGGTGTCCCCGGTAGCGGAGCCACTTCCCCGCGGGGGAAATGTGGTCCGTCGTGCACTTCCCTTTCGCCTTGAGGAGGACGGGCATGTCGCCGGGGTCTTTCCCGTCCCATGCGGGGAAGGGCTCGAGCACCTGGAGCCGGTCGCTCGAGGGGGAGACTCTGACGCTCACGCGCGCGCCGTTGCGCGCGGGGGAGACGTACCCGCTCTCGGTGCGGGCGTACCCCCTGGCGGGCAACTCGTCGCCCGACGGGGGCTCAAGGCGCACCTCCTCCCCCCGTCCGTTCCTCAGCGTGTCCGTCAGCGGGTTGAACGTCAGGCGGCCGGCCAGCGCCATCGCGGTCACGATCTCCGGGCTCGCGACGAACGCGTGCGTCTCGGGGTTGGCGTCGTTGCGGCCGGCGAAGTTCCTGTTGAACGACGTGATGATCGAGTTCCTGTCCCCTTTCTGCACGTCGTGCCGCTTCCACTGGCCGATGCAGGGACCGCACGCGTTGGCCAGCACGTTTCCCCCCGCCCTGCGGAGCAGCCCGAGGTGGCCGTCCCGCTCGATCGTGGCGCGGATCTGCTCGGAGCCGGGCGTGATCGTGAATTCGCAGCGGGCCTTCAGTCCCGCCGCCAGGGCCTGACGCGCGACGCCCGTCGCCCTCTCGATGTCCTCGTAGCTCGAGTTGGTGCAGCTCCCGATGAGCGCGACGCGGAGCTCCTCCGGGTAGCTGTTCTCCCTGACGGCCCGGGCGAACTCCGAGAGCTTCCACGCCCTGTCGGGGGAGAAGGGGCCGTTGATCATCGGCTCGAGCTCCGTGAGATCGATCTCGATGACCTGGTCGTAATACGCCGCGGGATCGGCCGCCGTTTCGGGATCGGCCGCGAGGCAGCGGGCGACGCCGTCCGCCATGGCGGCGACCTTCGCCCGCCCGGTGGCCTTCAGGTACGCCGACATCCGCGCGTCGTAGGGGAAGAGCGACGTGGTCGCCCCGATCTCCGCCCCCATGTTGCAGATCGTCCCCTTCCCGGTGGCGCTGATCGACGCGGTCCCGTCGCCGAAGTACTCCACGATCGCTCCCGTTCCCCCTTTCACCGTGAGGAGGCCGGCGAGCTTCAGTATCACGTCCTTTGCCGAGGCCCAGCCGGAGAGCGCGCCCCTCAGGTGCACGCCGATGATCTTCGGGAACCTCAGCTCCCAGGGCATCCCCGCCATCACGTCGACGGCGTCCGCTCCACCGACGCCGATCGCCAGCATGGCGAGGCCCCCGGCGTTCGGCGTGTGTGAGTCCGTCCCGATCATCATCCCGCCGGGGAACGCGTAATTCTCGAGCACCACCTGGTGGATGATCCCCGAGCCGGGCTTCCAGAAGCCGATCCCGTGGCGCGCCGATACGCCCCGCAGGAACTCGTAGACCTCTCGGTTTTCCTTCTGCGCGTCGGCGAGATCCTTCCTCGCCCCCGCCTGCGCCTGGATCAGGTGGTCGCAGTGGACAGTCGTCGGCACGGCAACGCGCGGAATCCCCGCGGACATGAACTGCAGGAGCGCCATCTGCGCCGTCGCGTCCTGCATGGCCACCCGGTCGGGGGCGAACTCCTGGTACGACGATCCGCGCACGGCTGGCGCCGTCGGCGGGCGCCAGAAGTGGGCATAGAGGATTTTTTCGGCGAGCGTCAGCGGCCGCCCGGCGATCCGGCGGGCGACTTTCGTTCTTCCCGGCGTGCGCGCATAAAACCGCTCGAGAAAATCGATGTCGAATATCATGTGGTGTCCGTCGCAGTGAGTGTGTGTGCGGTGAAAAAATATACGCATCCGGGCCGTATTGCACAAGTGGGAGGTTTTTGGTAGGTTTCATGGCTATGAGCACCAATCCCCTCGAGCAGCCTGAGCAGGAAGACGAGGTCCTGACGCAGGATCCGGCCAGGGTGATTCTCTTCAACGACGACATCCACACGTTCGACGAGGTGATCGCGCAGCTCATCAAGGCGACGGGCTGCGCCAGGTCAAAAGCGGAGGCGCTGGCGATGGAGGTCCACACCAACGGCAAGGCCGTGGTGTTTTCGGGGGAGCTTCCCCGGTGCGTCGAGGTCAGCGCGGTGCTGGAGGAGATCCGCCTGATGACGCAGATCGAGGTGTCATGACTTCGCGCGAAATACGGGAGAGCTTTCTCGCCTTTTTCCGGGAGCGGGGACACGCCATCGTGCCCAGCGCGCCGGTCATACCCCACGGCGACCCGACGCTCCTCTTCACCAATGCCGGGATGAACCAGTTCAAGGACGTCTTCCTGGGGACGGGCTCGCGGGAGTACGTCCGCGCCGCCGATACGCAGAAGTGCATCCGCGTGAGCGGCAAGCACAACGACCTGGAAGAGGTGGGGCGCGACACGTACCACCACACGTTTTTCGAGATGCTCGGCAACTGGTCGTTCGGCGACTACTACAAGAACGAGGCGATCGGCTGGGCGTGGGAGCTCCTGACCGGGCGCTGGCACATGGACCCGTCCCGCCTCTACGCCACGGTCTACGAGACGGACGACGAGGCGTTCGGCCTCTGGAAGAGCGCGACCGGCATCGCCCCCGACCACATACTCCGGTTCGGGAAAAAGGACAATTTCTGGGAAATGGGGGACACGGGACCCTGCGGCCCCTGCTCCGAAATCCACGTCGACCTGACGGCGGACGGGTCCGGGCGGGACCTGGTCAACCGGGGGGACCCCCGCGTGATGGAGATCTGGAACCTGGTGTTCATACAGAACAACAGAACGCCGGCGGGGGACCTCCAGCCGCTCCCCGCGCGGCACGTCGACACCGGGATGGGGTTCGAGCGCGTCT
This sequence comes from Bacteroidota bacterium, assembly GCA_035516035.1. Taxonomy (GTDB): domain Bacteria; phylum Bacteroidota; class Ignavibacteria; order UBA10030; family UBA6906; genus Fen-1273. The sequence continues at coordinate 29,819 of DATJAS010000098.1, read as the reverse complement.
GCGCGGTCCTCCAGGGGAAATCATCCAACTACGACACGGACGTCTTCATGCCCCTTATTGCCGCCGTGGCCGCGCGGACGGGGCGGGAGTACGCACCGGAGGCAGACCGCGTCGCCATGCGCGTCATCGCGGACCACGTCCGGATGCTCACGTTCGCGATCGCCGACGGCGCGATCCCCGGCAACGAGGGGAGGGGCTACGTGCTCCGGAGGATCCTCCGGCGCGCGGCCCGGTTCGGGCGGACGCTCGGCATGAAAGAACCGTTCATCCACGACATCGTCCCGGCGGTCGTCGGGACGATGGGGGACGTCTTCCCGGAGATCGTCGCAGGAACGGAGCACATCCGCCGGGTCATCCGCTCGGAGGAAGAGGGATTCAGCGCCACGCTCGACAGGGGGCTGGAGATATTCGCATCCGTCCTCGAGCGCGCCGGGGCGACCGGCGCGTTCCCGGGAGAGGACGCGTTCCGCCTCTATGACACGTACGGGTTCCCACTCGACCTGACGCAGCTCATGGCTGCCGAGCGGGGGCTCACGGTCGACGCCGCCCGGTTTGACGCACTGATGGAGGAGCAGCGCGCCCGCGCCCGTCGCGGCGAGTTGTCAGGCGCAGAGGCGGCCCCTCCCCCCGTGCGCGAAGCCCTGTCGTCCGTCCCCCCCTCCGCGTTCGTGGGCTACGAGGCGACAGAGGCGGATGCCCGCGTCAGCGCGATCGTCGAGGGAAGGTACGTCGCGCTCGACCGCACACCGTTTTACGCCCGTTCCGGCGGGCAGGTGGACGACGCCGGAGTGATCGAGGGGGAAGGGTTTGCCGCGGAAGTCCTCGGCATCGAGAAGGAGGGGCGAAAGATCCTCCACGAGGTGCGTCTCCTGCGCGGGGCGCTCCCCGCCACTTCGGGCGCGCTCGTGCACGCGCGCGTCGACGAACGCCGCCGCCGGGACACCGAGCGGAACCACTCGGCCACGCACCTGGTCCACGAGGCGCTCAGGCGCGTCCTGGGCACGCACGTCCACCAGCAGGGCTCGCTCGTCGCGCCGGAGAGGCTCCGGTTCGATTTTCCCCACTTCGCCCGCATTTCGCCCGGGGAGATCGCCCGGATCGAGGAGATGGTCAACCAGCGGATCGCCGACCGCATCGCCGTGCACACGGAGGTCGATCTCCCCATCGCCGAGGCGCGGAAGATCCCCAACGTGAAGATGTTCTTCGGCGACAAGTACGGCGAGCGGGTCCGCGTGGTGATCATCGACGAGCGCTACAGCGTGGAGTTCTGCGGGGGAACGCACGTGAGGGAAACGGGGGAGATCGGCCTCTTCAAGATCACGGGGGAATCCTCGATCGCGAGCGGCGTGCGCCGGATCGAGGCGGTGACGGGGGACGGCCTCCGGCGCTACATCGAGGAGCGGGTGCGCGCGTCCGGGGAGCTCGACGCCCAGATCGAAGCGCTCATGAGGGAGAAAGAGGACCTGGAGCGCGACCTTGGCATCTCCTCCCCCCCCGGCGACAGTGTTCACCGTGGCCCGCTGGCCGTTCCGGGCGGGGCGCCGACGGCGGAGGCACTGGCCCTTGTCGATTCCTCCATCCGCTCCCGCGAGGAGACGCTCCTCGCACTCCAGGGGAAGACCGCCGAGCTCCGCAAGGGGGCATCACGCGCCCGCGTGCAGGAGGGCTCTGCCGCCGTCGCGGGGCTGGTCGCCTCCGGCGCGCGCATCGACGGGTTCCTCGTCGCCTCGGGGGAGGTCGCGGCCGAAACCATGGATGAGCTGAAGGGACTCGGCGATGCGCTCCGCTCGCAGATCGGGTCCGGCGTCGGCGTCCTGGGCGCGGTGATCGCCGGCCAGCCCTCGCTCGTCTGCGTGGTCACAGACGACCTGATCGCCCGGCTGAAACTTCACGCGGGGAAGATCGTGGGCGCTGTCGCCGCCCGCCTCGGAGGCCGGGGAGGCGGCAGGGCGCACCTGGCCACCGCGGGGGGGAAGGACGCGCGGATGCTCACCGCGGCGCTCGGGAGCGTCGGGGAGATTGTCCGCGGCATGCTCGCCCCTTAGGCGGGCGCACACTCGAATCGGGGAGCACACAATGGAACATCGGGAAGAGACGCGGCGCGCGTTCGTCGAGGCGGAGCTCGCCGCGAGCGCCGGGGCCGCGGAGCGCCTCCGCCGGGAATCCGCCGGGGCGATACTCCGTGGGGTCGACGCGATCATCCGGGCGCTCGGTGCCGGGAAAAAGGTCCTCCTCTGCGGCAACGGGGGGAGCGCGGCGGACGCGCAGCACCTGGCCACCGAGCTGGTCATCCGGATGAACCCCGCAATCCGCCGTCCCGGCCTGCCGGCGATCGCCCTCACCACGGACAGCTCGATGCTGACGGCGGGCGCAAACGACATCGGGTACGACAACGTCTTCGCGCGGGAGGTGGAAGCGCTCGGATGTCCGGGCGACGTCCTCATCGCCATCTCCACGAGCGGAAACTCCGAGAGCGTCAACCGGGCGGTGCGCACGGCGCGGGAGCGGGGCCTGGTGACGGTCGGGCTCCTCGGGCGCGGCGGGGGGACCACCGGCGCGCTCGTCGACGTGGCGGTCGTCATGCCCTCCGACGACACGCAGCGGATACAGGAGGGACACATCACGGCCGGGCACATCATGTTCGCGCTGGCCGAGCGGGAGCTCTACGGGGAGGCGCCCGCCCGGACGCCATGAGCACACAGCGCCGGGGCGACTTCGTCATCCCGCTTATCAGCGTGGCCGTCGACGCCCTCGCGATCGAGGGGGCGTTCCTCCTGGCCTACTGGCTCCGCTTCCGCAGCGGCATCGTCGGCGGGGGCCAGGCGCCCCGCATCGAAGGCTACCTCGTCGGCTCTGTCGTCATCGTGGTGGTCTGGCTCATGCTTTTCCAGAGCCGGCGCATGTACGGCGCCCGCAGGAGCGTCAGCCTCGCCGACGAATTCGTGAACGTCGTCAAGGTCGTCTCGACGGGCATGCTCGTCGTGATGAGCGCGGCGTTCTTCTACCGGGATTTCTCCTACTCGCGGGTCGTCTTCGCCATGCTCTGGATATTCGCCACGGTCCTCCTCGTGTGCGCCAGGGCCGCCGTGCAGGGCCTCGAGCGGGCGCTCTACAGGAAGGGGCGCCATCTCCAGGAAGCCATCCTCCTGGGGAATGACGAGCGGGCCGACCGCGTCTACTCCCGCCTCCAGGGACACCCGTCGTTCGGCATCAGCATCCTGGGGTACTTCGCCGGCGGGGACGCCCCCGGGAACCTCCGGCTCGTGCAGGCCCCCCGCCTGGGGTGCCTGGCGGAAGCCCCGGCGTTCATCCGCGCGCGGGGGATCGAGCTGGCGTTCATCGCCCTGCGCTCGGAAGACCACCCGGCGCTCTTCGACGCCATCGCCGAGTGCGAGGGGGTGAACGTCGAGTTCATGATGGTCCCGGACGTGCTGGAGATCCTCACCTCCCGCGTCCAGGTGCGCGAGCTGGAGGGGATCCCCTTCCTGCTCGTCAAGGGGATGCCGTTCACCGCGTGGGGACGGATCCTCAAGCGGTCGTTCGACGTCGTGATCGCCGCATTCACGCTCCTGGCGGCGAGCCCCCTCATGGCGCTCATCGCGGCGGCGGTCCGCTGGGATTCGCCCGGACCGGCGCTCTTCGCCCAGCGGCGGGTGGGACTCGACGGCCGGGAGTTCACCATGTACAAGTTCCGCTCGATGAGGGCGGGGGCGGAACGGGAGGACGCGCGCGCGGGACTCGGCATCCGGAACGATCCGCGGCGCACGCGTGTCGGCGCGTTCCTCCGCCGCACGAGCCTGGACGAGCTGCCGCAGCTGATGAACGTGCTTGCCGGCGACATGAGCCTGGTCGGGCCGCGCCCGGAGCGGACGCACGTCGTGGAGGAGCTGCGGCGCGTCGTGCCGAAGTACCTCGACAGGCACAGGGTGAAGACGGGGGTGACGGGGTGGGCGCAGGTCAACGGCCTCCGCGGAGATACCTCCATCGAGGAGCGGATCAGGTACGACCTCTACTACATCGAGAACTGGTCGCTGGCGTTTGACGTCCGGATACTTCTCCGGACGCTGAGGGCGGCATTCACAACGCGGGAGAGCGTCGAGGCGTGATACCCCTGGCGGTGTTCTACATCCATATCGTGGCGGTGGCCGCGGGCTTCACGCGCAGGTGGCAGGAGGAGGGTCTCGCCGAGGGACTGCTCGCCGTCTTCTTCATGGCGCTGATCTTCTTCGTCGGGTGGAGCATGGCGTCGTTCCTGATGAAGCTCGTCCTGAGCGCCGGGGAGGCGCGCGCCCTGCTCAACCGCGACTCCGCCTCCCTCCTGCTGCTGACGGCGGGGGAGGCGGTCTTCTACTACTTCTATCTCAGGGGGGAAGGCCCGTCTGCGCCGGAGCGCGGGGAACGGGCCCCGGAGCGTCCTACTTCGCGCTGACCTTCGCCACCCAGATCTGCCCTTCCATCGACTTCGCGAGCTGATCGGCCGCGTCTTTCGCTTCTTTCGAGCTTCCGTACCGCCCGACGCGCACGCGGTACCAGTTCTCGCCCGCGATGACGGCGTCTTCCACGAACGCGCTCATCCCCGCACCGGAGAGACGGGACGCCTCCCTGTCCGCGGCCTCCTTGCTCGTCCAGGAGGAAACCTGGACCGTGTAGTTGCCGCTCCCCGAAGGAGGTGGCGTGAACTTCGGCGGGGCCTCGGAAGCCCGGGACGCGCGCGACGGCGGGGGCGCGCTCACCGTGGGGGTCGCCGCCGGAGGAGCGGCGGAGGCCGACGGCTCGACGCTCGGCTCGGGTGTCGGCGTTGCTTCCGCGGGAGCGGGATTTGATCCCTGGTCGGTCGTCGCCGCTGCCGCGGGCGACTCGGGAGGCGGAAGCTGGTCGGTGATCGCCTCGTTCGTGATCTTGGGCGTCCGTTTGCCCCAGAGGTGTATCACCTTGAAGTGGTTCAGCGCGAAGACCCCTCCGATCACGACCGCGAGGAGAAGAACTGCCGTGAGGATCGTGGAGCTCTTCCCTCCCCCACCGCTCACTCCTACTTCGCGGAGCGTTGGCGGCGGCGCGACGGACTGATCGGAATCAAGGGGATTGGATTCTTCTTCGAACCCGTCATCCCTGAGGTTGAGTTTCGGCATATGAAATACCTCCTCCGGTGAAGTGTCCTGTTAAAGTAAACTCTCAAGTACTTCGCCTAGTGGCTTAATTTAGGGGGAAAGGTGTTCGAAGTCAAGCCCCGGGGCGAAAAACCGGCCTATTTCCCCCACGAAACGGCGATAGTTGTGTGCACCATCACGAAGTAGGCGGCCAGGGCGAGGAGCAGGAGGACGATCACCGCGAGCACGAGCACCGGTCCGATCCCGATCGGGCGGAGCCCGGCACGGCGGCGCTTCCCTCCGTGGAGCCTCTGGTGGAGCGCCGATTCGAAATACCAGGGTGCTCTCCTCCTCTTCAGGCGATGCAGCTCCTCCTTCAGTCGCTCGTAGTCGTTTCCCCGGTGCGGCGTGTCCATGACGTCTCACTCCCCGGTGAGGTCGCGGAGCTGCTCGCGGAGCAGCGCGCGCCCCCTGTTGATGCGCGACTTGACGGTGCCCATCGCGCATCCCGTGATCGATGTGATTTCCTCGTACGAGAGCTGCTGGATGTCCCGGAGGACGACGATCTCGCGGAACTTCGGCGGAAGGCTGACCAGGGCCTTCTGGATCCGCTCATCCCGGAGCGTCTCGTCGGCGCGGGCGTCGGACGCCGCCCCGTCGTCGGGAATGTCGACCGCCGCGCCGTCCGCTCCCCCCAGCCTGACGAACTTCCAGAGCGCGCGCCTCTTCAGCCGCGTCCGCGCCAGGTTCGACGCGATCGTGTAGAGCCAGGTGGAGAACCTTCCCGCGGCGCTGTACGACTCCCGTTTCCTCCAGACGCGGACAAACGCCTCCTGGACGACGTCCTCCGCATCGTCCCTGTCTCCCAGGAACCGCTCCGCGAAGTTCGTCAGCTCGTCCTTGTAGCGGCTGACGAGGAGGACGAACGCCGCGTCGTCCCCCCGCCGGACGAGCGACATCAGCTCTTCATCCGCTGTCTCGTGCATGGCCGACCTGCCGGCTCACTGCTCCCCGGCGGAACGGGCGACGGCTTCCCGTTCGGCGCCGCAGAGCCTGAGCGTGAGCGCTTCCATCACCTCGCGGGGACCCGCGCTTCCCGATTTTGAGTCCCTGTCCGCCTCCGCCAGCAGGAGGAGCGCCCGCTCGCACTCTTCGGCCGTGTGATGGGGAAGGGCCTGCCGGTATTCCGCCAGGAACATCGGGTGGACGCGCGCCCGGGCGGCCTCTTCCTGCGGCGGGGTCCCGCGCCTGCGGAGATCATGCAGCTTGAGGAGCGCGCAGAAGTAGTTCGTGAGCGTCGCGACGATGAGCGGCAGCGCGCTTCCCGCGTTCAGGAGCTCCTCCAGGATCGCGAGCGCGCGCGCGGCGTCGCGCCTCCCGATCGCCTCCTGGAGCGCGAACGGACTGTATTCCTTCGACATGCCCACCACGGCGGCGACGTCCGCCGGCGTGATCTCGCTGCGCGCGCCGATGTAGAGCGCGATCTTCTCGATTTCGCCGGCGATCTCCCTGAGCGACGACCCGGCGGTGGCCACCAGGAGCCTTGCCGCCTCCGGCGCCATCGCCAGTCCGCGCGCGCGGGCGTGTGCGCCGATCCAGGCAGGGAGCCTCTCCTCCCAGACGCGGGCGTATTCCGTCGCCATGTTCTTCCTGCGGAGCGCGGCGAAGGGCTTGCGGCGCATGTCGGGCTTCGTGCCGACGAGCACCAGGCAGGTCGAGGGGGAAGGAGACTCGCAGTAGGCCGCGAGCAGCTCCAGGTCCCCCGCCGCCAGCCGGTCAGCCTCGCGCACCACGACCACGCGGCGCTCCCCCGTCATCGGAAACGACGAGGCCCTGTCGACGATCTCGCGCGCATCGGTCTCCCCCCCGTTCAGGACGTCGAGGTTGAGCGTCCTGTCGGCCCCGCCAAGCGCCGCATCCACCTGCGCGCGGAGCGCTTCTTCCAGCAGGTAGTCCTCCTCCCCGTAGAGGAGGCGCACGGGGGGGATGTCCGCGGCCCCGTCCACGCGGGCCGCTGCGGGCTTTTTCGCCACGGCGTCAGTGCGCCTTCGCCGGACCGCCCCCGGTGCGGATCCACACCTTTGTCATGACCACGGGGGTCACCGGCTTCGACGCGTCGGGACCCATCCCCCCCGTGAGCGGGACGCTGCCGATCGCGTCCACGACGTCGAGTCCCTTGATGACCTTGCCGAATATCGTGTAGTTCTTCGGGAGCGACGTGTTGTCTTCAAGCATGATGAAGAACTGGCTCGTGTTCGTGTTGGGCCCCCGGTTGGCCATCGCGAGAACCCCCTTGAGGTATCCCGCCTTGTAGGACGCCGTGTGCGGGTTCAGCTCGTCGGCGAACTCCTTGTCCCAGATGCTCGTTCCCCCGGTGCCGGTCCCTGTCGGGTCTCCCCCCTGGATCACAAAGTGGGGGACCACCCTGTGGAATATGATCCCGTTGAAGTAGTTCTTTTTCGCGAGCCCGACGAAATTCTCGACGGTCTTCGGCGCATCCGCGCTGTAGAGTTCCGCCTCGATCGTCCCCATCGTCGTTTCGATGACGGCGACGGTTGTCTGCGCCATGGCGTGGCCTTTCCCTTTGGTGGTGGACTGACCCGTGTGCGCGCTCACCCCCGGTGCGGCCAGGAGCGCGGCGGCACAGCACATCAGAACGTGCGCCTTCTGCATCGATGGACCTCCTTCCCTGGTGATTAGAACAGGTAGCTTGCGCCCAGGCGCGCCCCCGCGCCGAAGGCGTGCAGTGTCGCCGGGCCGCCGCCGGAGGCGAATCCGGGACTGAGCCCGGCGGAGTCCTCCAGCCGGCCGACAAACTCCCACCGGAGGTTGACGCCGAGGTACGCGTAGAGATGGTCGCCGAACGCCGTGTTGGCTTCCAACTCCAGGAGCGCCCCCGCGCCGGTGCCGGTGAACGTATCGTCGAGCGAGAGATACTTTTCCGTCAGTGCGCCGAAGTGGTATCCTCCCCCCGCCCCCGCCTTGACGTTGTAGACGCCCCGGTCCACCAGCACGTACTGCAGGATGAGCGAGGGCATCGTCCAGTGCATGCTCCAGGAGGCGAGACCGAACCCCCCCTGCACCGAGTAGGAGGAGAGATCGTACGCCATCTCGAGCTTGAGCATCCATTTCTGGTCGAGGGGGAACGAGCAGGCCCCGAAGAATTCTGCCGCCGCCCTGAACTGCGACGCCCCGCCGGGAGGCACCGACGTGGCATTGACGAGGTCCGTCACGTCGGGCGCCGAAATGTATTCCACCCCCATCCCGGCGGCGACGCCGGCGCGCGGGGCGGCATCCTGCGCGTGGAGCCCCGCGCAGTGCGCGAGCGCCAGCGCCGCGGCGGCCAGTGCGCGCTTCACGAGCCGCCTCCCGGCCGGGAGCGGGCGGCCATTTTCTCGCGCACAAGGTACCAGGCGCCGACCAGCGTCACGCCGATGAAGCCCACGGCGTGCGTCACGGTCGCGAACGAGAGCGCCACGGAAGGATCGACGGCGAAGAGGCGGACGAGCGTCTGCGACGTGAAGGCGTGATAGCTCCCCGTGCTCCCCGGCGTCGGGATGGCAATGCCGATGGATGAGATCGTCAGGAGGACGACCGCCGCCCGCATGCCGAGCGCCTGCAGGCCGAATGCGAAGAGCGCGACGTACGTCATGAGTATGTAGAGGAGCCAGACGACCGCCCCGGAGGCGGCAATCAGGGCGAGCGTGGCGGGATCCTTGAGAAAGAGGAAGCCGTCCAGGAATGCGTGCACCTGCTCTTCCAGGGGGGCGCGGTACCGCCGGGGGACGAGCTTCCCCGCCGGGAGCAGGAGGAACCTGTCCGCCCAGTCCCGGCGCAGCATGAGGACCGTGAGCGCGGCCAGGCACGCCAGTGTCACCGCCGTTACGGCGAGTCCCGCCTCTGAGAGCCAGGGAAACGACTCGACAAGGGGCCCGTTATAGAGGAGCGGCAGCATGGCAAGAAGGAGGAGGAATGTCAGCGTGTCCAGTATCCTCTCCACGACTATCGTTCCCAGCGCGGAGCTTCCGCTCACCCCTTCCATCCTGCTCAGGGCGTACGGCCTCGCCAGCTCCCCCGCGCGGGGAAGGACGTTGTTGAACATGTAGCCGAGCATGACTCCCGCGAAGAGGCTCCGGAACGGGATCCCCTTTCGCACGGGGGCCAGGAGGTATCCCCAGCGCCAGGAGCGGACGGCGTGGCTCGCCATCAGGCAGCCGAACATCGCCAGCATCCACCAGTAGTTCGCCCCCTCCACGAGCGCGACGAGCTTTCCCCAGTCGGTCCCGCGGAAGGCGATCCAGAGAAAGAAGAGCGTCAGCGCCGCGCTCAGCGCATACTGCAGGAACTGCCGGGCGCGCGTCCGCCCGGGAGGGGACTCCTGGAGCAACACGCCTCCTATCGCATGTCCACGACCTCGGCCCCCTGGGGGATCTCGAGGACGAACCGGGAGTCGCTCAGGCCGGGATTGAGCCGGAACTCCGCGACCGTGTACGTGGTCTCCTTGCCGTTCACGTCCGTGACGACCGCTTTGCGGACCAGCCAGTCCCCCCTGTCGACCCAGAGATGGAGCGCCTGCACGAGCGAGGATTCCGCCCTTGGGACGAGCTTCAGGAGGGCGCAGTCCGCGCTCCCGATCTTCTCCCTCCCGATGAACGTCGCGGCGTAGTCTCCCCCTCCGCCGGCGAGTATCCGCTCGGGGGCAAACGCATTGTCGGCCGCCTTGAAACGGTCGATCAGCACCTGGCGGTTCGCCCGCGAGTAGGACCAGACGGTCTCGCCGTCCGTCACCACCGTCTGATCCTCCGTTTCGATCCTGTACTTGTGCTCCTTCTTGAGGAAGAGCGTGCCGGCACTCTGCTGCTCGAGCGTCGACTGGGGAAAGCGGGTCCGCTCCGTGAACCGGATCTCGGCGTCCCGGATCCCGTCGTACGTCTTGCGCACCTCGCGGAGAATCTCCTGCGGGTCGTCCCCTCCCCCGGCGCGCGCCCCGCCGGCGAGGAGCATCGCGCCGAGGAGGGCAACCGCCCGGATCCGCCCCCCGGCGCGCGCGCTACGGGTTATTGAGTATGTCATCAAGATCCGCCTCCGTTTCGACAAGCACGTCGCGCGCCTTGCTCCCGTCAAAGGGCCCGACGATTCCCGCCGCCTCGAGCTCGTCGACCAGTCGCGCCGCGCGCGAGTACCCCACCTTCAGCCGACGCTGCAGGAGCGAGACCGAGCCCTGCTGGTGCCTGACGATCAGGCGCGCAGCCTCTTCGAACAGCTCATCCCGCTCCCCCTCCTCTCCCCCCTCGCCGTTCTTTTTCCTCTCCGCCGCCGGGGGAAGGACGAACGGGTGCGCGAAGCCCTCCTGCGCGCCGATATGGCCCACCACCGCCTCCACCTCGTCGGAGGAGATGAATGCGTTCTGCAGGCGCACCGGCTTGGGACTCCCGCTGGCGAGGTAGAGCATGTCGCCGTTCCCCAGGAGCTGCTCAGCGCCGTTCATGTCCAGGATCGTCCGTGAATCCGTCTTGGACGCCACCTGGTACGCGATCCGCGCCGGGAAATTGGCCTTGATCACGCCTGTGATGACGTCGACGGAGGGGCGCTGCGTGGCGACGATCAGGTGGATGCCCACCGCCCGCGCAAGCTGCGCAAGGCGCGCGATCGGCTCCTCCACCTCCCGTGCCGCCGTGATCATGAGGTCCGCGAGCTCGTCGATGACCACGATGAGGAACGGCATTTTCGCGGGGGGCGCCCCTTCCTGCTCCTTGAGCCTCCCCGCGGCGAGCCGCTCGTTGTAGTCGACCACGTTTCGCACGCCGGCCGCCGCCAGGCGGTCGTACCTCTTCTCCATCTCCCGCTCCACGGAGCGGAGGACGAGCACCGCCCCGGCGGGGGTCGTGACGATCTGCTCGTCGATGTCGGGGGAGACGGCCAGGAAGTGGCGGCGGAGCGCGGCGTACTGCGCAAGCTCGATCTTCTTCGGGTCGATGATGATCAGCTTCAGGTCGGAGGGGTGGAGGCGGTAGAGGAGCGACGCCAGCATCGTGTTGATGCCGACGCTCTTGCCGGATCCCGTGGACCCCGCCATCAGCAGGTGGGGCATCTTCGCGAGATCGTCGGTGAACACTTCCCCGGCGATCGTCTTCCCCATCGCCAGCGGGAGCGACGCCTTCGCCTCGCGGAACGCCGTGGAGTTGATCACGCTCCTGATCGTGACCAGCGAGCGCCGCGAGTTGGGGATCTCGACGCCGACGGCCGACTTGCCGGGGATCGGGGCCATGATCCTGATCCCCCGCGCCGCGAGCTTGAGGGCCATGTCGTTTTCCAGGCTCACGATCCGGCTGATCTTGACGCCGCTCGCGGGGACAAGCTCGTAGAGCGTCACCACCGGCCCGGGCGTCACGCTCACGCTCTCGAGCTCGACGTCGAACTCGGCCAGCGTGGCCCGGAGGAGGTCCGCGTTCGCCTTCAGCTCCTCCTCGTCGACGTCCTCCCTCCCCGGTTTCGGGGCGTCCAGGAGATCGACGGAGGGAAACACGTAGTCGATGTCCCCTGGCGCTTCCTCCTCCGCCTCCGTGGGCTTCTCGGCCGGGAGGGGGCGTGTCACGGTCAGGTTGAGCGGGAGGGCCTTCGCTCGCGGTTCCTGGAGGGGGGGAGGGGCCGCGCTGCGCAGGCGCGGCTCGTTGCGGGGCGTCTCCTCCGGGGCGGGGCGCGTGATCGTCACTTCCGCCTCCTGTGACCGCGGGGGGCGCTCCCGGAGAGCCGTTTCCCGCTCCCGCGCAGCCCGCTCCCTGCGCTCGTCCATCCGCGCGGCGGCGCGGAGGATCGCCTGGTGCGCCCGCTCCACGATCTCATGGACATCCAGGTCGGCGCCCATGACCGCCGTCGCGAGCATGGCGGCCACGAGGACGATCGCGCCCCCGGCCTTGCCGACGAGCTGCGCGAGCACGCTGGCGGAGGCGTAGCCGACGATCCCGTACCATTCCCGTGAAGGACCCCCGGGATCGGCGACGAGCCTGACCATGCCGAACGCGGCGGCAACGAGGAGCGCGCTGATCAGGGCGTAGTTGGTGACGACGAGGGGAGTGCGGACGCCTCCCCTGCGGAGGAGCGTCCAGCCCCAGTAGATGAGGAGCACGGGGAGCACGATCACTGCGTAGCCGATCGTGTCGTTGATGAGCGCGTCCGCCAGGAGCGCGCCGACGAGCCCCAGCCCGTTGCGCACGGTGTCGGCCGCCGCCTTCACGGCGGGGTCTCCCGTCAGGACGCCGCCCAGGTCGGCCGCGCGGAGGCTGATGCGGGATTCATCCCCCGCGTCGTACGTGACGATCGCGATCAGGACCAGGACCGCCGCGGCGATCATGAGGATCGCCGCCAGGGCGCCCCGCCGCGAGCCGCGCCCCTTTTTTTCCCGCCCTTCCCCCGATTCGTTCGCTCTGGCCACGGAGAGCCCCCTCACGTTGCCTGCGGCTGCCCTGCAGGCTCTTTCCCCTGCGCCGCGGTTTTCAGACGGATGACGTTCCCGTCGAGCTGCGGCAGGACGCCGAGCGTGTCCACGCCCGCGCAGGTCTTCAGATCGTCGCCGAATCCGATCTCCTGCAGGTGGCGGCCGTGGTCCGATGAGCGCATCATCTTGAGGATGCCCCTGCCGAACGTCCTGTAGAGCGTGCGCGCGGCCAGCGCGCCGTCGGCAAGCTCCGGCGGCGCGTCCGCGGCGGCGCTCACGCGGGCCACCAGCATGCCCGCGCAGACCGAGTCCTCGATCGACAGCATCCCGTTGTTCCCGGCGCAGACGATCGTGAAATCGCGCCCGGGCGAGGCGAGCGCCTCCGCGACGGTCCCCACGTTGACGAACCCGCAGACGTAGAGTTCCTTCGCGTAGCGGGCACGCACCAGCGCCTGGGACCCGTTCGTCGAGCTGAATATGATCGCCTTGCCGCGGACGCGATCGGCCGTGTACTCCGACGGGGAGTTCCCCAGGTTGAACCCTTCGATCATCTTCCCGTTCCGTTCCCCCCCGAGCAGGATGACGTCCCCGAAGAGGTTCCCGGAGATCTTCACCGCCGACTCCACGGTCGCCACCGGGATGATCTCCCGGGCGCCGTTGACGAGCGCAGTCACGATCGTGGTGCTCGCGCGAAGGACGTCGATCGCCACCACGGTCCTGTCGCGCAGCGCCAGCTCGTCGGTCTGCCCCGGCGTGAAGCAGAGATCGATGCGCATCGCGCTCACTTCCGGATGAACGGGAGGGGCACCACGTCCGCGGCGATCTGCCTCTCCCGGATCGCGACCGCCAGGCGCGTGCCGGGGGCCGCCAGGGGGGCATCCACGTACCCCATCCCGATGCCGCGCGACAGCACGGGGGAGAACGTTCCCGATGTCACGCTCCCGGCCCTGGCGCCGGCGGCGTGCAGCGCATACCCCTGCCGCGGGAAGGCCCGGTCGGTCAGCGTGAACCCGACGAGCTTCCGCGACGGTCCCCGCTCCTTCACGCGCATGATGGCCTCCCTGCCGATGAATTCCCCCTTCGCGGTCTTCGTGATCCAGCCGAGACCCGCCTCGATCGGGTTCGTGGTCCTGTCGATGTCGTGCCCGTAGAGGCAGTAGCCCATTTCCAGCCGGAGCGTGTCCCGCGCACCGAGGCCGACGGGAGCGATGCGGTGCTTCGACCCCGATGCCATGATGGCGTTCCAGACGCGCTCCCCCGTCTCCCTGTCTGAGGGGAAATAGAGCTCGTAGCCCAGCTCGCCCGTGTAGCCCGTGCGCGAGACGGTCATGGGAACGCCGGCCACATCGGCGCTCATGGCGTGGTAGTACCCGAGCGAGGCCAGGTCGGCCCGCGTCAGCGGCGCGAGCACGTCGAGCGATCGGGGACCCTGCACGGCAAGGAGCGAGACGTCGTCCGACCGGTCGGTCACCGTCACGCCGGCGCCGGCGTGCGTCCGGATCCAGTCGACGTCCTTGGCCAGGTTCGCGGCGTTGACCACGAGCATGTACGCCGCGCCGAGCCGGTAGACGAGGAGGTCGTCCACGATGCCCCCGTCGTCATAGCACATGGCGGAGTACTGCACGCGCCCCTCCGGGAGCTTCGACGCGTCGTTCACGGTGATCGACTGGACGAAGGCGAGCGCACCGGGACCCGCGATCTCCACCTCCCCCATGTGCGAGACGTCGAAGAGCCCGGCCGCCTCCCGGACTTTCCTGTGCTCCTCGATGATGCCGGCGTACTGGACGGGCATCGTGAACCCTGCGAACTCGACCATCTTCGCGCCGAGCGACCGGTGGATCTCCGTGAACGCCGTCGTTTTCAGTTGTGCTATCATCAGTTGAACTGGTCCGTGATGTCCTTCCCCTGCTTCACCGAGATGCAGTGGAACTCGCCGGCGTGTATTGCGGGATCGGGCTCCAGGCGGATCAGGATGACGTACTTCAGCATCAGCCGCCGCAGCCGGGAGAGCGTCCCCACCCGCAGGGCATCCGCGAGCTGGGGATTGACCCTGAGGACGATCCTCGACTCGTGGCTCTCGCTCTTGAAACGGCGGATCCAGCGCTCGATCTGGTTGAGCGTCGTCGTGCGCGACTGGACGAGTCCCGTTCCCCCGCAGGCCGGGCACGGCTCCGAGAAGCTGTGGAGAATCGCCTGCCGGATGCGCTGCCGCGTGATCTGCACCAGCCCGAACTCCGTCATCGGCAGCACCGTCACCTTCGCCCGGTCCCTGCGGAACTCCTTCTTGAGCTCCTCAAAGACCTTCCGCTTGTTCCGCTCGTCGTCCAGGTCGATGAAGTCGCACACGATGATCCCGCCGATGTCGCGGAGCCGGAGCTGCCGGCAGATCTCGCGCGCCGCCTCCAGGTCGGTCCTGAGCGAGTTCTGCTCCTGTTCTTTCTTCGCCGCGTAGCGGCCGCTGTTGACGTCGATCACCACCATGGCCTCCGTCGGCTCGATGATGATGTAGCCCCCGCTCTTGAGCCACACCTTGCGGGCCAGCGTCGTCTCGATCTCCTTCTCGATGCCGTAGACGTCGAAGATCGGACGCCGGTCCCTGTGCAGCTCGATCTTGTCCAGGAGCTGCGCCGACGTGTACTTGATGTAGGCCCGGATTTCCTTGTGGAGCCTGCGGGAGTCGATCACGACCCGGGTGACGTCGTTGGAGAAGAGGTCGCGGATGACGCTCGAGGTGGTCGACATGTCCTTGTAGAGCAGGCAGGGCGCCTGCTCCGACTTGACGGTCTTCTCGACCTCGCCCCACGTGGTGAGAAGGTCCTTCAGGTCGTTCGTCAGCGATGAATCGTCCTTCCCCTCCGCCACGGTGCGGATGATGACGCCGAAGCCTTCCGGGAGGATTGTCTGGACGATCTTGCGGAGCCGACGCTTCTCCTTGAAACTGGAGATCTTCTTGGAAATGCCGATCTTGCCGTCAAACGGGAGGAGGACGAGGAATCGGCCGGCCAGCGAGACCTCGCTCGTCACGCGGACCCCCTTCTTGCCGACGGGTTCCTTCGTGATCTGGACGATGATCTCCTGCCCTTTTTCGAGCTGGACGTCCTTGCGGGGGGGGCGGTGATTGCCGCCGCGGTCTCGCTGGCTGTCGCGCGGCGGGGCGGGGGGCCGCGGCGCGCCTGGAGCGTCGGCGTGCGCGGTCGCCGCTTCGGCGCCGACGGCCTCCTTCTGTTCTTCGGAGTCCTCCTCCTCGTCGCCGATCATGGCGCTGTATTCCTCGAACCTGTTCCCGATGTCCGAGAAATGGAGGAACCCGTCCTGCCCGAGACCGATATCGATGAATGCCGCCTTGATGCCGGGCATCACCTTGGCGACTTTGCCAAGGTAGATGTCCCCAACCATTTTCTCCTTATTGGCAGTCTCGACGAAGAGCTCTGCCAGGCGGCCGTCTTCCGTAATCGCGATACGGGTCTCGTTGGCGCCTGCGTTGATGAGAATTTCTTTCTTCATACCGTGCGGTGTGAACCAGCCTTTCTGTGGTGCATCGTGGCGCCGCACAGAGGGAGAACGAATCGGGCAGGCTCCCGGACCGGGACGGGAGACAAATTGTGTACGTCATGAGGCGCCGTCGTCGTTGTGCCGCTCTGCGGGCATCTGGGGGCGGCGGGGGATCCCCGCCCCGATTGTCGTGAATTGTATGGGAGTAATCCCCGTCGCTTCAGGCGGGGTCTCAACTCCCCCGCTGTAAGCTACGAAATGTTCCCCCGCGAAGCAACACCGCGCCGGCCCGCATTGCCGCGTAAAAAAAAAGTGAGGTCAAGCTTCCCTGCGTCACACTTTCCGTAACCGACCGTTGCTTCCTTCCGGACCTGGCGGGGTTAAGCTACTTACAGTTGCGCAGGACTTGACCTCACATACTCGCTTGCGGCAGCCGACGCATTGTGCTGCTTCTGGTGGAGCTGATCGGGTTCGAACCGACGGCCTCCTCGTTGCGAACGAGGCGCTCTCCCAGCTGAGCTACAGCCCCATGGGAGCCCTCCCGGGCGGCACACCAGCCCGGGGGCGCGGAATTCGGCCGTAATATACGGCATCGATGTGTAACAATCAATAACCTCCCTCCTGCGCCCGCCGGGGAGCGGTTCTTGACTGCGGAGCCCGTTTTGCGTATTTTTTTCATCTGGGCGAAGTTTGTCGATTCCGGGCGAATGACAATGGCGTCGGAGCTGAACGAGAGGGAGCGGACCGTCCTCCACTACGTGGTACGCGATTTCATCGAAACCGCCACCCCCGTGGGGTCCCGTTACATTTCCAAGCGGCATGAGGACATCCTGGGCCTCTCGTCGGCGTCGATCAGGAACGTCATGTCGGACCTGGAGTACCTGGGGTACATCAACCACCCCCACACGTCCGCCGGGAGGGTGCCGACAGACATGGGGTACCGGTTTTACCTGGACGCGCTCATGCACGTGGACGCCCTCTCCCGGAAGGAGCAGGATTCGATCCGGGAGGCCCTCAACTCCCGCGAGGCGGAGGACGAGCTCCTGAAGGAGTCCTCGAGGCTCATCGGGAAGATCTCCCGGCAGCTCTGCGTCATCAGCTCCCCGAAGCTCGCGAGCGGCACGCTGGAGCGGCTGGAGCTGGTCTCGCTTTCGGGCCCGAGGGTCCTGGTGGTCATCGCCATCAAGTCCGGCCTCGTCCGGACGATGATGCTGGAGGTCGCCAGTGAAATCGCCCGTGAAAAGCTCGAAGACATCGCCCGCGTGCTGAACGAGCGGCTCGCCGGGCTCACGATCGAGGAGATCCGGACCTCGTTCGCGGAGCGGCTGAAGGATGCGGCGGAAGACGACACGGGACTGATCCGCCTGTTCATCGACTCGGTCGGGAAGATCATTCCCGCCGACAGCGCCGCCAGGATCCACATCGCAGGGGCGGAATCGATCCTGGACCAGCCGGAATTCGAGAACCCCGCGGAGTTCCGGAGCGTTATCGAGCTGATCAACGACGAGGAGATTATCATCCACGTCCTCGCGGCGCACGAGTCGCCTCCTCCCGGCGTGCGCGTCGCGGTCGGCGAGGAAAACAAGGAGAGGAAGCTCGCCCCCTACAGCGTGATCACGACGAGCTACGCCGCGGGAGACGTGACCGGCACGATCGGGCTCATCGGTCCGCGGCGCATGAACTATGCGCGCGTCATCCCGCTCGTGGATTACGTGGCGCGCACGATTTCGGAGATGTTCGGCACAACAGGCAGGCAGTGATGATCGAAGAACAGGATGACGGGGGACGGACGCTGGAGGCAGCCCCGGGTGACGGCGGCGCGCAGGGGACCGGGGAGCCCGGATCCGCCGGGACGCCCCCTCCGGCCGGGGGGATCGAACGGGACCTGGAGGCCGCCCGCGCCGCGGCGCAGAGCGCGCGCGACCAGTTCCTCAGGAAAGCGGCCGAGTTTGAGAACTACAAGCGCCGCACGGAAGCGGAGTTCGCGGCCGTCGTGCGCAACGCGAACGAATCGCTGATCGCGTCGCTCCTCCCGATCGTGGAGGACCTGGTCCGTTCGCTGAAGGCCGCCGCCTCACGGGGGGAGGACGACGCGTTCACCAGCGGCGTGGAGCTGATTTACCAGAAACTGATGAAGGCGCTGGAGGCCCGGGGCCTCGCCCCGTTCGACTCGCTGGGAAAGCCCTTCAACGTCGACGAGCACGACGCGCTCCTCCAGGTACCCCGCGCCGACGTCCCCCCGGGGACCGTCGTGGAGGAGATCGCCCGCGGGTACAGGCTGAACGACCGGGTGATCCGGCACGCGCGCGTGGTCGTCTCGAGCGCCCCGCCGGACGGGGCCCCGCAGGATGAGCCCCCGGCGAAGCGCGGGAGCGCGGAGGCGGCCGAGAACTGATGGCGAAACAGGATTACTACCAGACGCTCGGCGTGCCGCGCGGCGCCTCTCCCGAGGAGATCAAGAAGGCGTACCGGAAGCTCGCCCTCCAGTATCATCCCGACAGGAACCCCGGAAACAAGGACGCCGAGGAGAAGTTCAAGGAGGCGGCGGAGGCCTACGAGGTGCTGGGCGACGCCGCCAGGCGGCAGAGGTACGACCAGTTCGGCCACGAGGGCATCCGCGGCACCGACTTCCACCCCTTCAACGACGTCAACGACATCTTCAGCGCCTTCAGCGACATCTTCGGCGGGGGGACGGGGGGATCGATATTCGACGACATGTTCGGAACACAGGGAAGGTCGCGCGCGCGCGGGAGCGCCGCCGCCTCCGGGTCCGATCTGAAGATCCGCCTCAAGCTCCCGCTGGAGGAGATCGCGAGCGGCGTCGAGAAAAAGCTGAAGGTCAAGAAGTGGAAGCGGTGCGACACGTGCGGCGGGAGCGGGGCGCGCTCGTCGGGGAGCCTGACCACCTGTCCCGTCTGCCACGGCTCGGGGGAGATCCGGCAGGTCTCCCGTTCCGTCTTCGGGCAGTTCGTCAACATCGCCACGTGCCAGAACTGCGGCGGGGAGGGGAAGGTCATCAAGGAGCCGTGCCAGACCTGCCGCGGGGACGGCCGCGTGCAGGGGGAATCCACGATCAAGGTCCAGATCCCCGCCGGCGTCGGCGAGGGGAATTACATCCCCCTGAGGGGGGAGGGGAACGTCGGGAAGCGGGGAGGCCCCCCGGGGGACCTCATCGTCGTCATCGAGGAGGAGCCTCACCCGGTCTTCACGCGCAACGGGGACGACGTGATCCTCGATCTCCTGGTCAGCTTCCCCGAGGCCGCCGCCGGGGGGGACATCGAGGTCCCGACGCTCACCGGGCGCGCCCGGCTGAAGATCGACGCCGGGACGCAGTCGGGGAGGATTCTCCGGATGCGGGACAAGGGAATTCCCCACCTCAACAGTTTCGGCCGGGGCGATCAGCTCGTGCGCGTCAACGTCTGGGTCCCCACCACGCTCAGCGCGCACGAGCGGCAGATCCTGAAGGAGCTCGGCGAGTCGGACAACTTTCACCCGAAGGAGGGTGACCGCTCGGCGAACTCCGAGAAGAGCTTCTTTGGAAGGATGAAGAAAGCGTTCTCCTGAGCGGCGGATGCGCGGACTCACCGGCGTGCAGCAGAGGATCGGTTGGACCCGGGGCGAGGCCGGCGTGATCGGCATCCTGGCGGCGGGGCTCCTGGCAGGCGCGCTGATCCGCCTGGGTCGCGCGCCGGGGGACGGCGCGCCCGACGCCGCAGCCCCGTTCGACTATGCGGCCTCCGACAGCACGTTCCGCGCCCTCGCCGACACGGCGGAACGGAACGCGCCGGCGGCGCCGCACCGCACCGGGGCGCCGCGCCGGAAACCCCATCCCCCCTCCTGTGCCATCGACATCAACACCGCCCCGCTCGCAGACCTCGTCCGCCTCCCCGGAATCGGCACCGCCACGGCCTCCCGCATCATCGAAGCGCGGGAGCGCGGAGGGGCATTCTCTTCCGTCGACGACCTTCGCCGCGTGAAGGGAATCGGCGCGAAGAAACTCGCGGCGCTCCGCCCGTACGTCACCGTGCGTTGACTCCCAGAGGCGTTTTTCGCATATTGGACGCGCACCACACCGACGCTCACAACGCACACCGCGAGGTGGCACCCCAGGATCTCATCGTAGGACTCTCGATCAGCGGCGGGGGGATACAGGCCGTGGAGCTCGACCGCTCGGGCCCCACCACGACGCTGCTCGCGATCGACGCCTGGGAAAACACGCTCACCGGGGGAGGAGCGGACGGGAAGGGGGAGGGCCTCCGGGAGTTCCACATGCACTTCGCGAAGTTCGTGCGCGAGAACAGGGTGCGCGCCTCGCGCATGTCGATCGCGCTCGACACGGGGCTCCTCTTCCTGAACTCCATGCCGATCGACCAGGGGCTCACGCGCAGCGAGATCAACGATCACGTGAAGTGGGAGCTCTCCCAGTACTTCCCCGACATCGACACCGCCGACTTCATCACCGACGTCCACATCCTGACGGAGCACGCCAACGATCCGTTCAACGAGGCGCTCAGCGTCTCCGTGCGGCGCGGCGACGCGCTCGCGATCCAGAAGGCGGCGACCGGGGCCGGCATGTCGCTCGACATCGTGGACGCCGACCACTTCGCGGCCGACACCGCCCTGCGCATCAACTACCCCGACACGTACAGGAAGTACATCGCGCTCGTCGGGGTGAAGGAGACGCGCCTCGACATCAGCCTGATGCGGAACGGGAGCCTGGAGTCCTACCGCTACCTGATCGTCCAGTCCAACCAGGAGATCATCCAGGGGATCGCCGCCCTGGCCCGGAAGACCCCCGGCATCTACTCCATGACCGTCTACGGTCCCTACCTGGACAGGGACCTGCTCACGCAGATCCGGCGCGGATCCCCCATCCTCGTGGAGGCGCTCAACCCGCTGCGCCACGTGAACGTCGCGGAGGCGCTCCGCCTCGCCGATCACCTGACCGTCCCATCCTACCGTTTCGCCGCGGCCGTCGGCGTCGCGCTCCGCAGGGACTAGCGCCGTGCGCGTGATCGGCGGGATGTACCGGGGCCGGACGCTCCGCACGGTGGCCGATCTCTCCGTGCGGCCGGCCACCGACCGGGTGCGGCAGACCATATTCGACATGCTGGCCACGCGCCTGGAACTCGAGGGGGCGCACGTCCTGGATCTCTTCGCCGGGAGCGGGAGCCTGGGCATTGAAGCGCTGAGCCGGGGAGCGGCCCGCGCGACGTTCGTCGAAAGCGCCCACGCCGCCGCGGCGTTCATCACGCACAACCTCCGGGCGCTCGGCTGCCAGGGCGCGGCCGACGTGCTGGAGACGGACGCGATGGCGCTCCTTGCCCCCGGGACCGGCACATGGAACCTGGTCTTCGCCGATCCGCCGTACGCCTGGGAGCGTACCGCGGAGATCCCCCGGCTGGCGTTCGAAGGGGGGCTCATCCGCAGTGGGGGCTACCTCCTCATCGAGCATCCCCCGGCCGTTGCATTCGCGCACTCCGCGTCGTACAGGCCCGGACCGGTGAAGCGGTTCGGGCGGACGCACGTGACGTTTTTCACCCCTTCGGAAGGGAGGATGGAGGTGCCATGACGCAGCGCATCGCAGTCTACCCGGGCACGTTCGACCCGATCACGTACGGCCACATCGACGTCGTGCTCAGGGCGACGGAGCTCTTCTCCCGCGTCATCGTGCTGGTCGCGCGGAACTCCACGAAGCAGCCGATGTTTGACGCTGAAGAGAGGGCCGCGATGATCCGGGAGGTCTTCCGCCGCAGGAAGGGGGTGGAGGTGGACCTGTTCGACGGGCTCCTGGTCGGCTATGCGCGCCGCCGACGCGCCACGGTGATCGTGCGCGGGCTCCGCGCCGTGTCGGATTTTGAGTTCGAATTCCAGATGGCACTCACAAACAGAAAGCTCGCGCCGCAGATCGACACGGTCTTCCTCATGCCCCACGAAAAGTACACGTACCTGAACTCCTCGATCGTGCGGGAGGTGGCGCGTCTCGGCGGCGACGTCGCCGGATTCGTGCCGCCGGGCGTCCGCCGCAGGCTCCGGGAGAAAGTGGCGGGATGACGGGGAGCCTCTCCGCGAAAGTCCTGGACCTCGAAGAGTCGGCCACGCTCCGCCTGACGCAGCGGGCGCGCACGATGCGCGAGGCGGGGATCGACATCGTGGCGCTGACGGCGGGGGAACCCGACTTCGCCACGCCGGCGCACGTCAAGGAGGCGGCCCGCCGCGCCATCGACGGGGATTTCACGCACTACACCGCGAACCAGGGGACGCCGGAGTTGATCGCGGCCGTCATCGAGAAGTTCCGCTCGGAGAACGGCCTCCACTACGCTCCCGCCGAGGTCCTGGTCTCCACCGGCGCGAAGCAGTCGCTCTTTAACGCGCTGACGGCGATGCTCAACCCGGGAGACGA
Source organism: Bacteroidota bacterium (assembly GCA_035516035.1). Classification (GTDB taxonomy): domain Bacteria; phylum Bacteroidota; class Ignavibacteria; order UBA10030; family UBA6906; genus Fen-1273. The sequence continues at coordinate 7,402 of DATJAS010000098.1, read as the reverse complement.
GGTGGTGATCCCGGCCCCCTACTGGGTAAGCTACCCGGCCATCGTGCGGCTTGCCGGCGGCGTGCCGGTCATCGTTCCTCCTTCTGACGGCTTCCGGCTCGATGCCGGGGGAATCCGCACGGCGCTGACTCAGAGGACGCGCGCCCTCATCATCAACACGCCCTGCAACCCGACCGGGACCGTCTGCACGGAGGGGGAGCTCGGGGCAATCGCCTCCCTCGCGCTCGAGGCGGGGATCACCGTCGTGAGCGACGAGATCTACGAGACGATGGTCTTCGACGGGCGCGTGCACGCGAGCATCGGGGCCCGTCCGGGGATGCTGCCGCACGTGGTGACCGTCAACGGCGTCTCCAAGTCGTACGCGATGACGGGGTGGCGGATCGGGTTCATGGGGGGACCGGAGCCGGTCATCGCGCTCGCCGCGCGCGTGCAGGGGCAGGTGACCAACAACGCGAATTCCATCGCCCAGAAGGCGACCGTGGCGGCCCTGCAGGGCCCCCGCGCGCCGATCGAGGCGATGCGCGACGAGTTCCAGCGGCGGAGGGACTTCGTGGCCCGCCGGTTCGCCTCGGGGGGCGTTCCCCAGCCCGCGCCCGAGGGGGCGATGTTCTTCCTGATCGATTGCGCGCGATGGATCGGGAGGAGCGCGCGCGGGCGTGCGCTGTCGACGGCCGCCGACATCGTGGAGCACCTGCTGGAACATCACCATGTCGCGCTCGTCCCGGGAGAGGCGTTCGGCGCGCCGCACCATATGCGGATGTCGTTCGCCGCCCCGATGGAGGAGCTGGACCGGGGGGTGGAGCGCATCCTCCGGGGTCTCGGGGAGCTGGAGTAGCGAAGGAGCATTATGCCGACGTACGAGTACCTGTGCCGACACTGCGGCCACACGTTCGAGGAATTCCAGTCGATGACGGAGGAACCCCTGGTGCGCTGCCCGAAGTGCGGCACCGACGCGCTCGCCCGCGTGATGGGGACGGGGGGAGGAGTGATCTTTAAAGGGAGCGGGTTTTACCTGACCGACTACAAGAAGAAGGACGAGGGGAAGGGGACGGCCCCGAAAGGGAAGCCCGCCTCCAGGGGGGGGGATCCTCCGCCTGCGACCTCCCCTCCGGCGGCCTCGCCGCCGGAGAAGAAGGACTGACGGGGGAGGTCGGCGGGGACGTTACGTCCCCTTCTTCATCATGGTGGCTTTCGGGGTCATCTCTTTGAGCGACGTGACGGCCATCGTCCCGTCGGTGATCGTCCCCTTTGCCTCGAAGTAGAGGCCTTTCTCCCGCTTCGACTTCTCGATCATTGTCTTCGCCTTCGCGCTTCCCGCATCATCGAACGGGGTGAACTTCCCGGCCGAGAAGATACCGTACCCGCTCGCCGAGCACTGGTCGTTCAGCGCGCAATCCTTCGTGTGCCCTTCCGCTTTTTCCATGGCGTTCGACTTCTGCGCCATCTTCCCCGCGCACGCCTTGTCGACAACGTACCCGCGAAGCGTGGTCGTCTTGGCCTGCGCGGCGGCCGCGACGAATGCCATCGCCAGGAACAGCGTACACACTGCCATGAGGTGCTTCATAGGGGCTCCCTGCAAATGTGAATGGTGGACGGGGTGGGTGTACCGTACCAACGGTCGCAGGGAGGGGAAAGTTCCCCCGTCAGTCGTACCGGTCGAGCCGGAATTTCTCGCCCAGGTAGAGTTTTCGCGCTTCCGGGTCTTCGGCCAGGCTGCGCGACGTGCCGGCCTTCAGGATCTCCCCTTCGAAGAGGAGGTACGCCCTGTCGGTGATCGAGAGCGTTTCGTGCACGTTGTGATCCGTCACCAGGACACCGATCCCCCTCCGTTTCAGCGCGGCCACGATGCGCATGATCTCTTCCACCGCGATCGGGTCGATCCCGGCGAACGGTTCGTCCAGCAGGATGAAGTGGGGATCGCTCGCCAGCGCGCGCGCGATTTCCGTCCGGCGGCGCTCCCCCCCCGAGAGCATGTAGCCCTTGCTCCGGGCCAGGTGGGCGATGTTGAAATCGGCCATGAGCGCGGCGCACTTCCGCGCGCGCTCCGCGGCGCCGAGGGGGAGCATTTCCAGGACGGCCATGATGTTCTCCTGGACGGACATCTTGCGGAAGACGGACGCCTCCTGCGGGAGGTACCCTATCCCCATGCGCGCGCGCCGGTACATCGCCACGCCGGTGATCTCCCGCTCGTCCAGGTAGACGCGCCCCTCGTTCGGCCTGATCATGCCGACGATCATGTAAAACGTGGTGGTCTTCCCCGCGCCGTTCGGCCCGAGGAGCCCGACCACCTCCCCCTCCCGCACGTCGATCGAGACGCCGCGGACCACCGTCCGCTTCTTGTACCGCTTGACGAGGGCGTCAGCCCGGAGCACCCGTCCGCCGCCGGTTCCCCCCTGTGCGTTGTCCATGGTCGTGTGGTCGTCCTGTGTCACCGGTCTCCCGCGCTCTGCGGCGCGCGCTCCAGGCGCGGCCTGTCGGTGCGCCAGAGGAAGCCCGGCAGCGCGTACTCCGGCTCCCTGCCGTGCACCATGTTCTCGGGGAAGTACTGCCCCTCGACGCCGCCGTACACGCTGATCCGCTCGGCCTTCCCCTCCGCGAAGCGGATGACGATCCTGTCGCCGCTCGTCTTGTTCAGGCCGTTGGCGAGCGTGTCGTCGTACAGGTGGTAGAGGCTCACCGCCCGCCCGTCGACCTCGGTGCGCGAGAGCCCGCCGGTGCCGAAGAGCATCCGCAGCCGGTCGCCCGAGAGCTGGTCGAACCTCCCCGGGTGGAGAGAATCGCTCCGGGAGACCGCGAACGCGCTCCCGTCCACGACCAGGCGGCGGACCTTCCTCCGCTCCAGGAGGACGTCGATCGAGTCCCCCGCGACCTGCGTCTCCCTGTACCAGAGGATGGGGGAGATCCTCAGCACGATGCTGTCCGCGGCGGTGTAGTAGCAGGCGTAGCGCGCCCGCGCCGCCAGGTCGGTCCGCACGAGCCGCACGCTGTCGCGCGCGATCAGCCGGTGCGTCGAATCCCTGTATGCTTCCAGCACCACGCCCCGCACCTGGAGCGTGTCGAAGCTCCCCGGCGCAGAGGAGTCGACCTGCACCATGAGGGGGTCCACCGTCATGCGGCTGTAGAGGCGCTCCGGGTCGTGCTCGAGCCGCCCCCCGTAGATCCGCAGGCGGTCGGCGGGACTCTCCGCCACGACGCGGCCGCGCGCGAGCGAGCGCCGGGTCTCCCGCCAGTAGTCGAGCGTGTCGGCGTGCACCACGGACGTGGAATCGACGACGACCACGCGCGTGTGGAAGAACGCGCGCCGCTCCGCGCCGAAGTACTCCCCGTACCCCGCCGTCAGCGTCGTCCCCTCCTGCTTAAGTTCGACGCGGTCGAAGACTTCCGCGAGGCGCCGTGGGCGGTCATACGTCCCCCGCGGGGCGCGCAGCGTCAGCGTGTCGTCCGTGACGACCACGTTGCCGAAGAGGAGGAACATGCCTGTCCGCATGTACTGGAAGGCGCGCTCGCACCTGACGCGCGTGGCGTCCTGCGTCAGGAGCACGTGGCCGATGAGCTCGCGGACGTCCTCCTCCCCGATGCGGCGGACGTGGAGCGTGTCTGCGCTCACCTCCTGCGCGGCGGCCGGGGCGGCCAGGAGGAGCCAGGCGAGCACCAGGAGAGCGGCCGCACGGTATTCACTCACCCTTCACGGCCTCCCCCGTGACCCGGAAGATCCGGTAGTTTCTCAGGTCCTGGTCGCTCACCATCCCCTTCCCCGTGATGTGCTCCGTCGGCGATGTGATATCGACGTAGGCGTCGGTGTGGATGGTCCTGTCGGCGTTCGTCCAGAAGAGGCGGTCGGTTTTCATCGTCGAACCGCTGTCGGAGACCACCACCACGCTGTCGTCCGCCTCGAAATCCTGCGTCGCGTCGTTGACCTTCCCCCGCCGCGCCGTCAGGAGCGACGTGTGCCGTCCCTCCTCGTCGAAGAAATCGACGTGGACGCTGTCGTCGAGGAGCGTCACGCGCTCCGACTGGAACTCCGCGATGTGTCCCGCCCAGAGGACCGCCTTGACGCGCGCCGAATCGGTGAATGTCACCGTGCTGCGCCAGCTCTCCTGCGAGGGGAGCGCCGAGGGGGGGAGCGGCACCACCGAAGGATTGACGCTCCTGCCGCAGCCCGCGGACATGAGGAAAAGCGCGAGCGCGCCGGCGTGACCCAGCCGGGAAAGTATTGCACGAGGGAAGGCTGCTCCGGGGATGAGCGGGGTGTGCATGGCGCACGGGGAGGGCCTAGGCGCGGCGGTGGGACAGGATCGTGTCGACGAAATCGCGCACCGCCCCCTCCCCTCCCCCGACGCGCGTGACGTAGTGGACGGCCGCGCGCACCTCCCTGAGCGCGTTGGGGGGGGCGGCGGAGAGCCCCACCAGCTTCAGGAGGGGAATGTCGAACAGGTCGTCACCGATAAAGGCGAATTCATCGTCCGCGAGCCCCGTGCGGCGCTGGATCTGCCGCATGGCCGCCACTTTGTCCTCCGCCCCCTGGATGACCTCGTCGATCTTGAGCACGCGCGCCCGCGCGTCCACGATGGGCGTGGAGCGGCCGCTGATGATCCCGAAGGCGAGCCCCGCGTCCCTCCCCCGCACGATACCGTACCCGTCGTGCGCGTGGAAGCGCTTGAGCTCGTGCCCGTCCGCCGTATAGTAGAGTCCCCCGTCCGTCAGCACGCCGTCCACGTCCAGGAGGACCATCTTCACGCGCCGTGCGCGCGCGCCGATCGGCTGGCCTCTCCGGCGCATCAGCGCGGGTGCACGGTCCGGTCCAGCGCCACGATCGTCGCCAGGAGCCCGTCGAGGAGATCCAGCCTGAGCTGGCTCGCGGCGTCGCTCAGCGCATGGGGGGGATCGGGGTGCACTTCCAGGAAGAGCCCGTCGCAGCCGGTGGCCACGGCGGCGCGGGCAAGCGGGAGTATGAATTCGCTCTGCCCCTCTGTCCGCCCGGTCAACCCCCCGGGGAGCTGCACGGAGTGCGTTGCGTCGAAGATCACCGGGTACCCGAGCCGCCGCATGATCACCAGCGAGCGCATGTCGACCACCAGGTTGTGGTAGCCGAACGTCGTCCCCCGCTCCGTGAGCATCACGGAGGAGTTGCCCGTGGCGGCGACCTTGGCTGCGGCGAACGCCATGTCCTCGGGGGCCAGGAACTGTCCTTTCTTGATGTTGACCCCCCTGCCGGTCTTCCCGGCGGCTTCCAGGAGGGCGGTCTGCCTGCAGAGGAAGGCGGGGATCTGGAGCACGTCGGCCACCTCCGCCGCCGCGGCGACCTCCCCCTCGGCGTGGACATCCGTCAGCACGGGCATGTCGAACGCGGTGCGGACCTCCTCGAGTATGCGCAGCGCGCGCTCCATCCCGATGCCCGTAAACGACGTGCCGCTTGTCCTGTTGGCCTTGAGGTAGGACGATTTGAAGATGACGGCGGTCGAGTGCCGCGCCGCTGTCTGCTTCACCGCCTCGGCTGTCCTGAGCGTGATGTCGCGGTTCTCCACCACGCACGGGCCGGCGATCAGGACCAGCGGGTTCCCGCCGCCGAGTGCAACGGATCGTATGTTCATCGGGGATGCATGAGGAATGCCGGATGAAGCTACGAAAAAGGGGATCGAAAATCAAAATCCGGCGCGTTGCATTCCGGCACTTTCGCCCGTATATTCGTGCATGATCGCGCATCCTCCGGCGCGCACCGTCTGCAGTGCGCACGCCAAGATCAACCTCGGACTGCTGGTGACGGGAACACGGAGCGACGGCTACCACGACATTGCGACGGTGTTCCACAGGGTTGCGCTCGCGGACCGCGTGACGCTCGCGGAAGAGGGGGAGATCACTGTCAGCTCGACGGACCCGGCGGCGCCGGCGGGACCGGACAACATCTGCCACGCGGCGGCGCGGCTCGTCGCCGCCGAGCTCGGGACGAGGCGCGGCGTCCGGATTTCGATCGGCAAGAACATCCCCGTCGGGGGGGGACTCGGCGGGGGGAGCGCGGACGCCGCGGCGGTCCTCCTGGAACTCCCCCGCCTCTGGAACACGGAGCTCCCCGCCGAAACGCTCCGCGCGCTCGCCCTGCGCCTCGGCTCGGACGTCCCCTACTTCCTCCGGCCGGGGTCGGCGCTCGGGAGGGGACGGGGGGAGATCCTCGACTACTTCCCGCTCGACATCCCGTTCGCCATACTCCTCGTCACGCCGCGCCTGCATGTTTCGACCGCGTGGGCGTACGGCCGGGTCACGCCGCGCGCGCGGCCCGGGACCGACATCAGGGAGATTCTCGCCTCCGGCCTCAGTGACCCCGCGCTCCTTGCCGGGGCGCTCGTGAACGACTTCGAAGAGCCCGTGTGCCGGGAATACCCCCTGATCGCCACACTGAAGGGCGCGCTCCTCGCCCGCGGCGCGCTCTACGCCTCGCTCTCCGGGAGCGGGTCCTCCCTCTACGCATTCTTCCCCGGCACGGCGGAGGCCGAGAGCGCCGGGGAGGGATTCCCCGGGTGCCTGACGAACGTCACTCCCCCCCACTGGCAGGCGGCAGCCTCCCGGGAGGCGCGGTGAGCGTCCCCCGCATGCTCCTCCTGGCGGCGCTCATCTCCGTGCCCGCGTTCCAGGCGCACGCTGGAGGCGACTCGCTCCGCGTGCGCTCCGAGAAGCCGCGCGCACGCGCCGCCCGGAGCGACACCACCGCGCACGCCGACAGCACCGCGCGCGCAGACACGCTCGGGCGCATGAGCACCCCCTCGCTCGTCGGGACGCTCGACAGGGGGATGGACACGCTGGACGTCCGCACGAGCAACGACCTCCACTGGATCGACTACCGCTACCTCGGGGGAATCCTCGGGACGTTTCCGGGCGTTTCGCTCCGCGACCAGGTTGGGGAGGGACAGTACACTCAGGTGACGCTCGACGGCGTCGACTGGCGGGGAGTCGCATTCAGTGCGAACGGCAGGCCGCTCACCGACCCCGCCTCGGGCATTTTCAACCTCTACAATTTCACGACGGAGTACGCCGACAGGATCGAGGTGGTCAGCGGTCCGCGTGCGTTCCTCTACGGGCTGAACAGCACGGGGGGGGCGGTCAACCTGGTCACGAAGAATTACAACAGCAACAAGCCGTTCACGAAATTCAACTACGCCGAGGGACCCTACTACTACTCGAACGTGGACGGCACGTTCAGCCAGAACATCTCGCGCAGGACGAACGTCACCGTGGGCTTCCAGCACCAGGTGACCGACGGGCGCCTCGCGGGGGAGGCGCACGACGCGTGGAATTCCCGGGAGAAGATCCGGTTCAACCTCTCCCCCGATCTCAACATCATACTCTCCCACTACCTCACATCGGGGGAGACGGGCCTGGACGGGGGGGTGAAGCCGTCCGGGGCGGCCTC
>DATJAS010000097.1:0-25783 GCA_035516035.1 Bacteroidota bacterium | reverse complement strand
GCTGGCACTCCCGCTCGTTCTGCGTGCGGGTGATGAGGAGAGATGGGTGACGGCGTTTGAGCGAAGCGGAGGCTTGAGGACTCCGGGGTACGCCGCGACGATGTCGTACTGCAGGATGCTGGAGAAAGCGTCCCCCTGGATCCGTGTGACGTCGTTCGGTGTCTCCCCCCAGGGAAGGCCGCTACCGCTGGTCATTCTCTCCCGTGACCGGGCGTTCGACCCCGCCTCCGCGCGGAGGTCCGGCCGGGCGGTCATCCTGAACCAGAGCGGGATACATGCCGGGGAGATCGACGGCAAGGACGCGTCCCTCATGCTCATGCGGGATATTGCGGTCACGAAACGCTTCCCGAAGCTCCTGGACAGCACGATCGTCCTGTTCGTGCCGATTTTCAACGTCGACGGCCACGAACGCTCCGGGCCGTTCAACCGCATCAACCAGGTCGGGCCCGAGGAGATGGGGTGGCGCACGAACGCACAGAACCTGAACCTGAACCGCGACTACATGAAGTGTGAGACGCCGGAGGTGCAGGCGATGCTCAGGCTCTTCAACGCCTGGCTCCCCGACCTCTACGTCGACTGCCACGTGACGGACGGGATCGACTTCCAGTACGACATCACGTACGGCGTGGAGCCCCCGCCGAATCTCGACCCGCTCGTGAGCGACTGGGTAGAGCAGACGCTCCTTGCTGAATCGCTCCCGGCGGTCGAACAATCCGGCCACAGGATCTTCCCGTACGTCTTTCCGCGTGAGGACCGCGACCTGAGCAAGGGGCTCGCCGGGGGCGCCTCGACGCCCCGGTTCTCCACCGGTTTTGCCGCGCTCGAGAACCGGCCGGCGGTCCTGATCGAGACGCACATGCTGAAGCCGTACAGGGTGCGCGTGGAGGCGACGTACCAGTTCCTGAAAGCGATGATCGCCGCCGTCAACCGGCGTCCCTCGCTCCTGCGCGCCGCGGTCAGGCGTGCGGACGAAGCCGTCGTGCTCGCGGGAAAGACGTATGACCCCCGCCGCTTCTTTCCTCTTGCCTTCGGTCTCGGTCCCGGAAGCGAGCCCGTGGTGTTCCTGGCCTGGAAGGAGGTCAGGGACAAGAGCCCCCTCTCCGGGGGCGAACGGCTCCGCTATACGAGGGATACGGTCTCACTGGTCGTCCCCTGGTACGGCCAGGTAACCGTGACGGATTCGGCGACGGTCCCCCTTGCGTACATCATTCCCCCCGAGTGGACGTTCGTCCCGGAGAAGCTCCGCGCCCACGCGGTGGCGATGGAACGGCTCACGCGTGAGATGGCGCTCGACGTGGAATCCTGGAAGTTCTCCGAGGTAAGGTTCGCCCCCCGCCCGTTCGAGGGGCGCCACATGGTCTCGTTCACGCAGACGCCGATTCAGGAGCGGCGTCTCTTCCCCGCGGGATCGATCGTCGTCAGGACCGCGCAGAGGGAGGGAAAAGTGATCATGAACCTCCTCGAGCCGAAGGGGCCCGATTCATTCGTTGCCTGGGGCTACTTCGACGTCATATTCGAGCAGAAGGAATACGCGGAGCCGTACGTGATGGAGGAGGAAGGGGCGAAGCTGGTTGCGAAAGATACTGCCCTTGCCCGAGAGTACGCGGGGCGCGTGCAATCCGACAGTGCCTTTGCCCGCAATCCCGGCGCCCGGCTCAACTGGCTCTACCAGCATTCGCCGTGGCGGGACAGGTCGCAAAACGTTTACCCGGTCGGGAGGATTACGTCAGCCGTCACGCTCCGGACGGAACGTATCAGGTGAGACGCTACGCGAGGACCTCGCGGTAGATCTTCTCCAGCCGGCCGATCTGGCTTTCCCTGTCAAATAGGTCGAGCGCCCGGCGCCTTCCCGCGGCGCCGAGCCGTCCCCGGAGCTCTCCCGAGTCGAGGAGCCGGAACAGCGCGCTCGCAAACTCTCCCGGCTCGCGGGGGCGGACGAATATGCCCGTCTCCCCGTCGACGACGATATCGAGCACGCCGTCGCAGTTCGTCGAGACGACAGGAAGGCCCATGGCCATCGCCTCGATGAGAACCACGCCGAACGACTCGGCGTGCGACGGGAACGCCAGGATATCGAATGCGGCCATCAGGTCCGGTATGTCGCGCCGGAAGCCGGCGAAAGTGACCGTCCCGTCAAGCCCCAGCTCCGCGCTCATGCGCCGGATCCCTTCCGCGTAGTGTTCCTCGCCGGAGCTTGCTTCACCCACGATCAGGAACCTGGCGCCGGGCCGCGAGGCATGTACGGTCGCGGCGGCCTGGAGCAGCTCTTCGTGCCCCTTTCCGGGCGAGAACCTGCCGACGAAACCTATGACCGCCGTCTCCGGCGAGAACCCGAACTCCCTTCGTATGCGCCCCCCATCGGCCCTCGCGGGATCAAAGACGTGCGTGTCGATCGCGTCATGGAGCGTCAGCACCCGGTCAGGAGGGGTGGGGGTCGTCTCCAGGACGTTCCGATGGATGACCTCGGAGATCGCAAGGACGCGCGCCACGCGGGCGTAGGTGTAGCGGTGGAAGAGGTCCCGCTTGTGGATGTACGAACCGACGCGCTTGCTGAGTATGATCTTCGGCGCCGCCCCTGAGATGTCGGCTGCCGGGACGACGAGCGAAAGGTCGCGCGAATGCTGGCAGTGCACGATCTGGATCTCGCGCGAGCGGATGATGCGCGCGAGTCTCCAGATCGCCGCCGGGTGGACGTAGCCCGAAACGCCCAGCTCGATCACGTCCAGCCCGGCGTCGCGCCCCTCGCGGGCCAGCCTGCTTTCGCGGGAGCAGGCAAGCGTCACGCGGTGACCGTGCCGCGCGAGGTGCGCTGAGACCTCGAGCGCCTGGATCTCGAGCCCTCCCCATGAACGGGAGAAGCACGTCTGGAGGATTGTGAGAGGAGCTGCGACAGTCGTCATTGCGAGCGGCTACGTCTCTGTCATTGCGAGCGTTTTCTGCGAAGCGCGTTCTTTGCGTCCCGCCGAAGGCGGGACACGCTCTTTGGACCACGCCGTTTTTTGGCGTGGCAATCTCGCGCGCCAATGTACGCAATTCCTCCCCTCTCCACAATTCTTGCATTTCCGCGGCGCATTCCATAGTATGACCGCATGAACCTTCTTTTCGTCTTTATCGGGGGCGGCATCGGCGCCGCGGCCCGGTATCTCCTCCAGGGTGTGGTGTACAAGTTTGCCGGGACGGAATTCCCCTACGGGACGATTGTCGTCAACGTTTTGGGGTGCTTCACGATCGGACTTCTCATGTCGTCGATGGAAGACCGGTTCCTGGCCACGCCCGCTCTCAGGCTCTTCCTGACGATCGGGATTCTCGGCGGGTTCACGACGTTTTCGTCGTTCAGCTACGAGACGATGGCGCTCCTCAGGGAAGGAAATCTGCTTGCAGGGGGGATCAACGTTGTCGCGAGCGTCCTGCTCTGCCTGGGCGCGACGTGGCTCGGCCTCGGGCTGGGCAGGTACGTGTAAGCGGACAGGGAGTTCTCATGAAACTCGAAGGCGAGGGGAAACTCCTCAGGATATTCCTCGGGGAGTCCGACAGGGTACACGGCAGGATGCTGTACGAGGCCCTCGTGCGCGCGGCACGTGAGGCCGGGCTGGCCGGGGCGACCGTGCTCAGGGGGATCGAGGGCTTCGGCGCGAAAAGCCGGATTCACACTGCCAAAATCCTCCGCCTCTCGGAGGACCTGCCGATCATCGTCGAGATCGTCGACACGGAAGAGAAGATCCGCGCATTCATGCCCGTGGTCGACGACCTGTTCCAGAAATCCGGGAGCGGCGGTATGATCACGCTGGAGAAAGCGGAGGTCATCCACTACAGCTCCGGCACGCCCACAAAGTGAATTCTCCGTCATTGCGAGCGCGCCACCCCTGTCATTGCGAGCGCTTTCTGCGAAGCGCGTTCTTTGCGTCCCGCCGAAGGCGGGACACGCTCTATGGACCACGGCGCCTGCGGCGCCCCAGGCGCCGCTCCTTGGCGTGGCAATCCCGAAGGGGACTGCTTCGTCGCAAAAAGCGCTCCTTGCAATGACAGCTTCGCGGTGCCCGGAGATGTTGCGCGTTCAGATCCGGGATGATGCTTACGCCCGCTGACTCAGCATGACCACGTCCCGCTTCTCCTGCCCCAGGTACACCTGCCTCGGACGTGCGATTTTCTGGTCTTCGTCAAGCAGCATCTCCTGCCACTGCGAGAGCCAGCCCGACATGCGGCCGATCGCGAAGAGCACCGGGAACATGTCGACCGGGAACTTGAGCGCCTGGTAAATGAGCCCCGAATAGAAGTCGACGTTCGGGTAGAGCTTTCGCTTGATGAAGTACTCGTCCTGCAGCGCGATCTTCTCCAGCTCCAGCGCGATGTCCAGCTTCGGGTTCCTCCCCGTCACCTCGAAGACCTGGTCGGCGAGCTTCTTGATGATCGTCGCGCGCGGGTCGAAGTTCTTGTAAACCCTGTGGCCGAAGCCCATCAGCCGCCCCCGCCCTTCCTTCACGTCTTTGATGAATCCGGGGATATTGTTAATCGACCCGATATGGTCGAGCATCCTGAGCACCTCCTCGTTCGCCCCGCCGTGGAGCGGGCCGTAGAGGGCCGCCGCGGCCGCGGCTGCAGCGCTGTAGGGGTCGACCTTCGAGCTCCCCACGCCGCGCATCGCGGACGTGCTGCAGTTCTGCTCGTGGTCGGCGTGAAGGATGAAGAGGACGTCGAGAGCCTTTGCGAGCGCAGGCTCCGCCTTGTATTTCGGCTCCGCGATCTTGAACATCATGCTGAGGAAATTCGACGCGTAGTCCAGCTCGTTGTCGGGATGGACGTACGGCATGCCGATGCTGTGCCTGTAAGCGAACGCGGCGAGCGTGGGCACCTTTCCGATCAGCCGGTAGATCGTCAGTTTCCTCTCGGCCGGATCGGTGATCTTCTTCGCGCTCGGGTAGAATGTTGAGAGGGCCGCAAGCGCGCTGACGAACATGCCCATCGGGTGGGCGTCGTGGTGGAACCCGTCCATGAACTTCTTCAGGTTCTCGTGCACGAACGTGTGCTCGGTGATCTGCTTCGCCCAGTCCGCATGCTGCGTCTTGGTCGGCAGCTCGCCGTTCACCAGGAGGTATGCGACCTCCAGGTAGCTGCACTTTTCGGCAAGCTGTTCGATCGGGTAGCCGCGGTAGCGGAGGATCCCCTTGTCGCCGTCGATGAACGTGATGGTGCTCTTGCACGCGGCGGTGTTCATGAAGGCGGGATCGTACGTCATCATTCCGAAATCGTCGTCCTTCACTTTGATCTGCCGGAGATCGATCGCCTTGATCGTGTCGTGCTCGATCGGAAGCTCGTATTGCTTCCCGGTCCTGTTGTCCGTGATCGTGAGCGTATCGGTCTTGCCGGGCTTCTTCACTTCGGGAGCGTTTGGTGCCATGGTTCTCCTCGGTCTTGGGGTAGACGGAATGCGGGAATGAGAGGTGTGAAAGAGCAACTGTTGACAAAATAAGCATAACTTCTCAAATCTGCAAAGACCCGTTCCCCGTCATCGCGAGGCGGTGCCTCCGGCACCGCCTCGCGATCTCCCCGCCCCTTTCCCGGTTCTGTTGATTTTCAGCCACCCGTTTGTTAGGTTTCTCAGAACCGCGGTAAAGATCATGCCACCGGCGCCCTGCCTGACAGCCGGTGTTTGTGTCTCTGCATCCAGCCACCTTCTCGCGGGCCGGAACCCATCTGCCGATGCCGACCTACTCTCTCGAGGAAATACGGCAATGTTTCTCCGCGTCGACAGATTTTAACGAGATTTTCGACGTTTTCCAGTCGGCCCTCGCGCAGAAGGTGACGGATTTCGACCTCTACAGGCTCCTCTTCTGGAACCCGTCGCTCACCCCCGATGAAGTCCGCCTCTTCGGCGAAAAACTCGCCGGCGAATTCCCCCAGGTAGCCTACGAGGTCTTCTTCTGGCTGGCGGGGATGTTCGAGGCGACATATTCCTCCAGCGACAACCACGAGCTTGCGGTCTACTACTACATGAAGGCCGCCGCCGTCAATCCCTCGGAGGCGGATCCTTACCTGAAAGCCTGCGATTGCCACGAGCCTGACCTGAACATACCCCCGGCAGCCGGCCTGATCGAGTTCGTGAAATCCGGCATTCCCCATGCCCGCGACCCCATTCCCCTTTTCAAGCGCCTCGCCGATCTCTACATGTACATCGGCGACGCCGACCAGAGCCAGTACTACCGGCTTCGATCTGAGATCCCCCCGGAACCAGACACTCCACTGGCGCCTGAGCCTCCCCCGCCTCCTCCCGGAGAAGGTGACCGTCCTTCCGCATGAACAGGATCAGGGGGTACGCGATGGTCGCCGCGGGCGCATTTTGCTGGGGGTGCGCTGCGACCGCGGCAAAGCTCCTGATCGTCCGGCGGGTGGATACGATCCTCCTCGCCCAGACGCGCGTGACGTTTTCGGTCCTCCTCATGGCGTGCATACTCGCCCTGTCGAAGCCCGCGCTCCTGCGCGTCCGCGCGCGCGATCTCTGGCGCATGGTGCTCCTGGGCGTCGTCGCGATCGCCGGGGCGAACTACACGTATTACGTGGTGATCGGCGAGGCCTCCGTTGCAGTGGCGATTCTTCTCCAGTATACCGCGCCGCTCCTGGTGATGGCCTACGCCGCGCTCACGCGGGAGGAGGAGGTGACCTCGGTGAAGCTCCTTGCTGCGGGACTTGCGATCGCGGGGTGCTATTTCGCCGTCGGCGGCGCTTCTGCGGCCGCCGGGCTTCCCCCGGGGGCGCTGGCGATCGGCATGCTCTCGGCGGTCTGCTTCGCATTCCTGACCGTGTTCACGAGGCATCTCCTCGTCAGGTACAGCATCTGGACCGTGACGTTCTACGGGTTCGCGTTCGCGTCGCTCTTCTGGCTGATCGTCAATCCCCCGTCCCACATCGCCCGGGAGTCTCCCGATGCGGGGACGTGGGCGGCGCTCGTGGGACTTGCGGTGATCTCCGTGCTCATCCCGTATTCGCTCTTCTTTGCCGGGCTTCGCCACGTGGTCTCATCGCGCGCGATCATCATCAGCACGCTCGAGCCGATCACCGCGATCGTGAGCGCGGCGCTGATCGCCGGAGAGCACCTCTCGCTCCCCCAGGGGTTCGGGGCGGCGCTGGTGATCGGTGCCATCGTCCTCCTCCAGGTGAAACGTGAGCGGGGAGGAGAGGAACTCGGGGAGGACTCGCATGGCCGTGAGTGATCGGCGGGCGGAGAAGTTCCGCCGCGTGCTCGCGTTCCGGCAGAGCGACCTGACGGTTGTGCTCGAAAACATCCACGACCCGCACAACGTGAGCGCGATCCTCCGCTCGTGCGACGCCGTGGGAGTCCTCCGCGTGGAGCTCCTCTATACGAAGGAGAAATTCCCGCGGATCGGGCGCAAGAGCTCCTCGAGCGCGAACAAGTGGCTCGATCGCCGCAAGCACACGTCGGTCGAGGAATGTTATGCCTGCCTCAGGCGGGAGGGATTCAGGATTTATGCCACCCGGCTCGGGGAGTCCTCCAGGTCGCTCTACGATATCGATCTCCACCGCCCGGCCGCGCTCGTCTTCGGGAATGAGCACCGGGGGGTATCCGACGAAGCGGCCTCCCTGGCGGACGATAACTTCCACATCCCGATGGTGGGGATGATACAGAGCCTCAACGTGAGCGTGGCCGCCGCCGTCGCCCTCTACGAGGCGCACAGGCAGCGTCTGAACGGGGGAAAGTTCGGCACGCCCCCGCTCCCGGGCGAGGAAAGGGACCGTCTGTTCGACGACTGGGTGGAACGCTAGGCCTTGACCGGGTGCGCCTTGCGTGTCCATTGGAGGTTATTTATATTTATCTGGTAACTTTCGCGGGTCCGTGCCGTATACAGAACGACGGCCAATTCAACCCAACCGCACCATGAACCCGGATTCACAATTTATCGGCTTGAATTTCATCGTGCTCGCGGGTGTCGCGCTCGTGATTTTCGCGTACCTCGTCATGCTGATACGCAAGCGCTGGAAGAAAGGGTTCCTGCACGATGTGGAAAGCGGTCCGAAGGAAAAGAAGTGACGCACCTCGCTGAGGCGCGCACCCGAAGGTGGCTTCACGGCCACCTTTTCAGTTTGTTGCCCCGGCGACGGTCATCCCACGCTTCCCCCGGCGCGCTTCGCACGCTGCTCCTGTTCCTTCCCGCTGCGCTCGCCCTCTCACCCGCACGCGCGTCTTCAGAGCCGCATCACACCGCAGTCCGGTTTGTCGCAAACGTCCGCGCCGTCGTTCCCGGCGGCGCGTTCACGATCGGCCTCGTGATGAGAATGGATCCGGGCTGGCACACCTACTGGATGAACCCGGGGGATGCGGGACTCGCGACGAAGATCGAATGGAACGTTCCTCCTGGATTCGCTCCCGGTGCGATCCGGTGGCCGCTTCCCGAAAAGAGGCTCGATAGCGGCGACGTCCAGAGCTACGCGTACAGCGGCGAGAACATGCTTCTCATTCCGTTCACCGCTCCCTCGTCGCTGAAGCCGGGCTCGCGCGTGACGCTCCGGGCGCACGTCTCGTGGCTTGAGTGCCGGAACATCTGCGTCCCGGGCGACGCGACGGCTGAAATCACGCTTCCCGTCGTGGCGGGAAGCGCGCAGCCGGACAATGATAGCCTCTTCGCGACGTATGAAGAACGCGTGCCCCGTCGGCTCGGGGCAGATGCGGGTATCGTATTCGCGGCGGCGGCCGGGAAGGGGAGTGTCACGCTCACGCTGACGCCCGGCTCTTCTTCGACACTGGCGGCTTCGGGACCGGGCGCGCCGGATTTCTACCCCGGGTCGTTCGGCGATCTCATCATGGGACGGACATCAGTCGAGGCCCGGCCTGAACGCGTCACGATGACGGTGCCGGTGACTGCCGGGGGGGATATCAAGTCACCTGTCGAAGTCTCCGGCGTCATTCTCTATGGACTGGCCGGGGGGCGGCGTCAGGCCGCGGAGGTACATTTTGAGGTTCCTGTTTCGGCGGTCACCGCCGGCGCCGCCTCCACGCAGGGCGAATCCGTGCTCGACCGCAACTTCGCGCTGACGAGCGCCGGGGGCGGATCGCAGCCTCTCCTCCTTTATATAGGGTTCGCTCTCCTCGGCGGTGTGCTCCTGAACATCATGCCGTGCGTCCTCCCCGTGATCGCGCTCAAAGTGTTCGGGCTTGTAAAAATGGCGGGTGACCGGCCGGCAAAGGTCCGGCGGCTCGGGATTTCGTTCGCGGCAGGAATCCTGGCCTCCTTCCTCGCGCTTGCGGCGGTCGTCATCGCGCTCCAGTTTGCCGGGCAGCAGGTTGGGTGGGGATTCCAGTTCCAGGAGCCCCGGTTCGTCATCGCGATGGCCGCGCTGGTCTTCGCGTTCGGGCTGAGCCTCTTCGGCGTCTTCGAGATCAACCTGCCTGGCGCGGCGGTCACGGGGATCAGCGCCGCGGTCTCGGCGCAGAAGGGTAACGGCTACGGGGCCTCGTTCGGCGAGGGTGTGTTCGCGACGGTGCTCGCAACTCCCTGCACCGCGCCGTTCCTGGGGAGCGCTCTCGGATTTGCTTTTGCGCAGCCCTGGTGGATCATCCTCCTTATCTTTACGTGCGTGGCGATCGGCATGGCCCTGCCGTACGTGATCCTGACGTCGCGCCCGGCGTGGATCCGCTTCCTGCCGAAACCCGGCGCCTGGATGGTGAGCGCGCAGCAGCTCATGGGGTTCCTCATGATGGCGACGCTCCTCTGGTTGCTCTACATCCTCGGCAAGCAGATGGGGATGGAAGCGGTGATCTGGACCGGCGCCTTCCTCCTGTGCGTCGGGTTCGCCTGCTGGCTCGTGGGAAAGTACGCCACGCTCGCCGCGCGCCGGCGGACCTGGTGGCTCACATGGGTGACCGCGGTCCTGGTCGTTGCGGGGGGATACCTGTTCTTTATCCTCTCAGTCCTCGACATCAACACCGCGCTCGCCGTCGGGAGCGGGACCGGACCGCAGAATGGGGGAGGGGATGGGATTGCGTGGACTCAATTCTCGCTTGCCGGCCTGGACGACGACCTGAAGGGGGACCGCCCGGTCTTTCTCGATTTCACCGCGGAGTGGTGCCTCACGTGCAAGGTCAATGAAAAGACGGTGCTCGGCACGCATGATGTGATCGGGAAATTTCGCTCGCTGAACGTCCTCCCGGTGCGCGCCGACTGGACGAACAGGAATCCCGACATCACGAAGCTCCTGGCGAAGTTCGGCAGGTCGGGGGTGCCGCTCTACGTCCTGTTCGCTCCCCGCAAGCCGGATGCGCCGATCGTTCTCCCGGAAGTAATCACTTCTTCCATCGTTCTCGACGCGCTCGATCGCGCGCGGTAGATCACTTTATCGCGTGGCGTAACCTGTTCTTCAGCGTGTGGATCTCCCGTATCGTCTCCCGGTACGTTGTGCCGTCCTTCCCGGCCAGGGCCTCATCCCGCTTCTTTTTCATCAACCGGATCTGCACCTTGATCTGTCCCTTGTCGATCCCGACGGCCGTGTGATGCTTGTGGCCTTCTATCCCCAGCGCCACGCAGAGTGCGGGGAGCAGCTTCTCCTTGTGCATCGTGGAGAAGCCCTTGACAGCGTCATGCTCGATCCCCTTGGCAATATCTCTGAGCTGGGCCACGGTCATCACGCTTAACTGCTCGTAGGTGTAGGCCATACATCCTCCTTACGGGTGAGAGCGTACGTCGCCGGCTGCACGGGCCGGTGTGGCCGGCAGGGCCACCGGGAGGAAGATACTATCCCCTCCCCCCATTATCAATGAACCCGGCCCGTGCGGTCGTTTTTGCGTATGTCGGCGGGGGGCCTTAGATTATCATGCGGGGAGCGTGCATGACGCATTCTCGAAACAAGCAACGGCCGGGCCAGGCGGGGGCGGCAGAGGCGGAAACGGCGGCGGATCGCCGAAAGCGATTGAAAGAACGAAGGCACCGACTGCGGCAGCAAGCAACCGTTTTACGGACATGACGAATTCTCCTTGTGTGGTGAGGCGGAGAGATGCTGTCCCCTTGGCGGGGCTGTCCGTATGTATCGGCGAGCGTCGTTTTTCGGAGACTCTTCAGTGAGTTTTTTTCATCTGCGTCACCAGATTCCCCTCTTCGTTCTCCTCCTGGCCGGCTGTGCGGCGACCTGCGCCCAGGTTGTGCCGGCGCAGGAAAACATGCGCCGTGCAAGGGATTTGATCGTTGCCGGCAAACCTGAGTCGGCACTGGGCATCCTCTATCCCCTTCGGGACTCTCTTGCCGGTTCTTCCCGCAGAGACCTCTATTTCAGTTGCGGCAACATGATTGTGAACGGGCTCGCACAACGGGGCGAGCTGGCGAGAGCGGAGAGCCTGGCCCTTGCACTCGAGTCAGGGATTATCCGTGAATTCGGCGCCGCGGACACGCTCCTCGCCGATACGTACGCCTACCTCGGATACAGGCGGGGGGCGCAGTTCAGGTTTGAAGAGGCGGAGGCGTACTGCAGGAAGGGGATCGCACTCAGGGTTCAACTTCACATGCCCCTGGACAATCATATTGCGTCCATGGAGTTCGTGCTGGGCGCCGTGTTGTCCAAGAAGGGGGATTTCCGTGCTGCTGTGGGAGAGTACTCGGCCGCGGCGGCGATACAGCAGTGCTACACCGGGCACGATCGGGTCATCTACGCAACTACGCTGACGTGGCTCGGCGAGGTGCAGGAGAAAGCGAGCGATCCCTCGGGAGCGATTCGCTCGCTTGAGCGGTCGGGGTCATTGCTGGATTCGCTGGGGCTCGGGACGAGTGAATCCGGCGGGATGTGCCACTACTTCCAGGCGGTGTGTTATAAAGACCTGGGCGATCTCGAACCTGCGCTCGCGCACGCGAAAAGGGCGTCGGTCATATTCCGCGGGATCCGGGGGGGGGAGAACGTCCGTTATGCCTCGAGCCTGGGGCAGATCGCCGACATCCTGACGGCAAAGGGGGACGTGCAATCGGCTCTCGAATTCTACCGCGAGGCTGTGGAAGTTTCTTCGAATGTCGCGGGGAAAGAATCCCCGTACACACTCGAGATTGAGCGAAAGGCCGCACATCTGGATGCAGTCCGCGGGGAACTTGATGCCGCGCTCGGCGTCCAGCTCGACGTCCTCAGGGCGTACAGGAAGATCTACGGCCCGGACAACCCGGAGCTTGCATTCCTCTGTGAGGAAATCGGCGACACGTACCGGGCCAAAGGGGAGAACCCTCGCGCGCTTGCGTTTTACGAGCAGGAGCTCAGGATCAGGGATTCCGTACAGGGCAAAGGCGCCAGGCTTGATATCGCGGCACCGCTCATGGAAATGGGGAGGGCAGAGATCGCGCTCGGGAACGCGCGCGCCGCGGCGCCGCTGCTTGAACGATCTCTCGGGATCCAGGATTCGTCGTCGTTTGTCAACAGGAGATTGAAATCGACGACGCTCGAGCTTCTTGCCGGTTTGGCCAGGCGGCATCAAACCGGGAGGGCGCTGGAATTCTACGACCGGGGGCTGTCCGTCCTCGCGGGGCGCGATAGAAGACCGGGCGCCCCGGGCCCGGAGGGGGTGTCAATTTCCCCGGTAACCGCGCAGGATCCTCCGATGCCCTTTGCCGGGGATTTTGTGCGCCTTCTTGATGCAAGGGCGCACGCGCTCCTTGACTCGGCCAGGGGGCGTCCCGGTCCGCTCGCGCTCGAGCGGGCGGCGCTGGAGGATTTCACGCGCGCGGCCGGATTGATCGGCAGGCTGCGCGCATCGTACCGCTCGACCGGATCAAAACTCGTGTTGCAAAAAAGTGCGCTGGGCGTCTATCAGTCGGGACTCGAGCTGGCCTCGACGCTGTACGAAAAGACGGCCGAAGCGGAGTACGGTGCGGCCGCGTTCGGATTTGCGGAGGAGGGGAAGGCCGCCGTTCTTCTCGAAGGTCTCCGGAACGCACGTGAGCGGAAGTCCGCGGGTGCGCCGGAGGGGCTCCCCGGGGAGGAACGCAGGGCAAGGAGCGCGCTTGCGTCGCTGGAAGCGGGGTGCGAATGGGCTGAGGATCACGGCGATTCGGCGCTCTCCGCCTCGCTCCGCAAGTCGCTGGTCGGGAAGTATGAAGAGCTTGAGAGGCTCGAGGACACGCTCGCCCGTGCGGGGTTCGCCTCGTTCGAGAGGAGCGATCCCCCCTGCACGCCGGCTGATATTCAGCGCACCCTCCCTTCCGGGACCGCGCTCGTAGAGTATTCTCTGGCGCGCGGCCGGATCGTGGAATTCGTCCTGCGCAACGATGGGTTTGACATGGTCTCGGTCCAGCCGCCCGTCAGTGTCGATTCGCTCTCGGGCGAATACCGGACCGCCCTTCGGACGATGGATGACGTCGCACTCGCCCGCACCGCAGAAGCGCTGGGGCGCTTGCTCGTTGCGCCGATCCGGAAGTACGTTCGCGGTGCACGTCGCCTCGTCATCGTCCCTGACGGTTCGCTGGTCTACGTCCCGTTTGAACCGCTCCTCGGAGGAGGAGTGACGGTGCCGGCGGGGGGGGGACAGCCACCGTACCTGATAGGCTCGCACGAAATCAGCTACGCGCTCTCGGGGAGCGTCTTCCTGCAGACGCGGGGAAGGGAAACCGGTCCGTCCCTCGGGGCGATGTCATTCGCGGGGTTTGCGCCGGTCTTCAGGGACGCGCCTGCACGGGGAGGCGCGCCGCGGCGGGATCACAGCGGGACCGCGGATTTCGTGGCGTCACGATCCGCCATGATCGAAGGGAGGAAGTACGGCGAGCTTCCGTGGTCTGAGGTCGAGGTGAGGGCCATCGCCGAGAGTTTTGCCCGGGGCGGGTTGCCGGTGTGGTGCGCGGTGAACGATTCGGCGTCGGAGGGGAATTTCAAGGCGAATGCCGGCAGGTTCGCCATCCTCCATATTGCCTCTCACACGCGAATCGATGAGGATCGCCCGGATCTCTCCGCGATTATGTTCTCCCCCGGACGGGACACTGTATCGCGCGAAGACGGCATCCTCTACTCCGGCGAGGTGGCGGACCTCCGTCTGGCTGCGGACCTCGTCGTCCTCAGCAGCTGCGAGAGCGGCATGGGGCGGCTGGTAAAAGGAGAGGGGCTCATGGCGCTCACAAGGGGATTCCTGCTGGCGGGGGCGAAGAATCTCGTTTATTCGCTCTGGAAGGTGGACGACAGGAGCACGAGCTTCCTCATGCAGCGCTTTTACGCGCATGTCCTTGGGGGCGAATCGTACGCCGCCGCGCTCAGGAGTGCGAAACTCGAGTTGCTCCACACGCCCGGCTATGCAAGTCCTCTCAAATGGGCGGGGTTCGTTTTGATGGGCGAATAGCGCCGCCGGGTGAAGCCCCTGCACCCGCTACTTCACGCTACTTCACGAAGAACTTCCCGACGTAAACAAGCTCCCCCGCATTCTGCAGCTTCCAGTAGTAGAGGCCCGGCGCGGAGGGCCTCTCCAGCGCGAACGGCGCCGACACGATGTGCGCCGAGTATAAGTTCTCCCCCCTGTTTGAGACGATCGTCACGATCAGTCCGCTCCACGCCCCGTCCTTCAGATCGAACCAGAGCGAATCCCCTGCCACGATCCCGTTCTTTGGCGAACGCACTTCGATTTCTCCGGAGCGAAACGCCCCGTTCACCATGTTCTCCAGCTCGGGGTATGGCTCGTAGCGGGCGGCGAGCGCGGCGCTGTCGTGCACGCCGCTGGCTTCCGGGGGGGCGGCGATCCTGCCCGTGTCCTCACCCTGGATCGGCTCGAACCGATGCGCTTCCACGCCCGGCCGCGTCGATCCCCGGTTTGCGACGTAGTACGCGAGGATCCCCGTCAGGGCCAGAGCGCCGATCACCGCCGCTATGCGATAGGCGAACCGCACGCGCGAGCCGGCGCCCCGGCGCCCCAGTGAAAAGTACGGGTGGCTCTTGAGCGACGTGTAGTCCTCTTCCATAAGCAGCGTGTAGAGGCCCGTGATTTCCTTCTTGCATTTCTGGCACTCGCTCACGTGATCGCGGACGTCCCCGGGCACCTGGTCCAGCACGTCGAGCTTCAGCGCGTCGACGTACATGGCGACCCCGGCATCGTTGAGGTGGTTCGTCGAATCGAAAAACGTGTTCTCAGCGGTCATCTGTCAGCTTTCGTCTATCGGGTCATACATGTATATATCAATCAGGGAGGAGAAACGGAGAAAAATAGTCTTCAGTGAGAATCCGTATGCTCTCTTCGTCAAAATGAGCCCCCGGGATAGACGAATCGAGCGTTTCGGCTATCTCGGCGATTTTCGAGGTCGTCCACCTTCTTATAGTATCGGCAGTAGTCTCATTACGCTGGAGGAGATTGAATATTGACCTGCAGCGTTCAAATACCTCCATGTCCGTCATGGAATCGGGCCACGACCGATAATCCACAAAAAAATCTGATAGTACGCGCTCTTCACAACCGGGTTGCCAGCGGAGTATGTCCTCGTTTTCCAGCTGCATACGGAACTTCAGCTTCAGGCAGACGATGACTTTCGGGAGCGTCCGCCCGTATTGCAGGAGAATCGCCCTGAAAGCGCTCCGCGCCTGGTTGATTGAATGCCGTTCCGCGATAGAAGTATGGGGGATAGATAGGTGGCCGATGCCCTCGAGAGACTCTGTCGGGGGTCGATTAGCCCACATTGCCAGGCAGATGTTCCGAACAACGGCAGACACATAGGTCTTAACGAGCGAAGTCCCGTTATAGTGGGCCTGGATACTCGACATGCGGAGCATCAGTTCGGATGTCACCGTGTCGACAAGCCCGCCGATACCTTCCCCAACCTGCAGCCTCCGCCCCGCGCACCGCAGGACGATGATCCGGATCATCTCATTGTACTTGAGGACCAGTGCGCTTGGATCCTTCAGCATCAGCTCCCTGTCCGGGTCCTCCCTCACGCTCTCGTCCTCTAAAATCGCCCCAAAATACGCCAATCGGATGTCCCGTTCAAGAAGTGTTACTGTAATTTTCCTTATATTCAGGCATGTATCACCTCGCCGGCCGTGCATGACCTTCCGGTTTCCCCCCCTGTGCCTGTTGCTCCTGCCCATCCTCGCGCATGGTGGTGTGCAATCCCCGGCCTCACCTGATGCGATCACGCTCGTCCGCAACGGTAAGAGCGCCTGCCGGATCATCGTCCCGGTACACGCCACCGATGTGGAATCCCTGGCGGCGAGAGAATTCCAGGCGTATATCGAGCGCATGAGCGGCGCCCGGCTCCCGGTGGAGCCTGATTCGCCGGCGGCCGCACCGGGGACCCTTGTCCTGATCGGGAACACCAGCCTGACGCCGAATATCATCCCCGCGCTCGATACTCTCCGGGAGGACGGCTACGCCATCCGCTCGGCGGGGGGGACGCTCGCTCTCTGCGGCGGCAAGGGGAAGGGGACGCTCTACGCCGTCTACTCGCTCCTCGAAGACCAGCTCGGATGCAGGAAGTACAGCGCGGCAGTCACGGTCGTTCCCCGCGCCCGGACGATCGTGATCCGGCCTGTGAGCGTGGCATTCAACCCGAGGTTCGCCTGGCGGGAGATCTACTATCTGAACGCGATGGACCGTGCCTACAGCGACTGGCACAAGCTCCAATCGATCGACGACCAGCAGAAGCAGTGGGGAATGTGGGTCCACACGTTCGACAGGCTTGTCCCCGCGCGCGATTACTTCGGCCCCCACCCTGAGTACTTCTCTCTCCTGGGGGGGAGGCGGATACCCGGGGGACAGCTCTGCCTTTCCAACCCCGACGTCTTCCGGGTCCTTGCATCGAACCTCGGCGCCATGATCGCTGAGAAGCCGGGGGCCCGGTACTGGTCCGTCTCGCAGAACGACAATGCCAACGAGTGCCAGTGCGATTCCTGCCGGGCGCTCGACGTGAGGTTCGGGGGGAGTTCGGGCACAGTCCTCGATTTCGTCAACCGGGTGGCGGCGCGCTTCCCCGACCGGACGATCTCCACGCTTGCGTACTGGTACACCCGCGCGGCCCCCCTCCGCGTCCGTCCGGCGCCGAACGTCAACATCATGTTCTGCTCCATCGAGTGCAACCGGAGCCAGCCGATCGCCACCGATTCCACGAGCGCCTCGTTCCGGCGCGACATGGAAGACTGGTGCCGGCTCACAGGGAACATCATCGTCTGGGATTACGTCGTGCAGTTCCGCAACCTGGTCAGCCCCTTCCCGAACCTCCGCGTCCTGCAGCCGAACATCAGGTATTTCGCCGACCACGGCGTCCGGATGATGTTCCAGCAGGGATGCGGCGCGAACGTCGGTGAGTTCGGCGAGCTGAGGACGTACCTGATCGCGAAGCTTCTCTGGGATCCGGACGTCGACATCGACCGGGTGATGGACGATTTTCTGCACGGCTACTACGGAGCAGCGGCCCCCCTCATCCGCCGCTACATCGACCTTATGCACGATGCGCTGGCGGCGTCCGGGAAACAGCTCGGGATATTCGGGTATCCTTTCGACGCCGTGGACGGCTATCTCTCCCCCCGCCTCATCAGGGAGTACAGCCGCCTCTTTGACCGTGCGGAGCGCGCCGTGCGCGCGCAGCCTGATGTCCTCGAGAGGGTGAAGGACGCGAGGCTCCCGCTCGAGTTCGCGATAATGGACATTGCACTCCGCGACCCCGCGCCGGACCTCTCCTGGTTCAACAAGAAAGGGACGACCTGGACTGTGCGCCCCGCGATGCGGGAGCGACTTACGAAGTTCGTCCGACAGGCGAAGAAAGCCGGCATCCAGCGGCTGGAGGAACGAGGGACGTCTCCGGATGAGTACATGGCGTCCATCGAGCAGATGCTCCACCCGGTGCTGAAGGGGGACCTGGCGTACGGAAAGCCGGTCAGGCTCCTCACGCGCCCGAGCGACAGGTACCCCGTTGGCGGCGGCCGGGCGCTCACGGACGGCTTGCGCGGGCCGAACGACTGCCACTGCAACTGGCTCGGGTTTGAGGGGGAGAACATGGATGCGGTCATCGACCTCGGGCGCGTCGTTGCCGTCCATTCACTTGCGGCCAGGTTCCTGCAGGACTGGAATTCCTGGATCTGGCTTCCCATGGCGGTCGATTACTCCGTCTCTGAGGACGGCTCGACGTTCACGCCGGTCGCCTCCGTCCCCGACACCGTCGCCGACACGGCCGAGGGGGCGTTTGCGAGGGACTTTGCGGCCGGCGTTCACAGCGTGAAGGCCCGCTACATCAGGGTCACGACGAAATCCCGCCTCGCATGCCCCGACTGGCATTTCGGGGCCGGTGGGAAAGCATGGACATTCTGCGATGAAGTTGTCGTCGAGTGAGCCTCCAGCGGGGCGTCTCCCACAGCACAAGGAGCCACATGTCCAGGGCGATTGATCAGACAAAGAAATACCTCCTCTCGGGCGTCTCCTACGCGATCCCGTTCGTCGCCTGCGGCGGCATCATGATCGCGATTGCCATCGCGTTCGTCCCCATGACGCCGACCGGGCCCGACTTCTCCGGTGCCCCGTTCCTGAAGCTCATCCTCGACATCGGGACCGCGGCGTTTTCGTTCCTGGTCCCCGTCCTGGCGGGCTACATCGCGTTCGGCATCGCAGACCGCCCCGGGCTCGTGGCGGGGTTCGTGGGAGGGTACATCGCCAACCAGGTCGGCGCCGGCTTCCTGGGGGGCATCGTGGCCGGGCTCCTTGCCGGGTTCGTGGTCTTTTACATCAAGAAGATCAAGCTCCCTCCCTACCTCAGGCCCGTGATGCCCATACTGATCATCCCCGTGATCTCCTCGCTCATCGTGGGGTTCATCATGTACAGGGTCGTGGGCGCCCCGATCAAGGACCTGATGACGTTTCTCTCCGGGTGGCTCAGGGACATGGGCACGGGAAACAGCGTCCTCCTCGCACTGATCCTCGGGGCGATGATCGCGTTCGACATGGGGGGACCGGTAAACAAGGTGGCCTTCTTCTTCGGTGCGGCGATGATCAAGGAGGGGAACTTCGCGGTCATGGGCGCGTGCGCCGCCGCGATCTGCATCCCCCCGATCGGTCTCGGGCTCGCGACGCTGATCGGCAGGAGCCTCTGGTCGGCCGAGGAGCGGGAGGCCGGGCTTGCCGGGCTTGCGATGGGCATGATCGGGATTACGGAAGGGGCGATCCCCTTCGCCGCGGCGGACCCGGTGCGCGTGATACCCACCATCATGGCGGGCTCGATGGTCGGCGCGGTGATCGCCATGCTCGGCGGCGTCGGAGACCACGCCCCCCACGGCGGGCCCATCGTGCTCCCGGTGATCGACAACCGGATCATCTACGTCGCGGCGATCATCGCCGGCTCGTTCACGGTCGCCTTTATCATTAACTCGCTCAGGAAATGGTCTTCCATGAAACAGCAGAGGGGGACGGCATGAACATCGTCGCGGTCACCGCGTGCCCGACGGGTATCGCTCACACGTACATGGCTGCGGAGCAGCTCGAGAAGACCGCGAAGAAACACGGCCACGCGATCAAGGTGGAAACCCAGGGGTCCATGGGGATCGAGAACGAGCTGACGCAGGAGGAGATCGGGGCCGCCGACCTGGCGATTTTCGCGGTCGGCATACCGGTCCGGAACGCCGAGCGATTCGCGAACATCAGGGTCCTGGAGGTGTCCGTCCAGGACGCCATCAAGAACCCCGAGAGCATTTTCGCGAAGCTCGGGTAGCGCGCATGGTGGAGATTCCGTTCGTCTTCCCCCTGAAGAACGGTATGCACGCCCGACCGGCGAGCCGCTTCCGGGAAGTCGCGGACTCGTACCGCTCCGCGATCACGTTCGTTAACCGGCGTACGGGCGCGCGCGCGAACGGCAAGAGCACGCTCGCGCTTGTCGCAACCGTCACGCTGGCGGGGGACCCCTGCGTGCTCGAGATCGAAGGGGACGACGAAGGGGAAGCATCCCGCGGCATGGAGCGGTTCCTCGCCGGCGAGTTTCCCGCCTGCGACGAGGAACTGGCGCCGCCGGAGGTGCCCGGCGCCCTCCAGGGGCTCCCCCGCGCGCTGCGGGGCGGGGGGCTTCGGATCGAGCGGGGAATCGCCTCAAGCGGCGGCATCGCGCGCGCGCCGGCCCTCCTCCTCGGCCGCAACTCACCCGCCCCCCCTCCCGGTGGATGGCCGAAAGGGTCCGACGAAGAGGAAGTGACCCGCCTGCGCGCCGCGGTCGGCCAGACGGAAGCAGGCATGCGCTCCCGGATGGCCTCCGTCCCGCGCGGCGTCGAACAGGACATACTGAAGGCCCACCTCTCGATTGCGACTGACCCCGAGTTCACCGGGCATGCGGAGGAAACGATTCGCCGTGAGCACTCCGCGGCGGGGGACGCGCTTCTGGTAACCGCGCGCCGCTATGCCGAAACGCTCTCCTCCTCTGCAAGCGTCTACCTCCGCGAGCGCGTTCTCGATATTGAGGATGTCGTTTCCCGGATCATCGCGACGATGTACGGCCTGGGCGGACCGGGTGCGGCCCCGCAGATCCCCCGGGACTCGGTGTGCGTCGCAGATGCGCTCGCCCCTTCGGATTTCATTGCGCTCGACAGGCGGCACCTCAGGGGTCTCGTCCTGGCGCGGGGGGGGGCAACGTCACATACGGCCATACTTGCACGGGCGTTCGGGATCCCCTGCGTGAGCGGGATCGCGGATATCTGCAGTACCATCCGAAGCGGTGAAGACATGATCGTGGACGGGGGGCGGGGACTCGTGGTGCTCGCGCCGCCCGACGCCGTCGCCCGGTTCTACGAAAGGGAAGCCCGTAACCTCTCGGAAATCCGGCGGAGCCTCCGTGAGCATGCGGAGCTCCCTGGTGTGTCGGCTGACGGCATGAGGATCGAGATCGGAGCCAACGCCGCTTCCGTGGATGAAGTGTCTGCGGCGTTTTCCGGCGGGGCGGAGGGGATCGGCCTCTTCCGCACGGAGATGCTCTTCATGGGGAGAGATGTTCCCCCCGGCGAAGAGGAGCAGTACGCCCTCTACGCGGAGGCGGTCCGGAACGCCCGGGGGAAGTCCGTGATCATCCGGACGCTCGATATCGGCGGCGACAAACCTCTTCCCTCGCTCCACATACCCGCTGAGGAGAACCCCTTTTTGGGGTACAGGGCGATCCGGCTCTACGCGGCGTACCCCGCACTGATCAACGCCCAGCTCCGTGCCATACTCCGTGCATCCGCCCACGGTAACGTGAAGATTATGTTTCCGATGGTCAGCGCACTGCACGAAGTGAAGGCGATGAAGGCGCTGATCGCCCGGCTGATGAACGATCTCGACGCCGAAGGGCTGGCCTACAACCGCGACATCGAAACGGGAATCATGGTCGAGATCCCCTCCGCCGCGTTCATACTCGACCAGCTCTGCGCCGAGGTGGACTTCTTCAGCATCGGGTCAAACGACCTGGCGCAGTACTTCCTGGCGGTCGACAGGACGAACCGGAGCGTCGCATCGCTCTATACTCCGTTTCATCCCTCGTTCCTCCGGTTCCTGAAACAGATCGTCGACGGCGTCCACGCGCACGGGAAGTGGGTTGGTCTCTGCGGGGAGATGGGGGGAAATGTCCTTGCGGCTCCTCTCTTCCTCGGCTACGGGATTGACGAAATAAGCCTCTCGACTTCGCTCATCGGGGCAGTCAAGAGCGTCGTACGGCGATGCAGTGCAGGGGATTGCGAGGCCCTCCTCTCCAGTGCGATGGCCATGGAGAGCCCCGATGCCGTGGAGGCAGCGCTGAAGGATTTTGCGGCGCGCCTGAGAGGCACCGCGCTCGTCACCGCGGACACCGTCCGCCTCTCGTCTCAGTGCCTGTCGAAGGAGGAAGCGATCCGCGAGCTTGTCGACATACTCCAGGCCGCCGGCCGCGTGGATGACCCGGACGCGGTGGAGGACGCCGTCTGGCTCAGGGAGCAGACGGAGCCGACCGGCATGGGGCACGGTGTGGCAATCCCCCACTGCAAATCGCCCGCGGTGAGCGTGAACTCCATCGCGGTGCTGAGGCTCGATGCCCCCGTCGCATGGAGCGCGTCGGAAGAAGACCCGGTCCACTTCCTCATACTCATCGCCGTCGCCGCCTCGGCGCAGGGAGAGGAACACCTGAAGATCATCGCGGGGCTCGCCCGTCGCCTGGTGCACGAGGATTTCCGCCGGGCGCTGATGACGGCAACAGGGCCCGGCGCGATCGTCGACCTGCTTGAACGGCGTGAACACGCCACGTGAATCAACAGGTAATTCGGAGATGACCCCGCAATGAGAATACTATCCGCATTGACGCTCGCCCTCCTTGCCGCCCTGCCGGGCGCTCCGGGAGCCGCTGCCTCGCAGGCGCAAACGACACCGGCACTCAAGGGTTATGTGCGGAACATCGCCGGGGAGCAGATCGATTACAACTGCTTCAATCCCCTGGCGACGACGGCACTGCTTACCCGATGCACCACCGGGGAGATGGCGATCGAGTGGGAAACGGAGAATATCCCGGCCGCCGCGGCGGGGGAGTCCGTCTCGTTTGTCTGGATCGTGAGCTACTCGACCACCACGAGTTCAGGCGACAGGGACTTCGATTTCTCCGTGAACGGCAGGAAGACGTTCACGATACACACGGTGAAGGGTCTCAACGAGAAGGAATGGCGGCTTCGCGCCGCGGACGGCTCCATCCTCTCATTCAGGTTCGTCGCGGAAGACGCGGCGCGCGATGCCAACGGGTACATGACGCTCACGGTCCCGCTGGCCCTCTACAGGAAGGGGGAGCCGCTTCGCCTGCGCGTGGTGGGCGAGAAGGCGAACTCGAGCGACTGGTTCATGACGTTCATGTACGACATGCGCGGCAAAAACGTCGAGGTTCTCCCCCTTCCTTTCCTGGAAGCGAGGGCGGACAGCCTCCGCCAGTCGCTCTGCGTCGCCGTGACGTATCTCGGTGAGGCGGGAACGGCGCGGATTTCCGTCGACGGCGGCGCAGGGGAGTCGAGGCCCCTGGAGCGGGGTGCCAATACGTTTATGTTCTCCGTCCCCGCCCTCTCGACTCCCCGGGATGTGCCTGTCACTGTCTCTGTGGACGGGGAGCACGCCGAATCCTTCGTCGCACGGCTCAAGCCCGTGATGCGGCGTACCGTCTACCTCCTCCCACACGCTCACAACGATATCGGGTATACCAACATACAGACGGAAGTCCTGAAGAGGCACGTGCAGAATATCTACGACGCACTCGCCCTGATACGAAAGACCGCCTCGTACCCCCCGGCGGCCCGGTTCAGGTGGAACATAGAGGTCATCTGGGCCGTGGAGACGTTCATGAAGGAGGCCTCGCCTTCCGCCCGGGAGGAGTTTCTGCGCGCGCTCCGGGAGGGGAGCATCTGCATGGAGGCGCTCTATGCCAACGTGCTCACGGGCATCATGAGGCCGGAGGAGTTCTACCGCGTCACCGCGTATGCCCGATCCTTCCGGGAGAAATATAACGTACCGCTCAACACGGCGATGATATCCGATATCCCCGGGATGACCTGGAACATGGTACCTGCGCTCGCGCAGGCGGGGATCAGGTATTTCTCCGCCGGGCCCAACGGGATGTACACGGGGGGAGACCGGACCGGGCACACGAACGCCGCCTGGTCGGACCGCCCGTTTTACTGGGTCTCTCCCTCGGGTGACGAACGGCTCCTCTACTGGATGGCGGGGTACGGCTACGCGTCGTTTCTCACGGGCCCCCGCGATCCGGGGAGTATCAGGTTCCTCCGGAGCGTCGCGAAATACTTCGATTATCTCGACGGGATCGGCTATCCCTACGACATGATTCAGATGCGGCACACGTTCAACGGCGACAACGGGACTGTCGACCCCGGACTCCCGGACTATGTCAGGCAATGGAACGCGACGCACGTCTCGCCGAAGCTCGCGATCGCGACGACTGAGGAGCTCTTTGCTGAATTCGAGAAGAAGTACGGCACAACGCTTCCGTCGTTCAGGGGAGACTTCACCCCCTACTGGGAGGATGGCGCGGCATCCACTGCGTACGAGCTGGGCGTGAACCGCACGAGCGCCGAGCGGCTCATTCAGGCAGGGGCGCTCTACGCGATCCTTGCGCCGGCACGATACAGCCCCTCCGCGTTTACAGGGGCGTGGAGAAACGTGGTCCTCTTCGACGAGCACACGTGGGGGGCGTTCAACAGCACGAGCGATCCGGACAGCCCGTTCGTCCTGAAGCAATGGGAAATCAAGAAGCGCTTCGCCACGGACGGCGAGCGTCAGTCGGGGGACCTTCTCGCGGGTATCGCCCCGGTCTCTTCCGGCTCATCGACGATTGACGTCGTCAACACGAACTCCTGGGAGCGCACGGACCTCGTCCTTCTTTCCCGGGATGCAAGCGCCGCAGGCGACGTTGTCGTCGACGGGCAGGGGGCGGAAGTGCCGAGCCAGCGCCTGACCACGGGTGAGCTGGCATTCCTTGCCCGGGGTGTCCCCGCGCTCGGGGGGAAGCGGTACACGGTACGGGCCGGCACTTCCTCGTACCGGAGCGGCCTCCGCGTGGAAGGGGAGACGCTCGTAGATGAAAACATGATTGTCCGCGTCGCGAAGTCAACCGGTGAGATCTCAAGCCTGAAGACGCTCGCTCCCCCGGTCGAGTACGTCGACACCGCCGGCGGTCACGGGCTGGACGGGTACTTCTACGTGGCCGGGCTCGACGCGCGCGAGGCGATGAGGAGCGCTCATCCCCTGGTCGCAGCCGGGGAACGGGGGCCCCTCGTGGCGTCTCTCGTGGTGACGTCGGATGCGCCGGGCTGCAACTCGCTCAGGCGGGAATACCGAATGGTGAGCGGGCTGGGGCGGCTCGAAGTGATCAATACGATAGACAAGAAGCGCGTGCGCACGGATGAAGGGGTACATCTTGGCTTCCCCTTCGCGGTCCCCGGGGGCACGGCGCGCGTCGACCTCGGGTACGCGGTCATGCGCCCGGAGGCAGATCAGCTTCCGGGATCGTGCAAGGACTACTATTCGGCGCAGCGCTGGGCGGACGTTTCGAACCAGGACTACGGCGTGACGCTCACCGTGAGCGAGGCGCCGCTGGTCGAGATGGGGGAGCTGCACAGCGAGCTTCCCGCGCCCCGCAACGTTGACTGGAAGACATTCAGGCCCTATTCATCCCACCTGGCGTCATACGTGATGAACAACTACTGGTACACGAACTACAAGGCGGACCAGGAAGGGATAAGCACGTACCACTACGCGATAATTCCCCACGGCCTTTTCAACCAGGCGGACGTCGCGCGGCGGGGGATCGAGTGGAGCCAACCGCTCATCGTGCGGAGCGTGAACGGAATCGACCCGGAGGTGAAATCCCCCTTCATGCTCTCTCCGGGGGGGATCATCGTCACGCTGCTCGAGCCGGTCGAGGCCGGAAAAGCCTGTCTCGTCCGTCTCTTCAACGCGGGGGGTTCTCCCGAAACCGCATCCTTTTCATTTCCCGGCGGGAGAGGCTCCGCGTACCTGAGCGGCCTGGATGAAAAACGGGGAGCCCGCATCGGGAGGATCACCCTCCCGGCAAACGGCATTGCCACACTCCTCGTTGAGGGAGGAGCCAGGTGACGGAGTACGTGTCCCGGCGCCCCCCGCCGGACGGGAGAAAGTTCGTGAGCGAGGCGGTTGAGGCGACGATCGCGCGGCTTGCGGGGACGATCGCCGATCCGGAGGTTTCCTGGCTCTTCGGCAACTGCTTCCCCAACACGCTCGACACCACTGTCCGCTACCGTACAATCGACGGGAAGCCGGACACGTTCGTGGTGACCGGGGATATCGACGCGATGTGGCTGCGCGATTCGGCGGCGCAGGTCTGGCCGTTCATCCCGCTCGCGC
>DATJAS010000096.1:0-3605 GCA_035516035.1 Bacteroidota bacterium | reverse complement strand
CCATTGGATCCTAAGTCCAACGCGTCTGCCAATTCCGCCATCTACCCAGCGGCGACACACAAAATACGGTTTTCCCGCAGGAACTTCAACAAAAAGGAGGGTGGAGGAGGAGGAAGACCAATTGACAAAAGTCTCTGGACTATGGACTATAGTCCATAAACAATGGTCAATTGACGTTCGCCGGTATTAGAATGCGGAAGGTAGTGCCTTTGTTTACAGCAGATTCGATTTCGAGCGCGCCGTGGTGGTCGTCGACGATTTTCTTGACGATGGCGAGCCCGAGGCCCGTGCCGTGCCGTTTGCCGTACGTGAAGAAGGGCTCAAGGATCTTCGAGCGGATCTCGTCCGGGATCCCGCAGCCGGTGTCCGCGAACTCGATGGCCAGCGTGCCGTCCCGCTTCTCCGTCCTGATCGTGAGCGTGCCCCCGTCCTTCATGGCATCGGCCGCGTTGCCGGCCAGGTTGTAGAAGACGCGGACCATCTTCTCCACGTCCATCGTGCACTCACCCTTGAATCGGAAGTCGCGCACCAGCTTGACGTTGCGCTTGACCAGGTCCTTCTCGATGAACGCGAGCGCCCCCTCCATCACGTCCTCCAGGGGCACCGTCTCCAGGTGGATGTCGCTCACGCCGCGCGAGAAGTCCAGGATCTCCTGCGTCATATTGACGAAGCGGTCCACCTGCCGGATCATCTCGTCGGCGAGCTGGGCCGACTCCGCATCGCCGGTCTTCTTCTTGATCACCTGCGCGTACATGCGCAGCGTGCCCATCGGGTTCTTGATGTCGTGGATGATCGTGCTCGCCATCTTCCCGACGGCGGAGAGTCGTTCGCTCTGCACCATCTCCCGCGCGATGCGCGCGTTTTCCAGCGCGATGGAGGCGTGCACCGAGAGCGCGTCGATGAACGACTCGTCCTCTGGCCCGAACGGGCCCTCGCGCTTGTTCAGGAACTGGAACACGCCGAGGATCTTCCCCTCCTTGTCCCGCATCGGCATGCAGAGCACGTTGTGCGTCTTGTAGCCGCTCTTCTTGTCGATCTCGGGGTTGAACCGGGGGTCTTTGTAGGCGTCGGTGATGTTCACCACCTCGCCGGTCTTTGCCACGTAGCCCGCGAGTCCCTTGCCGACGGGAAGGCGGATCTCCACGATGTTGTTTCCCTGCGCCACCTTCGACCAGAGCTCGCCGGTGCCGGCTTCGAGCAGGTAGAGCGTCCCGCGATCGGCGTTGATGCTCCGGGAGGCGGCTTCCAGGATCAGCCCGAGCAGCTTGTCCAGGTCGATCGCGGAGTTGACGATCTTGCTCGCCTCGATGAGCATGTTGAGCCTGCCAACCTGCTCCCGTGTGGCTATCGCGCTCCGGTCCAGCTCGAGCATGAACGTCTGGTCCATCGTGCGGAGCCTCACCGCCATGTTGGTGAGGAGATTGAACGTGAACTCGTTGCTCTTCTGCGTCAACACGCGCACGTCGTCCTGGCTTAGGAGGAGGGCGGCGCAGTCGTCCATCGCTTCGGCCGTGGCGGACCGGGACATGCCGTCGACGACGGAAAGCTCGCCGAAGAAGTCCCCCTCGTGGAGCACGGCAAGTAGCGACTCCACGCCGAATTTAGTATATTTTTTGATGCGCACGCGGCCCCGGGTGAGGCAGTACATCTCGCGGCCGCGGGAGGACTCGTTGAAGATTACGTCCCCGGCCGAGAATGTGCGCTCCTGAACCCTGGGTGCGAACGCCCGTATAATCTGTGGGCTGACGCCGCTGAAGAGGATATTGCGCCTGAGGAGGTCGACGACCGGTGCGCCGACTTTGCGTGCTGGTCTTTTGGCGGGAGACCGCTTGGGGCGCACGCGGGATTTCTTCGTGTGGGTGGGCTTCGGCATGGTGGCGAGCTATTGTATGTAAAAAGGGTTAGAGAGTCAAGAAAGTGAGGCGGACGTGGACGGACAGGACGGCTCCGGGGACATCGTCCTTCAGACTATCGGCCTCGGAAAGCGATACCGCGACCGCTGGGCGGTCCGCGATCTCAACCTGACGGTCCGACGCGGCGAGATCTTCGGGTTCCTCGGTCCCAACGGCGCCGGGAAAAGCACCACAATCCGCATGATTCTCTCGCTTATCGCGCCGACCGAGGGAACCGTGCAGCTCTTCGGTCTCCCGCTCCGCGAACACCGGCGGGAGGTGCTCGCGCGTGTGGGGGGACTCGTCGAGCGGGCGGATTTCTACCTTTACCTCTCCGCCCGCCGCAACCTCGAAATCGTTGCAGATCTCAACGGCGGATCAACCGCAGCCACGATTGACGGCGTTCTCGAGACCGTTGGGCTTGCTGCGCGGGCGGGTGATCGGGTGAAATCCTTCTCGCACGGCATGAAGCAGCGCCTCGGGCTCGCCGCGGCGCTCCTCGGTGCCCCCGAGCTCGTCGTCCTGGACGAGCCCACCACGGGTCTTGACCCGCAGGGAATCAAGGAGGTGCGCGACCTGATCGCGGGCCTGGCCTCGAAGGGGAACGTGACCGTGTTTCTCTCCTCGCATCTGCTCCCCGAAATCGAGCAGGTCGCCACGAACATGGCGATCATCAACAGGGGCTCACTCGTGGTGCAGGGTCGCGTGCGGGAGCTGCTCGGGGGGGAAAACGGCAGCGTGCGTGTGCGCGCCACCCCCGTGCAGCGCGCGCTGGAGATCATCCGGGCCCTTCCCTACGCGGGCGGGGCGCACGCGGAGGAGGACGAAATCGTCGTCGAGCTCTCCGCCGACCTCGCCGCCGCGATGAACGCGGAGCTGGTGAGGGGAGGCGTCGAAGTCCGGTCCCTCGTCCCCCAGCGCTCGCTCGAAGAATATTTCCTCTCGCTCACCGGGGGTGAGGGGGGACTCTGATGGGCGCGATCATCCGGAACGAGATCCTCAAGACGTACGCGAAATGGCGGACGTACATCGGGTTCATCGCCATCGGTGCGGTCGTTCCCCTGGTGGAGTTCGGGCTGAAGGCGGAAGGGGGCTCGCTCGTGCGGAACATGACGCGCGGCCTCGGGGAGGATTTCCTCCTCGTCGGGAACCTCTTCAACGCCTACCTGATCACGTATGTCATCATGAACAGCCTCTGGATCCACGTCCCCTTCCTGATCAGCCTGGTTGCCGGCGACCAGCTTGCGGGAGAGGCGACCGGCGGGACGTTCCGGCAGCTCCTGATACGCCCCCCGTCGCGGACGCGGATACTGAACGCGAAGTTTTTGACCACGCTCCTCTACACGTCCTCGCTCGTTGCGTTCCTGGGCGCGCTCGCGGTCGGCCTGGGCCTGGCGCTCTTCGGGACGGGAGACCTGCTCGTGCCCGGGCGGACGCTCACGATCATCGCGCGCGCCGACGTGCCCTGGCGGTTCGCGGTCTCCTTCGCGCTCGCGATATGGAGCATGTGGTGCGTGGCGTCGCTTGCGTTTCTCTTCTCCTCGCTCGTGGAAAACCCCATCGGCCCCATCATCGGCACGATGGCGGTCATCATCGTCTTTGTCGTGGTCAGCAACGCTCCCGTGTCGATATTTGAGTCCGTCCGCCCGTACCTCTTCACGACCTACTTCAGCGTGTGGGAGAAGGTGATGGAGCAGCCAGTCCCCTGGGGGG
>DATJAS010000095.1:0-9978 GCA_035516035.1 Bacteroidota bacterium | reverse complement strand
GCGGCATTGCCGGTGGATGTCACCGTGACGCTGTCCTGCCGGTTTGATCCTAGCGCGACAGTGCCGAACGGGATGAATTTCGTGCTGAAGGCAATGCCTGGCTTCGTCCCCGTCCCCGACACCGCCACCGTATCGGGAGAGCTTGCGCCGCTGTGCGTGAAGACCACGAACCCCGTCTGGGGCGTCGTGTTCGCGGGAGTGAACGTGACGTAGAATTTCGCCGCCCCCGCCGCGGCAATCGTCGCCGTCGTCGGGCTCACGGTGAACGCACCGTTGGTCGAAGAGACCGCGCTCACGGTGAGGGCGACGGCTCCAGCATTGCCGACGATGACGCTGTCCTTCTTCGCCGAACCTGTTGGGACGTTGCCGTATGCGATCGAGCGCTTGTTCGGCGAAAACGCCGTCCCTGTGCCTGCCACCGCCACCGTATCGTGAAGCGAGGGGGCGTTGTGCGTGAACACGATGTACGCCGATACCAGGCCCGAGACCGCCGGCGTGAACGTGATGATGAACGTCGCCTTCGCGCCCGGGGCGATCGTGCCGCTTGCCGGGTTAATCGTGTACCGTGCGCTCGTGGATGCGACAGACGAAATCGTGAGCGGGGCGTTCCCGGCATTGGTCACCGACACGCTGTCGGCCTTGCCGTGGGCGATCACGACGTATCCGTACGCGATCGACTTCCTGTTAAGGGAGAAGCCGGCCAGTGCGCCTGTTCCCTTCGCGACGACCGTGTCGGGGGAAGTCGGGCCGTCGTGCGTGAAGACGATGTACGCGCTCTGATCCCCTGCCGCCGTCGGCGTGAACGTGATGCCGAATTTCCGGTTTGCGCCGGCGAGTACTGAGACGCTGTTCGGTCCGACGGTGAACGACGTGTTGCTCGATTTCACCGAGCTGATCGTGAGCGTGGTCGAGCCGGTATTCGTAACGGTCAGAGAATCGGTCCTGGCGCTCCCCACGGCGACTATCCCGAGCGAGTCCCTGCGCGCGCTGATTGTGAACGCTCCCGCGGTAACAGAGGAGGGATCGGAGGAGCCGGTCTGCCGGGCCAAAGCCGGCAGGCACGCAAGCCCGAGGCACGCGATTGTTTTGCCGGCCAGTCGGAGGCTCATCGGTTCACCTGTTTCCCGGGGGTGGTCTCATGTGCGGGGGAGGGCGAGGCGTTACTCGCCGATCAGGATATCCACCGTTGTGCCCGGTTTGGCGACCGAGCCGTGTGCGGGGTGCTGGCTGTCGACCTTTCCGCGGGCGGAGGAATCCGGTACCGCGACGGCGCGGATCGCGCCGATTTCGAAACCTTCGCGCCTGATGAGGCGTATCGCCTCATCTTTCGTAGCGCCGATCAGGTATGGGACGAGACGCCGCTCCGGGAGCGCCGCCTGCTCCTCCTTTTCGGGAGGGGGAGCGGCCGGCGCGGGAGGCACTCGGTGCCACGCGACGACGCCTGTAATCGCCATGCAGACGACGGCGGCAATGACGGCGATGCGGATTCCTGTCCGGCTTTTCTTCGCGCCGCGGGCTGCAGGCTTGAGTTCTTTCGATGGGGGTGCAACTCGCCGTGCCGCGGTGTCCGACTGCCGCGCACCCGTGTCCGACCTCCTTGCCGCGGTGTCCGATTGTCGGGGAGCGGTGTCCGACTGCCGGGCTGAAGTGTCCGGCTGCCGCGCACCGGTGCCCGACCTCCTTGCCGCCGTATCCGATTGCCGTGCGGCGTCGTCCGACTGCCGGGCCGTGTTGCGGCGGGCGGCAATGTCAGCTGACGAGGGAGCGGGGCGCTGTGTCGTGGCCCGGGCCGCGACCGGCTTCTGCGATGGCGTGCCCAGCGGAACGGACTTCAGAAGCTCGATCAGCTCCCTTCCGGTGGCGACGCGTTTGTCCGGGTCCCTCTCCAGGCAGCCTTCGATCACGCGCTTGATCTCGACCGGGAGCGTCACGAAGTTCTCCAGCGGAGCGGGTTTCTCGTACAGTATCTTGTGGATCGTCGTTATCGGGCTGTCTCCCTGGAACGGGTAGTGCCCGCTCAGCGTGTGATAGAGGACGACGCCGAGGCTGTAGAAATCCGTTCTTGCGTCGACTGCCTTCCCGCCGGCCTGCTCGGGGCTCATGAACTCCGGCGTCCCCAGCAGCGACCCTGACTTCGGTTGGGCGGGCACCGCTCCAGACTGTGCGATGCCGAAGTCCGTCAACACGGAGGTCCGGCTTGACGTCATGATGATGTTGGAGCTCTTGACGTCCCGGTGCACGATGCCGTAGCTGTGGGCGTAGTCGAGCGCGCCGGCGATGCATGTCGCCATGGCAACGGCTTCCCGGATTTCAAGCCGGGTTTTCTCCTTCACGAGATGGTGCAGGTCTTTGCCGTCCAGGAACTCCATGGCGATAAAATGAACGCCATCCATGCACCCCTCATCGTAGATCGTCACGATGTTGGGGTGGCGGAGTTTGGCGATCGCGCGCGCCTCGAGGTGGAATCGCTCCATGTACCCCGGGTCGTTGACGAGCCCCGGGAGAAGGACCTTGAGCGCGATCTTCCTGTCGAGGTTCTTCTGTATCGCCTGGTAGACCGTGGCATTCCCTCCGTGCCCGATCTCCGCGACGATTTCATACTTCTCGGCGAGTGCGTGCTTGACGGCTCCGAAATGGTCGACGACTGCCACGCCCGGCTTTGAGGCGAGGGCGCCCTTGCAATGAATGCAGATCACCGCCTCAAGCGGGATCTCCCTCCCGCAGTATTGGCAGTGCTTCGTCTTAACCATTCGTCGGTATCCCCCCGAATCCGGCGAGTTCAGATTCAGTATCTGGCGTGAAATCAATCACAATTTACCGAATTAACCTATGACTGCCATCACGCAGTCATTCGATCCCAGTAATGAAGCAGCATAGGAAATGCCATGTTGATTATCATGTCACATTCTTATAATTTTATACACATTACTTTATATATAAATGTCAATATTATGGATAAAACTATAACCGGGCTCGGACGCAGGGAGGCAGAATTTCTCTCCTCAATTTCCAAAGGGGGAGGTCAATTTGTCCACGAAGATGCAGTCCGATTCTGGGGTTCTGCTGCGCAGGCTTCCGGCCGGCTCCATCGGCTTCGAAAGAAAAACTGGGTCGCCCGGGTTGAGAGGGGAAAGTATGTCGTCATCCCGCTGGAGGCGGGT
This sequence comes from Bacteroidota bacterium, assembly GCA_035516035.1. Taxonomy (GTDB): domain Bacteria; phylum Bacteroidota; class Ignavibacteria; order UBA10030; family UBA6906; genus Fen-1273. The sequence continues at coordinate 6,817 of DATJAS010000095.1, read as the reverse complement.
GTGGAGCGGGAGTGGTCAGGCGATCCTTACCTGGTTGCGTCGTCACTCGTGGAGCACGCGGCAATCGCGTACTCGACAGCGATGCGTCACTGGAATTGGTCCGGGGCCAGTGAGGGGCCAGTCTATATCCAGATGACGGGACGGAAAAACGCGAAGGGGAAGACTGTCCTCGGTGTAGAGTATCGATTTGTCAGAGTTCACCCGGCGAAATTCTTCGGACACGTTCCCGTTCTGCGGACGGGCACGCCGGTACTGGTGACTGACAGGGAGAAGACGCTCGTCGATGCCGGCGATGACGTCGATCGTGCAGGGGGGATAGACGCGTTCATCCGCGCGGTGAGGAGTGCCGCGCTGGAGATCTCCTGGGCAACGCTCGGCGATTACGGAATGCGCTTTCCGAACCGCTCTGCATTGAAAAGGCTCGGCTTCATCATAGAATCCGAGCTCCCTGAGATCCCCGGTGAAGGGCGGGACGTACTGGAGGTGTGGCGGTCGCACCTGAGTGCAGGCGTCGTTCCTCTACAGCCAGGGACGGCGGAATTCGGGCGCATCTCGACGAGATGGCGTGTGCGCGTTAACGTGGAGCGGCCGGGGGCGAATCTGACGCGGCGGGGTAACTGATCATTAGCAGAGGTTTGAACGTCGTTTTCTCTGCCGTTCCAAAATCGCCGTGTGTTCGATCGAGTCGAAACTCCTATCTGCCGCCTGCGAGCAATCCGGGGCTCGACGCAGCCTCCGTTGAAGCCCATGCCCCGAGCACGAGCTGCTCGCCAGCATAGAGGCTGTCGGATGTGACTTCGGTATATCTTCCGTCCGAGACGCCCGTCAGGACATAGATCGGCCTGAGCTTGTGCTGCGCATCCAGGACCCAGATTCTTGCGCGGCCGGACTGGTGCTCCGGCTCGTACGCGGGTCGTTCGAACTCTGGGTAGAGGTTTGTGACGCCGTAGTCAGCTCCTCCTTTGGGCGGTTGGATGACGTGACCCTGGAGCGGCGATTGTGTGGAGCGGGGGTTCCTGCTCTCTGCCGCTCGCGGCCGGGAGCTGTCAGGCGTGATGAATCCTGATGCCATCAGGTCCCCTCCCGATTTCCTGCCACCGGGGGAGTTCCCCGGAGACTGCCGGAGCGCGGATGAGTCGACGATCTCCGTCGGAGGTTGAAACCTGAGCGCGAGGTTGGGGACCCTGAGCACGTCATGAGCCTTCGCAACATCCACGGTGATATCCGCCGTCATCCCCGGCATCAGCTTCAGGTCGGCATTGTTCACGTCGATGACTACCGTGTAGTTGACCACGTTCTGAATCGACACGGGGGCGAGGCGGATCTGCGACACTGTTCCCGTAAACGTCTGGTCGGGATAGGCTTCCACGGTGAACGACGCCTTCTGCCCGACGCTGATCATGCCGATATCAGATTCGTCGACGGTGGCAAGGACCTGCATCTTCGAAAGGTCGTCGGCGATCGTATAGAGGACCGGCGAAGAGTAGCTCGCGGCCACAGTCTCGCCGATATCGACTGCCCGGTTGATGACCGTGCCGTCCACGGGAGCCCGGATGGTCGCGTAACCGAGATTGATTTTCGCCTGTACCAGTGCGCTCTGTGCCTGGATCAGTGCCTGCCGGTCCGTCTCATCGGCCGTCGTCGCCGAGTCGAGGCTCGCCTGGGAATCAAGCTGCTTTTCGACCAGCTCTTTTTCCCTCTCGTACACTTTGTCGCTGTAGGCGGACTTCACCTGGGCAGCCGCGAGGCCCGCCTCGGCGTCCTTCACCGATTGTGCCAGGAGCGTCGTATCGATCCGGGCGATGATTTGCCCTTTCCTGACAACGGAATTGAAGTCGGCATACAGGTTCGAAATCACCCCCGACACCTGCGTGCCGACGTCCACCGAGACGACCGCGCTCAGCGTCCCCGTGGTGCTGACGTGGACGTTGAGGTCCCCCCTGGTGACTTTATCGAACCTGTAATCGTACTGGGGAGCCCTGTTTCCAAAGAAGAGCGCCCAGGCGCCGATGCCGAGAACGACCGCTGTCCCTGCGCCGTAAACGAGTTTCGGATTCATAGACCCCCGCGCCTCTATCCGTCATGGATTTCGCCTCATGACGCTTTGATGCATGAGGCGCATCCGCAGTTTAAGCGGGAGGAGAGGCTGGGTCGCCGTGAAGTTGGGTGAAAGGGGGTTAGAACCTCCTTCCGTACCTCGGTCCCCCGGCGAGCAGGCCGGGGCTTGAGTTGTCCTCGGATTTTGACCAGGCCCCGAGCACAAGCCGTTCACCGGGTTTGAGGCTGTCGGATGTCACTTCAGTTAACCGTCCGTCTGAGACGCCGGTCGATACGTAGACGGGCGTAAGCTCGTTCCGCGCGTCCAGGATCCAGACTCGTCCCCGCCCCGCGTGGTGTCTCGCCCGGTAAGCCGGCCGGATAAACACCGGGTAGAGGTTCGTAATACCGTATTCTGCTTCCTCCACCGGGAGGCGGACGACGTGTCCGAAGAGCGGTGAGAGAGGGGAGCCTCGTCGTCGGGAGGCGGCCCCCGCCGGGAGCCGCGAGCTGTCGGGCGTGGCCGTAGCGAGCCCGGCGCCGCCCGGATTCACTGTTCCGGCGCTTCCCGGACTCTCTGTCGCTACGCCGTCAGCATTCCCTGTCCCTGCGAGCCGCGCCTGTGCCAGCCTGAGTGCGGCGGAATCGACAATCTCGGGCGGGGGCCGGAACCTGAGTGCGAGATTGGGCACCCTCAGGACGTTCCGGGCGTCGGCGACATCGACCGTGATGTCGGCGGTCATACCGGGCATGAGTTTCAGGTCGGCGTTGTTCACGTCGATGACGACCGTATAGTTGACCACGTTCTGTATCGACACCGGGGCCAGCCTGATCTGCGAGACGATCCCTTCGAACGTCCTGCCGGGATATGCCTCCACCGTAAACGACGCCTTCTGGCCGGTGCTGATCATGCCGACGTCCGATTCATCGACGGTGGCGAGGACCTGCATCCTGGAGAGGTCATTGGCGATCGTGTAGAGGACGGGCGATGCGAAACTCGCCGCCACGGTTTCCCCGATGTTCACGGCCCGGTTGATGACAGTCCCGTCCACGGGTGCCCGGATCGTCGCGTAGCCGAGATTGATCTTCGCCTGGTCCAGCGTGCTCTTCGCCTCAAGCAGGGCCTGGCGGGAGGTCGCTGCGGCGGTCATGGCCGAATCGAGGTTCGCCTGCGAATCAAGCTGCTTCTCGACGAGTGCCTTCTCCCGCTGGTAGATCTTCTCGTCGTTTGCGGCCTTCACGCGGGCCGCCGCAAGTCCGGCCCTGGCGTCTTCCACCGCCTGCGCGAGGAGCGTCGTATCGATCCGGGCGATCACCTCTCCTTTCTTCACAACGGAGTTGAAATCCGCGTAGAGGTTCGAGATCACGCCCGAGACCTGCGTGCCGACGTCGACCGACACGACGGCGTTGAGCGTGCCCGTCGTTATCACGTGGGCGTCGACGTCGCCCCGTGAAACGCTGTCAAACCTGTAATCATACCGGGGCGCCTTCCCGCCGTGGACGAGCAGATAGCCGCCGATGGCGATGACGACCGCGCCGGTGGCGAAGATGAGTTTTCTCTTCATGACATAACCCTCCGCACTCATAACACGAAGGGGGAAAAAAGAGTTGCCGCTCCCGCGGGGAGTCCTCTCCGTTTGCTTGAATATCACGGCGGTTTTCACGATTGTTCACACTCCCTCCACAGCAGGTACCGCAATGATGACACAGGAAGGCTCCTGGAGCGAGCCGTACACGGTCCGCGTCTACGAAACGGACGTCACGGCGCGATTTCGCATGGACGCGCTCTTTGATTACTTCCAGGATATCGCCTGGCGCCACGTCGAGGAACTCGGGATGGGCTACGCGCCGCTCAAGGCGCTCGGGTACGCCTGGTTCCTCTCCCGTGCGCGCGTGCGCGTGGTGAAGCAACCGGCCTGGGGAGACACCGGGACGATCGAGACTTGGCACGCCACGACCGACGGGCTCATGTTTATCCGCGATTTCCGGCTGATGGACGGGGAGGGCCGCTCGGTGATCGAGGCGACGACCGGCTGGCTCCTGGTGGATACGACCGCATTCCGGCCGCACGGCGCAGATGCGCTCCGGGTGCCGCTCCCGCCGAACAACAGGGGGCGGGCGCTTGACGTGCCGCTCAGGAAGCTGCTTCCGCCGCGGGAGACCGGCCCGGTCTATGAGCGGCGCGTCCACCAGAGCGAAATCGACGTGAACGGGCACGTGAACAACGCCTGCTACCTCACGTGGGTATTCGACTGTTACGACACGGATTTCCTGAAAGCCCACTCGATCCGCTCGCTCCAGGTCAACTACGTGGGGGAGACCGCCCTCGGCGACACGGTGGCGCTGGCGCGGGGGGAAGACCCCGGTGCGACCGGCACGCACTACGTGGAAGGGGTGAGCAGGGAAAAGGGGACACGCGTCGTCCAGGCGCTCCTTTCGTGGGAACAGGCCTCCGCATGAGGAGAGCCGTGTGAAAACTCCCGCGCACATCGTTCCGCTCCTCAACCGGCAGGGCGCGCTCCCCATCCTCATCGCGGCATGCGCGGCGCTCGCGGCGCTCATCTTCTCGCTTGAGATCTACCCTGCCCTGAGGGAACCCCTGTCTGCAAACGTCGATCCCGACAGGTTCGGAGACCTCTCGTCGAACCTCTCATCCGGGCTGGGCTATGTCTACACGGCGCACGGCGGGCTGGTCCCTGCGTTCGACAGGGGGCCGGTCTATCCGGCGGTCGTCGCGTTGCTGTTCGTGTTCTCCGGCAGCCGTTCATTTGTGCCTGTGCAGGTGTTCCAGTCCATTCTCCACGGCGTCACCTGCATCCTGGTGTACCTTATCGCACGGAGGCTTATCTCCAGGCGCGGAGCTCTTGTCGCCCAGGGCCTGGCGGGAATCCACCCGATGCTGCTCTGGTACACGCCGCGCGTCTGGATCGAGACGACGTTCACGTTCCTCGTCACGCTGACGATACTGACGCTCATGCTGCTGCACGAGCGCCCCTCGATCGCGCGGGCGATCGTTGCGGGGGGCATCATCGGGATCGCCGCGCTGGACAAGTCGGTGATTCTCCCCTTTGCCGCGGTCGCGGCGATTGCATTCCTGCTCGAAGGGGGAAGAAAGCACGTCCCGGCGGCCGCGGCGCTCCTCGGGTCCGCCGTTATCCTGGTAGTCCCGTGGACAGTGAGGAACTACGAAGCAAGCGGTCGGCTCATCCCGGTGCAGACATCATTCGGCCTGAACCGCATCCAGGGCGACGCGATCGCCCGCAACCTGATCTCGATGCCATTTTCGACCCTGGCCGTCTGGTCCAGGGGAAAGGAGGAGGTCGATTCGTTGCTCGCCCCGGGCGGCGAGGACGCGCTCTCTCCGGAGGGTGACCGGATCCTGGCGCGCGCGTCGATCGCCTGCAGCTTCTCGCATCCACTCTTCGCACTCTGGCGCAGTGCGGCCAACGCGCTGACGTTCTGCTACCTGAGCGAATCGCGGGCAAAGTCCCTGTTCCTCGCTTCCGTCGAATGTCCCCTGATGATCTTTGCATTTGCCGGGGCGCGGCGGCTCTGGCCGGGAGGAGGGCGGGCGCGAACCTGCGCGCTGGTCCTGGCGTATTTCTTCCTCGTGCATATGGTGATCGTCGGGTGGGCACGCTACTCCGCGCCGATCGTTCCGGTGGCGCTTGTCCTTGCGGCGGCAAGGTTCTCCGCCCCGCCGCCGGGGGGAGCCGCTCGTGCCTGACGCCTCTCACGCGCTGGCGTTTGTCCTCGCCGGCTGTCTGGCGGGAATGATGAACGCCGTGGCCGGCGGGGGGACGCTTGTCACGTTCCCGACGCTGATCCTGGCCGGGCTCTCTTCGATCACGGCGAACGCCACGAGCACGATCGCGCTCCTTCCCGCTACGCTCAGCAGCGCGTACGGCTACCGCCACGCGGCGCGGTCCGTCGCGCGCTGGCTCCGCGTGTTCGCGCCCGTGAGCCTTGTCGGAGGGCTGGCGGGCGGAATACTCCTCGTGCGAACTCCCTCGCACATGTTCGATACGCTCGTCCCCTTCCTGATCCTCTTTGCAACAGTGCTCTTCATGGCGAACGCCTGGTTCAACAGGTACTTTGGCGCGCGCCTCGCCGCCATGCACGGGGCGGATCCGCCGCAGCGCATGGTGGCAGGGGCGGCGGTCTACCAGCTTGGCGTGGCCGTCTACGGGGGATACTTCGGGGCGGGGATTGGGATACTGATGCTGGCGTCGCTCGGCATGCTCGGCTTCGAGAACGTCCACGCCATGAACGCGCTCAAGGTGCGGCTCGGGTTCCTGATCAACGTCGTTGCCGCAGCCTACTTCATCTACAGCGGCCTCGTCAACTGGCCGAGCGCGCTCATCATGGCCGTGGGGACGATCGCGGGGGGCTTCCTTGGCGCGCATTTCGCCCAGCGGATCCCGCAATCCCGCGTCAGGGGGATTATCACGCTGATCGGCCTGGCGATCTCGCTTGTCATGTTCTACAAACAGTTCGGTTGAACCAAACTCACTTCTCCAGGGAGAAACGATGTTCATCGGACACTACGCCGTTGCGCTTGCGGCGAAAAGGGCCGCTCCCCGCACCTCGCTCGGCACGCTCTTCATGGCGGCCCAGTTCCTCGATTTCCTCTGGCCCCTTCTGCTGCTGGCCGGGGTCGAACATGTGCAGCCCATGCAATCGGAGAGCCCGTTCCTGCGACTTGAGTTCACCGACTACCCGATCTCGCACAGCCTCGCTGGGGCCGTTCTCTGGTCGGTCGTTCTGGGCGGGCTCTACA
>DATJAS010000094.1:0-16929 GCA_035516035.1 Bacteroidota bacterium | reverse complement strand
GACGTCGGGGGCGGGCACATTTACAGCCACGTCCGCCAGCTCGCATTCGGGGACGTCCGGGTCTGTGACGGTGAACCCGGGGGCGGCATCCACGACAACGTCGCTCGTGACGGCGCTTCCGACGTCGATCACGGCCGACGGGGTGAGCACATCGACGATCACAGTGCAGCTCAAGGACGCAAGCGGCAATAACCTGGCGGGATCCGGTGGGACGGTGGTCATTAACACGACGGCGGGAGGCATCGGCGCGACAACTGACCACGGCAACGGCCAGTACACGGCGACGCTGACATCGCCCACGAGCGCGGGGTCGGCGACTGTGGGCGCGACGCTCAACAGCACCCCTCTCACGCACACAGCCACGGTCACATTCACAGCCGGCGCCACGACGAAGTTCGCGGTAACCATGTCGGGGGGGACGACGCTGCTTTCGGCCGCGGCCAAGACGGCGGGCACATCATTTAACGTCCGCGTCACTGCCGAGGACACGAACGGGAACACGGTCCCAACGGACACGGGCACAGTCACGCTCACATCGAACGCGTACGTCGGGTCAGTCCTGGCCCACATCACAACGGGCGGGTTCGTCGACGGTATCGTGATCACGCCGACCGTCGCTGGTTCGGGCGACAGGACGATCACTGCGGTACAGGGCGCTGTTTCGACGCCGAATGCTTCGGGGAACTTCACTGTGAACGCCGGACCTGCGGCGAGCATCGCGATGAGCAGCGGGTCACCGCAGAGCGCGGCCGTCTCGACGGCATTTGCCGCTCCACTTGCGGCCATCGTGAGGGACGCGTTCAGCAACCCTGTGAGCGGCGCCAGTGTGGTATTTGCCTCTCCCTCCACCGGTGCGAGCGGGACGTTCCCCGGGCCGGTCAGGACGGAGACCAAGACGACGGCCGCGACCGGCATCGCGACATCCGACGCGTTGACCGCGAACAGCATCGCGGGGAGCTACACGGATACCGCGAGCGTCTCGGGCGTGGGGACACCGGCGCTTTTCAGCCTGACAAATACGCCCGGTACGCCGACGCAGCTTGTGATACACACGGCTCCCTCCACGCCCGACACGGCAGGCGTCATATTCCACACGCAGCCGGTGATATACGTGGAAGACGCCAGCGGGAACGTGGTCACGACATCGGGCGCGTCCGTCACTGCGGCGCGTGCGACGGGTACGGGGGCGCTCCAGGGGACGCTCACTGTCAATGCGGTCAACGGCATCGCGACGTTCGCCAATCTCTCTTACAACGTCGCAGAGACGATGACGATCACGTTCACGAGCGGCACGCTGACCGCGGCGACGACGGGATCTATCGTCGTCGCGCCGAGCCTTCCGGCCAAGGTCGTGCTCATTCAGCAGCCGAGCAGCGCCACGGCGGGCGTCGCCATTGCCCCGCCAATCACGGCGCAGATACAGGACGCGTTCAGCAATCCTGTCACGACCGGGGGGGCACAGATCACCGCGTCGCTCACAACCGGGACAGGCGTTTTGAGCGGCACGGTTATACAGACGACCGCTGCCGGGACGGGGATCGCGACATTTGGGAACCTGAGCATCAATCTCACGGGCTCAAAGAACCTGACGTTCTCGAGCGGCACGCTGACGTCCGCCGTCAGTTCGGGGTTTACAATCAACCCTGCCGCAGCCGTAAAGGTCAAATTCATCTCCGAGCCGACGCCGACGGCCGCGGGCGCTGTAATTACACCCGCAGTCACGGTACAGCTCCTGGACACGTTTGGGAATAACGCGACCGGGGGGAGCCAGGTCACGCTGGCCATACTGACAGGCACCGGAACGCTCGCGGGGACGACAAGCCAGACGCCGAACGGGACAGGGCTTGCGACATTCGCCGACCTCCGGATTTCCGCCTCGGGGAACAAGACGCTTCGGGCAACGTATCTTGCGCTCACACCGGACACGAGCGTGTTGTTCGCGATTACGGCGCTCGCGCCGAAGCAACTCGCGTTTCTCACTCCGCCATCCGCAGTCATCTCGGGTGCAGTGATCACGCCCGCGGTTCAGGTCCAGGTCGAGGACTCGCTCGGCAATGCACTGACGACGGACGGCGTTTCTGTGGGGATCGCGCTGAACGGCACCGGAGTGCTGGGAGGGACGCTGACAGAGTTGTCATCGTCGGGTGTCGCGACGTTCGCTAACCTGAGCGTCAACCTGGCAGGCTCAAAGACGCTCACAGCGTCGAGCGGGAGTCTCACGTCGGTCACAAGCGGCTCCTTCACAGTCTCCCCCGCGGCGGCAAGCAAGCTGATGTTCTCGACGCAGCCGGGAAACGGCATCGCGGGGTCCGCGTTCTCTGCGCAGCCCGTTGTGGTACTCCAGGATCCGAGCGGGAACACTGTCACGGGAACCGCCCAGAATGTTACGCTGGCCATACAGACAAACCCGGCCGGGGGGACGCTGAGCGGCACGACCACTGTCGCCGTGAATACATCGACAGGCTTCGCCACGTTCAGCGGGCTCTCGATAGACAAGGCCGCCCCCGGATATACGCTCACTGCAACGGGCAACACGGTCTCGACGGCTCCCGGGTCCGTCATCAGCTCGCCATTCATCATCTCGCCCGCTGCCCCCAACATGGTGCGCGTCGAATCGCTCGCCGACGGGACGGGGGGAGTGGTGCCGGCGCAGACCGTCTCTTCCGGCGACCCGATCACCGTCTACTCTATATCGCGTGACCAGTTCGGCAACTTCATCTCCGATACGGTCGCGACCTGGTCGCTGATCAACAGGACAGGGGGCGTCTCCCCCGGTGACCTTGTCGCCGCAGGGAACGGCAGGAGCGCGACGTTCACGGGCGCCTCACTCGGGACTGCGCAGATCAACGCAGCAGTCACGGGGCTGACCGCCGTCCCCTCCGGCGTGCTCAACGTGGCAAACGCGGGGCCCCCGGTGAAAATACGCGTCGAGACGCTTGCCAACGGGACGGGCGTGGTCCTGCCGGATACCATCATTCCCTCCGGCGCCCGTGTCATCGTCTACGGAATTGCGCGCGACGCCGCGAACAACTTTGTACGGAACGTGGTGACGTCCTGGTCGCTCCAGTCGGTCTCGGGCGGAGTGGTCGGGGGAGACCTGGTGCCGGCGACGGGGTCGAAGAGCGCCACGTTCACCGGGCACGTCATCGGTTCCGCACAGATCAGGGCGGATTCGACAGGGCTCACCGCGGTGATCTCGGGGAAGGTGACGGTGATCCCCGGCTCCCCCGCGAGCGTTGCCGCAACGGCCGGGTCGGGGCAGAGCGCGCTCATCGGGACCACGTTCGCGCAGAAGCTCCAGGCCACCGTGCGCGATTCGTCGAGCAACACCGTCGGTTCCGGCGTCCAGGTGACGTTCTCCTCGCCGGGAACGGGGGCGGGAGGGACGTTTACGGGGGGCGTCAACACGGCGCTCACAAACGCGAGCGGCATCGCGACGGCGCCTGATTTCACCGCGAACAAGGTCGCCGGGACGTACAACGACTCCGCGAAGGTCGCCGGCGTGGCAGCCCCGGCGATATTCGCGCTGACGAATACCGCGGGGGCCGCGGCCACCGTCGCGGCGGCCGCGGGCACCACGCCCCAGCATACGCCCGTCAACGGGTTCTATCCCGTCGCGCTTGCAGCCCTCGTCAAGGACTCATCCGGAAATCCCGTCGTGGGCGTGACCGTCCGGTTCACCGCCCCGGCAGTCGGGGCAAGCGGGAGATTCTCCGACTCACAGACAAACACCACGACGGCTGTCACGGCCGCCGGGACGGGCCTTGCCACCGCCGCGGCGCTCGTCGCCAACGGCACGTCGGGCTCTTTCAACGCGTCCGCCCAGGTGACGGGCGTGACGTCACAGGCCACATACGCGCTGACGAACGACCCGGGCGCCCCCTCCGGCGTCACGGTCACGCGCGGGACGCCGCAGACGACGACCGTCGGGGCGGCATTCACGGACACGATGTCCGTGTACGTAACGGACGGCGTCAACCCCGTACCGAACCTCTGGGTCACGTTTACGGCGCCGTCGAGCGGAGCGCGCGCGATATTCAGCCGCACCGGCAAGCCCGTCGACTCGGTCCAGACTGACGCGCGGGGCATCGCCTCGGCCTCGTCCTGCACGGCCGACACTGTTGCCGGGACGTTCCAGGTCATTGCGACTGCGCGCAACACGCCGGGCTCGGGTATCTTCTCGCTGACCGCAAATCCCGGTACGGTGACGAAGTTTACCGTGCAGTCCCCCGGCGGGGGCGTGATCGGCGGGAAGCTCGCGACGGTCCCCTTCCCCGTGCTGATCACGTCGGTCGACGCGTACGGAAACGCGTCGCCGAATTTCCCGACGTACCCGGTATCGATCAACGTCACGTCCAATGCGCCGCTTGCAGCCGGCGGCGGAGTCCTGGCGTTCGGCGGCGGCGTCCCTCCCGCGACATCGCTCACAGACACCGTGGTGGTGGCGAACGCGGGGGCGTCGGATACGCTGAAGGTCGTGAGAGTCGGCGGGGCGGAACGGGGCGCAAGCAACGCATTCAAGGTCGACAATCCCGTCCCCGTGGTGAGCGGCGTCTCCCCGTCGAACGGGAACAGGGGGCAGTCGCTCTCGGTGGTGATCTCGGGCTCCGGGTTTATCAGCGGGACGAGCGTCCCCTATTTCGGCGGGAACATCTCGCTGAGCTCCTGGTCGGTGCTGAGCGCGACGCAGATCTCCGTCCAGCTCACCATCCAGAGCACGACCGCGGACAGCGTCTATCCAGTCTCTGTCATCAACGGCCCGCCGGGGGGCGGGTCAGGCACGCTTCAGCGGGCGTTCACGGTCGGCACATTGCCTGCCCCGCACATTGCCTCGGTGGCACCTGCCTCGGGCAACAGGCTGCAGACGGTCGGCGTTGTCGTCCGCGGCTCCAATTTCTATCCCGGCGTGACGACGCTGGACTTCGGCCCGGGGATCGTGATCAACACGTCGTCCGTCGACAGCGCAAACCAGATCAGCGCCTCGATCAAGATCGTCGCGGCCGCCGCTTCGGGAGCGCGCAACGTGGTCGTGACGAACCCCGCCTCCGGGGGAACGGGAGGGGGCTCCGACACGCTCAAGAGCGGGTTCACGGTGACGAACCCCGCCCCGCTCCTCACAAACATCGTCCCGGCCGCGGGCAACCGTGACCAGACCCTGAACGTCGTGTTCACCGGGGATAACTATATCGGCGGAGCCACGTCCGTCAGCTTCGGCGACACCGCGATCGGCGTCGTCTCGGTCAGCGTCGACAGCGTGTGGCGGCTCACGGTGCAGATTGCGATCGGGCAGGGGGCGGCAATCGGGGCGCACACGGTGACGGTGACGAACGCCGCGCCGGGGGGGGGCAGCGCGAGCCTTCAGAACGCGTTCAGCATCGCCAACCCGGTGCCTGTCCTGTCGTCCGTCGCGCCGGCGAGCGGCATCCAGGGGCACACGCTGAATGTCCTTCTCCGCGGCAGCAACTTCGTCAGGGGAGCGAGCACGGTGTCATTCGGCAGCGGGATCACCGTGAACTCCGCCAGGGTGGACAGCATGACGCAGCTCGCCGCGACGATCACGATCGCGCCCGGCGCGGTTCCCGGGCAGCGGTACGCCCTGGTCATCAATCCCCAGCCGGGCGGCGACACGTCCAACGGCCTGGTGTTCACGGTGCTTCCCGGCGCGTCGAAGATCCACGTCGCGACGACCGTCATGTTCCCCTCGTACGCGAGCCAGTCGGACTATCATATTGCCGATTACAGGTTGGTCAGCATCCCCGGGGGTGACACCATCCCCGTGACGCGGTATCTTGCGGGGACGGCCGGAACCGCGTGGCAGATGTACTGGGACAACGGTCAGGATTCGGCGTACAATGTCGCCTGGGCCGCCGGGAGCGCGTTTTCGTTCGCCCCCGGCCGCGCCTTCTGGCTCATTAAAATGGGGAACTTCGTCCTCAGCGACACGGTCGACGCGGCGACGGTGGACACCGCCGGCAGGGTGGACGTCGGGCTCCACGGCGGATGGAACCTGATCGGCGATCCGTATCCCGATTCCGTCCAGTGGTCGGCGGTGACAGCCGTCAATCCGCCGGTGCTCTCCAATCTCTACACGTGGGCGGGGAACTGGCAGCAGGCGACGGCGCTCCAGCCGTACGCGGGGTATATCATCCAGGTGCCCGATTCCGGGAAGTCGCTGGCCATCCCGGCTCCCTCCGGGGGCCTCGGGAAGATCGCCGCGGCGACCGACGCGTCCGCCTGGTCGGTGAATATCGACCTGCACGCCGCGGGCACCGTCGAGCGCGTGAGCACGCTGGGCGTGTCTCCCCTGGCAGGGGGCGGGCGCAACGAATTCGATCTGCACCGCCCGCGACTGATGAGCAACGTCCCGGCAACACTGTTCAACAGGCCCGAGTGGGACAGCCTGAATCCGGCGTTCGGCACGGACATCCGGCCGACGTTCCGGCACTTCGCCGCATGGCCGTTCGAGGTGCGCACGGCGCTCCGCTCGCCCGTCCAGCTCGCCTTCAGGGGGGTCGACGGGGTGCCCGCCGGGTTCAGCGCGTTCCTGATCGACGTGGACGGTGCACGCTACCAGGACCTGCGCCGGGAGGCGCTCTACCAGTTCGCGCCTTTGCGGAACGTCTCGCGCTTTTCCATCGTTATCGGAACGCCGGATTCCGTGGAGGCCGCGCTCCGGAGCGTGCTGCCGCCGGAGTTCGCGCTGGACAACAACTACCCGAACCCGTTCAACCCGTCGACGACGCTTCCCGTGGCGATCCCGGCGGCGTCGGAGATCCGGCTGATCGTGTATAACATCCTCGGCGAGCAGACGCGGGTCATCTACGCGGGCCATGTCGAGGCGGGGAGGTACCTCTACACATGGGACGGGAAGAGCGACCGCGGCAACCCGGTCGCCACCGGCATCTACATCGTCCGGCTCTCGACGAGCACGGGCCGTTCCTTCGTCCGCAAGCTTGCGCTTGTGAGATGACACCGGGGCAACTCACACACAATCACAGGATGCGTATGAAGCAGTTCGTTCGGCTCGCGGCGGCGCTCGCGTGGGGCGTCGCGTTCATGCTGTGTGCCGGCAGTCTCCACGCCCAGGGGCGCGAAAGCGGCGTCTCGCTGAGCCAGCCCAACTACGCCACGCCCGACAACTACTCCATCGCAAAGCCGGGCGAACTCACCATGCAGATCAACATCTGGGGCATGATCAACCACCCCGGCCGCTACGAGGTCTCCATCGCGACTGACCTGGTGCAGCTCGTGTCGTATGCGGGGGGACCGCAGCCGGATGCGGACCTGACCGAAGTCAAGATCACACGGTTCATCAAGACGGAGAGCGGCGTGAGCAGAGCGCAGTTCCTCGTAAACCTGAACGATCTGTACCGCGTCAACGAATCCAGCCTTGTCCTGCAGCCCGGCGATACGATCTACTTCGACCGCACGAACTGGTCGACGATACGCGACGTCCTGTCCATCGTGACGACCGTCGCGGTGCTCACCGCGAGCGTGACCACGGTGGTCACCTATGCGAGGAATCACTGACTACCGGTTTCCTCCCCCCCGGAGCCTGCAGTCCTCCTGCTGCGCATGAAGCGTGATACCTGTCACCCGGGACAACCGCCGGCCGGCGTACATTACGGCATTCCTGAAGACGGCCGCGTCCCGCGTTCGGTGTTTCACTAACTATTGATCGAGGTTGGTGCTATGGCTCATCCCCCGGTGGACCCCGGCTATCAGATCGTGGACGACGGCGCCCCGTCGGCCTCCATCCAGGAGTACATCTCGACGGTGCTCCGCGGGAAACGGACGATCGTCTTCTCCTTCGCCTTCGTCATGGTGGTCGCGGTCGTCTACACGCTGGTCTCCAGGACCATGTACGAGGCGTCATCGGTCGTGCTGCTGAACTTCGGGCAGCGCTCTTCGGTGACGCTCTCGGACCAGTCGCGCACCTCCGGCGACAACAAGATCGCCAACGAGCTGGGCAAGCTCCGGTCCCACATCCTGGCGGAGGCGGTGGCGCAACGGCTGCTGGATGACCCGTGGCTCGACGACGCGAAGACGGACCTCGCACCGGTCGTCAGGGCGAAGAGGACGGCGGGAGACACCTCCCACGCCCTTGCGACGGTCGAACAGGTCGCCCTCCGGGCGGCGCGCGCGATGGACTTCTCCCCCGAGCGTGAGTCGGACGTCATCCGGCTGACCGCCCGCAGCACCGACCCCCGGGAGGCCGCCATGCTCGCGAATTGCTACGCCGAGGCATACCAGGAATACGGGGTCACCGTCGGCCGGCTCCGGGACAAGTCGCGCAGGGAGTTCCTGCAGAACCAGGTCGCGTCCAAGCGGCGCATACTGGATTCCACGGAAAGCGTGCTCAAGTCGTACATGGAGCAGACCGGGACAGTGTCGCTCGACGCCCAGGCGCTCCGCGTCACGCAGCAGCTCTCCCAGCTCGAGGCGGACCGGGACGCCATCGACATCGACCTCCAGTCCCTTTACAAGACGCTCGCCACGTACCAGCAGCGTCTGCCCGAGCAGGAGAAGGAGGTCGGGCAGGTGATGAAGCAGGCGAACGATCCGTACATCAAGCTGATCCAGGAACAGCTCGCCAACCTCCAGGTGCAGCGCGACATCCTTGCCAATCCGACGAGCCAGGCGGGCGTCGGCAACGAGGTCTACGCCGAAAAGCTGAAGGCGATCGAGGGACAGATCGCCAGCCTCCAGAAGAAGCTCGACGACAGGACCGCCAGCTATCTCTCCAACGTCCCCACGGGCGAGACCGGCGCCATCCAGGCCGACCCGGCGACGTTCCTCGCGCAGGCAAAGCAGAAGATCTTCGAGACGCAGATGCAGATCCAGGCGCTCGAGGCGAAAAAGAGCGCGCTGTCGACGTTCATCCAGCAGAACGAACGGGACTTCGGCGGCATCCCGCGCAAGAGCATCGAGCTTGCGAAAATCCAGCGGGCCCGGATGAGCGCCGAGAAGCTCTACCTCCTCGTGGAGGAGCGCTACAACGAGGCGGCGATCGGCGAGAAATCCGATATCGGCATCATCGACATCATCGACAACGCGATGGTGCCGCTCGACCCCGTTTCGCCGAACGTCCCGATGAACCTCTTCCTGGGGCTGATCATCGGGCTCGGCGTCGGGTTCGCCATCGTGTTCGTGCGCGAGTACATGGACGTGCGCGTCCATACGCCCGAGGAACTGAAGCGCAAGGGGTATGCGCTCCTCTCGTTCGTGGGGGAGATCCTCCCGCCTGCGCACGCGCTCCCTCCTCCCCCCGCGACATTCGGCGGGCGCCTCCGGGCGATGGCCGGCAGTGCCGTCGCCGCGACGAGGGAGTTTGTGCGCCCGCAACCGCCGCCCTCGGCGCCGGTGAAAGTTGCCCACGAGGGAAAGGAGTACAACCACACGCTCGTTTCGCTCCTGGAGCCCTTTTCCCCCGCGGCGGAATCGTACAGGCGCCTCCGTTCGAAGCTGGAATACGCCGTCCCGGAAAACCGGGTGCGCCGCATCGCGGTGACGAGCCCGAATCCCGGCGAAGGAAAAACGACGACGGTGGCGAACCTGGGGTTCGCCTTCGCGCAGGCGGAGAGGCGGGTGCTCGTGATCGACGCCGATCTCCGGCGGCCTGCCCTCCACTCCATGTTCGGGTTCGACCTTGCGCCCGGGCTCAGCGAGATCCTCACCGGGAAGGCGACGCTCGCCCAGGCGGTGCACCCCGGCGTTGCGCCCGGGATGGACGTCCTGTGTGCGGGGACGATGCCGGCCGGTGAGCCCGAGATTCTCGGCTCCAGGCACATGGACAAGTTCCTCAGGGAGGTCGGCGCGCACTACGAGTGGCTCCTCATCGACACGTCTCCCGTCCTCGCCGTGAGCGACGCCGCAATACTCACGGCGATGGTCGACGGGGCGATCGTCGTCGTGAACGGGGGCCTCACGCGGATGCTCGCGCTGGAACGCGCCGTCGATTTCGTGACGGGCGGCGGCGGAAACGTCGTGGGGGTGTTCCTCAACAGGTTTGACGCGCTCCGGGCCTACGGCAGATTCTACGGCAGCGAGCGGTACGGCTACGGGACGCACGCCTACGGCCGCAACGGCTGGAACGGCCGGGCGAAAGCACAGGCGGAAGTGCAGCAGCATCTCTGACGCGCTCCTTGCGCGCGGGGACGATTCAATCGAACCATCACACAACCAGCAGACCGGGAAAGGACATGACGTCATCTCTTCACGCGAAGTTTGACAGCAAACAGGCCGTCGTCGGAGTCGTCGGCCTCGGTTACGTGGGCCTGCCCCTCCTCCTCTGTTTCGTGGAAAAGGGGTTTCACGTGATCGGTCTGGATATCGACGCACGCAAGACGGAATCGCTGGCAAAGGGCCAGTCGTACATCAAGCACATCTCCCATGCCCGGGTCGCCAGGGCCACGGCAACGGGACGGCTGACGGCGACCACGGATTTCGCCCAGGCGAGCAAGTGCGACGCGGTGCTGATCGCCGTGCCGACGCCGCTGAACAAGAACCGCGAGCCGGACATGACGTTCATCACCTCGACGTGCGAAAGCCTGGCGCCGCACGTCCGGCGCGACCAGCTCCTCGTCCTGGAGTCCAGCACGTACCCCGGGACGACGGTCGAGGTCATGGTCCCGATCCTCGAGTCGGGGGGGCTGAAGGCGGACCGGGACTTCTACGTGGCGTTCTCGCCCGAGCGGGAGGACCCGAGCAGGACCGATTACACGACGGAGACCATCCCGAAGGTGGTCGGTGCGACGTCCCCCGAGGGCCTGGCGATCGCGGAGAAAGTCTACCAGCAGGTCGTGGTGCGGACTGTCCCCGTCTCGTCCACCCAGGCGGCGGAGGCGACAAAGCTCGTGGAGAACACGTTCCGGGCGGTGAACATCGCGCTCGTCAACGAGCTGAAGATGACGTTCATGCGGATGGGCATCGACGTCTGGGAGGTTCTCGAGGCGGCGAAGACCAAGCCGTTCGGGTTCATGCCCTTCTATCCGGGTCCGGGCCTGGGAGGGCACTGCATCCCGATCGACCCGTTCTACCTCACCTGGAAGGCGAGGGAGTTCGGCGTCACGACAAAGTTCATCGAGCTTGCAGGGGAGATCAACACGGCGATGCCCGATTTCGTGGTCACGCGCGTGATGGAGGTGCTGAACGGCTACGGCAAGGCGCTGAGGGGGGCGAAGGTCCTGCTCATGGGACTCGCCTACAAGCCGAACGTCGACGACGACCGCGAATCGCCCTCGTACCACCTGATCGAAAAGCTGGAGGAGAGGGGGGCGGCCGTCAGCTACAACGATCCGTTCATTCCGGAAATCAGGCCCTCCCGCGAGTTCGCGAAATACGCCGGCAGGAAATCCGTGCCTCTCACGTCCGGGTACGACCTGGTTCTTGTCTCCACGGCGCACGACGAATACGCAAAGGTTGATTTCTCAGTGTTCAATGCGCCTGTGGTCGACACGCGCCATATCGTCCGGGGCTCAGGCATCCGGCTTCATCAGGCGTAACAAAGGTTTACCCGTAAAGCAGGAAGTCCCCCTCCCGGGGATTTCCTGCTTTCGCGTTCATCCGGAGGCTCGTCGTGTGAGTAACGGGGAGGTCAAATACCGGGGGGAAGGCTATCCCCTCACGCCGGTCCAGGAAGGGATGCTCTTCAATGCGGAGAGTGCTCCCGGGAGCGGCGTCGACATCGCACAGACCACGTGCACCGTGGATGCGGACATCGACGCCGGCGTGCTGGAGCGAGCCTGGCGGACGCTGATCGACCGGCATCCTCTCCTCCGGACATCGTATTTGCCGGGGGAGGCGGTCGAATCGCCCGCGGGGACCGTCACGGCGGACGTGGCAGTCGCGGACTGGAGGGAGGTGCCTGCCGGAGTTGAGCAGGAGAGGCTTGCGCGCTTCCTGGAGGAGGAACGCCGGCGGAGCTTCTCGCTCACGGTCCCCCCCCTCGTCAGGCTCTCGCTCGTGCGCCAGGCGGGCGGCCGCTCAACGCTCGTGCTGACGAGGCACCATATCCTCTTCGACGGGTGGACGTCCCGCCTCCTCACGGAGGACATCCTCTCGACTGTCGAGGCGATGGAGCGGGGTGACGGGCCGCCCGCAGTGACCCCGAGGGCGGAGTTCCGGTCCTACGTCCGCTGGCTCGGCACGGTCGACCACGCCGCGTCGCGTCCCTTCTGGGAGACATACCTCGCCGGGTTCCGTGAACCGACCCCGGTCCCTTACGAGGGATGGAGCGCCGACACCGCTCCCGGGTCGTACGGCCGGGTCGAGCGACGCATTCCCGCGGATGCGCTCGATCGTCTCCGGGGCCTTGCGCGGTCGTCCGGCGTGCGGTTCAGCACGCTCTTCCATGCGGCCTGGGGGCTCCTGCTCGCGCGGCACAGCGACGCGGAGGAGGCGGTCTTCGGCGAAACCAGGGCCTGCCGCAGCGGGCGGCTCGAGGGGATCGCCGGGATGCTCGGCTGCTGCATCAACACCGTCCCGCTGCGCGTGCGGGTGCAGGGGGAACGGGAAGTCGGCGAGTGGCTCGTCGCGCTCGACCGCGACCGTGCCCCGGCGGGGCGATACGAGCGCACCCCGCTTGCCGCGATCAGGGAGTGGATCGGCCTGCCGGGAGACAGGCCGATGTTCAGCTCGATCCTCGTCTTCAACACGCGGAGCCTCGACACCGCGATGCGCTCCAGGGGCGGCCCCCTGCGCGTCCTCGCATGCTCCATATTTGCCCAG
The DNA here is from genome assembly GCA_035516035.1 of Bacteroidota bacterium. Taxonomy (GTDB): domain Bacteria; phylum Bacteroidota; class Ignavibacteria; order UBA10030; family UBA6906; genus Fen-1273. The sequence goes on along the minus strand of DATJAS010000094.1, from coordinate 4,200 downwards.
ACCAATTTTCCGCTCGTCGTCGAGGTCGAGGGAGAAGAGGGGCTCGTCCTGTTGACGTACATGAACGAGCAATTCAGCGGAGAGACCGCCACCCGGCTTGCCGACGCCTTCGTCACGCTCCTTTCTGCGCTCCCCGGCGGGGGCCCGGTGCGCGACCTCCCGATCATGACGCCCGCTGAAGAACAGAGGATCCTGCGCGACTGGAACCTCACTGACGATGGCGCGCGGCCGCTGCCGACCGTCCACGAGCTCTTCGTCAGCCAGGCGGCGCGCACGCCCGGGGCGATCGCCGCCCGGTGCGGATCGGAACGCCTGACGTACGGAGAGCTGGAGCGGGAATCCGCACGCCTGGCAGGGAGGCTCTCCGCCCGTGGGGCCTGCCCCGGGAGCGTCGTGGCGATCGCGCTTGAGCGTTCCTGCACGATGATGGTCGCACTGCTGGGCGTCCTCCGTTCCGGCGCGGCGTACCTCCCCCTCGATCTAACGCTGCCGCAGGAACGGCTCCGGTTCATGACGCGGGATGCGGGCTGCACGCTGATACTCGCTTCCCGGGATTCGGCGTCTCGCCTGGGTGGTTGCGCGGGGACCATTCTCGAAATCGAGAACGAGGGCCCGGAAGGGGAAGTGCCCCGTACGCAGGCGGGGCCGGGTGACCCGGCGTACATCATGTACACGTCAGGCTCCACGGGGAAGCCGAAGGGCATCGTCGTCCTCCACCGCGGGCTCTCGAACTACGTCGCGTGGGCGGCGAAGGAGTACCCGTTTCGTGAGGGCGCCGGCTCGCTGGTCCACACGTCAATCGCGTTCGATCTGACCGTCACGGGGCTCTTCCCTCCCCTCCTGTGCGGGAAGGAAGTCCACCTTCTGCCGGAGTCCGCGACCCCGGAGGACCTTGCCGCGGCGCTCCTGGCCCGCCCCGGCTACAGCGTCGTCAAGATCACGCCGGCGCACCTGGACATTCTCACCGCGCTCATTCCCGCAGGCGCCGCCTCCGGGCTGGCACGCGCACTCGTGATCGGCGGATCCGCGCTCCGGGGGGAATCTCTCCGGCGGTGGCGGGAGGAAGCGCCCGGGACGGCGATATACAACGAGTATGGTCCGACGGAGACGGTGGTCGGCTGCTGCGTGTACCGGCTGCCGGAGGGCCCGCCTGAGCCGGGGCCCGTGCCGATCGGACGCCCCATTGCGAACACCCGGCTCTATATCACGGACGGGTTCCTCCGCCCTGTCCCGGTGGGGGTCGCGGGAGAGCTCTGCATCGCGGGGGAGGGGGTCGCCCGGGAGTACGTAAACCGGCCTGAGCTGAGCGGCGAGAGATTCGTCCCCGACAGATTCTCGGGCGACCCGGGCGCCCGGCTCTACCTGACGGGTGACAGGGCGAGATACCGCCCGGACGGAATAATAGAATACCTGGGGCGGGAGGATGACCAGGTCAAGGTGCGCGGCTACCGGGTCGAGCCCGGGGAGATCGAGGCAGTCCTCCTGGGCCACCGGGGGGTGCGGGAAGCCGCGGTGATCGCCCGGGAGGACGGTTCCGGCGAACTCAGGCTTGAAGCCTGGTGCGTCCCCTCGTCGCCCGGGTCGCTTGACACTGAGGCGCTCCGCGCGCACGCGCGCGAGTTCCTTCCCGGCTACATGGTGCCGGCGGTGATCGACGTCGTCGACGCGCTGCCGCTCACGTCGCGCGGGAAGGTGGACAGGCGCGCGCTGGCCGAGCGTGCGCCCCGGACGGCAGGGCCCGGTCCGGCCTCTGCGCTCAGCGGGACTGAAGAGCTGCTCGCCGCGCTCTGGAGGGAGCTGCTCGGCCTCCAGGACATCTCAGGCGCGGACGACTTTTTCGAGCGGGGGGGGCACTCCCTGCTCGTGATGCGCCTTCTCGCGCGCATTCACGCGCTCTGGAACGTGGACATCAGGATTTCTGAAGTCTTCGCCCACCCGACGGTCTCGGCGATGGCCGCGCTGATTGCACGGCGGGCGCAGGAGGAGACGGAACGAACGCCCGGGGGTCAGCCCCCGGGAGCACATCACATTGCAGGGGGAGCCCGGCATGCCTGATCGGGGGGATATGGAAGGCCGGCGCTCGGGCCTCTCGGCGTCAAAACAGGATCTTCTTGCCAGGCGCATGGCCGGAACGGGGCGCCAGGCGGGGATGATCTCCCGCCGTGAGCGTCCGGGGCCGTTTGCACTGTCGTTCGCGCAGCAGCGCCTCTGGTTCATCGACAGGATGTCGCCGGGTGCGGCGACGTACAACGTGCCGTACGCCTACCGCATTTCAGGGCGCGTGGATCCGTCGAACGTCGAGCGGGCGCTCAATGCGCTCGCCTTGAGGCACGAGATACTCCGGACCACATTCCGGGACGAAGGGGGAACCCCCGTCCAGGTCGTGCACCCGGCGGCCGACGTCCACGTCGAGGTCGTCGACGCCCGGGGCGGACCCGTGCCCGAGGAGTCGGCAACCCGGCTGCTCCACACGGAGGCGCACAGGGGATTTGACCTCGAGCGGGGCCCGCTCATGCGTGCGACGCTCGTCCGGCTCGGCGATGCCGAGTGGATGCTCATCGTCGTGTTTCATCACATCGTCTTCGACGGCTGGTCCGAAGGGATCTTCTTCCGGGAGCTTTCCGCGTTCTACGAGGCCGCCTCCGGCGGGACGGCCGCCGCGCTTCCCGACCTCCCGATCCAGTACGGGGACTACGTGCTCTGGCAGCGGGAGCGCCTGCAGGGGGAAACGCTGGAGCAGCAGCTCGGGTACTGGCGGGAGAAGCTCGGGGGTGCGCTCCCCGTGCTCGAGCTTCCCGCGGACAGGGCCCGCCCCGCCCGGCCGGGAGGGAAGGGATACACCGAGTTGTTCACGATCCCGCGCGAAGTGAGCGCGGGCCTCGTCCGTCTTTCTCAGCGGGAGGGGACGACGCTCTACATGACGCTCCTTGCGGCGTTCAACGTCTTCCTCGCCCGGTACAGCGCGCAGGAGGACATCGTCGTCGGCACGCCGATCGCGGGGCGCACGCGGTTGGAGCTCGAACCGCTTGCGGGCTTTTTTGTCAATACGCTCGCGCTCCGGACAAACCTCTCGGGCAATCCGACGTTCCGCGACCTCCTGAAGAGCGTGCGCGACGTTGCCCTGGGCGCGTTCGAACACCAGGAAGTGCCCTTCGAGAAGATCGTCGAGGAGCTTCACCCGCGCAGATCGCTTGCACATTCGCCGCTCTTCCAGGTCCTCTTCGTCCTGCAGAGCGCCGGGGAGGGAAAAATGGCGCTCGGGGGAATCCCCGCCGCCAAGATCGACGTGACGACCGAAACCGCGAAGTTCGACCTCTCCCTCTCGATGATGGAGCGGCGCGGGGAGATCGTGGCCTGGCTCCAGGGAAGCGTCGACCTGTACGATCCGGGGACAGTCCGCCGCATGTCGGAGCATATCGCCGCGCTGCTCGCCGGGATCGTCGGGGACCCCGGGGGGCGGATCTGGGACCTCCCGATGATGGCCGCCGGGGAGCAACGCATGGTCACGGCCGGCTGGAACGACACCGCGCGTCGGTACCCGCGCGATGCGTCGATCCATCGCCTCTTCGAAGAACAGGCGCGCAGGACTCCCGAGGCGGTCGCGCTGGAAGATCAGGGGGAGTCGCTCACGTATGCCGCCGTCAACGCCCGGGCCAACCGGATCGCCGCGGTGCTCGGTGCCAGGGGCGTTGGCCCCGGATCACTCGTCGGCCTCGCCATGGAGCGCTCCGCCGACCTCGTCCTGGCGACGCTCGGCATCCTGAAAGCGGGAGCCGCCTATGTCCCCCTGGAGACGACGTATCCCCGTGACCGGATCGCGTTCATGCTGGCCGATGCGGGCCTCCGTGTCGTCGTGACGCATCGCTCGCTTGACCGGAAACTCCCCCTCGAAGGGGCGTCCGTCCTCGCGCTCGATGCCGACGCGCGCGAAATAGACGCTGCCCCGGCCTCCGACAGGCCGGTGGACGGTGACGGCGACCGGTGCGCATACGTGATGTACACGTCGGGCTCCACGGGGACGCCGAAGGGGGTGTGCATCCCTCACCGCGGCGTCGTCAGGCTCGTCACCGGGGTCGAGTATGCCCGGCTCGACCGGAGCGAAGTCTTCATGCTCTTCGCGCCGGTGTCGTTCGACGCCTCGACGTTTGAAATCTGGGGTGCGCTTCTCAACGGCGCGCGGCTGGTGATCTACCCGGCGGA
>DATJAS010000093.1:0-15269 GCA_035516035.1 Bacteroidota bacterium | reverse complement strand
CTTCTTCATCTTGTTGTAGAGGTGGCTCCGCTGGATGTCGAGGACTTCGGCGGTCCGGCTGATGTTCCAGCCGTTGGCCTCGAGCTGTCTCCGGATGAACGCCGCCTCGGCCCTGTCTTTGAAGTCCTGGAACGTCCCCCCGGCCGCAAGCAGGTCGTCCCACGCGCTGCTCCCTCCCCTGGCGCCGGGCGACGCCGTGTCGACGCTCTCGATGTACGACCCGGCGGTCATGATCACCAGCCGCTCGACCATGTTCCTCAGCTCGCGCACGTTGCCGGGCCAGTCGAAGGACTGGAGCTGGCGCATGGCGTCCTCGCTGAAGCGCTTGACGGCCATGCCGTTGCGCTGGCAGATATCGTCCACGAACGCAGTGGCCAGGAGCGGAATGTCCTCCCGGCGCTCCCGCAGCGGGGGGACGGTGATGGGAATGACGTTCAACCGGTGGTAGAGGTCCTGCCTGAAGAGATTCGCCCCGATCGTCTCCTGGAGGTTCTTGTTGGTCGCCGCGATCACGCGGACGTCCACGGGGATCTGCCGCGAACCGCCGACGCGTTCGACCTTTCCCTCCTCCAGCGCGCGAAGCACCTTCGCCTGCGCGTTCAGGCTCATGTCCCCGATCTCGTCCAGGAAGAGCGTGCCGCCGTCGGCCAGCTCGAACTTGCCCGCCCGCTGGGCCGTGGCACCCGTGAACGCCCCCCGCTCGTGCCCGAACAGCTCGGACTCGATCAGCTCGTTGGGAATGGCGGCGCAGTTGACCTCGATGAGGGGTTTCCCCTTCCGCCTGCTGAGGCGGTGGATGGCCTTGGCGACGAGCTCCTTGCCCGAGCCGTTCTCCCCCGTGATGAGCACGCGGACGTCCGTTGGCGCGACGCGCTCCACGGTGGCGATCACGTCCCGGATTTTCTGGCTCGATCCCAGGATGGCGTCCTTCCCTTCCACCACGGCCTGCATCCGGCGGTGCTCCATCACCAGGCGGTGCTGCTCGGCGGCGTTGCGCGCAACGACGACCAGCCTTGTCGAATCGAGAGGCTTCTCGAGAAAATCGAACGCCCCGAGCCGCGTGGCCTCCACCGCGGTCTCGATCGTGCCGTGGCCGGAGATCATCACCACGGGGAGATCGGGGTGGGACTGGCGGATGCGGCGGAGCACCTTCAGCCCGTCCTCGCCGGGCATCTTGATATCGAGCAACACCAGGTCGAACTCCCCCCCCTCCACGCGGACGGCGGCGGTCTCCGCGTCCTGCGCCTCGTGCACGTCGAACTTCTCGTACTCGAGGATCATCCTGATGGAATCCCGGACGGCCTTCTCGTCGTCCACGACAAGGACCGATTTCATGCTTCCTCCTTCGATTCAGCGGACGGAATCCGCGGGCGCCAGGACGGAAGGATCCGGTGCCGGCGGAAACTCTGTGGTCAGGTAGCGGGAGGGGCGGGCGTCCCCCTGGGCGAGCAGGTCGAGCGCAAAGCGCTGCCCCTGCCTGTTTGCGCGCACGTCGCGCGCGTCGTTAACCCCCCCGACGATACACAGTTCTTCACCCCATTCGACAAAAAGCCCGACGAGATCCGCCCGCGCGGCGGACTCGGTGATCGCCGTGATGAACGCGGAACCGAAAAAGTGCTGCAGCTTGTCCCGGTCCCCTTCCGGGGGCGTGTCCGCGTAGAGCCGCGAGGGAAGCGAGTCCACGCGCGCGATGAATTCGCCGCGCAGCTCGGATGTCAGCGGGAACCAGAGGACGATCCCCCCCACGGGGAGCCGCACGCCGAACCGCTCATGGTCCATCAGCGCGAAGGCGCACACCAGGAGCGCCTCGTACGGGTTGTCCCAGCAGAGCCGCATGGCCCTCTCGAACACGCAGTCGACGGCGTAGAGATCGCCGTACGCATGCCTTGCCGCCGACAGCTCGCCGGACGTCACGTACTCCCTGAGGAGGTAGCAGTCCTGGAATATCTTCGGCACGATGAGCGGCGAGATCACCCGCAGGATCGCGGGGGCCCGCTCGTGCGCCGGCACCGGCGGCGGCGATGACCGGGAGACGGCTCCGGAATCGGGCGCCACGGGCGCACACTGCGACCGCGCGGGGGCGCGCAACAGCGACCACGCGCACGCCAGGAGGAGCACACCGCGGAGAACGGACATGCACAGGCCTAGGTCTGGATCACGCCGGTGGAGAACTTCGGGATCTCCGCGTTGTGCGCCGCCATGCCGATCCCCGCTGAAATCACCCCCCTCGTGTGCACGGGATCGATGATGCCGTCCACCCAGAGCCGCGCGGCCGCGAAATAGGGATCGGCTTCCTTCTCGTACCTGAGCCGGATATCCGCCAGAAGTTGCCGCGCCGCTTCCTCGCTGATGTGCTGCCCCCCCTTCTCCACCTGGCGCGTCTTGATCGCCAGGAGCGTCTCGCTCGCCTGCTTCCCCCCCATCACGGCGATCTGCGCGCTGGGCCACGCGTAGATCAGCCGGGGGTCGTACGCCTTGCCGCACATGGCGTAGTTCCCCGCGCCGTAGCTGTTGCCGGCAATGATCGTGAACTTCGGGACGACGCTGTTGGCGACGGCGTTGACCATCTTCGCGCCGTCCTTGATGATCCCCCCCTGTTCGGCGCGGCTGCCGACCATGAACCCGGTGACGTCCTGGAAGAACACCAGCGGAATCAACTTCTGGTTGCAGTTGAGGATGAAGCGCGCGGCCTTGTCGGCGCTGTCGGAGTAAATGACGCCCCCCACCTGCATCTCGCCGCGGGCGGTCTTCACCACGGCCCGCTGGTTGGCCACGATCCCCACCGCCCACCCGTCGATCCTTGCGTAGCCCGTGACGATCGTTTTGCCGAACCCCGCCTTGTATTCGTCGAGGTCGCCGCCGTCGATGATCCGGGCGAGCACCTCGTGCGTGTCGTACGGCTTCGACCGGTCGGCGGGGATGAGCGCATGGAGCTCCGCCGGGTCGAACCTCGGGGGCGCGGGCGCCCCCCTGTCGAACCCGGCACGCGGGCGGCTTCCGGTCCGTGCCAGTATGCTCCTGATCTTCGCCAGGCAGGCGTCGTCGCCGGGCATCCGGTGGTCCGTGACGCCGCTGATCTCCGAATGGACGAGCGCGCCGCCCAGGCGCTCGTTGTCGATCTCCTCGCCGATCGCCGCCTTGACGAGGTGGGAGCCTGCAAGGAAGACGCTCCCCGTCCCCTCTACGATCATCGCCTCGTCGCTCATGATGGGGAGGTACGCCCCGCCGGCGACGCACGGGCCCATGATCGCCGCGATCTGCACGATCCCCAGCGCCGACATGACGGCGTTGTTCCTGAAGATGCGCCCGAAATGCTCCCTGTCCGGGAAGATCTCGCTCTGGAGCGGCAGGAACACCCCCGCCGAGTCCACGAGGTAGATGATCGGGAGCCGGTTCTCGATCGCGATCTCCTGCGCACGGAGGTTCTTCTTGCAGGTCATCGGGAACCAGGCGCCGGCTTTGACCGTCGCATCGTTGGCCACGATCACCGCGTCGCGCCCCTCGACCGTGCCCACCCCGGCCACCGTCCCGGCGGAGGGAGCGCCGCCGAACTCCTCGTACATCTCCCAGGCGGCAAAGAGCCCGACCTCCAGAAACGGCGTCCCGGGATCGACGAGCCGCGCAACACGCTCCCTGGCGCTGAGCTTCCCGCCGCGGGCGAGGGCGTCGAGCGACGCCTTCCCCCCCCCCTCGCGGACCGCCAGCGTGCGCGTCGAGAGGAGATCGAGGAGCACGCGCATCTGCTCCTCGTTCTTCGTGTGTGCTGCCGTGCGCTGCAGCTCGGACCCGATGAGCGCCATCCAATCCCTCCCCCGGCGGGCTCTCCGCCGATCAGCCCTGGAGCACGTGTCGTGCGATGATCATCTTCTGGACTTCCGACGTCCCCTCGCCGATCGTCATCAGCTTGACGTCCCTGTACAGCTTCTCGACCGGGAATTCCTTGATGAACCCGTAGCCGCCGTGAATCTGCACCCCCTCGTTCGCCGCGCGGACGGCGGCTTCGCTGGCAAAGTACTTCGCCGTGGAGGCGGCGACGGCATAGGGCTCGCCGCGGGACTTGAGCCAGGCTGCGCGCTGCGTCAGGAGCCGCGCGGCGGCCACCTCCGTGGCCATGTCGGCGAGTTTCCATTGTATGGCCTGGAACTCGGCAAGCGGGCTGCCGAACTGGCTCCGCTGCTTCGCATAGTCCACGCTCGCTTCAAGAGCCCCCCGGGCGATCCCGACGGAGAGGGCGGCAATGCCGATCCGGCCGCCGTCCAGCACGGCGAGCGCCTGGCGGAACCCTTCCCCTTCCCCCCCGATGAGCGCGTCCGCCGGGAGCCGGACATCATCGAAGAGGAGCGTCGCCGTGTCGCTCGAGCGCATGCCGAGCTTGTTCTCTTTCTTCCCGATCGTGAACCCCTCCAGGCCCGCCGGGAGGATAAACGCGGAGATCCCCTTCTTCCCCGCATCCGGCGCGGTGACGGCCATGATCACGTAGACGCCCGCCACGGAGCCCTGTGTGATGAACGTCTTGCTCCCGTTCAGCACCCACTCCTGGCCGCTCCGGCGGGCCCGCGTCTTCATTCCCCCGGAGTCGCTCCCGGAGCCGGGCTCCGTGAGTCCCCACGCGCCGAGCGTCCGGCCGGACGCGAGGCCGGGGATGTACTGCCGCTTCTGCGCATCGCTCGCGAACATCATGATATGCCCGCTGCAGAGGCTGTTGTGGGATGCGACGGTGAGCGCAACCGACGGGTCCACCCGCGCCAGCTCCTCGATCACGGCCACCGCCTCGAGGTCGCTCAGCGCCGATCCGCCCAGATCTTCGGGCCACGTCATCCCCATGAATCCGAGCTCCCCCAGCCGGTGCACGATCGCGGCGGGGAACTCCTGCGACTCATCGTGTTTCATGACCGCCGGGCGCATCTCCCGCTCAGCGAACTCCCTGGCGACGCGGGCGACGGCGACCTCCCCTTCACTCGGCGTGAACTCCATCCCTTCCCCTCTCTCAGCGTGACTGGAAATGTGCGATCAGGTCCTCCGCAACGTCGTACGGCGAGGCGCGGTGCTCCATGAGCGCGTCCATGCGCTCCCTGAGCATCCCGCGCCGGGGTTCGGACCAGAACCCGACGCGCAGCGACTCGTCCACCAGCTCACACACGCGCCGCTCGAGGCTCGACCGGCGCTTCCGGATGAGCCCTCCACTCGATTCCAGGTGAGCCCTGTGCGCGTCGATCAGCGCGGCGATCCCGGGGATCCCTTCCCCCGTGCTCGCCACCGACGACACGACGGACGGGTTCCACGGTGCGCCCGCCCTGAAATGGAGAATCATCTGTATCGCTGTCACGGCCTGTTCCGCGCCGGCCCGGTCGGCCTTGTTCATCACGAAGAAATCGGCGATCTCCATGAGGCCGGCTTTCATCGCCTGTATGGAGTCGCCCGATTCGGGGACAAGGACGACGAGGGTGGTATCCGCCGCGCCGGCAATATCGAGCTCCGACTGCCCCACGCCGACTGTCTCCATGAGTATGATCTCCCTCCCCGCGGCGTCGAGCGCGTCGGCGGCCTCCACCGCTTTCCTGCTCAGTCCCCCGAGGCTCCCGCGTGAGGCCATGCTGCGGATGAAGACTCCCCGGTCGGTCTCCACGTCGGCCATCCGCACACGGTCACCCAGGAGCGCGCCGCCGCTGAACGGGCTCGTCGGATCCACGGCGATGACGCCCACCGATCGCCCGCGCGCGCGATAGAGCTGCGCAAGCCGGCTGGTGATCGTGCTCTTTCCCGCCCCGGGGGGCCCTGTCACGCCAATCCTGTACCCGTTCCCCGTGCGGGGGAAGATCGCGCGGAGCAGCCCGCGCGCGCCGGGCTCGTCGTTTTCGATGATCGAGATCGCCCGTGCGAGCGCGGCGGGATCCCCCGCGGCGACGCGGCCGGCGTCGAGGGGACTACGCGGCATGGCCTCCCCTGGCGCGGAAGAACTCCACGGTCCGGGCGATCCCCTCTTCAAGAGACACCTCCTGCCGCCACCCGAGTTCCCGCCTGATCCTGCCGTTGTCCAGGACGCTCCGCTGCTGCTCCCCCTTCTTCGCCTCGCCGTGCATTTCGCGGCAGGATGATCCTGTGGATGCGCGGAGCGCGGCGAAGAGGCGATTCACGTCGGTCTCGATCCCCGTGCCCACGTTCAGTATGTCCGAGCGGGCGTGATCGAGCGCCAGCACGTTCGCCCGGACGACGTCGGCGACGAAGACGTAGTCGCGCGTCTGCTTCCCGTCGCCGTTGATGACGGGCTGCTCCCCTTTGAGCATTTTCGACGCGAATATGGCGACGACGCCCGCCTCCCCCTCCGGGTTCTGTCGCGGGCCGAAAACGTTCGCGTACCTGAGGCAGACCGCGTCCACCCCGTACACCGCCTTGTAGCAATAGAGGTACTCCTCGGTCGCGAGCTTCGCCACGCCGTAGGGGGAGATCGGGCGCGTGGCATGCGTCTCATCCGCCGGGAAGCGGTCCTGTTCACCGTAGATCGCTCCCCCGCTCGAGGCGAATATCACCCTCCTGACGCCGGTCGCCACCGCGGCCTCCATGAGCGTGAGCATCCCCACGATGTTCACTGAGGCGTCGAACACGGGGTCGGCTACCGAGCGCCGGACGTCCATCTGCGCGGCGTGGTGGTTGACGAGCGCGAATTTCCTCCGCTCGAACAGGGCGCGGACGCCCGTCGCATCGCGGATGTCCATCTCGTGAAAATCCGCCTTCGGGTTGAGGTTTTCCTTCCTCCCCGTGGAGAGGTTGTCGATCACCGTGACGGCATGGCCGAGCCCGATGTACGCATCAACGATCTGGGAGGCGATAAACCCCGCCCCTCCCGTGACCAGTATGTTCATGAGAGCGCCCCTTTTCCGATGTCGTGCCTGTAGTGGATGCCTTCAAACGAAATCTCCCCCGCCGCGCGGTAGGCCGCCGCGATCGCCGCGGGGATGCTCCCCGTGCGCTCGTAGGCCGTCACACCCAGGACGCGGCCCCCCGCTGTACGCACAGATCCATCCGCGTCACGACGCGTGCCCGCGTGGAAGCAGACGATGCCTGCGGCGTCCCCCCGGGGAAGCCCGGTGATTCTCATCCCTGTCTCATACTTCCCCGGGTATCCTCCGCTCGCGAGAACAACGCAGACTGCCGCTCCCTGAGCGGTTTCCGGGCGCGGAGAGAGCGCCGCAAGAGAGCCGGCCGCCGCGGCATCGAGGAGGTCCAGGAGGTCCCCCCCGTACAGGGGGAGGACCACCTGAGTTTCGGGATCGCCGAACCGGCAGTTGAACTCCACGACGCGCGGACCTTCACGCGTCAACATGAGCCCGGCGTACAGGCAGCCGGTGTACGGCCTCCCTTCGGAGGCCATTCCCGAGAGGGTGGGCGCAATGACACTCCTGCGGACATCTTCGAGGATCGCCGGCGTCACGCACGGGGCCGGGGCGTAGGCTCCCATCCCCCCCGTGTTGGGTCCCCTGTCGCCGTCCAGCGCGCGCTTGTGGTCCTGAGCGCTGGCGAGCGTCACATAGTCCCTCCCATCGCACACGGCGAAGATAGACGCTTCCCTCCCCTCCATGAACTCTTCGACGACGATCGTGCTCCCGGCCGTACCGAACGATGCCCGGATCTCGTCAAGCGCCGCGAGCGCCTCCTGTCTCGTGCGGCAGACGGTGACCCCTTTCCCGGCAGCGAGCCCGTCGGCCTTCACCACCAGGGGAGTCGCGGACGATTCGACATAGGCCCTTGCCGCCGCTTCCTCTCCCGCGCGAAACGTCCGGTACGAGGCGGTCGGGATATCGTGCCTCCGCATGAAATCCTTTGCAAACGCCTTGCTCCACTCGAGCTCGGCGGCCTCGCGCGTGGGACCGAATATGCGGAGACCGGCTTCGCGGAATATGTCGACAATCCCCTCGGCCAGCGGCTGCTCCGGCCCGACCACCGTGAGACCGATTCCGCGGGATCGCGCTTCGGCGGCGAGCTTCCGGAGGTCCCCCGCGCCGGCCGAGAAAGGCTCCGCGTGCGAGAATATCCCGGGGTTCCCGGGTGTGGCATAGATGCGGCGGACGCGGGGGCTCTGCGCCAGCTTCCAGACAAGCGCGTGTTCCCTCCCCCCCGACCCGATCACCAGGACGTCCATCTCAGGGCTCGAAGAGTGATTCAAAGAGTTTCACCAGTGCGCCGGTGAGCGCCACGCGGTCGTATTTCTCCACGACCTCCGGGCGGGGCCCTTTGAGCTGCCGCTTCTCGTGGAGCGCGAGCAGCTCCTCGAGCGCCCCCTTGATCGCAGGCACGTCGCGCGGTCCCACCGCGATGCCCCCCGCCTCCTCGACCGTCGCCTTCAGGTACCCGTCGGGCACGAGTGCGAGTATCGGCTTGCGCGCGCCGATATACTCGTACACTTTTCCGGGAGATCCCACCCCGTCACCCACGGTCATCCAGAGAACGTCGGAGGCGCGCAGCTCCGCGACGCATTCCCTGTGCGGGAGATAGTCGACGACGCGCACGGTGTCCTGCAGGGAGAGCCTGGCGACCAGCCGCATGTTCTCCTCCCTGAACTTCCCCACGAAGAGGGCCTCGATCCTCCCCCGGAGCCTCGGCTTTTCCGCGAAGAGCTCATGCAGCGCGCGGAGGAAAAAATCGGGGACGCGGTCCTCCCAGAAAACGCCGGCGTACGTGACGCGCATGCGGCGCTCGGCGGGCGGCGTGCGGGGTTTCCTCGCGGCGACGTGCGGCGCTCCGGGAAAATCCTCGGGGTCGAACCCCTGTGAGATGATGTCGATGTCGTGATAGGTCAGGAACCGGTGTCTCTGGAGTATCTGCTCCTTCACCCGGCGGTTCGTCGTGATGACGTGGCTGCTGGCGCGCAGCGCGCGCCGCTCGAGCAGCACGTTGGCGAGCTTGTGGAGCGGCGTGGGGTAGAATTTGAACGGGTAGTCCACCCACGGGTCCCTGTAGTCGAGGACGAGCGGCTTGTTGATCTTCTTCTTGATCCGGCGCCCGATGAGGAACGCGGTGAACGGGGGCGCTGTGGCAAAGACGAGGTCGAACGGCGTCTCCCTGTGAAGCGCGAGCGCGCGCGCGACGGCCCGGCGCTTCCACCCGATCTTGTTGTCAGGGATGAAAAACGTGTCGCTCAGCCGGCTGAAGAGGCGCCTCTTCCATTCCTTCGGCATGCCCACCACCGGCTTTCTCCGGAAGAGCCTTAAGGGGCCGGAGGGGGATGTCCGCTCGATCCTCACGTTGCGGCCTTCCAGCTCCGCGAGCAGCGTTTCATCCCGGGCAAAATACCCTCCCGGCTGGACGGTCAGCACCGTGGGGTGCCAGCCGAACCGCGTGAGGTACTTCACGAACTTGAGCGTCCTCTGCACGCCGGAGAGGCCCATCGGGGGGAAATAATAGGCGATGACGAGAACCCTGCGCGGCGGTATGGGGTCGGGTGACATCGGCGTTCAGAGGTGGATAAGCTCGCGCGGCGATCCCGTGAGCAGGCGGCACCCGTCGGGCTCCAGGAGGACGTCATCCTCTATCCTGACCCCCCCCGTCCCGGGGATATAGACCCCGGGCTCGATCGTGATCACGCTCCCCGTGCGGAGCATTTCGGCGCTTGCCGGCGAGACGCGGGGGCGCTCGTGGATGCGGAGACCGAGCCCGTGCCCGAGCCCGTGTGTAAAATAGCGGCCGAAACCCCGCGCGCGGAGACTGCGGCGGGCCGAGGCGTCGAGCGCGCGGGCCTCCATGCCGCCCCGCGCCGCGGCAAGCGCGGCAGACTGGGCTTCCAGCACCGCGTCGTACGCCCGGCGCATCAGGGGAGACGCCGCACCCACGCACACCGTGCGTGTGAGATCGGAGCAGTACCCCTCCACGGTGGCGCCAAAATCCAGTATCACGAATTCCCCCCGGCGGATTTTCCGCGCCCCGGGGCGGGCGTGGGGGAGCGCGCCGTTGGGCCCCGAGGCCACGATGACGTCGAACGCATCGGCGTCCCCCCCGGAGCGGCGCGTGAGCCAGGTGATCTCCGCGGCGATGTCCAGCTCCGTGACGCCTGAGCGGATCGTCCGGAGCACATCGTGAAAGACGCGGTCGGCAACGCGCCCGGCCCTCTCGATGGCGCGGACCTCGCCGCCGTCCTTGACGATGGCCATGTCCTCGACAAACCCGGAGACCGCCTGGAATGTCACCCGGGGGAACAGCTTCTTCAGCGAGCGGTGCTGCGCGTATGTGATCGAGTCCGCCTCGAACGCCGCATCGCGACAGCCTGCGAGCGCGCGCGCCGCCGCCGCGTCCTCCAGCAGTCCCGCCCGCCCGATGACCCTCCGCAGCCGCTTCACCTCCCGCGCGCTCTGGAGGCGGTACCGGCTGTCGCTGACGAAGACGCCCCCGCGGCGCGTGATGACCGCGAGGGCGTTCGAGCCGGTAAAGCCCGTCAGATAGCGGATGTTGGGGAGCGACGTGACAAGGAGCGCGTCAATCGACCGCGCGCGCATCCGTTCCCTGAGACCGGCGAGGCGCCTTCCCGTGTCGGACTGTGACGGCCCCGGCTGTGGCACTCGGGCATTCACGCGTGATAGTTGGGGGCTTCCTTCGTGATCGCGATGTCGTGCGGGTGGCTCTCCCTGAGGCCCGCGTCGGTCATCCGCACGAACCTGGCGTGCGATTTCAGCTCGGCGATCGTCCGGGTGCCGCAGTACCCCATGGCGGAACGGAGTCCGCCCACCATCTGGTAGATCGTCTCCCCCAGCGGGCCCTTGTGGGGCACCCGCCCCTCGATCCCCTCGGGCACGAGCTTCGCGATGTCGTCTTCGGCATCCTGGAAGTACCTGTCCTTGCTCCCCTGCTTCATCGCGGCGAGCGACCCCATCCCCCGGTAGTACTTGTAGCTCCGTCCCTCGTACAGGACCATCTCGCCCGGCGTCTCATCCACGCCCGCAAACAGGCCCCCGATCATCACCGAATCCGCCCCGGCCGCGATCGCCTTGGCGATGTCGCCCGTCTGCGTGATCCCCCCGTCGGCGATCACGGGGACGCCGGAGCGCGCGGCCGCCTTCGCGCATTCGACAATTGCGGTCACCTGCGGCACGCCCACCCCCGCCACCACGCGTGTCGTGCAGATCGAGCCCGCGCCGATCCCCACCTTGACGGCATCGACGCCGGAGCGGATCAAATCGCGCGTCCCCTCCGCGGTCGCGACGTTGCCGGCGACCAGCTCGAGCCGGGGGAACTTCCTGCGCACGGCGCGGACCATTTCCATCACGCCGCGGGAGTGCCCGTGGGCCGTGTCCACCACGACGAGATCAACGCCGGCCTTCAGGAGCGCCCCCACCCTCTCCATGGTGTCGGCAGTGACCCCCACCGCCGCGCCGACACGCAGGCGCCCGTGCTCGTCCTTGCAGGCGTTGGGGTGCTTGATCTTCTTGAGGATGTCCTTGAACGTGATGAGGCCGTGCAGGACGCCGTGCCTGTCGACCACGGGGAGCTTCTCGATCCTGTGCTTCTGGAGGAGCTTCTGCGCCTGGTCGAGCGTCGTTCCCACCGGCGCCGTCACCAGTCCCTCTTTCGTCATGATATCCGCCACGCGCTGGTCCTCGTCCGGCTCGAAGCGGAGGTCCCGGTTCGTGATGATGCCGATCAGGCGCCGCTGGTCGTCCACCACGGGGATGCCCGAGATCTTGTACTTGTCCATCAGCGCGAGGACGTCGCGCACCCGCTGGTCCGCCCGCACGGTCACCGGGTCGAGGATCATGCCGCTCTCCGAGCGCTTGACCCTGTCGACCTCCTCCGCCTGCGCGCTGATGCTCATGTTCTTGTGGAGAATGCCGACCCCCCCTTCGCGCGCCATCGCAATCGCCATTGCGGATTCGGTGACAGTGTCCATCGCCGCGCTCAGCAGGGGCACGTTGAGCGCGATGTGGCGCGTCAGCCGCGAGCGGACGTCGACGTCGCGCGGCAGCACGGTCGAACGGGCCGGCACGAGCAGCACGTCGTCGTACGTGAGGGCTTCTCCGAGTACCTTGCCTTTGGCCACGGCAATCCGAGTGTGTAGTGGAATGTTCTGTTCAGGTGAACGCGGCAATGCCCGTGATGTCCTCCCCCACGATCAGCGTATGCATCTCGTGCGTCCCCTCGTACGTCATGACGGACTCCAGGTTTGCCGCGTGCCGCATCACCGGGTATTCGTCGAGGATCCCGTTCGCTCCCAGGATCGACCGCGCCTCCCGCGCGATGGCGAGGGCGTGGTAGACGTTGTTCCGCTTGGCGAACGAGATCTGCTGGAAGCGGGCCCGGCCGGCGTCCTTCAGGCGGCCGAGCTGGATGCACAGGAGCTGTGCCTTCGTGATTTCCGTGAGCATGCCGACGAGCTTTGCCTGCGTGAGCTGGAATGCGGCGATCGGCCTGTCGAACTGGACGCGCGACTTCGCGTACGAGAGCGCCGCCTCGTAGCAGGCCATCGCGGCGCCGACCGCCCCCCAGGCGATCCCGTACCGCGCCTGGCTCAGGCAGGAGAGGGGGAGCTTCAGCCCTTCCCCCCCGGGGAGGAGAGCGGCGGAAGGAACGCGCACGTTGTCCAGCACAAGCTCCGACGTCACCGAGGCCCTCAGCGAGTGTTTCCCCTTCATCTCCGGCGCCGTGAACCCGGCCGTCCCGCGCTCGACCAGGAACCCGCGCACCGTGCCGGCGAGCTTCGCCCAGACGACGGCGACGTCCGCAATCGTCCCGTTCGTGATCCACATCTTCGCGCCGTTCAGGAGGTATCCGCCCCGCACCTCCTCCGCGCGCGTGATCATCCCCCCCGGGTTTGACCCGAAGTCCGGTTCCGTCAGCCCGAAGCAGCCGATCTTCTCGCCGCGCGCAAGCGCGGGGAGCCAGCGGGTCTTCTGCTCCGCCGACCCGTACGTGAATATGGGGTACATGACGAGCGCGCTCTGGACCGAGGCGAAGCTCCTGATGCCGCTGTCGCCCCGCTCCAGCTCCTGCATGACGAGCCCGTACGCAACGTTGTTCATGCCCGCGCACCCGTACTCCGCAGGGAGCGTCGAGCCGAAGATGCCCATCGCCGCCATGGACGGGACGAGGTCCATGGGAAACGTGCCGGCGCGGTTGTGCCGTTCGATCACGGGTATGACGCGGTCATCGACGAACTCCCTGACTGTGGTCCGGACAAGCAGCTCGTCTTCTGCGAGCAGTGTGTCCGCGTCAAGGTAGTCCACTCCCGGGAACTTCGGCATAGGGCCTCATAGATTGAAAAAAGCCCTGTCCACGAAAAGCAACACAGGGCCTGAAGGGCTACATTCCGCACAAAGAAACCAAAAACGGGTGTGAATGTCAACGCCGGTCGGCGGGCGGCTAATCCTCCACCTTGAGTCCGTACCGCTTGATCTTGAGGTAGAGCGTCTTCTTGCTGATGCCGAGGGCGTCGGCGGTCTTCGTCCGGCTGTAGTTGTGCTGGCGGAGCATCCGCTCGATGTGCTCGCGCTCCAGGTCTTCCAGCGAGCCGGCTTCGGCGGAGGCGGCGCCCTGCGGGGCTTCCCCCGCGTGCGTCGCGCGGTCCGGCCTGTGGAAGTACATCGCCAGGTCGCTCGTCTCGATCGTCTCCCCCGTGGAAAGGAGCACCGCACCCTCGAGGACATGCTCCAGCTCGCGGACGTTGCCGGGCCACTCGTAGTCGAGGAGCACGCCGACGGCGGTCGGCGAGAGTTTCTTCACGTTCTTGGTCTTCGCCTTCCGCTGGAGGAAATACTCTGCAAGGACCGGGATATCCTCCCTGCGCTCCCGCAGCGTCGGGACGTGGAGCGTGATCACGTTGAGCCGGTAGAGGAGATCCTCGCGGAACCTGCCGGCGCGCACCTCCTCGCGCAGGTCCTTGTTCGTCGCGCTCACCACGCGCACGTCCACGGTGAGCAGGTTCGTCCCCCCCACGCGGCGGAACTCGCCGGTCTCCAGGAACCGGAGGAGTTTCGGCTGGATGGCGGGACTGATGTCCCCCACCTCGTCCAGGAAGAGCGTGCCGCCGTGCGCCACCTCGACGAGTCCCTGTTTCGTCGCGACCGCGTTGGTGAACGCCCCCTTCTCGTGACCGAAGAGCTCGCTCTCCAGGAGCGTGTCGGGGATCGAGGCGCAGTTGACCGCGACGAACGGACGGTTGTTCCGCGGGCTCCGCCTGTGGATGAGCGAGGCGATCAGCTCTTTGCCTGTCCCGCTCGCCCCCTGGATCAGGACGAACGAATCGCTCTCCGCGAAGCGCGTGGCGCTCTCGATCAGTTTCAGGAAGGCGGGGGCGCCGCCGATCAGCTCTGAGCTGCCGGCCTTGCGGGTCAGCTCGCTCTTCATCAGCTTGTTGTCGATAAACAGCTGCTTCCGCTCGATCGCCCTATGGATCGTGTTGAACAGCTCGTCGATGTCGTACGGCTTGGCCAGGAAGTCGTAGGCCCCCATCTTGATCGTCTGGATGGCGGTCTTGACGTCGGCGTAGTTGGTGAGGATGATGACCTGCGTGGTGGGGGAGTATTCCTGGACGAACTTCAGGACTTCGATGCCGGTGACGCGGGGCATGCGGATATCCAGGAGAATGACATCGTAGACCTTCGCCTGGATCTTGTTGATGGCTTCACCGCCGTCCGCCGCGATGTCGACGGTGAATTCTTCCGATTCGGAAAGCTCGCTTTCGAGCAGTACCCTGAGGGGCTCCTCGTCGTCGACAATCAGGAGGTTGTATTTTTTTCCCATGCCCGGTGCGTCATTCGCTCAGGACACGCTCGATGGTCGTAAGCAGGTCAACAAGATCGTACGGTTTGCTGACAAAATCGTCAGCCCCGAGTTTCTTGGACTCAATGGCGTTCTTCAGGTCGGCGAAGCCGGTCAGCATGACCACCTTCGTCTTGGCGTGCTTCTCCTTGATAAACTTCAGGACTTCGAACCCGTTCACCCTCGGCATCTTGATATCGAGCAGGACCAGGTCGAACGACGACTTCTCCACCTCTCCGATTGCCTCGTCACCGTCCGCGGCGGCTTTGACATCGTAACCTTCATTGGCGAGCTCTCCGCTGAGCACCGTCCGCAGTGCATCCTCGTCATCAACGACCAGTATAGTGCTTTTCTTGGTAGCCGGATTGGTCATCAGAGCTCCGATGGGGGTGGAACCTTATTCTGCCGCGGGTTGCGGCCGTTTCATTTTTACATCGTCCGATAATAGAGAAACAAAGAGACAAAATCAACTCAAAGTGCGCAGGTTTTGACGCGCCGCACGCCCCGCCGCACGCGGCCGGGGCGGTTGC
>DATJAS010000092.1:0-23273 GCA_035516035.1 Bacteroidota bacterium | reverse complement strand
AAGCGAGAGCACACCCTGATTCATGGACACGCCGGTGATTTGCAGATCCCTGGATTGCCCTTTTGACAAGTATGAGGCTATGTCGGAAGCCCGAATGCAGAATCCATTTACCGACAGGCCCCGGATCGCGAATATCTGGAGTGTCGTGTCACTGAGAAGACGCCCCGGATCGATGAGCACGTCGCGGATTTCGATATCAAGGCCGGATACGGCAATGCCGCGCTCATTGAATGCAAAGTCGCCAAAGGCGGCGCTGTCCATCCGGATACGAATTGCGGCAATGTGCCCCCTTGCGGTCTCGACGCCGTCGTATCCCTGCACGTCGATTTGATATCCGCTCACCGGCCTGAAATATCGTCTGATCATTGAACCTGCGGCAGTCCTCACACCTGCAATAACTCTCCCTGTATCTTCCAAAGGGACCTGGATGGGCAACACGCTCACCACGAACGCGCTCGAACCGTCCGGCAGAGAGAGACTGCCGATCAGATGGTAGGCGGTCGACCCGCTCCTTGCCGCCAGCAGTATCTGGCCGGTGAGGCCGGCACGGTGCCTGTCGGGTGAATCGATCCCGATCTCACCGGATTTCAAGAGAATGTAGTCGGTGAACATCGGGAACCCGCTCGTTCCCGTGATGCGGAGCGGATACCGGTGAACCTGCGCATAATACGAAACGGTGGAATTGTTGAAGTATGGAAAATCCGGTATCACACGCACCACAGCGGAGGACCTCCCGGAAGTATGCATGTCGCTCATAATGGCTGCGAGCGCCGGAGTGTTGTCCCAATTCCTCCCATCTGCCCCCTCCACACTGAGTATGGGGACGCCAAGAACCTCCGTCGACAGGAGCCTGCCGAGCCGGGAGAGAGAGGGGACAAACAACACCAGGAGGAGCTGCAAGAGAACCACTGCCAGCACTCCCCAGCCGATATTCTTCAGGGAACTGACACGGGTTTTGAATCTGCCGAATATGGCCTCAGCCCCCCTGGCGCTCATAAGCGAGGCTGGAATGAGCAACGGGATCGCGAGCCGGGGAGCCTTTATCCCCGCTATGCTGATCAGCGCGTATGCGCTGAGGAACCAGGCGCCCAAATAGAGCCTCTTCTCCTTCTCCAGGCGAAAGAACCCGATTACTCCGATTGCCATGAGCGCGGCTCCCCACCAGGATACCTCACCGGAGATCTCATGGAGATAAAGAAAGACACTTTGAAAGAGCGTGTAATCCCCCCGTGAGAGCTCACCTCCCCGGCTCGTGAGGATCTGGACAATGTGCACGGCGTACCATGGCCCGCAGACTGCGATGGCGAGAAGCATCGACAGGACCATCGTCAGAATCCCCTTCCCCCGGCGCGATTTCCCCCTGAATGCCTCAATGCATGAGAAGAGGAGAGGAGCGATGACGAAGGCCACAAATGTCCACTTGGTGAGTTCGCCGAGCCCGAGCGACCCTCCCGCCGCCAGGCCCCACCACGGCCTCTGAAATCCCTCGGACTCGATCAAACAGAGTGTGCAGAGGGCGGCCATGGCGGCAACGGGGAGATCAAGCATGAACACTCGTGAGTACTCAATCACGATCGGAAATGAGGAGACGAGGAGAGCGGCGAGAAATCCCGTACGGGTTCCCCATAACCGCTTCCCGATCAGGGATACGCACGCGACCAGGACCAGGAGGAAAAATGTTTCGACGATGTAACCCGTGGATTCGGATTCGCCGAAGAGACGATAGAAGGGAACCGCGGCGTACGATACGAGTGGCGGGTAATACCAGGAGACGTTCAGGAGAGACCTGAGCGAGAGCCCCCCATCGCCGTCGAACACGCGGTTGGCACCCAGGCTCTCAGAGAGGTGTATGGCGGAATCCCAGTGCTGCGGGCCTCCGCCCCCGACGAAAACCCACCACATGTTTGCCGCCGCGAGGAAGAGCAGAAGCGCAAAGAAGTACCATCCTGCACGGTACGGCCCACCTTCTGGCTCCCGGTCGGCGTGAGGCATCAGGTCAGAAGAATCTGTAGTACGTTCCATTTTCGCCGATTCTCTTCACCAGGAGCGCCAGCTCTCGCGCGTGATAATCACCCCACATGGAGGATTCACCCGAGGGGATCTTCCGTCCCTGCGGGATCCGATCCCAACCGTTTGGCCTGTGATACACAGAATGAAGAATGAGTCCCTGGTGCCGCTCCCCGGTCGAAATATACGGCTCGCCAAAGAGCGTCCTCGCAACGGTCAGCCCGGCCCTGTAGTAGCGATCGCCGTTCCCGCCGGTAGACCTGAGATGCATGCCGAGACGGATGAGCCCCTGCGCCGCAATGGCAGCCGCTGAGCTATCGACGGGCTCAAACTCGTTGAATGGATCGGCCGGACGGCCGAGATAGTCTCCCATGCATGAGAGCCCCGGGGCCCCCGTGTCCCAGTACGGGACGCCGTCGACAGGCGTGTTCTCAATATAGAAGTCCGCTGTCGCTGTCGCCGTCCTGAGGAACGCCGCCAGGACGCTCTCCTTGCCGCCGAACGGCGCGAGCTGATCGGCAGGGAGCGACGAGAGGAATTCAAGCTCCTCCGCGTAACCGCAGATGATCCAGGCGAGGCCCCTCGTCCACGTGGAGAACGGGGAATAGCCCTGCTGCGACGATGGGCAGCGGTACGATCCGTCGCGGACGTTGAATATCGACTCGTGCGCCACGCGTCCGCGAACGTCATATGCGTCGCGCCCCTCGCCGAAATAGACGTTGTACTTCGACGTCGCCTCCGCGTGCCGGATAAGGCGTACGAGGAGGGAGATCTTCTCGTCCCTCTCGCCCATCAGGACGTGACCGAGCCGGTGCGACAGGGCGAGGGAGCGGAGCGAGCGGATCGTGTCAGCAAAGAGCGAATGGGGCCCGTTGAAGGAGCAGATGAACCCGGAGTCTCCCCCGAGCGACGTCCAGCGGGAAGCCTGCACAGCCCCGCTCACTTTGAGAGCGATCTCGTAGAAATCGTTCTCCGCGTCGCTGCGGGGAATCGCCCCCTCCTTCATCAACCGGTGCAGGTTGCCGTACGTGCTGACATTGTTGAACCCGTGATCGTGGACGCCCGTCGCGCTCACATGGGGCGCCATGAACCCGATCGTGCCGCGCCGACCGGTCTCCAGGAACTCCTTCTCGCCCGTCGCATCGTACTGCAGAAGCGATGAACCGAACATGAACCCCTGAGTCCACTCCGTCCACCCCCGCGACGTGTACGTCCCGTCCACCGTGAACACGGGTGCGCCGCGGGCGGGATCCCAGCTGCGGGCGATAGAGCGGAT
The DNA here is from genome assembly GCA_035516035.1 of Bacteroidota bacterium. Classification (GTDB taxonomy): domain Bacteria; phylum Bacteroidota; class Ignavibacteria; order UBA10030; family UBA6906; genus Fen-1273. The sequence continues at coordinate 19,990 of DATJAS010000092.1, read as the reverse complement.
TTTCCCCGCCGAGAGGGAGAAGATCCTCCCTACCGCGGGCGCAAGATCACGCGCTTCGAGCCTGGCGTCAATAGCGATCATTGTCCCTCACAGTCTCGGCAGGTGAAGCCCGCCGTCGATATAAATAATCTCCCCGGTCGAATAGGGAAAATCGCCCGAGAGTATGGATCCTACCGCGCTTCCCACGTCTTCGGGCGTCCCCCATCGCCGCATTGGAACGGCGCCGGAGGCAATCATCGCATCGTACTTCTCCTTCACCCCCGCGGTCATATCGGTCGCCATGATCCCGGGACGGAGCTCGAAGACGCCGATCCCTTCGCCGGCCAGCCGGAGCGCCCAGAGGTGCGCGCCCATTGAAAGACCTGCCTTGGAGACGCAGTATTCCCCCCGGTTGAGCGAGGCGGTGAGCGCCGATATGGAGGTATTGAAAATCACCGTGAACCCCCGCTTCAGGAGGGGGCGCGGCTTCTCCCTGAGCCAGTACCGCACGACGGACTGCGTGAGAAAATACGGACCTTCCAGGTTTGTCGCCACTACTTCGCGGAAAGACCCGACGGTCGCCTCCGTGATGTCGGACCTCACGCGGGGACCCATGCCGGCGTTGTTGACCAGCGCATCGATGCGGCCGAACTGGCCCAATGTGTCGTTCACCAGGGATTCCCTCTCGGCCTCGGAGCCCACGTCGCACTTGAGCGGAATGAACCTCTGCGCCCCGGAGGGAGCTCGCGAAGCGCACGCCGTCGCGGTCTCCGTGGCGGCCGCCCTGTTCCCTGCATAATTAATCGCGACGGAAAACCCTAGCTCCGCGAGCCTGAGCGCGATGCCGCGTCCCAGGCCCCGGCTGGCTCCCGTGACGAGTATGACGGGTGTGGAAGTGTCCATCGTCCGTTCCCTTATCGTTCAGTTTTGACTTCCTGACCGCGGAAGTAGAGCAGCATCCCCCCGCCAAGCGCCATTGTCGCAAGTCCCGTGATGCAGGTGAGCGTACGGACTTCGATCCCCGCCGGGACTGTCAATAGCAGGAGAAGCGCTATCCCGATGATGATTGTCAGTATGCCGACCACGAGATACGACCGCAGGGCGTTCCTGTCCCATGTGGCGCTCCGGTCGAGCGCGGGCGTGTCGAGATCGCGACCGAACGCCGCCATGCGCTCACGCGCCTCCGTGTTCTTCTCCTGCCAGAGCGCCGAGAGAAAGAAGACGGCGGCCGAGACGAGGATCCCGCCGAATATGTTGACCTCGTACTGGTAGGGCCTGACGTCGATGACGGTGTTACAGGCGAGGACGACCGCCAGGCTCACGGTGGCCGCAGCGCCCGCCGACCAGGAGGGAGTCTTCCGGTAGAGGAACCCGAGCATGACGGGCGTCATCATCGACGGGCTGAACCAGGAGTAGTAGAGCAGGGCGAAGTCGAACACTCCCTTCGTCCGCTGGACGATGATCGCCGTGGCGATCGCCAGGAACCCGAGCGTGAACGTGGTGATGCGCGCGACCAGGAGCTGCCGCCGCTCACCCGGGACAGGGAGCGAGAACGTCCTGCGGATCTTCAGGTAGACGTCCCTCACGAGTATCGATGCGAGGTAGTTGAGCGCAGTGTCCGTGTGCGTCATCGTGGCGGCGAGTATCGCCGAGACGGTCAGCCCGATGAGCCCGTTGGGAAGGAGTGCGAGCGCCAGCGTGACGAACGACGCCTCCGAGGGCTCGGCCAGCTGCGGCCAGAGCGCGCGCATGTCGGGAAACAGGATCCTTCCGGCCATCGTCGGTGCGATCCAGAGCAGGGGCACCAGGAGCGAAAGGGCGGCGCAGAGCACCGCCATCTTCCGTGAATCCTTTTCCGTCGGCACGCTGTAGTAGCGCTGCCCGATATGCCAGGCGGCGTTATAGCCGATAAACGTGTTGAACAGGTACGCCAGGTAAAACGAGGGGTGCGCGAAGACGTCGCCGAACCGGAGGTAGCCGGGCGGCGCCTCCGCGGCAAGCCGGGCGAACCCGTGGAAGAACCCCCCGCTCCCTCCAAGCGCGAAAAAGGCGAGAGGGAATATCAGTATCGTCACGATCAGTATGATGAACGACTGCATGACGTCCGTGATCATGACCGCCCAGAGGCCCCCGGCGCTGGTATAGACGAGCAGTACGACACCGGTCACGATCATCGAAAGCTCGATCCCGCTCAGCGTTATGAACCCGAACGACACCGTCAGATTCATGATGTTCAGCGCGGTCGCAACGAATATGCAGAGTATGTAGATTCCCAGGCCGAGACCCAGGATGGCAGGCACTATGGAAAGGAGCGTATAATAGTAGGTCGTCCCCTGGGAGAAACGGCGCGTCAGGAACTCCATCGGCGATGAGAGGCGGGCCCGCTTCCACCTGGCGGCGTAGACGAAGTACCCGAGCACGTACCCCCAGCCGGCGCTCGTGAAGAGGGCCGCGGAACCGAGGCCGTTCCTGTAGGAGTACCCCGCGGCGCCAACGAACATGAACGCGGAAAACCCCGCAACGAACGTCGAGAGACCCGAGATCCACCAGGGGATCTTCCCGCCACCCTTGAAGAAGTCGTCCGCGTTCTTGTTGAAGCGCGTGACGTAGATGCCGGTCCCGGTGAGCATCAGGAGGTACCCGGCGATCACCAGGAAGTCGATGAGGTTGACGTGCTTGATCTGGTCTACCATGTTCTCCCGCGCACGAATGTCGACAGGAGCTCAGCCGTCCGCTCTTCAAGCAGGCGTGCGGAATCGCGCATCGCATCCTCTACCGGCGTATTCCCCCGCGCGATGGCCGCGAGCGCGGCAAACCCGCCGGTCCCGGTAAAGACCGATTCCCTCCCCTCGGCGGCGCCGACGACGGCGAGCACAGGGATCCCCTTTGCGCCGGCGCGACGCAGTATCCCTGAGAGCGCCTTCCCGGAGCGCGTCTGGGAATCGATCCTCCCTTCGCCCGTCATCACAAGATCGGCCTGATCGAGCGCGGCATCGAACCCGATCGCATCAAGGACGAGGTCGATCCCCGGGACGAGTTTCGCACCGCAAAAGGCAATGAGCGCCGCGCCAAGTCCCCCCGCAGCACCGCTCCCCGGGAGCGACGCGATGTCCGATCCAAGGGTCGCCCGCAGGACCTCACCGTATCTCGAAAGGGCCCTATCGAGTAGCGCCGCTGTCGCCCGGTCCGCCCCTTTTTGCGGCCCGAACACGAACGATGCTCCCGAGGGACCCGTGAGGGGATTGGTGACGTCGGTGGCGACCGTAAACGAGCATTCCCGGAGACGCACGTCCAGATCGTCGAGCACGATCCGCGAGAGGCGCTCAAGCGCCGCACCGCCCTGAGGAAGCGGTGCTCGCGACGCATCCAGGAACCTTGCCCCGAGTGCGGAGGCCATTCCCGCACCGCCGTCATTTGTGCCGGTGCCGCCGATGCCGACAAGAAAGCGACGAGCGCCACGGCCGAGTGCGCCGGAGATCAACTCTCCGAGACCGAACGTGGTCGTCACGCGCGGGTCCCGCTTCCCGGGAGGGATCAGCGTGAGGCCGGCTGCTGAAGCCGATTCGATCACGGCCAGGGCTCCCGCTTCCGCCAGGCCCCAGCGGGCCGTGACGCGCTGGCCGGGGAGGGGCCCGGAGACCCCAGCGCTCATGATATTCCCGTGGAGCCCGGGGAGAATCACATCAAGGAACCCCTCTCCCCCGTCCGAGACCGGCATGAGCCGGGTACCGGCGTCGGGGAGACCCCGGAGGATCCCTCTCTGCATAGCCTCCGCGGCCTCAGCAGCGCTCAGCGTCCCCTTGAACGAATCCGGGGCGATCAGCACCCGGGGCCGCGCATCCCTCACGCCGGGCGGCGGCTGAAGCCGGGGACTCGCCACTGGAAATCGGGATCGACGTACGGTTCGTCGTTTTCGTGTCCCTGCATAAGCGCGACTTTCCTTTTCATCAGCTCTCCCATGTTCGTATAGTAGACGAACGTGGTCTCGCCGACGTCGGAGACCATCATCCACCGGGTCGTCGCCGTCTCCCAGAGCCTGATCAGGTCCTTCGTGTTCGCGATCTCATCGAGCACCATCTCCTTCAGCGTGGCTCGGCATTTGCTTCTGAAGGCCGGGTCTTTCGACTCCATGTAGCCGTGCACGCCCGCCACCCATGCCGTCACGTTGCGCTCCGTGCGGTACCAGCACATAAGCGCGATCATCCTTTCGCGCTGGTCGCGCGCGACGGCCTTCTCTGCGGCGCCCGACGCCTTTTTCTCCATCTGCTCGGCGTGCGCGAGGATTTTTCTCATAGCCGGGATGAGGTCGTCGTCCATGTGCTTCAGCGCCGACCAGGCGCGCTCGGGCTCGATCAGGTCGAACCCGACGTCGTACCGGAAATCGACGCGCGTCCTGTTGTGCGTCGTGGCCAGGAGGAAGTCCTCGTAGTACTCCCGCTCCTTCTCCGGGATTGCCTCGATGTTCGGGACGATGGGGCGGACGAAGAGGCGGTACCAGACGCCCCAGCCGGCGTAGATCCAGATCGGGATCGGGAAGCAGCGGAATGCCTCGTCGGACATCTCCCAGAGGCGGACGAGGTCGTCGCGCATGGCGGGGCCGATCCACTCTTCGGCCTTGCGCCTCATGAACGAGGCAAGGTCCATCGCAGGCTCCAGCTGGAACGCGCGGACCACCTCCTGGTTGATGTTGTACGGGACGAATGACGGCGGCGTGGGTCCTCCCTGGTACGCCGCGGCTTCGACGCCCACGTGCGCCATCGCGGCAAGCTTCTCGTGGACAAGCCGCGGGAACGGGATCCCCATGAGCGGTTCGTGGTTGCCGAGAATCTCGGGGACGAAGTAGTAGTCCGCACGGGACCCCTTCGCCGCAAGCTCCTGCATCACGGGCTTTTCTGTGTCCGCGAACCTGTTGAAGAGGGCGGTGCCGTGGATCTGGGGGACTTCCTCGTACTTCGGGTGCTTGTACGAAAGCTCCCAGCCCCGCGTCAGGAGCGAGGAGACTTCCACGTCGAGCCCGTCCCCGAGAAGCTTCCAGATATGGTCCAGCTCCTCCCAGAACGGCTCGAGCCTGATGAGCGTGCGGAACTTCGGGTTCATCCTGCGCCCGGCGTCGCGAAGCGTTGTCATGAAGCGGACCAGGTTGAACGCCGCGGCCGCGGCGATGTCTTTCGCCGCAAGCCATTCGCGGACCAGGTACCCGCCGCCGTTCCTGCCGACGTACAGTGAGCTGGTGTACTCGAATCCCGCGCCGCTGTCGTTGGACCAGATGGACATGAACCCGAGACGCGGGACTTCGCGCATCAGGTTCTCCATCATCTCGGCATAGTGTTCGAGCACGACGGGATGCGCGACAGAGAGGTTGTACCGAGGATGGAAACTTCTCATCGGGTGATCGACGCGCGCGCCGCGGAGAACAGGGTAACGTTCCAGGAGCCCGTCGGGGACAGACCGGGGCTCGAAGCAGACAATCCCGGGCGTCAGCCCGTATTTCTCCGCAAGTGCGGAGTTCGTCTTGAGGTAGTTCAGGTTCGCCTGGAGGTAGTCCGCGTCGTAGAACCCCTTGTTCAACCGGCTCGTCACGAACTGGTCCAGCGCCGGCGCGTACGTGTAGAAGCGGTGGAGAAGCTCTCCCTGCGGCCCTCTCTCGAACGGGACGTGATAGGCGAGGCCGTTGACCTCAACGTGCGAATTCCCCATCCGCGCCATCGTCCGGATGTGTTCCTCACGGTCGAATTTCCCGACTGTGCGCCCCCACTGCGTGAGAAAGATATCGAAAACCGGCCGGACCTCGGGGAACGCGCTGACGTAGATTTTTCCATCGCGCAGCGACGCCACGTCGGAAGCGGCCAGCTCTTCCGTCACGAGCGTATAGAGGGCGTACAGGAGATGTTCGCTGTCAGTCAGCAGCTCCAGCCCCGCGGCGGCGCGGACCATCATCCAGTGTTTCTTCCCATGGAGCCCCTTGTGAAGCGAGGAGGGCTCGACATTCTTCGGGACGACCGCAACGCGGACAGTACCGGCGGGCGCAGCCAGTCCGGGGCTGGTGAATATGCCGGAGCCGGGCGCGATCGCGTGGAGGGCCCCCGCGACAGTTTTTTCGACGAGCGGTCCGGCGGGGGAATGCTCAATTCTCTTGACCGTGGTGATGAATTCGCGGAGTGTGGGCATGATGGACCTGATGTGGATATTCGATGAAATTCAGATTGCTTCGTCGCTGAAAAGCGCTCCTCGCAATGACAGGGGATCAGACTTTCTTGATCTTCACTGCCGGAACGAGAGAGTGGATCTCTTCGGCGGTCGAGGACGCGACGTCCCAGACGCGGGCGTTGGCTGCACCGGCGGCCGCACCGAATGCAATGCAGTCGGGAAACGGCCAGGAACGGATGAGGCCATGGAGTATCCCCGCGACCATGCTGTCGCCCGAGCCGGTCGGGTTGACCGCCTCGACGGCAGGGGGAGTCACAAGCCACGCCCCTTCGGCGTTTGCCGCGGCAAATGGTCTCGGGCCGTCTGTTACGAGCGCATAACGGGCGCCGCGCGAAACCAGCGTGCGGGCCGCCGCGACTATCTCCTTTTCCCCCCGGACGGGAGAGCCGAACGTCTGCTCGAATTCTTCCCTGTTCGGCTTCAGAAAATCCGGGAGAGATTCCACTCCCCGCTCAAGCGCCCTCCCGTATGAATCCAGGGCGACGTTGATGCCCCGGGATTTGCAGAAAGCCACGAGCGTCCTGAAGACGTCGTCCGACACCGGAGACGGAGAGCTGCCGCTGCAGACCACCCACGCGCTCCGTGAGGCAAGCGCCATGCAGTCCTCGAGAAGCTTCCCCACATCGGCCTCCGACACCTCGCCGGGGGGCTCGAAAACTGACGTCATCGTCCCGTCGGGCTCGAGGTACGTCACACCTTCGCGCGTCATGCCGTTTGTACGGACAAAGGCGTGCGCGATCCCCTCTCCGTCGAGGAGCCGCTCGATCAGCGTCCCGATTTCTCCCCCCAGGAAGCCGGCCGCCACAGTTTCCTCGCCGAGAAGGCGGAGCTGCCGTGAGACGTTCACACCCTTTCCACCGACGATAATGCCGACACGGTCGGCCCTGGTGATCGCCCCTCGCCGTATCGACGGCACGCTCACAGTCTTGTCGAGCATGGGGTTGAGCGTGACGGTCGTAATCATCGGAGCAGCTTCCGCGCGGTGTCGAGCATCGGATTGGACGTGACGGTCGTGATCATCGGAGCAGCTTCCGCGCGGCGTCGACTCCCTCATCTTCGTGAACGATCGCGCAGAGGGCAGCGATGAGCCTCTCCATCTTCGGGTGGTGCCAGACATTCCTGCCGAAAATGATTCCCGCCGCGCCCGCGTGCATGCAGTCGTGGGCAAGCCTGAGGAGCGCCTCGTCCGTCCCGTCAAGCTTCGGTCCCCCGGCCACGATCACGGGCGCCCCGCACGTCTCGACGACGGAGCGGAACGATGCGACGTCACCCGTGTAGCGCGTCTTGATGATGTCCGCCCCGGTCTCCACGGCGACGCGCGCGACATTCCTGGTGTCCACGACGATGTCCGCGTTCTTCCTTCCTTTCGGCCAGATGCCGGAGCCAAAATGATTGTTGAGCAGCCCGGGGGGAAGCACTTCGGCGATGAGGGGCAAACCCCAGATATCCGCGTCCGCGGCCGTGCGCCCCAGCCTCTGGAGCGAGGCGGCCTCATCCGGGACCCCGATGAACGTGAAGATGATCCCTGCGTCCGCGCCGAGCCTGACGGCATCCTCGGCCGCGGCAAGCGTCTGGTAGTCCGACGGGACGGCGGCGAACGAAGTGAACCCACCGTCCATCCGGAGAACGACGCCGAGCGACCCCAGGGCCGGCGCGATGGCGCGGAGGACCCCCGGCGCCACCAGCACCGCGTCCGCTGCAGTCGCGGCGATCCGCTCCGTGAGGCGGCGCGGATCTTCAAGCCCCTCCACAACGCCGCTGTAAGCCCCGTGGTCGTACGGGATGATGACGGCCTTTTCGTGCTTCCATATTCTCTGCAGGCGGATCGTGTGCCCGCCGTGTCTGCCCGTAGTGTTCATCTCTTCTTCCTGTCGAGGGAAACAGTATCCTCCCAGTATCGCCACTTCGAATACCCGACATGCGTGTCGGACCCGCCGTCGGGCTGGAGGCCGTGCGTGTTGGGAAGCGCCGCCATCAGCGTGTCTCCCCGATAAATGACTTTGAGCACAGTCGAGGCGGAGTATTCAAGCGTCCTCGCACCGGCCGCCGCGTAGAAGAACCCCGCGTCCGTCTCGAAATCGCCGAAAGAGACCTTCCCGAGATCGTACAGGTAGCGCGGGCGAATGTTCTCGCGGGCAATGTCCATCTCGAGGTCGAGCTTGCAGTAAACGTATTCCTTTACTCCTCCTTCCCCGATCGCGATCGCAACTGAGCGGTAGGGGGCGGACGTCGGCACGAGCGAGTACGACCTGACAAGCGAAGCAGGATCGACGCCCCGGTCGTGGGGGACGAGTATGCTGACAAACAGCTCGCAGTCTCCCTCTTTGTACTGACTGGAGATCACCTGGTAGATGACGTGCTCAGGTTGCGAGTGTCTCCGTTCGGGCTCGACGCCGTCCGTCTTCGCGTACGTCTCCGGGAAATAGACCAGCAGCGACTTCTTCTGCGGAAAATGAAATCCCGGGACGGAATCGGTTGCGATATCGTAATAGTGGTTCCCCCGGGCAATGACGTTCTGCGCGTGCCAGAGAGCCGCAAACGTGAAGTACCCGTCGCGGAGCGCCTTGAGACCGTCGATCACGATGAAGCATCCCGGGTCACGCACCCAGGCGATCACACGGTCCCAGCGATAGCCGAGGTTCTCGTCCACCAGGCGCGTGCGACTCATGTCGACACCGCGGAGATTCAGAAAGTCGATCTTGGAGGTCCGCACGCTCCTGTAGGCGCCCGAGTTGTGCACAAAATCGAGGAGCGACTGGCGCGTGTCGCGCTTTCCCCCGCGCGCGATCACCCTGTTGTGGAAGTAATCCGCCCGCCAGGCTCCGTATGCCCCGCTGGGGAGCGAATCCCTGTATCCCCCGTCGTGCAAGAGGACGGAGCCACCGTCCATCATGAGGGGGATGCTGTTCTCGTCTGAGTGGCCATGCGTCATTTTCTCCTCTTCGACGGTGATCGTGCGGCGCAGGTAGTCGCGCGAAAGCCACCCGCCGTCCCCCTCGTCCCGGTAGTCGAGCAGGAGATACATCGCCGTCGAATCCCATCCGCTCCTGAAGACCACCTTCTTCCCCACGATGTCGTCGAGCACTTCCCTGCTTCCCCCCTCGGGACGCCGGGGCGGCACCGACTCGTCGCACCAGGCGTATGCGTCGGCAAGATGGTATGCCTCGTCGACGCCCCGTACGGGAGAGCGGGCTTTCGCCTTCACGTATATCGATTGCGCGGCCCACTTCGCCCCGGGGTCGTGGAAAACCGCCGCCCACTTCTCGAATATCGCGACGAACCGGAGCCCTCCCGATGGGCTGTTCCACGTCGCGTCCCCGAAGTCGGGGATAATGCCTGCGGGGCACATGAGCTGCGTGTAGTATTCCTCGTAGTAGCGCATCATGGACGTCGTGTACGCGCCGGTGTCTCCCGTGACGGCGGCCCATGAGCAGAGCGCATGGAGCCACACGGGGTTGTAGTTCGTCGCGTCCTCGATCTCCCAGTGCCCGCGGCTGTCGGTGGCAATAACGTCCGACATCTGCTGCCACTTCGCGGCGTGGGGATGCGACGGAAGCGCCCGGGCGGCGTAGGCGAGCGCCTCGGCGCGGAGCATCGCGCGGTTGTGCGATCCCCATTCCGGGAACGTGAAGACGAAGTCCACGCTCCGCGCGATCGCCGTTTCGATCTTCGCGCGGGCGCGAGCGTCGATCGAGGGACAATTCCTGATCCAGAGATACGACCGGACAAACGGGGGGAGGAAGAAGAAATTGGTCAGCGGAGGGATCCCCTCCGCGTATTCGACGCGTGTCCGGGCGTACGACGGCGGCATGGCCGAGGGGAGATCGGCGTAATCGAGCAGGAGCCGGGCCGCCTTTGCGGCGTACGCGCTGTCGTGCGTCTCATGGTAGAGAAAGCCAAGCGCGGCGGCGAGATAGACCGGCTGGGCGGGGGGATTGTACCCCCAGAGGACGTTGGGCTCTGCGGCTTTCTTCCAGGCAGCGACGACGGAAGGATAGTCGTTCCAGCCCTTCTCCACGGCGAGCCGGATATCGTCGAGGTACTCCTTTTTCTGTGACAGCGCGGTCTGCGCCGACAAAACGACACAGGCGAGCGCGGCGGCGCCCGCAGCTGCAACCCAGATCTTCACCGGGAAATCCTCTCATTATTGCACATGTGCGTCTCATCGATCATGGAGAGATAATTCTCCACCGGGACGTAGCTGGGGACGGAATTGCCCGAGCCCACCGCGTATCTCCCCCGCGCTCCGCATTCCGTGATGAGCCGGCGGGTCTGCCTCCGGACGTCGCCGGTTGTCCCGCCCGAGAGGATGTTGATATCGATACCCCCGAGCGAGGCGATCCTCGCGCCGTAGCGCGCGTGAAAATCCTGCACGGGAACGATCGCGTCCTCGAACGAGTGTTTTCCGTCGATGCCGACGGTGACGATCAGGTCCTCCATCACGGCGATGACGTTCCCGCAGGAGTGGAGGAAGTAGGGGAGTTTCTTGGCATGGGCCATCGCGGCGAACCGCCTGTGCCAGGGGAGCGTGTACGTCCTGAGCACATCAGGCGATACGAGCGTGGAGGAGCGGTACCCCATGTCGTCCCCGGGAAAGACCGCAACCAGGTTCTCGAGATCAAGGAGATGGACGTAAAACGCGAGCATCAGCTCCCCCAGGCGGTCCGCGGTCGCCCGGACCAGGTCCGGTTGCTCGTGCAGCGCCAGCGCAAGCCCCTCCATCGACATGATCCAGGAGAGATGCTCGAACACTCCCCCCGCATGACAGGCGATGAGTCCCATCCCCTCGGGCAGGTTCCTGTCCAGGTATTCATACGCGTAGAAATCAAAACTTGACGGGTCAGGCCACGGGTACTTTTCAAAATCCTCCCACGACATGATCGCTCCCTGGTGCTCGTCGGCCCACGCCCGGTCCGTGACGCCGCGGGGGGCGGGGTCAGGTGCGAGGAGCTTCCGCTCAGGGAGCGGCAGGCCTTCCTCGTAGCGGACGAAGTCGTACCCCATCCGGTACCAGAACTGGATGAAGTTGTCGAGCGCGTTTCTGCGGGATTCCCTGTCGGCCCCGGCCTGCACCCACACGCGGCCCAGGAGGCCCTCCACGACCGGCTTCATCACGACGTCGTCCACGATATACTCGATGAGTGGAACGCGGGGGGAGCGGCCTCTCCCGGTGAGGATATCGACGAAGCCGCGGGCGTCGGGGGAGGGATTGGTGAGAGGGATGTTATTGTAGTCCATGGTATCAAGATTGAGATTGCCACGCCATAGATCGGCGTGGTCCAAAGAGCGGACTTCGGGGCGCCTTCGGCGCCCCTCGCAATGACGGGATCTACCTATGATTGCTTCGGTTCGCTCGCAATGACGGGATCAAGGAAGTTTCCCTGGTCGTACGCGGCGCAGAGGGAGGCGAGATCGCCGATCCGCTCGCCGAGCTGGGCGGGGACGACGCGGCATGCCTTCCGCGCATCGGGAAGGGCCTCCCGTTCGTAGACGCGGAGCGCGGGGACGACAAGCGCGTCCCAGAGGCGCATCCCGAGACCGCCCAGTATGATCCTCTCGGGATTGAGCGTGTCGGCGACGATCGCCAGGCCGCGGCCGAGACCGCGCGCGGCGGCCCCGAACACGTCCTGCGCCCGGGGTGAGCCCTGCTTCCACGCTTCACGGAGTCCCGCCGGAGAGGCTTCATCGGACGTGATGGACGGGAACATCGTCCGGGCAATGCGCGAGAGGCCCGTCCCGCTCCCGTAGCCTTCGAGCGACCCGCTCTTGCCGTAGCAGTCCGGCCCCTCCTCCGCGACTCTCACATGGCCGATTTCCCCGGCCACGTCGCTCGCCCCCCGGTAGAGGCGCCCGTCGAGTATGAGGCCTGCCCCGATGCCCGTCCCCATCGTCATGAACACGATGCTGCGACATCCCTTCCCCGCCCCGAAATACCACTCGGCGAGCGCTCCCGCATTGCCGTCGTGCTCGACGAAGACGGGCACGTGGAGCCTCCCTGAGAGCATCTCCTTGAGATGGATGCCGGACCAGCCGGGGAGGTTGGGAGGAGAAAGCACGATCCCGTTCAGGACGTCCAGAGGTCCCCCGACGGCGACGCTCACGGCGCGCGGCGGCGATTGCATCTCCCCCGCCATGCGCCCGATGGCGGCCAGTATCCGCGAGAACATGTCGTCAAACCCCCTGGATGTCTCGCTGGGAAACTGCTCCCTGCGGAGGATCTCCCCGCGCGTGCCGCCGGCCACGACGGCGGTTTTCGTCCCCCCGATATCAAGCCCGATGATCCAGTCCCGGGTCATGACTGCCCTCTCAGAATCCATAACTCGCCGGGCGATAGAGATGACCGTATTGTTCCTCCATCGACATGATCATCTCCTCTTCGGTGTCGGGAAGGGAACCGAGCGCCCGCTCGATCTTCCCGAGCCACTGGAGTTCCCGCTCCGGCAGGTCGAGACGCTTTTCACGGAGTGCGTCGCGCATGATGGCGACCGCCTCTCGCGCTGCGGCACATGTGGCGCCATAGGGAGTGTGCTGGCCGACGATCGCCCGCGCGATCCGGATGGTCGAGTCCGGAGACAGGACGAGCGCCTGCGGACTCAGGCCCACGTCGGATGCCACGAGCAGATCACGGTAAGCCTTCTCCTGGCCCGTACGGAGTGCCTCGTTCATCATCCGGCAATCGTACGCGAGCGACTCGAGGAACGCCTCGGGTGCCGAGCCCGACAGGAGCCTGATGTTCTGGACGGACTCGTTGCTCCAGAGGTCGCACTGCGAGGCCGCGACGTTCCCGACGGGACTGAAGTGAGCGCATGTCGCGGACTTGCCTTCCATCGCGATCGGTGCGCCGGTGATCGCCTTGATGACCGGCCCCTCGTAGGCGCAGTCCTTCGACGGTCCGACCGCGCCTGCAGAGAACGCCACGAGGCTCCTGACCGCGGAGGCGGCGCGCACCACGCTCGCGAGCACTTCGGGCAGCATCCCCTGGCCCGCGAGCTGCATGGCGGTGTTGGCAAAGCCGCACGCGGAATCTCCCCCCGCAACTATCCGGTGCTTCCGTGCGACGGCGACGATGGCGTTCCAGAGGAACTCCATGTCGCGCGGCGCGAGAACGCCGAGGGCGAATATCACACCATGCACATCGCCGTACAGGAGCGCCTGGTCATGCACTTCCTTCCCCCCCACCGACTCGATCGAGAGGACGTCGGCCCCCGCATGCGCGCAGGACTCAAGCGAGGTCTCGAGCGCCTCCCATGCTCTCCCCGAACGGAGGAGCGGCGGCCTTTCCATATCCCTGATGTCCGTCGGGGTCACCCGCAGCGCGCATGGGATGCCGGACTTCGCGTGAAGTTGTCGGAGTGCCTCTCGAAGGAGCGCCGTGATCTCCGCCCCCCACGAGGGGTGCTCCGTCATCGGTGGAAGAAGTTCGAACTCCACCATGAGCCCGGGAAGCCTGAGCCGGGAAGCCGCGCGCGGAATCATCTCGGCGATCTCCCTGTACTCAGCGAGTACCGCGTCCCAGGTCTCCTCGCTGATCGTCATCGGCGGGAGGGTGAAATTCAGCTCGGGATACACGCTCCCCGATCCGACGTGAAGGCCGAACCCGCAACGGACGGGCAGCGGCGCCACTCCAAATGAGATGCTCCCGCTCTCGGAGATGCGAAGCGCATCGAACCTGTGCATTGTCGTCGTCATTGTGAGTTAGCCCGCCCCGAGCTCCCCGATGAGCCGCCGGACGGCGGCAAATGCCAGCGCGAGAGATTCGAGGTCGATCCACTCTTCTGCGGTGTGGGCCTGTGCGATATCCCCGGGGCCGAAGACGACCGAAGGGATGCCGCCCAGGGCGAGCATGCCCGCGTCCGTCGCGTACTGCGCCCCCTCGATGCGCACATCCCCGCCGGCGCCGCGGACCGCTCCCGAAAGAAGCCTGACCGCGGGTGCATCTTCCGGGACATCGATCCCCGCCACCGAAAGCTGCGGAGGATCGAATGACCATCCCCCGATGCCGTCGAGGGCCCTGCGCGCCCCTTCGAGAACCCGCTCCCCGGTCTCACCGGGAAGCGTCCTGCGGTCGATGTCGACAGAGCACCGCGCCGGGATCACGTTAACCGCTTCCCCTCCTTCGATCACGCCGGCGCTCAGCGAGGGGGCGCCAAGGAGCGGGTGAGGCGGGGCGTTCCGGAGCGCTCCGGCATACCGTTCGAGACGCGCGAGGACGGCGCCCATCGCGAATATCGCATTTTCCCCCCGCTCTGGATACGCCGAGTGCGCCGCCACGCCGCGCGTGACGACGCGCCAGCGCGTCACTCCCTTGTGTGCACGGACGATCGCGCATCGCGTAGGCTCCCCCACGATGCCGAAATCTGCCCTGAGCCCCTGCTTCATGGCAAAGGAAGAGCCCGTGAACCCGTACTCCTCATCCACTGCTGCCAGGAATATGACATTGCACGGCGGCTTCCGCTTCCTGTCGGCAAGCGTGCAGAGGGCGTGCATGAACGCCGCAAGCGAGCCCTTCGTGTCGCACGCGCCCCGCCCGTAGAGGCGCCGGTCGCGAACGACGGGATCGAACGGGGGGATCGTCATGCTTCCCCCCTGGACGGTGTCCATGTGCGCTTCGAGGAGCAGCGTCCTTTTTGCCCCGGTATCGAGACGCGCCGTGACATTCGGCCGCCCGGGGGCGACATCATCGACCCGGACATCAAGTCCGTGGCGTTTCAGGCGGGAGAGGATGAAATCCGCGATCGGCCCTTCTGAAAATCCCTCTCCGCCGGCCGGTCGCCCCATCGGGTTGACGCTCGGGATGGACACGAGATCTGCAAGGAGCCGGACAAGCGGGTCTGATGTCATGCCGTGTTCCCCCCTAGGGCCTGAACACGCGCCGGGCGAGCCGGTACCGTGTAACCGCCTGCTCTGACAGCTCGAACCCGTTCCCGGTCCCCGCGGGGAGCGCGACGACGCCATTTGTCACCTGGATGGGCGGGGTGACGATGTCTTCGGCAAACCACCGGGAAGAGGATGCCACGTCGGTGGGATAGGCGAAGCCGGGGAGGGTCGCCAGGTGAAGCGTCTGTGCTGCGCCCACGCCGAGCTCAGGCATCGAGCCCGCCCAGACGGGGATGCCCGCCGCGGAACAGACGTCGTGCATTTGCCTGGCCTGGGCCAGGCCCCCGACGCGCTGGATCGCGATATTGACTGCCCGGCAACACTTCCACCGTATCGCGCGGCGGAGCGCGGGGAGATCCTCGACGCTTTCGTCCAGGCAGAGCGGCGTGCGCATCTTTGCCTGGAGGAGGGTGTGAGACCTCAGGTCGCCCGCCGGGAAGGGCTGCTCGATCATCGCGAGACCGAACGCATCCAGTGAACGGATCTGGGGAATGTCAGCGCGGGAATACGCGCCGAATGCATCGACCATGAGCGGGATGTCCCCGAAGCGCTGCCTGATCTCGCCGAGGGGTCCCACGTCCCAGCCCGGGCGGATGGCGATCTTCACGCGCCTGTAGCCGTCGCCGAGCAGCTTCTCGATCTCATCCAGGACCTGCGGGATGTCCTTTTCGATCCCGACGGTCAGGCCGGATTCGACGGGGATCCTGCTTCCTCCCAGGTACTCGTAAAGCGGTCTCCCCGCCTTCCGCGCCTCGAGATCCCAGAACGCGGTCTCGATCCCCGCCCGGGCGAACGGGCTGCCGCCAGCCCGGCCCACGACGCGGTTGATCTCCGCCACCGAGCCCGCGCCCGAAGCGAGGACGGCGGGCACCAGTCGCTCCGCGAGGAATTTCCAGACGGATGCCGGTGTGTCGTCCGAGTAAAACGAGGCCGACATGGGGGAGGCCTCCCCCGTGCCCACCAGCCCCCCGGAGGCGACCTGGACGAGAATCGCCTCCTTCTCGGTCACCTGCCCGTTGCAGTTCTGCAGCGGCCGGACGAACGGGACGCGGAGGTGCGTCAGCGTGATCTGATCGACGTTCATCGTCCCGGGCGCTTCCCTTCAGCGCGCGTTGATGGTCTCGTTGAACCGGACGCCGACCGGATGCTGCCCTTCCAGGACGCTCACAGGGTATGCCATCACGCGGGCCCTGCGGGCGGGGTCGTCGCGCGTCAGCTCATCGATCCAGTGCACCCCGTAGAGCACGTGGTTCACCTCGTCCGCCAGGAGGAACTCCAGGAGCTGCGTCGACCGCTCGTCGCCCCCCTCCTTCGCCTTGCGGATCCAGTCGCGCAGATGCTTGCAGCTTTCGCTCTCAAACGTCATGTTGGAGAGGGCGAGACGCTCCAGCGGATCGGGACGGTTCACGTCCTGCTCCCACCCCCAGCAGCTCGTCCTGAACATGCCGACCCGCCCGCCAAGCTCCTCGAGCCGCCGCTGGACGATCTCCGCGTGGCGGGCCTCGTCCCAGGCCTGCCGCGCCATGTCGAGCTTCATCTCCCACGGTATGCCGGGAAAGTCCGCGAGGATACGCCCCATCCGCTCCACCGTGATGAATTCGCTGTTGAGGAGGTCGTGGAGGAGGTGTTGCTTCCCCTCGTTCGAGTCGAACGACCAGTTCTTCTCCGTGAACTCCGCCGAGCCCGGCAGGATGTCCCAGCGGCCGTCCCTCACGGGCTGCCGGCTGTACGGCTGCGCCTTGGTGAAGGCATACGTGCCGCGCGGACTCCCCTGGGCGACGAACCCTCCCCCTTCGGCGAGCGCGGCGGTGAGCTCCTCCTCCAGCGCCGCGAGGGCGTCATCTTCCGGAAGCCGCGCGATGATCTTCTCGGCCCAGGCGCACTGGTCACGCTCCTCGTCGGCGATGTGGCGCAGGATATACGCCGTCGGCTCGTCGGCGGGAAGCTCGGCCAGCGCGATGTGCGTGCGGTACGCTTCCGTCAGCGCGGGCTTCAGGACGCGATAGAGCCCGCTCATGCGGCGCAGGTCCCCCTCCGCATTCCAGATCCGTTCGATGACGCGGACCACGGCGTCGGAGGGAGGAATCACGTGGAAGTGCGCCGAGCGGCCCTTGAGCTCGGGGATCCTCTTCCCCAGGAGATCCGCGTGCACCGCGTCCTGGTACATCTGCCTCCCGAAGCCGATCTTGATCTCCGGGTCGACCATCGTGTGCGCCCAGCCCCCCATGAGCTCCATCATCTGGATCTCCATGTACCGGTACCGGCCGAGCAGCTCGAGGTTCCGCTGGACAGTGAGCGTTTCCGTCATGCCTTTCCTCCTCCTCTTACAATCGCACGTGGACAGACAGTATGCCGCCGGGGCCGACACTCAGCGGGACGGTATCCCCTTCGGGGCCGGAGGCGATTTCGATCTCAAGGGATGGCTCCTCGTTCAGCGAACAGCATCGCGCCCCCTTCACGCGCCTCGTGAAGCGGAGCACGCCGCCGACGGGTCCGGGCGAGGGATTGTAGACGCGAACGACGATCCCGCTCCCGTCCTCCGCCTCCTTCAACGCGCTCAACACCAGCGGCCCTCCCTCGATGCCGAGGAGAGATGATTCCATCGGGAGGGGGGAGAGGTTCTTCCGGCGGAACGGGAGCATCGGGAGGTGGAACTTCTCGCTCTGCGCCGTGACGGCGTCACCCCAGTCAGGTTCGGCGGGACGGTGGGGGAACAGGGCATAGCGGAACGTGTGGAGCCCCGGGCACTGTGCATCGGGAGTCTCGTTGTGCCACCCCGCCTTCCCCCCCGGGCGCGACAGGAGATCGTCGCCGGCCAGGAGGCCGACGCAGCGAAGGAGCGTGAGCGCCAGCGTCCCCCGCCGGTCGAGCTTCAGCTCGTATTCCGGAAGCCCGTAGGCGATGAGCGTCAGCGCGCGCGATTTCCCTTCAACGGTCACGAAGCGCTGCATCGGGGCGACGCGCGCCGGGACTTCGATCGTGAAGGACGCGGGGTCAAATTCCCGCTGCACCCGCTCGACGATGCAGAACTGTGAGTCCGCGCGGACCCTGTCGGCGGCGATTCCCGCGGGGAAGAGGACCCGGAGCCGGTGATCCCTCGCACGGTTGTCCACGGTGGTCTCGCACTGCATGGCGCCGGAGCGGGCGTCAAGCGCGATCGTCGTCACGATTTTCAGGGGCACGCGGCGCGCGCTCCTGGAGCGCCCGTCGGCAGACGCCGACGCGGGCACGCGGAGCGTCGTCTCCACGCGCAGCGCCGCCCTGAGCGGCCCGCGCTCGACGAGGCTCACGCGTGCCGCGGAGGAACGGACGACCGTATCCCTGCGCGGCCAGGAGTAGTTGTACTCGTCCCCCGCGTCGCCCGAATCCTCGAACACCATGAGCCCCGCGTAGCGTTCGCCCGTCGCACGATCCGTGAGCGTCACGTCCCCGCGTGCACCGACCGCGACGCGGAGGGCGTCGTTCTCGATGAAGTTCCTGCCGGCGCGAACGCGCGGGGCCACGGGGGAGAATTTCTTCCGCCTCTCGATACGGTACCCGCGGAATCCCATCGGGGGGACGGCGCCGGTGTCGATCAGGGCCGTAACGCGCTCCGCCCGCGTCTGCGTCGGGTAGTTGTAGCGGTGGTGGACGATATCATAGGTCTCTCCCCGTCCCGTGACCTGCAGCGGAACCTCGCGACCCGCCGGGTCGATCAGGGCGAACGCCGCCGGGGGGGGAAGTTTCGGCGCCACCGTGACGTCGGGATTCAACCCGACGACGACGTCTTGCAGGAAGAAGCTCACCGGCAGGGCCGCAATCTCCGCGCGGACGAAGGGGGAGGGATTGAAGAGGAAGGCGGCCGTGTCGTCGCCGGCGGCCGACTCCTCCGGCGGGACGATGTGTTCCAGCGCCGCGTCGACGACGAAGCGCCCGGAGTCCTCGACCGCCGCGAAGCGGGTCATCATCTCCGCGTGGACGGGGTCGATCGAGCAGCCGCAGATGCTGTCGTGCGGGTGGTTCTTCATGAGCGTGGACCAGGCGTGCCGCAGCATGGGGGCCTGCGAGCGCATGCCGGAGGCAACCGCGATCGCATTCAGGGGCTCCGCGTATCGCTCCAGGAGCATCTCCGACTTCCAGTTCGCCTGCTTGATGTACATCCGGCTCGAATAGACACCCCCCGTGACCGCAAACGCGTAGCGGTAGCCGAACCGGAGCTCGCCGTCGACCGTGGCGATCTCGCCGACCTCCTTCTTCACGGCGTCCGCGTAGCGCTCGACGGTGCTCTGTTCGATGCGGCCGTCGAACGACTTTCTCAGGAGCGCGAGCGCGGCCGGGATCTCAGGGTCAGGCCAGTGGTGGTCTCCGCCGTTCATCAGGAGCCGATGCGACGTGGTGGCGCGGCTGTCCAGCTCCTCCCGGAGCGCGTTAAAATGGCTGATGATCTGCGCTTCGGACTCGCCGTGGAAGTAGCCGCCGCTGTAGCCGTTCCGGTAGAGATGGATCATGAGGACGCGGGATCCGTCGGGAGCCTTCCACCAGTATTCCGAGGCCTGCTCCCCCGGCTCCCCCCCGAATCCCCTGTAGACGAGCGCGGTATCGATCCCGAACCCGCGGAGTATCGCCGGCATCATAGCGATGTGGCCGAACGAATCCGGGATGTACCCGATTGCCATCGCGCGCCCGTAGGACGTCGCCGACCGCATCCCCGCCATCAAATTGCGCACTGTGGACTCCGCGCTCACGAGGAACTCGTCGGGGAGAATGTACCAGGGGCCCGTCACGATCCTCCCTTCCCCCACCAGGCGGGTGATCTCCTCCCGCCGCTCCGGGCGCACGGCCAGGTAGTCTTCGAGGACGACGGTCTGCCCGTCGAGCGTGAAGCAGCGGAACTCCGGGTCCGTTCTGAGGATCTCGAGGAGGTCGTCGATCATCCCGACCAGCATCG
>DATJAS010000091.1:0-34631 GCA_035516035.1 Bacteroidota bacterium | reverse complement strand
CGGCGGGACATGACAGCAAGGCCTTCCGCACCGCGGAAGGCCCTGTGGAGCTGAGGGGGATCGAACCCCTGACCTCGTGAATGCCATTCACGCGCTCTCCCAGCTGAGCTACAGCCCCGCGCGTCGCGACATACAGCCCTTAAATATACCGACAAGCGGGGGCAAAGTCAACGCCGCCGAACCGCTTGAATCTCCCCCCGCACTTTGGTATGTTTGAAAGGGAAGCCCCCGGCGTCACACCTGCCCGAACAGCTATGAGAGATATCGGCAAAGCATTTTCGCTCCCGTTCAAGGACCCCTCCTGGGTGTCCAAATTCCTCCTCGCCGCACTGTTCCTGCTCCTGTGCCTGGTCGGGCTCGGAATTCCCATCATCGTCGGCTACCTCATCCAGGTCACGCAGCGCGTGATCCGCAGGGAAGAGCGCCCGCTCCCCGAGTGGAGCGACATCGGGGTCAAGTTCGTCCTCGGCTTCAAGTATTGCGTCGTCTACGTCATCTACCTTGTGCCCGTCGTGCTGCTGGTGATCCCGGTGGTTGCGCTCGGCGTGGCCACGAGCTCGACGGACGCGCCGGAGCTCGTGGGCGTGCTCTCCATCGTCTACATGTTCGGGTTCACGCTCCTCGTCATTCCCTATTCGCTGCTGCTGGCGGCGATCATGCCGATCGTCGCCTACCGGTTCGCCCTGACGGAAAAGATCGCGGACGGCGTCGACGTGGCGGCGGTCTTCAGGGATTTCCGGAGAAACTGGCAGAACACGGCGGTGGTGGCGCTCATCACGATCGGGATTGAATCGCTCGCCTTCGTGGGGATCGCGTTCTTCCTGGTGGGCATCTTCTTCACCGTCTTCTACGTCTACCTCGTCTCCGCTGCGATGCGGGGACTGCTCTACCTGGAGCTTCCGCCGGAAGGGAGCACTGCGTGAGGATGCGCCCGGCGATTGCGGCATGCGCGCTGGCGGCACTCGCCGCGGGCGCCGGGTGCAAGGGGACGGCGCCCACGGGCCCCGACAACAGCCCCTCGGACATCATCTTCCCGACGAGCGGGGTCAGTTACTCCTCGCAGGTCCAGCCCCTCTTCAACCAGGCGTGCACGTTCTCCGGGTGCCACGACGCCTCGACAGATCCCACCAAGCTCGACCTCACGTCGTACGGCAAGGCCGTTCTCACGATACCGGGGGTCGTCGTCCCGGGCAAGCCAGACGCCAGCACGCTCGTGCTGCGCATCCAGGGAAGCGTGGGCGCGCGCATGCCCCCCGGCGCCTACCCGCTCAACCAGAACCAGATCAACGGCATCAGGACGTGGATCGTGGAGGGGGCGAAGAACAACTAAAGGGGCGCTACGCCGACGTCCGTGCGTCCCGCCCCCAGTGGAGCTTCGCCCGCAGGAGGTCGAAGTACGACCTGTCGCGCCGCCGCACCAGGCGCAGGGGAAAATCCGCCTTCCTGACGACGATCTCGGCCGGGGGGGCGAGGAACGCCTCTTCGCGCCCGTCCGCAGAGAGAAGGAGCTCGGCGCTTTCGGCGTGCGCGACGATGCGGATGACGCTCGATGCGGGCACGATGAGCGGCCTCCCGCTCAGCGAATGGGGGGCGATGGGCGTGATCCCGATGACGTCGCTCCCGGGACTCACGATCGGACCGCCGTTGGAGAGGGCATAGGCCGTGGACCCCGTCGGTGTCGAGACGACCACCCCGTCCCCGCGGTACGTGACGGCGAACGCCCCGTCGATGTGCGTCTCGATGTCGATCACGCGGGAGGAGCGCGCTTTATCCAGGACGATGTCGTTCACCGCGTGGACCATCTTGTCGGGGTGCGTCGGCGTCCAGGCCTCGATCACCAGCCGCACGTCCACGACGTACCGCTCGGCCAGGATGTCGTCCACCGCGCGCTCGATTTCCTCCGGGGCCACCTCCGCGAGAAACCCGAGCTTGCCCAGGTTGATCCCCAGGATCGGCGTTGCCCGCCTGCCCACGGCGCGCGCCGCCGCCAGGATTGTGCCGTCGCCGCCGAGCGCGACGAGCATCGCCGCGCCGTCCAGGCAGGCCTCGCGGCTCCGGATCCTGCCGGGGACGGTGGACGTCCTCCCGGCCACGAGGGGCGCGAGCGCGTCGTCCACCGCGTACTCGACGTCGGACTCCTCCAGGCGCGCCAGGAGCGTGAGGAGCGCCTCGCGCAGTCCCGTTTTGTCGGCGTTGCCGAATATCGCGACCTTCATTTCTCCGGCGCTCCTCCCGGCGCGTCTCCCTGCACGGGGGCCGGGTCGGGCTTCGCCGCCTCGTCCACGTAATTCAGGCGCAGCTCCTGCAGCACCTGCGCGAGCATCCTCCCCTCTTCCGCCGTGAGGTTTCCCTTCGTCCGCGCCTCCAGCATTGCCAGCGTGTCGATCATCCCCTGTGCCGCGCCGAGGTCGCGCTCCACCGCGTCGGTCAGCGGGTTCTTGACCTTGCCCAGGTACTGCATCGCGGCGGCGTGCAGCATCAGCACGAGCCGGGCGAACAGGACGCTCTGCTTCTCCGTCGGTTCCATGGGATACCCTTCAGTGTCGTTCGGACTGCTCAAGCTCCCAGAGCTTCGCGTATTTCGCGAACACGTACGCGGACGATGCGGCGGCGAGCACGAAGCCGTGGATGCCGTCGAGGAACCCCGCGCGGAGCAGGTACATCTTCACGAACTGAAACGTGGGCCTGACGACCAGGTCCGGGACGGCGTAGCGTTTCCCCGCGTCGTACATGTCCTTCGCCGCAAGCGTGGTGTAGACGTTGAACTTCGAAAAATAGTGGTGCAGGTCGGGATCGGTGTAGTGGAGCAGGTCGTGCCGCGCGCGCGCCACGTTCCCGGCGATCACGAGCCGTTCGTGCACGCGCGTCTCGCTGAATGAGGCCGCCTCCTTCCGGAAGAGCCGCACGACGCGCGAAGGATACCAGCCGCCGTGGCGGATCCACTTCCCGCAGAAGTAGGCGCGCCGCGCCACTTCGTATCCCGAGACGCCGGGATCGTCCCGGTCCAGGATTTCGCGGATCTCGGTCCCCAGCTCCGGGGTGACCCGCTCGTCGGCGTCGAGCCAGAGCACCCAGGGAGAGCGCGCACGCGCGAGCGCGGCGTTCCGGGCCGCCCCGTACCCCCGCCAGGGGAGCGGGACCACGTTCGGCGTGAACCGGCGGGCGATCTCCACCGTCGCGTCGGTGCTCCCCGAATCGATCACGATGATCTCGTCCGCCCACGTGACGCCCGAGAGACAGTCCGCGATGTTCCTCTCCTCGTCCATGGTCAGCGTGATCACGGTCAGCGGGGTGCTCACGCGGCCCCCGCGCCTGCGATGCGGTCCAGCGCCAGCGTGAGCCCGAGCGTCACCCAGACCAGGATCACGACCATCTGGTTCCCAAAGCTCCATTCGGTCAGCCCGTTCACCTGGAACCCGATGAACACCGCGAACGCTCCCAGGGCGAACGACCCGGCAAACCAGTCATCGCGGCACCGACGGTAGATGCGCCACTCCACGACGCCGATGCGGATGAAGAGGGCTGCCAGGGCGATCAGTCCCACGGCGCCGAGCGTCACCAGCACGTGCAGCGCGACGTTGTGGAGGTGGCCCCAGAGGCCGCTGTACCCGGGGCCGGCGTACTGGCGCAGCAGCTCCCCCAGGTCGATGTCTCCCACGCCGGTCACCGGGTGGTCCGCGAAAATCTTCAGACCCGTGCTCCAGAGGACCAGCCGCGATGCGTTTTCCGGGTGGTGGATGTCCACGATGCTGGCAAGCCGCCCCGTCACGTACGGGGGAGCGAACGCAATGATGCACGCCATAAGCAGCACGAGCGGGATCACGAGCTTCCAGTTGCGCACCAGGGCGATGAGGAGAAGACCGGCGGCGGCGGCCAGGTAGGCCCCCCTGGTGACGGTCGCGTAGAGCGCGATCGCCACGGGGATGGCGGCGGCCAGGGCACCGACGCGCACCCAGCGCGGGGCTCCCCCGTGGAGGGCGAAGGGAACGAGGAGGAGGAGCACGATCATCATGAGCTGTGACGTCGTCATGTAAAACTGGAATATGCCGAGCCGCGTATTGTCCCCGGGTCCCCCCAGGAGCAGCTTGCCGACGCCGATCAGCGCGACGATCACCGCGGCGCCGAGGAGTATGCCGACGGCCCGGAGCGCTTCGGCGCGCGTGTCGACGCGGGAGGCGAAGCAGTAGACGATCCCGACGAGCAGCACGCGCCGCGCCAGCAGGAGCGACTCCCCGGGATGCACGGAGAACGCCGTCGCCAGGAGCTCCGCGCAGGCGTAGGCGAGGAAAAACCAGTCGAGCGGCGTGGCGACCACCTCCCAGCGCCCCCTGAGAGCCATCGCCAGGCACCAGGCGAGCGCCATCAGCCCGAGCGCGAGCGAATTGACCGCGATCGAAACACAGGCGGAGGCGAGGAACACGTACATCGCCCAGCGGAGCGTCGCGGAGGCCGCCCCGCCGGCGCGTTCCAGGATCACCCCCCGCTCCGTCATGCCCGGAACTGGAGCTGATACAGCTTCCGGTAGAGGCCGCGGGTCTTCCCGATCAGCTCCCTGTGCTTTCCGGCCTCGACCACGCGCCCTTTCTCGATCACCACGATCCGGTCCGCGTGCTGGATCGTCGAGAGGCGGTGCGCGATCACGATCGACGTCCGCCCCGCCATCAGGCGCTCGATGGCCTCCTGCACGAGGATCTCCGACTCCGTATCCAGTGCAGAGGTCGCCTCGTCGAGGATCAGCACGGGAGGGTTCTTCAGGATCGCGCGCGCGAGCGCCAGCCGCTGCCGTTCCCCCCCCGAGAGCTTGACGCCCCGTTCGCCGATGACGGAATCGTACCCGGCCGGCATCTCGCTGATGAACGTGTGCGCGTTTGCGGCCTTTGCGGCCTCCACGATGGCCTCCTGCGGACAATCCTCCAGGCCGTAGGCGATATTGTTCCGTACCGTATCGTTGAACAATATCGTCTCCTGCGTCACGATCCCGATCTTCTCCCTGAGCGAACGGAGCCGCAGGCGGCGGAGATCGATCCCGTCGATGAGGATCCGCCCGGCCGTCGGGTCATAAAAGCGGGGCACCAGGTCGATCAGCGTCGACTTCCCCGCCCCGCTCGGGCCGACAACCGCCACCACCTCTCCCTTCCGGATTGAGAGCGAGATGCCGTTCAGCACGGTCTCCCCCTCGCCGTAGCGGAACGAGACCTCCTCGAAGCGGAGCTCCCGCTCGAACGAGGGGAGCGAGAGGGCATCGGCGGCGTCGCGGATATTCGGTTCGGTGTCCAGCACCTCGAACACCCGGTTCCCCGCGGCAGAGGCCTCCTGGATCCGGTTGTTCACGTTGCTCAGCTCCTTGATGGGGGGCATGAGCTGGAACATCGCGAAGAGGAAGAGGATGAACTCGCTCGAGTCCATCGCGTGCGAGAGCACCTGCAGCCCCCCGTACCAGATGATCACCCCCCCGGCGGCCGCGCTCAGGAATTCCGTCATCGGCGAAGCGAGGTTCCGAACGTTGGTCACATGGAGGATCGTCCGGAAGTAACTCTGTCCTTCCCGGCCGAACTTCCTGTTCTCGAACTCTTCCATGGAGAAGGCCTTCACCACCTTCACGCCGGAGATCGTCTCGTGCAGCACGGACGTCAGGTCGGCGATCCGTTCCTGCGCGAGCCCGCTTTCCCGGTGGACCCGCCGCCCGACCGTGGCGATCACCAGCAGGACAGCGGGGAAGACGACAAACGAGATCAGCGTCAGCTTCCAGGAGAGGACCAGGCAGATTGCAAGGTAGACCAGGAGGAGGAGCGGCTCCCGGACCAGCGTCTGGAACGTGGCGGAGACACCCGTGTTGATGACCGGCACGTCGTTCATGATCCGGGAGATCAGGTTGCCGGTCCGCTCGTTCGTGAAATACGCGAGGGGGAGCTCGTGAATGTGACGGTAGAGCGCATTCCGGAGGTCGCGCGTCAGTCCCTGCTCCACGTAAATCATCAGGTTCGACTGGAGATAGGCGAACAGGTTCCGGAGGAAAAACGAGGAGACGATGATCAGGCAGATGACCAGGAGCGAATCGGCCGGGTTCGGCCTGAACACGAAGTGCCGGAAGGCCTCGCCCGCCGCCTCCTTCGCCCGCGCGAGCCAGTCAGGCATGATCGTGCCGCCGCTCTGCACCGCGCTCTGGACGGCCGCGCCCCCCGTGAAGAGCATCTGGAGCAGCGGCATGATCAGGTAGATCGACATGCCGCTGAAGACGGAGAAGAGCACGGAACAGACGACCGACAGTGCGAGCGCCAGGCGGTAGGGACGGATGTACCGAAGGATGCGTGCGTATGTGCTCATGGCTTCCGCTTGAGTGCGTTCAGCTCGAAATTCGTGATGGGCGGGAGAAGCCCTTTCCCCTCCCTCGTCCGCATCCCGTACTCCCAGAGTTTTGCGTACATCAGCATGGCATATGTCGCGTCGAGGAGCGCCAGCACGAACCCGTGGAACCCGTCCCTGTAGCCCCTGCGCGAGAAAAACATCCGGAGGAAATGGGAGAGCGGGCTCAGCACGAGATTGTACCACCTCACGCGCGCGGCGGGGTTATCCCTGAGGCGGTTGGAGACGTGAAGCGACGTGTACTCGTTCATCTTCTCGACGTAGGCGTAGATCGTCCGGTACGTGTGGTGGTAGAGATACCCCTTCAGGCGCCCCCGTCTCCCGTGCGTCGAGAACCCCCCGTGAATTTCCTGGTGCTCCGGGAAATAGCTGTCTTTGCGGAAAAACCGGAACTGGTAATCGGGGAACCAGCCCCCGTGCTCGATCCACTTCCCGAACGCTTCCGGCTTCCGGATGAACTCGAACCCTGCGTACCCGTCCCCCGATGAGAGAACGGCTTTCACTTCGGCGGCCAGCTCGGGGGACACCTCCTCATCGGCGTCGATGACGAATATCCAGTCCCCCGTGGCATACGTGATCCCCCGTTCCACCTGCCGGCTCGTCCCCGGGTATTCATGCTGGTACACCCTGTCGGTGTACGCGCGGGCAATCTCAACCGTCCTGTCGGTGCTGAATGAGTCGACGACAACGATTTCATCGGCCCAGCGGCAGCTATCGAGGCACCGACTGATGTTTCCCTCCTCGTTCAGCGTGACCAGGACGACCGTGACCCGTTCCATGCTACCGGACGACGAAATTGATGATCTTGTTCTTCACCGCAATCGCCTTCACGACGTTTTTTCCTTCGATGTGCCGCCTGACGTCGGGGTCCGCCAGTGCAAGATCGCGGACAGCCTCCTCGGTGGCGTCCACGGGGGCCTCGACCCTGGAGCGCACCCTCCCGTTCACCTGGACGACGATCTCGACAACCGTGCTCCGGAGCATTGCGGGGTCGTATGAGGGCCAGGGCTCGTACGCGAGCGTGCTCCCGTGCCCGAGCCTCTGCCACAGTTCTTCGGCTATATGAGGCGCGAAAGGGGCGAGAAGGAGGAGGAAAGGCTCGAGTAACCCCCTGGGCCTCGACTCGGATTTCATCACCTCGTTGACGAATATCATCATCTGAGAGATGGCAGTATTGAACCTGAGGGCCTCGATGTCATCTCCAACTTTCTTTACAGTATGATGATAAGCAACTGATAACTCTAGAGTTGCAGGATTCATTGAAAGCAGAGGGTCGAGTCTGTCATCTTCCGTGACGTAGAGCCGCCATACCCGGTTAAGGAACCTGTGGACCCCCTCGACCCCCCGCGTGCTCCAGGGCTTCATCTCTTCAAGCGGTCCCATGAACATCTCGAAGAGGCGAAGCGAATCCGCCCCGTACCTCGTGACCACATCGTCCGGATTGACGACGTTGCCGCGTGACTTGGACATCTTCCGCGAATCTTCCCCCAGTATGACCCCCTGGTGCCTCAGCTTCACGAAAGGCTCCTTCGTGCTCAGAAAGCCGAGGTCGTAGAGGACCTTGTGCCAGAACCTCGCGTACATGAGGTGGAGCACCGTGTGCTCGGAGCCCCCCACGTAAAGGTCGACAGGCATCCACTTCTTCTCGAGTGCCGGATCGCAGAACGCTGCGTCGTCCTTCGGGCTCAGGTATCGGAGATAGTACCAGCAGGAGCCGGCCCACTGGGGCATCGTGTTCGTTTCGCGACGTCCCCTGCGACCCGTCGAAGCGTCGACGACATTGACCCAGTCTCCTGCGAGCGCAAGCGGGGATTCGGTCGTCCCGGTGGGTTGAAACTTCTTCAGATCAGGGAGCAGGAGCGGGAGATCACTCTCCGGCACAGGCTCGATGAGCCCGTCATCCCAGTGGACGATCGGGATCGGCTCACCCCAGTATCTCTGCCGTGAAAAGAGCCAGTCGCGCAGCTTGAACTGCACCGCCGCCGCGCCGATGCCCTCTCCGCTGAGCCAGGCAATGATCTTCTTTTTCGCTTCCGCCGTCGGGAGCCCGTCGAGTGAGACGCCGGCGCCCGAAGAGTTGATCGCGATCCCGTCCCCCGTAAACGCCCCTTCGGACTCCCCCTCCCCGCGCACCACATCGACGATCGGGAGATCGTACCGCGTGGCGAATTCAAAGTCCCGGTCATCGTGCCCCGGGACAGCCATGATCGCGCCGGTGCCGTACCCCATGAGGACGTAATCGGCAACCCAGACCGGGATGTTCTTTCCCGTGGCCGGGTTGAGGGCAAATCCCCCCGTGAAGACGCCTGTCTTCTCCGTTGCGGCCCCGCGCTCAAGCTCGCTCTTCAGCTTCGCCCTGTCCCTGTAGGCGCTGACGGCGGCGCTCTGCGCGCTGGTCGTCAGCGCCGGGCAGAGCGGGTGCTCCGGCGCGAGCACCATGTACGTCGCACCGAAGAGCGTGTCGGGCCGCGTCGTGAAGACGCGGATCTCCCCCTTTCCCGGGCCGAGGGGAAATGCGATCTCCGCCCCTTCCGAGCGGCCGATCCAGTTCCGCTGCTGCTCGAGCGTCGATGAAGGCCAGTCAAGCTCCGCCGCGTCTTCCAGGAGCCGGTCCGCGTAGGCGGTGATCCGCATCATCCACTGGCGCATGGGACGACGCTCCACGGTGTATCCCTTCTCCGTCCACTCGGCCACTTCTTCGTTTGCCAGCACCGTGCCGAGTCCCTCGCACCAGTTGACGGGGATCTCCGCCACGTATGCCAGGCGGAATCCCGCGAGGATCTCCTGGCGCTCGAGGGGCGTCATCCGGCTCCAGTCGGCGGCGGAGAACTTCTTCGTCCCCGGGAGCCCCCCGGAACCCCGGGATGCGAAACGCTCGATGAGCGACGCGACGGGGCGCGCCCGCCGGACTGAAGGGTCGAACCAGGAATCGTACATCCTGAGGAATATCCACTGGGTCCAGCGGTAATACGCGGGATCGGTCGTATCCAGCTCGCGCGACCAGTCGTAGCTCAGGCCGAGCATCCGGATCTGCCGGCGGAACGTCGCGATGTTCTGCTCGGTGGTGATCCGGGGATGCACGTTCGTCTGCATCGCGTACCGTTCGGCGGGAAGACCGAACGCGTCCCATCCCATCGGGTGGAGGACGCTGAATCCCCGCATCCGCCTGAACCGCGAGAGGATGTCCGTTGCCGTGTAGCCCTCCGGGTGGCCGACGTGGAGGCCGGCCCCCGAAGGGTAGGGGTACATGTCCAGGATGTAGGCCTTGGGACCGGCGGGGAGATCCCGGGCGTGAAACGTGGCGTGGTCGTCCCAGTACTTCTGCCATTTCGGTTCGATCGCGGGAAACGGGTACGGCATCCTATTGTCCGGTCTGGTTGTCGCGTGATTGTTCGATGTAGAGCTTTGCAGTCGAGAGGCTCCCCAGCCTCATGCGTGCGCATATCTCGTCCGCGGAGGCGCCGCTCTCCGCCAGGAGCACTGCCGCGGTATGACGGAGCGAATAGGGGGTGATCCTGCGCCGGGTGCTGGAACGGAGCCCGGCGCGCTCAAGCACCTGCGACACCCTGTCACGCACCCCCCGCGTCGTCATGCGCGTTCCCCGCGTCCGGTTCCCCGCGCCCGCAAACAGGGGCTCCGTCGCCGCGAGTTTTCCCCTGAGTGAGAGGTAGCGCTCGATGGCCCCCAGGGCCTCGGGCGTGAGGGGTACGGCCTGGTCCTTCTGCCGGCGCCCTTTTCCCTGGACGCGGAGCCTCGCCCCTCCCTCCTCCCGGAGGAGGTCGCCGGCATCCGCCCGGATGATCTCGATCTCCGAGAGGCCGCAGATGAGCATCAGCGTGATGAACGCGTAGTCGCGCGCTCCCCGCTCGCCGCTCCTGTCAACGCCCGCCAGCAATGTGCGCGCTTCCGCCGCCGTGAGCGGCGCCCTCGAATGCGTGCGGGGCCTGCTGTTCCCCCTGACGGGAACCGCGGGGTTTTCCGCCAGGACGCCCCGCCGCACCAGGTAGGCGCAGAACCTCCGCACCGCGGTCAGGTACGTCGACACGGACACGGCGCACAGGCGTTTCTCCCCCGCCAGGTACGCTTTGTACCGGCGGACGTCTCCCGTGGTGAGATCGCCGGAGCGTTGCCGCACGTGCCACCGGACGAACTCCCGGAGCGCCCGGCCGTACGTTCCCCTCGTCTCCGGGCGCTTCGACTGCAAGCTGCTCAGGAAGCCGTCGTAGTGCGAGGCAATCGAACCGGGGGGGAACACGCCGCGGATGTGGACGGGGGGAGCCATGGGCTGCAATAACAGAAATTAACCAATCCGCGCGAGGAATGCAACGCCCGCGTCAGAGTACCCTGAGGACCATCATCGTGATGTCGTCCGATTGCTGGGCCCCCGTCGCGTGGAGGAGGACGTCCCGGTGGATGGCCTCGAGGATCTCCCCGGCGCTCTCCCCCGCCGAACGCCCGATGACCCCCTCCAGGCGCTCCTCCCCGTACTCCTCGGATTCCGTGCTCATGGCTTCGCTCACCCCGTCGGTAAAGAGGACGAGGGCGTCTCCGGAGCGGCAGGCAACCGAGGCTTCCTCGTAGGGCGTGGTCGTTTTCAGGATCCCCAGGATCATCCCTCCCCTGTCCAGCCGCTCGAATGTGCCGTCGGCATGGTAGAGGTAGGGATAATTGTGGCCCGCGTTCACGTATGTGAGCGTCCGGGCGGCCGGGTCGATCGCGCCCCAGAAGAACGTGACGAACTTGTTCCCCCCGGTGTTCTCGCACATGAGGTCGTTCACGCGGCCGGTCAGCTCCCCGAGACCGGCGCCCAGCGGCACAAGCGCCCGGATCGTGGCCTGGAGATTGGCCATCAGGAGCGCGGCGGGAGACCCTTTTCCCGAGACGTCGCCTATGGCGATGATGAACCGGCCGGAGGGAAGGGCGAGCACGTCATAGTAGTCTCCCCCCACCTGTTTCGATGAGATGTTCGCCGCGCTCACCTGGAACCCCGGGATGTCGGGGAGGACGCTCGGGAGGAGGCCTTTCTGGATTTCCCGCGCGATCATCAGCTCGTCCTCGAGCTTCTGCTTTTCGATCGCCTCCTTGAACAGCCGGGCGTTCTCCAGCGAGATGATCGCCAGGTTCCCGATCGATGTGAGGAATTCCAGGTCGGCCTGGCTGAAGTCCTCCCCGCTCATCTTCCCCCCGAGCAGGATGAGCCCGCGCGTCTCCCCCTGCAGCCGGATCGGCACCACGACGCTCATTCCCAGCGCGCGGAGCGCCTCGCGCGTGTCCACCGACCCGCTCACGACGATCTCCTGGATCCGGACCGGCGCGCTCGTGCGCGCCAGCGCGGCCAGGAGCTCGCCCTGGGGGAGCTGCCCGGGGAGTTTTGAGGCGACCACGGCCATGTCTGCCCCCTGCCTGAGCGAGATCAGGTACCTCGCCGGAAGGAAGCGCCCCAGGAGGGAGAGCTCGAGCAGGCGCACCTGGCGATCCGGGTCGAGCAGCGCGCTGAATTCCTTCCCGGTCTCGAAGAGCGTCCCCAGGTCCTGGATCTTCTGGTCGAGCTGGCGGTTCACGCGGCGAAGCTCGCCAATCGTGCGGATCTTTTCGATGGCGCTCGCGGCGATGTTGGCGAGGGACCGGAGGTACGTCACGTCCCGCGCGGCGACCGGTCTCCCCGCGGGCCTCCCACCGAAGCCCAGGATGCCGATCGTCCGCCGCTCGATCACCAGCGGCAGGACGAACGCGACCCCCTCCTCCCGGAGCAGGCGCGCCCAGGCGTGGCGGCGCGCGTCCAGGTCGCCTATCGCAAACGCCCCCCGGGGGACCGCGCGGGCCTCGACGAGCCGACCCGTGAGCTCCTGCGGAAACCCCTTCACCATCGCCACCTCGAACTGCGTCCGCGCCGTGGCGAGCATGGCGAGTCCCCGCGAGGCGAGCGTCTTCCCCATGATCGTCAGGAGGATATGGCTCAGGATGAACGGGAGCTCGAGCGAGGAGTTGATCACCGAGCTGAACTCGAAGAGGGCGGCGTTCGCGAACTGGCTTTCGTGGGATTCCGCTCGGGAACCGGGTGTGCGGGGGGGGCGGCGCATGGGGGGAGCTACCGCGGGAGGTTCTTGATCAGCTTCACCTCGTTCGCTTTTCCTTCGGCGATGGTGTACTCCACCCTGTCCATCAGCGATTTCATCAGGTAGACCCCCAGTCCCCCCCTGCGGTAGTGCGTGAGGTATTCCTTCATGTCGGGGGGCTGGACCAGCGTCGGGTTGAAGCGGGTGCCGTCGTCCTTGATGACGATGGCGAACTCCCCGTTCTTCCCGCTCACGCTGACGCGGATGATCTTCGTGGGGTCGAACCGGTAGGCGTGCTTGATCACGTTGGTGCACGCCTCGTCGACGGCCAGGGCGATCTTGCTGATGTCCTCGTCGCCGAAGCCGAACGCCCGGGCGCGCTCCGACACGAAGTCGCGCACCTCGATGAGCCGCTCGGTCCGGCTCTCGACCTCTATGCTCGCGCTGTTCACGCCCTACTTCGTCCTGTCGAAGAACCGGGTGACGGCTTCCTGCTCGTCCTTGAAGATCTCGTACAGCAGGGGGAATCCGAGCAGGTCGAACACGTTGTAGACTTTCGGGGACATGTTGGTGAGCTTGATGTCCCCCTTGTTGTTCCGGACGTCCTCGATGAACGCCATGAAGACCCCCAGCCCCGCGCTCGAGATGTAGGACAGGTCGCGGCAGTTGACCACGATCCGGTACCGCTGGCTCCGGAGAAGGTTCTGGAACGCCTCCTCGAGCTTCGGCGCGGTGTGCGCGTCAAGGTACCCCTTGAGATCGAGGATGCTGACGCTCTGGGCTTCGCGTTGACCTATCTTGAAATCGCTCATCGATGATCCTCCGGTGTCAGGTTGCGCGCGGCGCGCGCCTCTCGGGTCCGTTCCACTTCAGCACCACCAGCGTCAGGTCGTCGTCGTTCGGCCGCTGCTCCGTGAACGCGCCGACGCTCTTCAGAATATCGTCCTTGATCCCCGCCGCGCTCCCCGCGCGCGCGGCACGGGCCGCGGCCATCAGCCGCTCGTAGCCGAACTCCTCGTCCCCCCTGCGCGCCTCGGTGATCCCGTCCGTGTAGAGCACGCAGACGTCCCCTTCCTCGAGCAGGATCTCCTCCTCCGCGATCGCGTCGGCGAACGTCGGACCGCGCCTGAGCCCCATGCCGAGGCCGTTGGGACGCACGTACGCCACCCGCTCCGCCGCGATGTGCAGGAGCGGGCAGTGGCCCGCCCGCGCGACCGTGAGCCGGCCGGATGCCGTGTCGAGGACTGCGTAAATTAAGCTAACGAAGGAGCGTTTGTCAATAGAATCGGCGAGCGCTTCGTTCGCCTTCACCATGAATTCCTTCGGCGACGCGCACAGGCGTCCCAGCGCCTGGAAGATCCCCTTCATCTCCGACATGTAGAAGGCGGCGGACACGCCC
This sequence comes from Bacteroidota bacterium, assembly GCA_035516035.1. GTDB lineage: Bacteria > Bacteroidota > Ignavibacteria > UBA10030 > UBA6906 > Fen-1273. The sequence goes on along the minus strand of DATJAS010000091.1, from coordinate 20,813 downwards.
TTGCCCGAGACGTCCCCGACGGCAATGCCGATCCGCCCCCCGCCCAGGTCCATGAAATCGTAGTAGTCCCCCCCCACCTCGAAGGCCGGCGTGGAGACCGCGTCCAGGTCGAATGCGGGCGCGGCCGGGACCCGCTGGGGGAGGAGCCGCTTCTGCATCTCCTGCGCGACGAGCATCTCCCTGTAGAGCCGCTCCTTCTCCAGCGATTCCCGGATGAGGCGGGCGTTTTCGATCGCCACGGTCGCCTGGTCGGCAAACGCCGCGATCGCATCGACGTCGTCGCGCACGAACCCGTACGACTCCTTCTTCGCCGCGTACAGCACGCCGGCGAGGCCCGTGTGCGACACCAGCGGCACGACGACCAGCGAGCCGGCGATCCCTTTCTTCTTCCGCAGGTGGAGGAACCGCGCGTCGCGCTCCACGTCGTCCACCACGATGGGCCTCCGGTCCGCGACCACGGTGTCGCGGATCCCCCGCCGCTCGGGGGCGATCAGCAGGTCGATCTCCTCCTGCGTGATGTTCTTCCGCGCTGCCACCTGCACCGCGTAGGAGGCGCCGTCGGCGGGGACTCCGCGGGGGAGGCTGATGATCTCCAGCCAGCAGCTCGACGCCCCCACCACCTGGAGCGTCAGCGACGTGACGTTGTCCACCAGCTCGTTGAAATCGAAGACCTGCGTCACGAGCTTGCTCAGCGTGTGGAGCGAGGAGACCTCCGAGCGCTTCCTGTCGAACGCCTCCGCGGTGGGGAGATGGAAGAGCGTGCTCACGAACGCCATCCCCGCGTACATGGCCCCGAAAATGAGCACGAGCTGGACGAAGTTGTGGAGGGGATGGGAATAGTAGAGCAGCGAGCGGCGGAGCAGAGACCCCCCTCCCACCTGCACCGCGAGGGCGGTGAACCCCACGAAGAGGAAGAAGGCGCAGGCCAGGCTGAAGAGCTTCTCCCGTTTCGTCAGGTAGACGATCCAGGGAAGGCGGAAGGAATTCACCACGGCGACGATGATCGCCATGACGAAGAGGATCCCCGTGAGGAGCGAGCCGTCGAGCGGCTTCGTCGTCAGGCAGGAGGCGGACGATCCCAGGAGCAGGAGCGCGAAGATGAGCCAGTTGCGCCGCGCGGCCGGTTTCCTGTTCACCAGGATCAGGTCGCGGAGAAGCCTGATCACGACGAGCGAAAAGACGCCGAACGCCAGCCCGACCAGCGAGGCGAGGAAGATGCTCGGGTAATCGAGCGGGACGAGCGCCAGGTTTTTCGCGTCGAAGCCCGCGACCCCGGAGGCCGACAGGCCGATCGATCCCAGGATCATGGCCCCCAGCGCGATGAGCGCGAAGGCGAGCTTCCGCACCGGCGTGCTCTCGCGGCGCGACGCCAGGGAGTCGATGACCAGGTAGAGGCCCCCCATCGCGGCGATCAGGAGGAGCTCCCTGATCAGGCCGAGTCCCGTCAGGTCGAGCTCGACGTTCTTCTCCACGACGTCGAGCGCGAACTTGACGATCACGAGCACGAACGCTCCCCCGAGCAGGACCACCCTGCGGAGTCTCATCCGGCATGCCCCCCGCGCGCGCCTACACCGCGATCGTCAGCCACGTATCGCTCCTGTACTTCCGGTAGATCAACAGCGAGTACGAGATGATGTAGATCGGGAGGGCGAACCACGCCCCGGGGAGGCCGAACCCGAGGCGCACCCCCAGCAGGTAGCACAGGGGAAGGAACACGACCCAGTGCGTCAGGACCTCGATCAGCATCACGTAGACGAGCGCCCCCGCCGCCTGCAGCGCGTGCGCCAGGACGATCCCCGAGGCGTAGAAGACCTGGGCCGCCCCCGCGATCCGGAGGATCGGGCGGGCGATGTCCGTGACTTCCCGGTTGGTGGTGATCAGGATGATCACCCAGTCGGGGACGAGGATGAACACGGCGCCCAGCACGATCGTGAAGTACGTCGCCAGGCGCGCGGCCTCCAGCCCGTACCGCCTCGCCATCTGCCGCCGCCCGTTGCCGAGGCTCTGCCCGACGAGCGTCTGCGCGCCCACGCCGAACCCGAAGCAGGGAAGGAACGACATGAAGAGCGCCGTGATCACGACCTGGCTGGCGGCCTGCTGCGACGTGCCGATCATCCCCGTGATCGACACGAACACCAGGAACCCCAGCAGGATCAGGATGTTCTGGAACGAGACCGGCACCGAGATCCTGATGATCTGGCGCAGGATGTCGGCCCGGAGCCTGAGGCGCGCATAGTACCTGTAGCGTGTACGGTAGGAACGGAGAAACGTTGCGCCCAGGAAGAACACGCAGCCCACCACGTTGCTGACGGCGTTGGAGGCACCCGCCCCGGTCAGCCCCATCGGGCGGAGGCCGAACGCCCCGAAAATCAGCACGTAGTTCAGGACGATGTTCGTGACGTTGATGATGATCGCCGAGTACATGAACACCTGCGTGTCGCCGATCCCGTTGAAGAACCCCCTGTAGGAGACGACGAACAGGAAGAAGAGGAGGCCGATGAACCTCCACTGCATGTAGCCCGTGCCGGCCACCGCAACGGCGTGGTCGCTCGAGAAGAAATCGATGATGTTGTAGGAGAAGAAATACCCGGGAAGGCCGAAGGCGACCCCCAGCACCAGGGCCAGGAGGAGGGAATTGTTCAGCACGCTCCCCGCACCCGCGTAGTCGGTCTCGCCGGTGCGGCGCGCGACCAGGACCTGGGTCCCGGTCGCCATGCTCGAAAAAACGCTGGTGATCGCCCACGTCGCGAGCATCCCCAGTCCCATGGCCGCAAGGACGACGGACGTATTATCCAGGCGCCCGACCATGGCGGTATCCACCACGGAGACAACCATCTGCGCCGAGAGGCCCGCCACCGCAGGGGAGGAGATCCTCAGAACGCTGCGCGTGAGCGGTTTGTCCGGAAGGAAGCCCATGGAGTCCCGCAGCAGTAGGACACTGATCCGTGGTTCACACTGTGCCCCGCGCGCGGGGGACTAGACCGAGAGCTGCGCGATGAACCGGTCGGCATCCCGCGCAAACGGGGAGGTCGGGTAGTTCTTCTTGATGCGCCGGTAGAGGTCGATCGCCTTCTCCTTCTCCCCCGCCCGGGCGTAGTCGCGCGCGGCGTCGCTCATGTATTCGGCCGCGTCGACGTCCGCGGGGTATCGCGTCGCCGCCTTCTCGAACTGCGCGGCCGCCTCGCGGTACTCCCCTTTCGCCTCTTCCGTGGCGCCGAGCCCCGAGAAGCGGGCCACGGTCAGGAGCTCGCCGGAGGGACTGAAGTCGCCGTAGGCTTTCAGGGCTTCGTCGTACCGGCCGAGGTGGTAGCAGGCGTTCGCCAGGTACAACCGGGCCAGGTCGCCCGTCGGAGAGTTGCCGTAGTTGTCGACGATCGACCTGAGGCCCTTGATGTTCCGCTCGGGGATGCCGTCGATCGCGGTCTGGTACTGCCCGGCGTCGTATGTCTCGAAAATCGCGCCGAGCGCGGTGATCGCATTCTCGTTGTTGTCCGCGCGGTTTTTCAGGTACATGAGGAGCGCCCCGACGGCCACCACGATCACCGTCAACGCGATGCTGACGGTCCTTTTGTTGGCGTCATACAGCGTCCTCGCCTTCACGTACCAGGTGATGAGCGTGTCTTCCTTGAGTTCTTTCCGGGAGATCTTCTTTTTCGGACGGAGCATCGCGGGAGCGGTTCCTCGGGCAGTGTGTGTGTGTGAATTGTGGCACTCGTGCGCCCGTCGGGAGTCGAACCCGAAACCTTTGGCTCCGGAGGCCAACGCTCTATCCAATTGAGCTACGGACGCGGACGTCCCCGCCTGGCGCGGGGGTGTTCCTCAGTGACGGGCACGGTCAAACTGTCACAAAACATACGAAAAACGCCGGTCGTATGCAAGCAACCCTCCCTGGACGCGGAGGAGGATCAGGATGATCCCCATCAGCATGACGGCCTCTGCGGACGCCGTGCCGATATTGAAGAGGCGGAGCTGGGCGAGTATCTCGACGGAGACGGGCCGGCTCGCGTACGTGTAGAGGAGAATGGACGAGACAAACTCGCCGAGCGACGCGATCAGGACAAGCACGCCCCCCGAGACGAGCGCCGGGAGGATCGCCGGCAACGTGACGAAACGGAAACGCCTCGTCGCTCCCGCCCCGAGTCCCGCTGCGGCTTCCATGAGCGTGGGGTCCATCCCCTCCAGCGCCGCGGCGACCGAGCGGACCACCACGGGATACTCGCGGACGAAATACGCGAGGGGCAGAATCCAGAACGTGCCGACGAGGACCGGGACGACGCCGGCGAGGAGCTCCCTGTTGAACGCCAGTATGAGCGAGACCGCCACCACTGTCCCGGGAACGGCGTACGGCATCGTCAGGAGGATGTTCGACCAGGCCCGCGCGATGCGGTTCTTTCTCCCCGCGACGAGGGCCGCGGCAGCGACGCCGAAGAGGAGGGAGGCCGCAAGGGCGATGAGCGCCATGACGAGCGAGTTCCCCAGGGGAATGAGAAGCCCCGGGTCCTCGACAAATGCCGCGTAGTTGGCGCCGGTCCAGGACGAGGGAATCCAACCGGTAGTCCACGACCCTTCCCGCGCGAACGAAAGCGCGACAATGGCCAGGACGGGGAGCATCTCCAGCGCGAGCACGAGCAGGGCCGATGCCACCATCAGGCGCCTTGCAAGCGGGCCGGTCCGGAGCACGCCCGGGGGACGGACGCCCTTCCCCGCATACGCCGCACCCCGCGGCGGTCCGAGCGTCAGCAGCAGGTAGAAGAGGAGCGAGACGCACGTAAGGAGCACCGACTGGGCTGCCGCGAGATCGAGGTCGCCGTTCAGCTTGGTCGAGTATATCTCGAGCGTCAGGAAGTGTTTTCCCCCCGCGAACAGGAGCGGCGCGGTGAATGACGCCATGCTGGACATGAACGTGAGTGCGGAAGCCGCCACGAGGCCCGGGCGGAGCGCGGGAAGCACGACGCTCCGGAACGTCCGCCATGACCCTCCCCCCAGCCCCTCGGCAGCTTCCAGCGCCGACGCGTCGAGCGAGCGGAGTCCGGCCGAGGCAAAGAGGTAGAAATAGACATGGAACGAATAGACGTGGACGAGGAGGATCCCGGACACGCCGCCGGCGGCGAGCATCGCCGACGAGGAGCCCGTGAGGAGCTGGAGGCCGCGCGGGATGATCCCCGTCTCGCCGAAGACGAACAGGAACGCGATCACACCGACCAGCGGAGGCAGTGCCACGGGGAGCACCGCCAGCCGCCCCAGCACGCCCCGGAGCGGAAAGCGGAACTGCGTGAAGACGAACGCCAGGAAGAGGCCCAGCGCCCCGCTCAAGAGCACGGAGAGGAGCGACACGGTGAGCGAGTTGCCGACGGCTTCCATGTTGGCCCGGTCGGCGGGGTCGACCAGCGCACGGTAGTTGGCCAGCGACAGCGCCCCCCCCGCGTGCAGGCTCTGCACGATCGTCGCGCACATCGGGTAGAGCACGACAAGGGCGAAGACGGGGGCCAGTGCCGCCCAGGGGAGCAGCGCCCGGAGTGAGTGTCTGCTCATCGCGCGTAGAGCGCGCAGTGTGTCCAGTCGAGCCGGAGGCTGACGCGCGCCCCCGGCTGAGCGCCCGCACCAGGGGCGCCGCTCACTTCGAGCGCCTTCAGGGGAGTCTCCCCCGCACCGAGCCTGTAGGCGGTCGTGAACCCCGTGTACTCCGCCGCAATGACCGTGGCCGCGATCTCCCCCCCGTCCCCTCTCAGGACGGCGACTCCCTCGGGCTTCGCGGCCAGCGTGACCGGCCCGGGCGCCGGTGCGCGCACGGCGGCAGGAACGCGGAGTGCGATCCCCCCGGCAGCACGGAACGTGCGGTCGGCGGAGAGATCCCCTTCGATGAGCGAGGCACCCCCCAGGAACGACGCGACAAACGGCGTCGCGGGCGCATCGTACAGCTCTGCCGGCGTCCCGGACTGTTCGACGCTTCCCCCCTGCATGACCGCCATGCGATCGGCAAGGGCCATCGCCTCACCCTGGTCATGCGTGACATAGACTGTGGTGATCCCGGTGGAACGCTGGAGCTCGCGGATCTCGTCGCGCGTCTCCACCCGGAGTGCGGCGTCCAGGTTGGAGAGGGGCTCGTCGAACAGGAGGAGCCTGGGCAAGAGGACGAGCGCGCGCGCCACGGCGACGCGCTGCTGCTCCCCGCCGCTCAGGGCGGTGACGGGGGAAGAGGACTTCCCCTCCATCTTCACGCTCCTCAGCGCGGCCGCAACGCGGGCCGCCACGGACGACCCGCTCACCCGGCGCGCCCGGAGCCCGAACGCCACGTTGTCGAAGACGTTCATGTGGGGAAACAGGGCATAGTTCTGGAAGACCATCCCGATCCCCCTCTCGCGCGGGGAGGCCTTCGTGATGTCCACCCCGTCGAGGGCGATCGTGCCTGCGTCCGGAGGCTCGTACCCGGCGATCAGGCGAAGCAGCGTGGTCTTGCCGCACCCGCTCGGTCCGAGCACGGCGAAAAATTCTCCCGAAGCGATTTCCAGCGTCGTGGGGCGAACGGCCTCGAACGCCCCGAACGCGCGGGAGATCCCCGTGAGCGTGAGCGATGACATCCCTAACTTCCCCCCGCCCCGCGTCCGCGGACGGTCTCGTCCCAGTCGCGCATCCACTCTTTCTCGTGGAGCGCGAGCGTGTCGACGTCGAGGGGGAGCGCACGGTAACCTCCCGGCCTCATCCAGGCCGGCAGATCTGCCGGGGGGATGTCCTTCCGGGCGGGAATGCGGAAGAACTCCCTCGCCTGCCTCACCATGCTGGAACGGGAAGTGACGAATTCGTAAAAGCGCGCCGCCGCTTCCGGGTGGGGAGCCCCTTTCACGATGGCGATGCCGTCCGTGATGACCGGTGTCCCCCCCGCGGGGACGACGTACGCGAACGGCTCGCCGTGGACTTCGGCCTGGAGCATCACGTCGGGGAGATCCCAGAGCGTGAGGAGGCCCTCCTGGCGCGCGATCGCGATGTAGAGCTGCGTGGGGTCCGCCGCATATGTCTTCGTATTCGCGTCCAGGTGCCTGAGCCAGTCCAGGCCCGTCGCCACGGTGCCGCCTCTGGCGAGCTGGCGCATGATCATGGAGCAGAAGATGATCCGCATCGTCCCGGAGGCGAGCGGAGAGCGTATCACGATCTTCCCCCTCCAGGCGGGTGCGAGCAGATCGTCCCAGTCGCGCGGCGCCTCGGAAGAATCGATCTTCTCCCTGTTGTACATGATAACTTCGGGCGTGAGGAACGTCCCGTACCACTCCCTGGACGGGCTCCGGAGCGAGGGATCGGCGACGCTGTCCCACGAGGGGACGTAACGCGCCAGGAGTCCCTCATGCTCCGCCCTGGCGAATGCCGTCATCGGGCCCCCCCACCAGATATCCGCCTGGGGGTTCTCCTTCTCCGTGCGCACCCTGTCGAAGGCATCCTGCGAGCCCATGTCAAGCCAGTGCACCGCATCGGCCGGGTTGGCGGCTTCGTAGCTCCGGGCAAACGCCGAGAGCATTTCTTTCCCGTGGGGGGAATAGACGACGATCTCGCGTTTCGTGCCGGGTGCGCAGCCGGCCAGGATGATCCCCGTCAGGGGGACCAGGAGGCGCTTCATGGCATGGCGGGGCGGTGGAAGGGATACGACAGCATGTTCGCAAAACAGCGGTACGCGCCCTGGTTCCCGTCCTTGAGCTCGCGGTACCAGACAAAGCACGTATACATGTAGGAGCCGCGCCCGCAGGGGGCGACAATCCAACCGGTGTCCAGGGGCGTTTCGTCAGGGTCCGCGGTGGAAACCAGGCGCACGTATTCGCGGGGGACTTCGGCGGGGAAGTAGAGCCCCCGCTCCTGGATCCAGCCGTCCCAGTCGGCGGGCCTGATCCGGTTGGGGACGTTCAGCAGCGGGTTCCCGGGGAGAAGAGCACTCACGGGCGCTTCCTCGACGCACACTCTCCGGGTCCCGATCCGGAACGGGAAGGGAGCATATTCCGGTTTCCACTCCCTGTCGCGCTGATACATGACAAGCAGATTCCCCCCCTGCCGGACGTACTCGAGGAGCCTCCCGTTGTTCTCCCGGAGCGCTTCGCGCAGGAGGTAGGCGCGGATATCCACGACGATGGTCGTGTACCGTGAGAGCGCCCCCGAACGGAGCTCGTCGTCCGAAATCAGGTGCGTCTCGGCCCCCAGCGCCGCGCTCGCGGATTCGATCGTGTTGTCCTGGCTCCGAATGACGCCGACGCGGACGCCGCCATCGATCGCCGCGTCGATCACGTGGACGGTGACGGGCACCTGGGCCAGGTCGGTCCAGAGGTGGATCGTGGTGACGCCGGCGGGCGCGTCCGCCGGCGGACGGACGCGGAGGGTACCGGAGGCCGTGGAATCCTCGGCTTCGATGACGAAGGGGGCATTCTCCGCGGTCCAGCCGGAGGGAGCCTTGATGCCGATCCTCCCGGCGGTCTTATGCGGCAGAAAGTTCCTGATCCGGTACCCGAGCTGGAATCCCTCGCCGAGGCGGGAGCGGAGTATCGACACCACCGGGGGGTCGGCCTCCACGATGAGCGACGGGGCAATCTCGATCGAGGGGGACGTGTGAAACCGGGCGTGATGCCCGTCCAGCGAAAGGTCCACGGTGGCGCTCACCTCCTGCCGTCCCTCGATCGACCGGTACTGCGTCACGGTGCGCGGGAGCGTCGTCTGCGCCCCCTCCCCCACGGTGAGCGTATAGACGCGCGAGTCTGCGCGGGCGGAAAACTCCGGGGAGGCGTCGGGGCGGGGATCGATCACCCATCCCGGGGGAACGTCGAACGTCCAGTGCACGCCCCCCAGCGTGCAGTCGCGCGAGGCGACGCTGAGCACGCAGTCCACCCTCTGGCGGGCGACGAGAACCGTGTCGGCCGGCCGCATCGACACGCTGATCCCGCAGAGCGCGGCGGCAAGCCGCGCGGCGTCATCCTCCCAGTGGGCGAGCATCCTGCGGCCAAGGACGGAGAGTCCCCCTCCGGCGCTGAGCGAATCGCACGAGGCGACGGCCCGCGAGAGCACCGCGAGCATCGCGCCGCGGTCCATCCCCTCGCGCACCCCGTCCAGGAGCCGCCGCACGGGGGCGAGGGGCGCCAGGGCGGGATCGCGGAAGAAATCGATCCCGGAGAAGAACGACGCGCTGTCCGGTTCGTAGAGGCTGTTGGCGCGGACGAGCCTGTACAGGCTTTTCCCGCGCGTGAAGGCGCGGAGATTTGCGCGCTCCATCCCCTGCGTCCTGTGCTTGCGGAGTGCCTCCAGGGCGATGTCCAGGTACGACAACCCCCTGGCTGGATCGATCGCGTTAATGTCGTTCGACACGTCGGCCACGCTCTCAAACCGGCCGAACGACCTGAAAAAGAGCTTGCGCGGCTGCCACAGCGTGACGCCGGGGTCGCGCAGCTGCTCCGGCCGGTACGTTGAATCGGCGGCGAGATCGAACGCGGCGATCGCGGTGACCGCGACCGCCTGGTGGTTCCCGTGGCCGTCGATCGTATTGTGATTGGTGAAGAGGACGTCGGGTTTGTATTTCCGTATGACGTACACCAGGCGGCGGATCGCTTCTTCCTCTCCTCCCCATTTCTGGAACGTCTCCGTCGCCGTCTTCGAGTACCCGAAGTCCAGGAAGTTCAGGAAATGGACCTCCGTCCCGAGCACGGCGCCGGCCTCGCGGGTCTCCTGCGAACGGAGGACGCCCAGCTCCTCGTAGAGCTCCGGCCCCTTTTCGTTCTGCCCCCCCTCCCCCCGCGTGAAGAGGATGGAGTATGTGCGGACGCCCTCCTTCATCCTGTAGTAGGCAAGCGACGCGCCGTCCTCGTCGTCCGGGTGCGCGGAGAGGTCCATCAGCACGCAGTCGTTTCCCAGGTCGAGGAGCGCCTGGCGGACATCCGCCGGCGGCTCCTGGGCGCGGGACTGCAGGACTGAGAGGACGGCAAGCGTCAGGAGACAGAGGAGGCATCTCTTCATGGCGGCTCTATCCAAGTGCTGTGGGGACGATGCGCTCAATTCGGTCGCGGGAGATGACCCCCTCGCGCACCAGGCGCGGGACGGGACCCGTGGCGTCGACGACGGTCGACGGCAGCGTCCCCTCCAGGGGCCCGCCGTCGACAAACAGGTCGACGGAAGGGCCGACCGCCTTCTCGATCTCCGCCACCCGGGACAGGGGAGCCGAGCCGGAGATATTCGCACTCGTTGAGGTCACCGGACACCCCGCCAGCGCGCAGAGGCGCGTGCAGAATGCGCTTGCCGGGAGGCGGACGCCGATCTTCCCGGTTCCCGCGGTGAGCGCCGTGCTCACGTGGGGCGCCGCGCGGAACAGGAGCGTCAGGGCCCCGGGCCAGAGCGACGCCATGAGGGCCCGCGCCCCCTCGGTGATTTCATCGGTCAGTGCGGCGACTTCCGCCGCATCATGCACCAGGACGAGCGTCGGCTTCGGCTCCTCGCGCCGCTTTACGAGGTGGAGCCGCGCGACCGCCTCCGGGTTCCAGGCGTTCGCCCCGAGCCCGTAGAGCGTGTCCGTCGGGTAGACGATCACGCCCCCCGCCTGGATCACTTCCGCCGCCAGCATGAGCACACGGTCCCCCGGGGCGAGCAGATCGACGTTCAGCCGCAATGCCATGGTGATTGCCTCCTCGTTGACGTGCGGGGTGACGCCGCAGGGACGCTCATGAGGCGCGTGCCAGGACCTCTTCCAGCACGCGGGCGACCGCGATGCGCCTCATACAATCAAACGTTCCCGTGGGACAGCGGTTCCCGCCGTGGATGGAACAGGGACGGCAGTCAATGTGCCCCGCGTCCACGACGATATCGCGCGGGCCGGCCGGGGCGAACCCGAACGCGGGAACCGTCGGCCCGAAGAGGGCGATCACCGGGACTCCCACGGCGACCGCCATGTGGACGGGCGCGCTGTCGTTGGCGACGAGCGCGCGGCAGCGCGCGATGAGCGCGGCGGACCCGGTGAGGGAAAAGCGACCCGAGGCGTCGGCGAGGAGGGGACTCCCCGCCGCCCGGGCAAGCCGCGCGCAAAGCTCCCTGTCCCCGGGCCCGCCGACGAGCACTACGGGCATCTCCCGTTCCAGGATGAGGCGGATCAGGGCCGCATAGTTTTCCTCCGGCCACCGCTTCGTCGCCCATACGGATCCGGGCGCGACCGCGATGCGCGGACGGTCAATCCCCCCCGGGAGCTGCCGGAGGAACGCGTCCACCGAACGGAGGTCCGCCTCTCCCGGGTGGAGCACGGGGAGCGGCATTCCGCCGGGGGCGAGCCCCATGGGAGCGGCCAGCGCGAGATTGCGGAGGATTTCGTGATCCCCGCCCGCGTAGTGAACGCTCTGCGTGAGGAGGAGCCTCCCCGCGCTCCTGTCGAATCCGATGCGGACGGGAATACGCGCGAGGGCGGCAAGGAGCGCGCTGCGCAGCGAGCGATGGGGGATCAGCGCGACGTCGAAGCGCGCGGCGCGGAGCCGCGCGGCCATCCGCGCCAGGCCCGCAATCCCCCGGTCGATGCCCCGCTTGTCGTACGGGAGGACGCGCGCGACCGCCGGATGGGAGGCGACCACGTCGACGGCCGAGGGAACTGTGACGGCGGTGACCGGGGCTCCGGGGAACCGCTCGTGCAGGGCCTGCATGAGCGGCAGCGTCAGGATCACGTCTCCGACGAACGCCGTCTGCACCACCAGGATGGAGCGGGGATCCGCCGTCATACGCCCTCCCCCGCCGCCTCCCGCTCTTTCGCCGATCCCGCCAGTGCCTCGTAGTAGGCGGTGTGCTTCCACCGCCGGTGCATCCAGAGCCAGTGATCGGGGTGCGCGCGGATGTACCGTTCAAGGATCGCCGCATGGCGGCGGGTCAGCTCCACGATGCCGGCTTCCCCCCGCGCGGGAAGTCCCGTGCGGTCCACTTCCTCGAACGTCACGCGATAGGTGCCGTCCTCCTGCCGGAGGATGAAGAACATGACGATGGGAGCGTCGCACTTCAGGCTGAAGGCCGCGGCGCCCCTGTGCGTGGCCGCCGGGCGGCCGAAGAAGTCGATAAAGATCGACTCCCTGGGCCCGCTCTGATCACCCAGCATCGCGACGATCCTCCCCGCGCGCAGAAGCGCGATCGCCTCCCGGGGAGCGCGGTGCATCGTGACCGTGCCGCTGCCGAACCTGTTCCTGTTCGCGGTAATGACCCTGTCGATGAAGCGGTTCCGCTGCGGCTGCGCGACGGCCGTGACCGGGTGTCCGAGCAGGAGCGCCAGCGACGTCACCACGAATTCCCACGCGCCGAAATGGCCGGAGAGAAGAATCAGCCCTTTCCCCCGCGCGAGCGCCCCGAGGGGCACGGCGGGGTTCCCGAGCGTCATCACGCTGCGCAGCTCCTCCTCTCCCGCGCCGCCCGACCAGAGGAGCTCCATGAGCGCCCGGCCGTACCCCCGGTAGGCACGCTCGGCGATCGCGTCGATTTCGCCGGCGCTCATCGCGGGGAACGCGAGGCGGAGGTTCCCGATGCTGACGTCCCTGCGGTAGGGGATCCGGCGCCAGACGAACCCCCCCATGGCCCACCCCAGCCGCCCAGCGCTCCTGAAGGAGCAGCGCCGGGCGACGAAGTTCACCGGGATGAAGAAGAGGTATTCGATGAAGCTCTTCAGCGTGCGCAGCAGCATCGAGGGGTCGCGCCCGGCGCTCCGGGCTCAGTTGGACTGTTGCGCGTACTGCATCCAGTTGGCGTCGTGCAGCTCGTTGCGATGCGTGGAATTGACGAGCTCATAATCCGCTCCCTGGATTCGCTGCAGGAAGTCGAACTCGACGCCCCCCTGGATGTTGTTGTACGTCCAGACTTCGTACGGCTTGGTGTCCGATTCGTTCGGATGCCTCTCGATGTCGTCGGGAGGACCGTAGACGATGTACACGCGCCCCCTGTCGGTGCGGTACCCTTCGCGGCCGAGCATCCCGTAATTCTCGTTGGCATGCTCCACGCGCGCCATGTAGACTTCGCGCGCCCCCGGCGGCCTGCGGCGCCAGATGTCGGAAAGGAACTTCCGCTTCACGTCCAGCCCGTTCAGCTGCTTGTACTGCGCCTGCTCGGCGTCCGTCAACTCGTAGCGCGACCAGCGAAAATCGCGGTCCAGTTCCGGCTCCTCCATCGTGGCGTACACCGCCATCGGGAGCGACGAGCCGAGGGTCAGGAGCGTGGAGTCGACCCCCAGCGTCTGGTTGAACACGAAGAACTTCCGCGAGGTCTGCGCCATCACCCGTTTTGCGGAATCCGTCAGGGACACGACCAGCGAATACGTGCCGCTCCTGAACCGCGCGGCGGGAATCTGATCCACCAGGACCGTGGATTCGGCGGCCCTCCTGCGCTGCCGCTCGCGCGTGACGATCTCCTTCCCCACCGCGTCATAGACGACCGTGTGGACCGCGTAGTCGCTCCTGTCCTCCCCCAGGAGGAGATTGTAGACCTCCAGGTAAAAGAAGCAGAGCTGCGTCTCGTTGTAGAGCCCGCCCACATCGGGGATCACCTCCAGCGTGTTCTTGAAGAAGGGCCCCCCCTTTCCCCCCTGCCTGATGGAAGCGGCGAACTCGATGTCGCTGAGCGCCACCCTGTCGGCGGCGGGAGGGACGACGACGAGCGGCGCGACGACGCTGTCGGAGCGCGACGGCGCCAGCCGGTCGCGGCAGATCATCTTCAGCGTATAGTTCCCCTTCCTGAGCTGCACCTGGTAGACCCCCACCAGGTTCATCCCGCGCGCCTCTCCCGCGGTATCGGCGAGGCGTGCCGGGACGAGCCACCGGTCGCCGAACGCCAGCGTGTCGTGCGCCCTGCCCAGGACCGTGATATCGGCGCCGCCGGTCCACCCCGTGCTGTCGCGGGAGACCGTGAGCCCGTCCCTGTTGACGGCATAGTGGACTTCGACGAGCGACGTGGAATCGTCCGCTCCCCGGAACCGGGCAACGTCGAACGTCAGGTGTACGGGGTCGCGGGCCGGCAGCGTTTGCGCGCGCGCCGCGAGCGGGGCCCCCGCGGCCAGCGCGGAGACCAGAACCATCATGAGACGCTTCATGACCAGCCTGTCTGTTGTGGTGACCTCGGGGCGGAGCACCTCCCGCGGCTGCGGGGCTACTCCCCCATCACTTTGATGATGACGCGTTTGCGGCGCCGCCCGTCAAATTCCGCGTAGTACACCTGCTGCCAGGGACCAAGGTCGAGGTCCCCGGCGGTCACCGGCACGATCACCTCGTGGTGCACCAGGAGGGATTTCAGGTGGGCGTCGCCGTTCGTCTCCCCCGTCCGGTGGTGGCGGTAGTGCGCGTCGAACGGGGCGACGCGTTCCAGCCAGTCGTCGATATCCTGGATGAGGCCGTCCTCGGCGTCGTTGACGTACACGCCGGCCGTGATGTGCATCGCGGAGACAAGCACCATCCCTTCTGCGATGCCGCTTCCGCGCACGACCTCGCGCACCCGCTCTGTGATGTTGATGTACTCGCGCTTCCGGGCGGTGTCGAACCAGAGGTACTCTGTCGCGCTCTTCATCGCGTCAGCGTTTTCACTTTCTCAATCACGTCCGCGATCGCGAACGGCTTGGGGAAGAATTCGTCCGCGCCCGCCCCGAGAACGATCTCTCTGACGCCCGCCGAACCGAGCCCGCTCGTGCCGATGATCTTCACGCCGGGGCGGGCGGCACGCACGCGCGTGATCAGCTCGACCCCTCCCAGGCCGGGAAGGCCGAGGTCGGTGAAGACCAGGTGAATTGCTTCGGGGTTGTCTTCCAGCACGCGGAGACCGGTGGGCCCGTCTGCCGCCTCATACACGTCAAAATCCGCGGCGCTGAGCATGAGACTGAACAGCTGGCGGAGATCCGTATCGTCCTCGACGACGAGTATGCCCCGCCTGCCGGAGCCAGCCATGAATGACCTCCCGACCGTGGGTGGCGACCGCACCAGGCGCGGTACACCGCCCGTGCCGATGCGATCAATGTAGACATTGCGCCGGTGAACTGCAACCGCCCGCTCCTTTTCACGCTCCGAATTGCTATATTCAACCATGGCGAGACTCGATCTCATCCTCCTCGTCGCATTCTCCTCGATCGCGCTCCTGGCAACAGCCGGCACAGTCCTCATGTTCCGCCGCGCTCTCCGCGTTGCGGGCGAGAAGGACGGCGACCTCAAGATGTTCTTCTGGGCGGCGGGATCGATGGTCTGCCTGATCATCGCCGGCATGAGCGCGGCCTATTTCCTCCTGCCGATCCTCTTCCACTGAGAGACGGGACACCGGAATGCCGCGCCACTGCCTTCCCTGCGTCGCGTTGTTCGCCTGGATGCTCACGGCGCCAGAGGCCGGCTGCGGAGAGCTGCCGGCGGAGAGCTTCGCGTCATTCGCGGCGCGCGTCGCATCGATCGCCGACAGCGCCCTGCGGGAGCGGGAGGTGGACGCGCTCGTGGAGCGGGTCCGCGCTTCCGGCGTCCCGCTGCACGACGACTCGACGGTCACGTTCCTCTACCGCGGCGCCGGGCGACGCGCCTTCGTCGCCGGGGATGCCGACGGGTGGGACCCGCGCGCCGGGGAAATGCGCCGCGTGGGGGGCACGACGCTCCGCGCGCTCACCTGGCGCCTGGACGGGGCCGCCCGCTGCGAATACAAACTGGTCGTCGACTCCTCCTGGATACTCGACCCGTTGAACGCGCTGAGAGCGCGCGGGGGCTTTGGCGAGAACTCCGAAGTGCGGATGCCCCGCTACGTCTTCCCCGCGGAGTCGGTCCCCCGCCCCCGGGTCAGGCCCACCCGCCTGGACACGATATCATTCATGAGCCGGAAGCTCCAGAGGCGAATCCCCGTGATCGTGTACGCCCCGGGGGGGGGAAGCGTCCCCCCATTCCCCGTCATGTTCGTCACCGACGGGGGGGAGTACCTGGAACTCGCGCACGCGAACGTCGTCCTTGACAACCTGATCGCCGGCGGTTCACTCGGCGGGGTTGTCGCGGTATTCGTCGATCCGCGCGACGGCGCCGCCGGTGCAAACTCGCGCATGACGGAGTACGCGCTGAACGACGCGTACGTTTCGGCCCTGGCCGACGAGCTCCGGCCGCTTATCCGCACACGCTACCGCACCAGGGGGGACGCCGCCGGCACCGCCATCATCGGCTCGTCGATGGGAGGGCTCATCGCCACGTACGCGGTGCTCACCCGGCCCGACGCGTTCGGGCTCTGCGGCGCCCTTTCCCCCTCCTACCAGTGGGACGGGGATTCGGTGATTGCGATGATCCGGAATACCCCGGGGGGCCGGACGAAGTTTTACCTGGCCACGGGGACGATCCACGACGCCGGGGAACGCTCACGGCGTGTGCGCGACCTGCTGAAGGAGAAAGGGTACGACGTGACATACGACGAGGTGCCGGAGTCTCACAACTGGCTCAACTGGACAGGCCGGCTCCGCCGGCTGCTGACCACGTTCTGGGGGGTACGATGACGTCCCGCACCCGGATGGCGGTCCTCCTTCTCGCCGCAGCCGCTTCCCCCCACCCCGCCACGGGAGGCGGACGCTCCCCCCTCGACGCGCTCGGCATTGCCGCGGGCGAGACCCCCCGGCAGTTCTGCTACACAAACGGGACGGGGGCGTTCGTTGACGGATGGACATCACACGGGCCCGAGACCGGGTGGGAGGGATTGACGGTGGAGGGGCACAGGTTCATGGAAGACTTCGAGGTCGCCGTCGATGGCCGCCCCCTTGACCGTGCCGGCGCCTCATCGACGGTCTTCCCGGACTTCCTGAGGCGCGTCTACCCTGAGGGCATAACGGAAGAGCTCCATCCCGTAGACAGCGCCGACGCGATCGTTCTCACGATCGCATCGGCGCGCCCGGTCGAACTTGCCCTCAGGGCGCTGCTTCCGCGGGGGACATACTCGTGCCGTGCGGAAGCCTCCGCTCTCCTGGCGGCGGCCTCCGGCCACGGGGGAAGGACGCGGGCGGAAAACTACCCCGCCTGGCTCTGCGCGTATCTGCCGGGGGGCGTCCCCGACAGCGCCCCGGGCGTCCATGGAGCATCGTTCACGCCGGGGGCGCTCATCGCGCCCCATGCCCGGCTCCACACTGCGGTGTTTGCAGTCGGCGATTCCCCGGAACTCGCCCTTGAGCTTGCGCGGCGCGTCGCAGAGAGCGCGCCGCGCCGTGCCCGCGAGAGGCGCGGGCACATGGAGGCACTCCTCGCCTCGTGCGGAATCCGGACCGCAGACGAACGCTACACGCAGGCGCTCTCCTGGGCGGTTCTCTCGCTGGACGCTCTCACGGTGAGGGGGGGCGGGATCTACGCGGGTCTTCCCTGGTTTGCCGACTACTGGGGACGCGACACGTTCATCGCGCTTCCAGGGGCGGCGCTGGTCACGGGACGGTTCAGCGAGTCTCGAAGGATACTCTCGCTTTTCGCTTCATTCCAGCAGCGCGATTCGCTTTCCACCGACTACGGGAGGATCCCCAACCGCGTGACATCCACCGACACTGCGTACAACACGGCGGACGGGACACCGCGGTTCGTCATGATGGTCAGGGAATACGCCGAGCGGTCGGGCGACGGCCGGTTCCCGCTCCTGGAGTACCCGGTGATACTCCGTTCGATTGAGGGGACGCTTCGCTACCACACCGACTCGCTCGGCTTCCTCACGCACGGCGACGCGGAGACATGGATGGACGCCGCCGGCCCGGACGGGCCGTGGAGCCCGCGGGGGAACCGGGCGTGCGACATCCAGGCGCTCTGGTGGGAACAACTCCGGACGGGGGAATACTACGCCACGCAGGTGGGCGACGTCTTTTCCGCGCGCCGCTGGCATGAGGCGGCGCTCCGCCTGAAGGAGAATTTTCGCCGGCACTTCCTCCGGGGAGAAGAGATCGCCGACAGGTTGAAAGCCGACGGGACGCCGGACATGACGCTCCGCCCGAACCAGATGTTCAGCGCGCCGCTCCTCGACGACGGGGAGCGGGACGCGATGATCGACCGCGTCGTCTCCCGGCTCACGTATCCATGGGGCGTCGCGTCGCTCGTGCAGGACGACAGCGCGTTTCATCCCTTTCACGTGGCCCCCGGCCTGTATCCCAAGGATGCCGCGTACCACAACGGCACTGTCTGGACATGGCTTGAAGGGCCGCTCATCTCGCTCCTCGCACGCACGGGGGGAGAGGAGATCGCCTGGCGCCTGACCGGGGGGAACGTGCACCTGGCGCTCGACAGGGGGGCAGCCGGAACGCTCCCGGAACTGCTCGATGCGCTCCCCCACGCCGGTGAATCGGAGCCCCGCCTCTCCGGGACATTCTCGCAGGCGTGGAGTCTCGCGGAGTTCATCCGGAACTACTACGACGACTACTGCGGCGTGCGCTACGATGCGCTCCACAGGACGCTCCGCATCGCGCCGTCGCTCCCGGTCGAGCTCCCGGGCGCCGCCTGCCGCACGAGGGGGGGCGGCTCGACGTTCAGCGTCGTTCTGACGCGGAGTGCCTCCGGCGACGAGATCCGCGTCGCGTCGGAGACCGGGCGCGACACGCAGTTCGTCGTCGGCACCGTTCACGTCTCGGGCTCGACGTACATGACGGCGCGAACGGCGCTTCCCCCGCACTCCGGGATCCTCATCCGCTACGAGGAAGGTCGTCTCCGCGTACTGAGAGACGGCAGAGAATGGCCTGCGGCCGTCGAGGGGGAACTTCGCCCCGGGCATCTCGCCCCGGGCCTCGACTTCGCAACCCCCCGGAGCCTCGCGGGCATCCCCGCCATCCAACCTCCCCCGTACATGCTGATCTCCCACGGCGATATCATCCGGATGAATCCGGGCGCGACGGCGCTGATCGACCGCGTCCGCACACCGGGCCCTGACACGCCGTCGTATACCTACCCGCGCAACCCGGCGTTCGTTCCCGGTTCGTTCGCCCTGCGCCGGTTTACGCTGAGCGTCGACAGCACGTGGGCCTACTTCGTCCTCGGCTTCAGGGCGCTCTCCGACCCGGGCTGGCATCCCGAATACGGGTTCCAGCTCACGTTCGCGGCGATCGCAATTGACACTGACGGCGTTCCCGGGTCCGGGGAGCGCCTCGTGGGACGAAACGCCTCGTACCTGCTCGACAGCGCGCACGCGTACGAGCGCGTGATTTACGTCGGGGGAGGCGTCCAGCTCGAGGATGGGCACGCACGCGTCCTCGCCGCCTACAGGCCTCTCCCGGGCGACGCATCCCGCCCGTTCGGCGACGCGGCCTCGGGGACAATACGGTTCGCGCTCCCGCTCGGGCTCATCGGCCGCCCGGGGCCGGCCTGGACGTTCACCGTGCTTTCCGGAGGGCAGGATGATCACGGCGGGGCGGGACTCGGCGAATTCCGCACGGTGAACGCGCGGCAGGGAGAATGGAACGGGGGGGGGAAAGCGCACCCGGGAGATCCGAACGTCTACGACAGGATCGTGGCACACTGCGGGGAGACACGCTGATGGCGGCGCACCCGGCCTCACGATGGACGCTTGCGGGGAAAAAGGCACTCGTCACGGGCGGCACGAAAGGGATCGGCGCGGCGGTCGCAGAGGAACTGTGCGGGCTCGGGGCGGAAGTGTTCGCGGTTGCACGATCATCGCCGGACGTCCAGGCGCGCGTGGAGGAGTGGACGTCCAGGGGATGGCGATCCGGGGGGATGGCCTGCGACGTGGCGGACCCGCGCGCGCGGGAGGCGCTCATCGCGCGCATCGCGCAGCGGTGGGGCGCGCTCGATATTCTCGTCAACAATGCCGGGACGAACATCCGGAAAAAGACGCCGGCGTACACGGACGAGGAGGCCGAGCTCGTGATGCGGACGAACCTCACGTCGGCGTTTGACCTCTGCAGGAGGGCATATCCCCTCCTGAAGCGGGCCCCCGGGGGGTGTATCGTCAACGTCGCTTCCGTGGGAGGGATCACCGCGCTCGGCACGGGAACGCCCTACGCCATGAGCAAGGCGGCGCTCCTGCAGATGACGCGGGCGCTTGCGGCGGAATGGGGCCCGGAGGGGATACGCGTCAACGCCGTCGCACCCTGGTACATCCGGACGCCCCTGGCGGAAGGCGTGCTCAGACGCGCGGAGTACCTTGAGGCGGTCATCGCCCGCACGCCGCTCGGAAGGATCGGGGAGCCGGAAGAGATCGCCGCGGCCGTGGCCTTCCTCTGCATGGACGCGTCGTCCTACATCACGGGTGCATGCCTCCCGCTTGACGGCGGGTTCCTTGCGTCGGGATTCACCCCCCCGCCCTGAGGCTCCGGCGCGGGGCGATCAGGACCGGCCGTCGTCGACGCTCCGGAGAAGGAACGTGCACCAGGCGGCCACGCCCAGCGAAAGCCCCCCGAGGAGCACCGCGTTCATCGCCTTCCCCCCGAGCACGTGCGTCATGAGGAGACCGAGTCCCGCCGAAGCGAGGATCTGCGGCAGCACGATGAAGAAGTTAAACACGCCCATGTAAAACCCCATCTGCTCCGCGGCGATCACGTTGGAGAGCATCGCGTACGGCATCGAGAGGATGCTCGCCCACGCGATCCCCACCAGCAGCATGCACGCCAGGAGCGCCCACGGACTGGCAGTGACCACGGCCAGCACCAGTCCCGCCCCGCCGGCAATGAGGCAGGCGCGGTGAATGAGCTTCGCCTGGAACCTCCTGACAAGGGCCAGCAGGACGAACGAGAAGATGAACGCCGTCCCGTTGTACACGGAAAAGCAGAGCCCTCCCCATTCCGTCCCGCGCTGGTAGGCCTCCGTGCCCGGCTCCCCACCGAAGACGCTCGTCGCGACCGCAGGGACGAAGTAGATCCACATGCAGAAGAGCGCGAACCA
>DATJAS010000090.1:0-3973 GCA_035516035.1 Bacteroidota bacterium | reverse complement strand
CGTGCGCGACGGACAACATCATCGACACGGTCTCCCGGCTCAGGTCTCAGGGGGTGGATTTCCTCCGGGTGCCTCCTTCCTACTACCGGGAGATGTCCGCGCGCGTCGGGAAGATCGACGAACCGGCCGGCGACCTCGAGCGGCTCGGCCTGCTTGTCGACAGGGACGACGAGGGCTACATGCTCCAGATCTTCAGCAAGCCCGTCCAGGACCGTCCGACGCTTTTCTTCGAAGTGATCCAGCGAAAAGGGAGCAGGAGTTTCGGGAAGGGGAATTTCAAGGCGCTTTTCGAGGCAATCGAACGGGAACAGGCACTTCGCGGAAACCTCTGACGCCGGACCCATGAAGCTGTGCACATTTGAGGTCGCCACAACGCTTGGCAGGCACCAGCGCCTCGGTGCTGTGCTCCCTGCCGGTATCGCAGACCTGAATTTCGCATGCGCCTGGCACCTTGCGCTCAAAGGGGAGGTGAGGCCGTATACGCTCGCGGACGTCCTTGTGCCGGACACGCTCCTCGAGTTCCTTCGAGGTGGCGATACGTCGATGGGCTTCGCGCGCGCCACGCTCGACTCGCTCCAGGAAGCGCTCGCGCGGAGCACGCCCGCAGGCCTGAATGGTGAGACGCTCTACTATGCGCCCGACGCCGTGCGCCTCCGTGCACCGCTCCCCGAGCCCACATCGGTGCGTGACTTTTACGCGTTCGAACAGCATGTGAAGAAAGGCTTTGAGAAACGGGGGGAGCAGATGCCCGCGGAGTGGTACGAGATCCCCGTGTACTACCAGAGCACGCGGCAGAACGTTATCGGGACGGGGGAAGACGTCCCCTGGCCGTCGTTCACTGAGAAGTTCGACTACGAGCTGGAGATCGCGGCAGTGATCGGCAGGGGGGGCAAGGACATCTCCGCCGGGGCCGCCCGCGCCCATATCGCCGGCTTCACCGTCATGAACGATTTCAGCGCCCGCGACATCCAGCGAAAGGAAATGCGCGTCCGCCTCGGGCCGGCGAAGGGGAAAGACTGGTGCACGGCGTTCGGTCCTGTGCTCGTCACGACTGACGAGATCGGCGATCCGTACAACCTGACGATGAGCGCGCGCATCAACGGCGAGGAATGGTCGCGCGGCAACACGTCATCGATTCACTGGAAGTTCGAGCAGATGATCGAGTTCCTCTCGCGCGACCAGGCCATTCACCCCGGCGATGTGATCGGCTCCGGCACCGTCGGCACCGGCTGCGGTCTCGAGCTGGACCGGTGGGTCAAGCCCGGCGATCTGATGGAACTGGAGATTGAGAAGATCGGCGTCCTGCGGAACAGGGTGGTGCGGGACGGCAGCGGCAAACATCCCATACCGTGAAGGAGGCGCCCGCATGTATCCGCTGAAGAAAGGGAAAACGGCCTGACAGGCGCACGTGGCGTTGCCCGAGGGGACGTTCGAGGAGGAGCACGGCAGGCGGGGGTTTTACGGCAAGTCAGCCCACCTCTACCACGCGCACCCACCCACAGGCTGGATCCGTTTTGAAGGAAAGCTCCGCCCCCATTGCATCGATTGCAACCGGCTCCACCCCACCGACCAGGACGACCCGAAGGGGGCGCCGGTCGCGTTCATGGGGAACAGGGACGTGCGGATCGCCGTCTCCAGGCGGAGTGTGGCAATGCCCTTCTATTTCCGCAATGCGGACGGCGACGAACTGTATTTCGTCCACCGGGGGAAAGGGAAGATCGAAACGGACTTCGGTCCGCTCGACTTCGAGCCGGGCGATTACATCAATCTCCCCCGTGCGGTGACGTACCGCGTGGTCCCCGAGACGAAGGACAATTTCTTTCTCATCATCGAGTCGAAGACCGAATTCGAGCAGCCTGACAAAGGGCTCATCGGGCAGCACGCCCTGTACGACCCATCGGTCATCGTGACGCCGGAGCCGGCACCGATACTGGGGGACGACCGTGAGTGGGAGATCAGGATCAAAGCGGGCGAGGAGTATTCCACGGTGGTTTACCCGTTCAACCCGCTCGACGTGGTCGGGTGGAAGGGGGACCTGACCGCATGGAAGCTGAGCATGCGCGACATCCGCCCGGTGATGAGTCCCAGGGCGCACCTCCCCCCGAGCGCGCACACGACGTTCGTCACCGGGGGAGCGGTCGTCTGCAGCTTCGTGCCACGGCCCCTCGAGGAAGATCCGCAGGCGATGAAGGTCCCGTTCTTCCACCGGAACACGGACTACGACGAGTTTATCTTCTACCATGACGGGTCTTTTTTCAGCCGCGACAACATCAGGGCGGGAATGGTCACGCTCCATCCCCGCGGGATCCACCACGGCCCTCATCCCAGGGCTCTTGCCGCCCAGTCGACGAAGACGCATACCGACGAGTACGCGGTAATGCTCGACGGCCTCAACCCGATCGATGTGCTGCCGGCGGGACTGGAAGCCGAATGGGCTGACTACTGGAAGTCCTGGAGCGGAACCGGCGCGCGATGACGATTCTCCCCGCCGACCACCCTCCCGGGGACGTCTACCGGCTCATGACGGCGATCATCGTCCCGAGGCCCATTGCGTTCGTCTCATCGCTGAGCCGCGGGGGGATCCGGAACCTGGCACCGTTCAGTTTTTTCACCGCGGTGAGCGCGAACCCTCCCGTGGTCTGCTTTGCGCCGATGATCCGGGGAAGGGACGGCACCCGGAAGGACACGCTGAACAACATCGAGGAGACGGGTGAGTTCGTCGTCAACATCGTCTCGGAGGAGATCGCCGGGCCGATGAACGCGTGTTCCGCGGAGGTCCCGCCCGAGGTCGATGAATTCGCCCTCTCGGGGCTGACACCGGTCCCCTCCGAGCGGGTGGCTCCCCCGCGCGTAGGAGAATCGAAGGCCAGCATGGAGTGCAGGCTCCTCCAGATCGTCCACGTGAGCCCCCGCCCTCTCGGCGGCTCACTGGTGCTGGGGGAGGTGCTCGTCCTGCACGTGAACGATCCGCTCTTTCACAACTTCAGCGTCGATCCCGCCGCCCTGAACGCCATCGGGCGGATGGGGGGCGCAACGTACGCGAGGACAACAGACAGGTTCGAAATGCCCCGCCCGGGCCCGGTCGGGCCGCGGGGCTGAACCGGCGTGAGAAGATCATTTTTCGTGAGGTGGCCGTATGTCTGACCTGTCGCCAGACCTGCTCGAAAAGATCCACAAGGCGCGCACCGCATTCGAGGTCCCGTTCACGGAACCCCTGGTCCCCTACCAGAACATCGGGGATCTCCTCGCTCGCCAGGCGGACGCGTACGAAGAGAAGCCCTACTTGATCTACTATACCGAAGCGGGTGGCCGCACCGAACTCTCCTACCGGGAGTTCTACGAGGAGGCCTGCCGCACGGCCAATTTCCTCCAGGCGTCCGGCATCACGACCGGGGACCGCATCGCCACGGTCTCCTTCAACCACCCCGACGCGGTCGTGCAGTATTTTGCCGCGTTCCTGATCGGGGCCGCGGTCGTTCCCGTGAACCCGGGCGAGGACGACAGGCGGATCACGTACGTCCTGCGCAACTCGGGCGCAAAACTTGCATTCGTCCGCGACCAGTACGTCGACAGGATCGCGGGCTTCCGCAAGGAGCTGCCCGCCCTCGCGCAGATCGTCGAAACGGGCGATCACCTCCACGTGGACGTGCCCCACTACCGGAGTGCGATCGCCAAGCAATCGACCCGTTTCCGCCCCCCTTCCCCCCCCTCGCTTGAGGACGTGGCGCTCATCGTCTACACGTCGGGCACCACGGGCAACCCGAAGGGCGTCGTGCTGGTCCAGTACAACCTCCTCGTGGACGCAATGGCGATCGCCGAGTGGCACAGGATCTCGGACGACCAGCGCATGATGTGCGTCCTGCCGATCCACCACGTCAACGGCATCGTGGTGACGCTGATGACGCCGCTCTACGCGGGGGGAGGCGTGGTGCTCAATCAGCGGTTCAACGCGGACCGGTTCTTCGAGCGCATC
>DATJAS010000089.1:0-5828 GCA_035516035.1 Bacteroidota bacterium | reverse complement strand
GACAATCGCAACCGACGCTCCAGGCGAACACGCTCACGCTGGTGCAGGATCTCTTCCAGCGGTACCCGCAGGACGTCGATCCCGACCCCGTCGCCGGCCACATCTACTCGTTCGCCGCGGCGCCCGGCACGATCGACAGCGCTCAGACGAGCGTGCTCGCGTGGAAGACCGCGCTCGGCACGCTGGCAACGCTCAACGGAACCGCCGTTCCCTCTCTCGGGACGACGGTCGTGTCGCCGGGCGCAACCACGGCCTACGTCCTGGCGGGCCGGGGGGCGGTCGCCGAGACCACGGCGGTCACGGTCAACGTCTACCGGAGCGGGACGATCATCGCGTTCACCGCTTCCGCGACTTTCGTCGGCATCGGGGACCCGGTCGTGCTCCGCTGGACCGCATCGCATGGCTCGGCGGTCACGCTCAACGATTCCACGGTCCGAGCGGCCGACTCGCTCACGGTGCACCCCGCGGCCACGACGGCCTACACGCTGCGCACGCGGGGTGCGGCCGCCGATTCGGCATCGATACTCGTCACGGCGGTCCCGCAGGACAAAATCGACAGGGCGCTGGGGAAACAGGTGGACGTGTCCACCAGCAGCACCAGCGCGCTCTACGCCGACCCGCACAACATGGTCGACGGCGATACGACGACCGCCTGGATGAGCGCGCCGGCGGACAACCAGTGGATCATCTGCACGCTCGGGTCCGCCGTGCAGGTGAAGAGGGTGATCGTGCGGTGGGGGGACGATTATGCGGCGTCATGGGCCCTCCAGCTTTCGGCGGACAACTCCGCGTGGACGACCGTGCGGAGCACCTCCTCCGGCACAGGGGGGGTGACGTTGATCGACAGCATCAACCAGGCCTGCAGCGCGGTCGCGCTGGAGCTCTACACGCGATCCTCCGCGGCGTCGGGGTTCACCATACGCGAATTCGAGGTGTACGGGCTTCCCGTGCCGGCATCCGCCGCTGCGCCCCAGGGAGGCTTCCCCTCCCGCTATGCGCTCCTGCCGAACTACCCGAACCCGTTCAACCCGTCGACGACGATCACGTTCGCGCTTCCCTTCCGGAGCCGCGTGACGATCGGGATCTACTCGGTGCTCGGACAGCACCTCGCCACGCTCTTCAGCGGGGAAGCGGAGGCCGGCACGCACGCGCTCGTCTGGAACGCCACCGGGGCCTCCGGGATCTACTTCTGCCGCATGGACGCGGCCGCCGACGGCGCCGCCGGCGCACGCGCCGCGCAGACGATCAGGCTCGTGGTGATCCGATGACAATCGCCCGGACTGCAGGGGCCGTGCTCGTCGCGGCGTGCGCGTGCGCGGCAGCGCACGGACAGACGCTCGTGCTGGACGCAGGTCCGCGCCGCGTCGCGCTCGAGTTCTACGCGCCGAACATCCTCCGCGTGCGCGTCGGCGCCGCCCACGATCTGCCGGCGACGGCGAGCCTGAGCGTCATCGCCGCGCCCGCAGCGACGGAGATCCGCACGGAGGAGCGGGGCGGAGTCCTCCGGGTCTCAAGCGCGCGCATGAGCGTGAGCGCGGTGAAGGCAACCGGCGCGCTGGAGTTCCGCGATGCGGCCGGCAGAAAGTTCCTGGCCGCCGCGGCGCCGGACGAAGGCTCGTTCGGTCCCCCGTCGGACGACGGCTGGCGCCCCTGCCGCCAGGCGTTCAGGATCAGCGCGGCCGAAGGGCTCTACGGCCTTGGGCAGTTTGAGGATCCGGTGGTCAACTACAGGGGACGGGATATGCTTCTCGTCCAGGCGAACAGGACCGCCGTCAATCCCTTCCTCGTCTCGAGCCGCGGGTACGGCATACTCTGGGACAACGCCTCGTGGACGCGCTTCGTCGACGACACCGCCGGGACGTCGTTTGCGTCCGCGGCGGCCAGGACGGTCGACTACTACGTCGTCCAGGGGCCGTCGCTCGACAGCGTCGTCGCCGCCTACAGGCGCCTCACGGGGGAGGCGCCGATGTTCGGCAGGTGGGCGTACGGATACTGGCAGTCGAAGGAGAGGTACAAGTCCGGCGCGGAGCTCATCGACGTGGTCCGCGAGTACCGGAGGCGCGGCATCCCGTTCGACGACATCGTCCAGGACTGGGCGTACTGGGGGGGGAACGACGAGTTCAGCAGCATGCGGTGGGATTCCTCCGCCTATCCCGCGCCGGGCGCGATGATCGACACGCTCCACGCGCTGCACGCGCATTTCATGATCTCCATCTGGCCGGCGTTCGGACGGTCGACGGCGATCTACAGGGAGATGGACTCGCTCGGCCTCCTCTACAGCGAGCCCCACTGGAACGGCGGGCGCGTCTACGACGCGTACAGCGCACGGGCCAGGAGCATCTACTGGAGGTACGTCCGGACGGGACTCTACGACGCGGGGGTGGACGCCTACTGGATGGACGCGACGGAACCGGAGTTCCGCTGCACGGACGACCGGTACATCACCGCGCTCTCGCTCATGGAGGCGGGGAGGAACGCGCTCGGCAGCTTCACGGCGTACCTGAACCCCTACTCGCTCGAAACCACGCGGGCGGTGTACGAGAACCACCGTGCAGCCACGGACAGGAAGCGCGTGTTCATACTGACGCGATCCTCATTCTCCGGACAGCAGCGGTACGCGGCCGCGACGTGGTCCGGAGACACGTACGCGACGTGGAACACGCTCCGCGTCCAGGTCGCCGCCGGCATCAACTTCTCCATGTCCGGCATACCGTACTGGACGCACGACATCGGCGGGTTCATCACGGACCTCGATTTCCCCGGGGGAAACTCCGACCCCGCGTACCGCGAGCTCTACGTCCGCTGGTTCCAGTTCGGCGCGTTCTGCCCGATCTTCCGCGCACACGGCACGAGCATACCGCGGGAGATCTGGCGGTTCGGCGCGCCGGGCGAGCCCGCCTACGACGCGCTCGTCGCGGCCGACATGTTGCGGTACAGGCTTCTCCCCTACATTTACGCGACCGCCTGGCGCGTCACGCACGACGGGTACTCGTTCATCCGCGGCCTCCCGATGGATTTCCCCACGGACCCCGGCGTGCGCTCTCTCGCGTCGCAGTACATGTTCGGACAGTCGCTCATGGTCTGCCCCGTGACGCACCCGATCGCGCACCCCCCCCTCTACGCCGGGACGGACATCACGCCCGGGCACTTCTATGATCCGGACGGGAAAGAACACGGGCTCGACCTCCGCGTCTACCGGGGGACGGACTTCCGCCAGCTCCTCCTCGCGCGAAAGACGGACGCATCGGGGATCGCATGGACGGGGTGTCTCCCCCGGTCGCTCGATACGGCGTACAGCCTCACGATGGAGGGAACGCTCGAGCCCTGGAGGACGGGACGGTACGTGATACACGTGATCACGGACGGCGGCGTACGGCTCCGCCTTGGCGGGGCTCTCCTCGTCGATACGCCGGCGAACAGGGAGCGAGGGATATTCTCCGCGTCGCTCTCGATGAATGCGGAGACCCGCTATGCATTCCGGCTCGACCATGCGCAGTTCAGGACCGGCGATGCGCTGCTGAAGATCAACTGGGAAGAGCCCCCGGAAGAGGCTGCGAGCGCGGGACGGATCAGCGTCTACCTCCCGCGGGGGATCAGGTGGTATGACTTCTGGACGGGGAAGAAGGAAGGGGGAGGAAGAACCGTCGGCGCGGATGCCCCGATCGACCGCATTCCCCTCTATGTGCGGGAAGGCTCGATCGTCCCCCTCGGCCCACTCCTCCGCTACGCGGCGGAGCCGACGGACGAACCGACGGAGCTTCGGATCTACCCCGGGAGAGACGCCGACTTCGGCCTCTACGACGACTCCGGCGATTCGTACGACTATGAAAAAGGGGAGTACGCCGTGATACCGCTCCACTGGAACGACAGGGCCAGGACGCTGACGATCGGCGCGCAGACAGGGACATACCCCGGGGCCCCTTCCCGGCGCCGGTTCACCGCCGTCGTCGTGCGGGCGGGCCACGGAGCGGGAGGGGAGAGCACGCCTCACCCCGAAGCGAGCGTCACGTACACGGGGAGCGCACTGCGCGTGAAACTCTGAACGGGAGGGGCCCCCGTTCACTCAGGGCGAGGGGGGAACGGGGGGAAAGGCCGCCTCACAGAGCCCCTTCATCACGGCGGCGGAGTTGCGGAGTATCCGCATCGTCGATGTGTCAGCGAGGAAAATCGAATTGAACCCCTGCGGCTCCTGCGGGGGATCGCCGGTGAACGAGTCCCCCTCGCGCCAGAGGCCGTCAGTGTGCGGCACGCCGGCAAGCCCTCCCCACCCCCAGAAATTCCACCCCGCGATCGGCGCGCCCGCGCGCGCAGAGTCGTCCATGAGATTCAGTATCGTCCGGTAGTACCTGTCACGCGCGGTGACCGGCGAACCGGGCGCGAGACGCGCGCTGTCGCGCGGGAAGCCGAACTCCTCGGACACGAGGGGTTTGCCGAGCGACCTCGCGACGGCGATGTTTGACCTGACGTACGCGGCGGCCTTCTCCTCGGAAGGCCCGAGCGTCGCGGCAATCTCCTTCGGGTTGAACCATCCCCAGTTCAGGGGCCAGAGGTGGAACGTGACGTAGTCGATCCAGCGTGACGAGTGCAGGCGGAGTGTGTACTCGTCCGACCACCGGTAGCCGACCGCCCCCTCGCTCCCGGAGGAGACCAGGTGATTGGTATCCAGCGCGTGGATATACGCCGCGGTCCCTTCCACCCAGGCGTAGAATGCCGCGAGGTTGCTCTCGCCGTCCGCGCCGCTCGTTCCCGGCCTCGGTTCGTTGGCGAGCTGCCAGGCCATGATCGTCGGGTCGTCGGCATAGCGCCTGCCGTTGACAGTGTTTCGCCTCGTCACGATCGCCCGGACGTAGTTCCTGTAGAGGAGGTTGGCCGTCGCATCGCCGTAGAACCTGGCTGCAAACGCCATGAACTTCGGGTAGCCCCCCGACGTGTCGTCCGGGTCGACGCCGGGCCCGTCGCCGGCCCAGACGTTGTACTGCGCCATCCCCCCCGTCCACTGCCAGTAGTTGTTCAGGTAGAGGACCGCGTGCATGCGCCTCTCGGCCATCCGGGCCAGCAGCTCGTCGAGCCCCTCCAGGAGTGAATCGTCGTACACCCCCGGTGCGGTCTGAAATGCGGGACGGACGGAGCGTTTCATGTACGACTCCTCGGAGGCCGCCATCACGCGCAGGTTCTCGATGCCGCAGGCGCACATCGAGTCCAGCTCCCTGCGCAGGCGCTCCCGCGCCCCCGTCATTCCCGGAGAGCCCAGGTACGCCCCGTACCAGAAATTGGTCCCTCCGAAATAGTAGGGCCTCCCGTCGAGAGAGAAGTGTATCCCCCGGACACGGACGAATTCCCCTCCTCCCCCGCCGCTGAAGAGCCCTGCACAGGAGAGGAATGCCGTCGAGGAGAGCGCGACCAGGACGAGCGCGGCGCGCCGTGCGCAGGCGCGCGTCATGGGGCCTGCACGATGGCCATCTCGAACGGGCGGAGCGTGAGCGCAACCGTCGTCGTTTTCACCGGCCCTCCCGGGCCGCGCGCGTGCTCTTCCTGCGTGACGGCAAGCTGGCTCCCATGGAGGAGCTCCCGCCACCCCTCCGCGGGACGCGCGGGTGAACACCTCAGCGCGAGCTGCGCGGTGGCATCGCTCATGTTGTACAGGACGTACTGGCCCCCGCCGAACGGGTACATCGCGACGCCGCCTGGACCGGAGAGCGTGACGCCGAGCTCGGAAGCACAGGAGCGACGGATCGCATCGAGGACGGGAACGGGAAGCCGGAGAAGATCATAGCTGTTATCCGGCATGTTCAGCACGTAGAGCGTCCCGTTCAGGTACCGGGCGCTCA
>DATJAS010000088.1:0-10726 GCA_035516035.1 Bacteroidota bacterium | reverse complement strand
GAAGGCGCCGCCGCTCGCAATGACATCCCGCTTGTTTTCCCCCCCCTTTTTTTGTTACTTCCTCCATGGCCCCCACCGTTATCTCCAGTTCTGCGATCCCCGGCGTCAGTCCCTCCCGGCAGGGAAAAGTCCGGGATATCTATGACCTCGGCGACCGTTTACTGATCGTCGCTACCGACCGCCTCTCCGCGTTCGACGTCGTTCTCCCGGACGGCATACCGAACAAGGGAAAAGTCCTCACGCAGATCTCCGCATTCTGGTTCGGCAAGCTCTCGGGCATCGTCGAAAACCATCTCATCAGCACCGAGATCGCCGACTTCCCCGAGCCGTTTCGTTCGGCGCCGGAGGTGTTTGCAGGGAGGAGCATGCTCGTCCGGAAGACGCGCCCGCTCCCCGTGGAGTGCATTGCACGCGGCTATCTCTCGGGGAGCGGCTGGAGCGAATACAGGCGCGCCGGGGCGATCTGCGGCATCACGCTTCCCCCAGGCCTGAAGGAATCGGACAGGCTCCCCTCGCCTGTGTTCACGCCCACGACCAAGGCCGAAATCGGGACGCATGACGAGAACATCACGTTCGGGGACGTGAGCCGGACCGTCGGCAGCGAGATGGCGGTCCGCCTGCGCGACGTTACGCTCTCCCTCTACTCCTCCGGCGCCGCGTACGCGCTTTCACGGGGAATCATCATCGCCGACACGAAATTCGAATTCGGCCTGGACGACCGCGGTGCCCTCGTCTGGATCGACGAGGCGCTCACGCCCGATTCTTCCCGCTTCTGGCCTCAGGACGGGTACGCGCCGGGGGGCGCGCAGCCGAGTTTCGACAAGCAGTTCGTTCGTGATTACCTTGTGTCCCTCCGCTGGGACAAGAACCCTCCCGCCCCCCGTCTTCCCGGCGACGTCATCCTCACGACCGCCAGGAAATACGAGGATGCCCTGCTGCGACTCTCGGGCAGGGGCATCGCGTAAGAAAAGTCCCCGCGGGTCCCCGGGGCGCGCGGAGTTCCCTCACCGCGCGGTGATCCACCCTGCATAAACGCTACGCTCCGTGAAATTCACACCACACCAGGAACGCGCACTCGACACGCGGCGTCATCTTGCCGTGACGGCGAGCGCCGGATCGGGGAAGACCCGCGTGCTCGTGGAGCGGTACGTCCGGTTGCTCCTGCAGGGAGTCCCCTGCGGCGAGGTGGTCGCCCTGACATTCACCGACAAGGCCGCATCCGAGCTGCGGCGGCGGATCGCCTCACGTGTGCGCGAGGAACTCGCGGCGGCACAGGGAGAGGAGCAGGCCGCCCGCATCGAGTCGATCCGGAGCGCACTGCCTGCCGCATTCGTCGGGACGATCCACTCGTTCTGCACGCGGATGCTCCGGGAATACCCGGTGGAGGCGGGCGTCGACGCCTCATTTGCAGTGGTGGAAGGGGTCGACGCGCTGGGGATGCTCAGGGAAAGCACCGCGGCGGTGCTGGCCGAGGTGCTCCGCGGAGAGCATGCGGCGGTCCCTGCAGCGCGGCTCATGGACCTCCTCCACGCCATGGGAAAGCACCGCGTCCTCGCGGTCCTCGACGCGCTGGTCGGCCGCAGGGACGCGATCGAGCATTTTACCGCCGCCGGGGGTCCCTTTGCGGGAACAGACGACGAGGTGCTGGCACGGTGGACGTCGGTCGTCGCGGAATCAGTCGGTTCCGCATTGAACGACCCGGGCCTCCTCCGCGACCTCGGTTCGATCGTCCGCTCCGCGGTGCCAAAACAGAGGCTTGAAGCGGAGGCGGCCCTGCACGGGCTGCAATCGGGGGAGACGATCGAAGAGCGGGGAGCGGCATTTACCACGCTCGTCACGATGGCGTTCACGAAGGCGGGGGAGATACGCGCGCGGTTTGCCGGCGGAGCGGGGAACGACTCCGGGCTCGAAGCAGCCGCGGCGAGGATCGCGGGGCGCCGAAGGCTCCTGGATCCCCTCGTGGGGGCCATGACCGCCCGCTCACTCCCCGGGAGCAACCGCCCCCTCCTCGATGATGCTCGTTCGTTCATCGCGCTCGCCCGAGCGGTCATCGGCGCATACGACCGGCGGAAGGAGGAGG
Source organism: Bacteroidota bacterium (assembly GCA_035516035.1). Lineage (GTDB taxonomy): Bacteria > Bacteroidota > Ignavibacteria > UBA10030 > UBA6906 > Fen-1273. Next base: position 8,646 of record DATJAS010000088.1, on the reverse strand, counting down.
ATGCCCGCCTGGATTTCGACGATCTCCAGTTGAAAATGCGCACGCTCATGCGTATCCCCGGTGTGCGTGCGGAGCTCGCCGCGCGGTTCCGGTACGTCATGGTGGACGAGTTCCAGGACACGAATGCGCTCCAGTATGATATCCTTCTCCCCCTCCTGGACAATTTTGCCTCCGGGAACCTCTTTATCGTCGGGGATCCGAAGCAGTCGATTTACCGGTTCCGCGGCGCGGAGGTGGAGGTGTTCGCGCGCTCGCGCGACGATATCGAGCGCGCCTCGGGCGGTGCGTCTCTCGTCAGTCTCGGGGAGAGCTTTCGCCTCCTGGCGGATCCTGCGGCGTTCGTGAACCTCCTGTTCGGCGCCGTCATGGGAGAAGAGGGAAGCGCTTCGTACGAGCGGCTCGTTCCCTGTCGCGCCAACGCCGACCGGGGCGGGGTGGAGATTCTCCTCCCGCGCGCGGAAGGAGAGACGCCGGCGACGCAGGAAGACCTGGTCGCCTCGCGCATCATGGCCATCGTCGGCCTGGGCATGCCCGTCTACGGTCACGACGAGACGCCGCGACGGGCGTCATTCCGCGACGTCGCGCTCCTTCTGAGGAGCCGGAACCGCCTCGAAGATTTCGAGCAGGCGTTCGTCCGGAGGGGCGTCCCCTATGTTGTGAGCGGGGGCGTGGGCTACTTCCAGACGCAGGATATCTACGACGTCTACAACTATCTTCGCTTCCTCCTTGATCCGGCCGACGACGTTGCCCTTGCGGGCATCCTGCGGGCCCCGTTCTTCACCGCCTCCGATGCGGAGATTTTCGAGCTTGCGCGGGGGAGGGGGAGCAGGTCGCTCTGGGAAGCGCTGCGGGATCCCGCCTCTCCCGGCCGCGCGGCGCCGTCGCTCGTGCATGCCGCGGATGTGCTCGGCGCCGAGCTCGGCGTGGGACCGAGGTGTCCCCCGGCGGAGCTGATCGCGCGCATCGTCCGGCAGACCGGCTTCACTGCCGCGCTGGCGGGAACCGCGCGGGGCCTGCAGGCGGAGGCGAACGTCGGGAAGCTGCTGGAGAAGGCGAGGGCGTTCGAGGGGGAGGGGTTCACGTCGCTCTACGACTTCGTCGAGAGACTCCGGCGGCTCATGGACGAGGAGGAGAAGGAGGGACAGGCGCCGATCGAGTCCCGGATGGATGCCGTGCGGATCATGACCGTGCACGCAGCCAAAGGGCTTGAGTTTCCGGTCGTAGTCGTGCCTGATCTTCAGCGGCGATTCCGATTCGATGACGAGCCGTATATCGAACCCGATACCGGTCTCGGCCTGGCTCCCCCTGCGGGCGCCGAGGCCGCACCGCTCTCCGTCTACCTTCGCGAGACCGCGCGGCGGAAGGTCGTCGAGGAAGAAGAGCGCATTCTCTACGTCGCATGCACGCGCGCCCGCGACCGTCTGATCCTCTCGTCCGATCCCGTGGAACGGCCCCCGGACGATTCGTGGCTCGCCTGGCTCACGCTTCTGTGCGGTGCGCATGGCGTCGCTCTGGAGCGCGGCCCCCTCAGGTTTGAACTCCCTTCGTCCCCCGGCACTCCGCTGATCATTCCCGTGGAGCGGGACGCACAGGTTCCCCCGGCTCCCCCCGCGGCGCCCGCCCCCCCTGCCGGCGGCCTCCGGATCGACATTGCCCCCATCAGTTCCCGTTCCCGCGGAGAGATCTTCTCCGCGAGCAGGATCCGCGCGTATGTCGAGTGCCCCGCAAAGTATCACTACCGCTATGTCCTGGGACTCCCCGGGGGAGGAGGCCCGTACCTGCCGGAGCCTGACGGCGAGTTCGCGGACGCAGAATATCCCGCCGAGCTTCGCGGCCGCGTCTTTCACGCCGTGATGGAGAACGCCGACGCGCTGGGGCATGACCTCCAGGCCCTGCGCGGCGCCGTGGATGCAGCGCTCGCCCGCGAAGCGCCCTTCGCGGGAGCCGGCTACCCTTCGCTTGCCGCAGATGTTTCGTCGCTCGTGGAGGGGGTGCTCGCCTCGCCGTCGTGGGCCGCGATCGCGGCGGGGACCGATGTCAGGACGGAGTTCGCCATCTCCGCGGCGCTGGGGGAGGACTTCATCACCGGGACGATCGACAGGCTCTCCAGGGGGAGCGACGGGCTCTGGACGGTGGTGGACTACAAGACGGACGATGTTCCCGCGCGCGGCGTGGAAGATCGTGCGGGACTCTACTGGGCGCAACTGGAGTTTTACGCGCTGATGGTGAGAAGGCTCTACAGTGCGGACGCCGTCAGGATCCGGCTCCTCTTTGCGCGCCACCCCGGCACCGTGCTGGAGAGAGTCGTGAACCACGAGCAGCTCCTCGGGGAAGAGCGCCGGATCGGCGATATCATCGCAGACATCAAGGCGGGCAAATTCCCCCCCGCCAACCCCCCCTGTCACGGATGCCCCTCCACGAGCGGGAAATGCCTTTCCGGCTGAAGAGAGATACGCATTTTCTTTCACGAACCGCGTGAGCAAAGCTTCGTAACCCCCTCTCCCCTCGGGCCTTGCATTTTCCCCTGAATTTGCGTAATTACGGCACATCACACCAGGTTGTCCCGTCTCAACAGGAAGTTCCAGCGGGGATCACATGACGCCTCAATTCCGATACGAAAGCGTGCTGGAGAGCATCAGCGGCGGATTCTTCGCGCTCGACGGCGATTTTCGCATCACGTACTGGAACCGAGCGGCTGCTCAGGGCACGGGGCTCAGCGCGGAAGAGGTCCTCGGGAAAAACGTCTTCGAGGTCTTCCCGAACGCCGAGGGAGCGGACCTGGGCGAGAAATACCGCCTCGCGATGTCGACCCGGACGTTCCAGGTGATGGAGACCTCGTACAGGGACGACAGGTTTGACGCGTGGTACGACGTCAGGATCTACCCGGCGGAGGACGGCATCTCGGTTTTTTTCCAGGATATCACGCAGAAGAAGAAGGAGGCGCGTCGAAGGGAGATCATGGTCGAGATTTCCCGGGTCATCAACACGTCGCAGCATCTCGACGAGCTGTGCGTGAAGGCGGCGGAGAAGATCGGGCTCCTCTTCGAGGTCCCTCCGCACCTGGTGTGCGTCTATCTGTACGACCCGAGGGGCAACGAAGTCCGCCTGGTCGCGCCCGCGCTCATCGAGGTGGACTTCCCCGCCGACGTGGTCCACCAGCGCGTCGTCCCCGACGCGGCGCGCCTTGCCGCGCGCGTCGCGTACACGCGGCAGGTCGTCGTCACCGACGACTGCGGGGCCGGGACGCTCGGGCCCCATTTTGCTTCCCTGATCGCGGCCACCCGGCTGAAATCGCTCGTCGTCCTCCCCCTCCTGGTGCAGGGGGAGGTGCAGGGCGTTCTCGAAGTCCTCTCCATCAAGCAGCCCGCGTTCATCGGCCAGGAGATGGACGACCTCCAGATGGTCGCCAACGACCTCGCGGGAGGGATGAGCCGCAAGCGGCTCACCGACGAGCTCAGGACGAAAAACCTGGAGCTCGAGGGACAGACGCAGAAGACCCTCGAGGCGAGCGACACGCTCAAGAAGTTCCTGGCCACGTTCAGCCACGAGCTGCGCTCGCCGTTGAATTCCATCATCGGGTTCTCCGACCTTGTGTCCACTCAGCTCGACGGGCTTCCTGCCCAGACGGTCCGCGAGTTTATGAAGAATATCAACACAAGCGGGCGGCACCTGCAGCAGATCATCAACGACATCCTGGATCTCTCGAAAATCGAAGCCGGGAAGATGGACCTCCACGTCGCGAGCTATCCCGTCTCCTATTTCGAAGAGAGCGTCATGCGCGTGCTCGCCGCGGCGCTCGCGGAGCGGAAGATCTCGCTGGAGTTCCGGTTCCCCCCCGACATCGACCAGCTCGTCGTCGACCAGACGCGCTTCAAACAGATCCTGATCAACCTGGTCTCCAACGCGGTAAAATTCAGCCATCCCGGCGGCACAGTCGCCGTGGGCTTCCAGAGGGAGGAGAACGACCTGCACTTCACGGTGGCCGACGAGGGGATAGGCATCGCGCCGGGGGATCTCGCGGGGCTCTTCAGGCCGTTCAGGCAGGCGGCAACGGGACGCGAGATGAACCGCGAAGGGATCGGTCTCGGCCTGGCCATCTCGCGGAAGCTCGTCGAGCTGCACGGCGGGAGGATCTGGGTGGAGAGCGAGCTCGGGCGCGGGACGACGATGCATTTCCGGATCCCGATGATCGTCGACGCGGGGTCCGAGCGGCTGGTCCAGGCCGGCATGCTCCTGGATGCCCTCGAGCGGCAGAACCGCGCCACGACCCCGGGGGGGGAGAAACCGCTTGCGCTGGTGATCGAGGATGCCCCCCAGGCGGGCGACCTCCTGCGGATGTACATCGAATCGGCGGGGTACAGGGTGGAGATCGCGCGCAACGGCTCCGACGCCGTGGAGATGGCCAAGCGCCTCCGGCCGAACGTGATCACGCTCGACCTGCTCCTTCCCGTCAAGGACGGCTGGGAGGTGCTGAAGGAGCTCAAACGTCACCCCCTCTGCAAGCACATCCCCGTCATCATCGTGTCGATCATCGACGAGAAGAGCCTCGGGTTCAGCCTCGGCGCCGTGGAGTACTTCGTGAAGCCGGTCAACAGGGACGAGCTCGTCCAGGCGCTCGACCGGGTGCACATTCTCCCCCGCCACGCGGGGGACAAGGCCTCGGTGCTCATCATCGACGACGACCGGGCGGCCACGGACCTCATCCAGGTCATGCTCGAGAACGAGGGGTTCAGCGTGCTGAAAGCGTTCCAGGGGAAAGAGGGGGTTGAAGTGGCGACGCGGGAGCGGCCCGACCTGATCATCCTGGACCTGATCATGCCGGAGACCTCCGGCTTCAATGTCGCCTACCAGCTCAAGCAGATTCCCGCCACCCGCGGCATCCCGATCATCATCCTGACATCGATGGAGATCGACGAGGAGACGCACGCGCAGCTCGGCGCATACGTCGCGGGACTCATGAGCAAGTCGGCGTTTACGAAGAAGGACCTGCTGCGCGAGATCGGCAATATCGAAAATGCGAGGCTGCATTAATTAAGAACTAAGAACTCAGAATTCTTAATTCTTAATTCATTTTTCGTATATTCGCCTCATGAATCCCCAGGAAGAGGATCCCGACCGGGCCTTGAGGAACCTGAAGGCCGCAATCCGCACGATCGTGCACGATGTCAGCAGTCCCCTCGGCGTGGTCCGGATGTCCGTCTACTACCTGCAGAACGGCGCTCCCGACAGCGAAAAGGAGGCGCACTATTTCGCCATCATGGGGGAGAACATCGAGAAGATCGCCGCCGGGCTGGCACTCCTGCGCGACCTGAGCGACGAGACGCTCCCCGGATCCTCCCCGTCGTCCCCCGGAAGGGATGCCTCATGAACGCCCCCCGGCTCACCGGCATTCTCCTCGTCTCCTCCCTCGTGCTCTCAGGGTGCGGCAGGGAAAAGACGCTCACCACTTCTTCCGACGACGCTCTTCCTCCCTACAGGGAAGGCGTGGCCCTCTGGGAAAAATTCTACTACCCCGAGGCACGGCGCTCCTTTGAAGAGGCGCTCCGTCACGACTCCACGTTTGCCATGGCCTGGTGCCGGCTCGCAATGGTGGAAGAGGGAAGCGGCGCACACGCCTCGGCGATGAACGCCATGAACGAGGCGGTGCGGCATGCCGCCGGGGCCACGGAGCGGGAGCGGCTGTTTATCGGCATGTGGCACGCCTCCATGGATTTCAACCCCGAGCTTGCCGGCGCCATCGCCGACTCGCTGATCCGGCTCTCTCCCGGCGAAAAAGAGGCGTACGTCTTCCGCGGGACGCTCTACGAGGAAGTCGACAAGAACATCGACGCGGCGCTCGGATGTTACCGGAAAGCCGTGGGAGCCGACTCCGGGTACGCGCAGGCGGTCATGAAGCTGGGGTACGCGTACTCGACGCTCGGGAACCAGCAGGAAGCGGTACGACTCATGCAACGGTACATCGGCCTGGCCCCCGATGCGGCGGACCCGCGGGCGAGCTACGCCGATATCCTGGTCAGGGCCGGCAGGTACGACGACGCGCTGGAGCAGTACACGCGCGCCCTCGCGCTCAAACCGGACTACTGGTACGCGATCAGGGAGATCGGTCGCGTCTATCTGGTGCTCGGCCGCCTGAAGGAGGCCGAGGCGCAGTACCACAGGGCTCTCTCGCTCCTCCCCCAGAGCCCGGAGATCGAGGCCGCGCACCTGGTCGCCGATGCCCTGCTCCAGTACCGCCGCGGCAGGTTCGCCGAAGCGAAAGAGGACTACCAGAAGGCGCTCGCCATCGACAGCGTGAGCTTCGATGCGGCCGGCGGCCTGGTGGACGCGCTGGGGAAGCTCCGCGATTTCACGGGGGCGGAGAATGTGCTGCAGCGGATTGCCGGCGTCCTGAAGCGCCGCCATCTGACGAATTCGACCGCCATGGTTTCGTATCACCTGATGCACGCGGTGCTCCTGGGCGACAGGCGGGACTACGGTGGGGCGCTCGCCGAGTGCGACAGCGCGATGGGGTACTCGCTCCCGATCTGGAGAGGTGCGGTCGAGCGCCAGCGTGCGGAGACTCACCTGGCCGAGGGTGACCTGGAGGACGCGCTGGATGACTGCGGGCGCGCGCTCGAGATTAACCCCAATTCTCCGCAGGTGCTGCTGACGCTCGTCAGGATCTACCACGCGCGATCGGACGGGCGCATGACGGCCGAAATCGGGGGGCGGTTGCTCACGCTCTGGTCCCACGCCGATCCGGACTTCCAGGACAGGAACGAGCTCCTCCGGCTCCTGGGAAGAACCTCACGCGGCTCCGCCCCCTCCTGATGGGGTTCACCTGCGGCATCGTCGGTCTTCCGAACGTTGGAAAATCGACGCTCTTCAACGCGATCACCGCCGGCCACGCCGACGCGTCCAACTACCCCTTTTGCACAATCGATCCGAACATCGGCATCGTCCCGATCGCCGATGTGCGCCTTGACGTCCTGCGGGAGCTCTACAGTCCCGGGCGGACGGTTCCCTCGACGATCGAATTTGTCGACATCGCCGGGCTTGTCCGGGGCGCGAGCGCGGGGGAGGGACTCGGGAACCAGTTCCTTTCGCACATCCGCAACGTCGATGCCATCGCGCACGTGGTGCGGTGCTTTGACGATCCCAACGTCGTGCATGTCGACGGGAGCGTCGATCCCATACGGGATATCGGCGTCGTGGAAACGGAGCTGATACTGAAGGACGTCGACACCGTTGAGAAGAAGCATGCCGACGCAGCGAGGCGGGCGAAAGGGGGGGAGAAGAAGGCGCGCGCCGAAGCGGAATTTTATGCCCGGGTGAGGGAACATCTCGGGACCGGGCGGCTGGCGCGGTACCTCGGGGCGCTTGCGGACGACGAGAGCCTCTGGATGCGCGATTGCCATCTTCTCACGGCGAAGCCTGTCATGTACGTCTGCAACGTCCATGAGCGGGAGATCCGGGGGGAGAACGCCCGTGTGGACGCCGTGCGCGAGATCGCGGCGAGGGAGGGGGCGCGCGTCGTCCTCGTCAGTGCCGCCGTCGAAGCCGAGGTCGCCCGGCTCCCGGAAGGAGACAGGGAGGCGTTCCTGTCGGATCTCGGAGAATATGAGTCGGGCCTGGCCAGGCTTGTGCGGGAGGGGTATGCGCTTCTTTCGCTCGTTACGTTTTTCACAGTTGGCTCGAAGGAAGTCCACGCCTGGACTGTCCCACGGGGGACAACCGCGCCGGCCGCTGCCGGGAGCGTACATACGGATTTCGAAAAGGGCTTCATCCGTGCAGAAATCATCAAATTTGAAGATCTGAACAGATTCAAGGCAGAGTCAGCCGTGAGAGAAGCCGGACTCCTTTCGCTCCAGGGGCGGGATTATGTCATGCAGGAAGGTGATATCGCCCATTTCCGGTTCAACGTTTGAATGGGACCGCAAAGGTTCGATTTCCCCTTTTTCGGTTGAGTTTTACCCTCAGTCACTGTATATTTTTTCACTTCACTCGCTTACCTGGGTCAACCTTTCTGCTCTGAGCGCCTGAGGCGTCTCCGTTCTTTCTTGCTGACGACAGCTGTTCACAATCACCATCCGCGACCAATCCACCCACACAGAAGGAGTTATCATGACGCGCGTACGACTATTCGGAGAGATACTTCTCCTGACGCTGATCATGGCATCCGTGGCGCTGGCAGGGGGTTTTCAACTCAACGAGCACGGGGCCAGTGCGATGTCTCAGGCGGGGGCGTTCGCCGCACGGGCCACCGACGGGTCAGCCATATACTTCAATCCCGCGGGGCTCGGCTTCCAGACCACGCCGTCGATCATGGTCGGTGCGACGGGGATCGCGTTCAACTCCTCATTCTACGGTCCCCTGCAGTTGAACTCGGACCAGAAGTACGAGCAGACGAAGCAGATCTTCACGCCGTTCAACGGGTACGTCGTTTACCCCGTCATGGACCGCCTGACAGTCGGCGTCGGCGTCAACAACCAGTACGGCCTGGGGACCGAATGGCCTTCGACCTGGCCGGGGCGGGACCTCGCCGAAAAGACGGACCTTGCGACGTGGTTCTTCACCCCCTCCGTGGCCTACCGGCTCTCGGATAAGCTTTCGGTTGCGGTCGAAGGGTCATACGTTACGGGGACCGTGAAGCTGACGCGCGGGGTC
>DATJAS010000087.1:0-11046 GCA_035516035.1 Bacteroidota bacterium | reverse complement strand
CGGAGATGTTGAGGTCCTTGGCGATCTGGTTGAGCTCGGCGATCTTCTTGGACTTGAGCTCAGAAATGTCCATGGCCATAGTGTGTACGCCTTTCTACAGGTGCAAACGCTGAATCACGCCCGGCGCCTCCCCCGCGGCAGCATGACGCAATAATGTGGAGAGACACTTATACGGAGAGTGGACGTGCGGAAAAAAGTAGAAATACCGATGAGTTTCGAACAGGTGGTGATGAAGAGATGACGGGTGGATGAAGCCAATTCAGACTTCTGGCTTAATATACCCCTTCACGCCCCCAATGTCAAGTATTTTCGCGGCCAAGAGCCTTAAGTGCCTCTCCGACCACATAGTGCGATCCCGTGACCAGCAGGCCTCGTTTTGCGGCCATCCGCGCCGCTTTCCGCAGTCCGGAAGCCACGCTCCCCCCGATGAGCACTTCCAGGCCGAGGTCGCGTCCGGCACGCCACAGTTCAATCGCAGGGAGCGATCTTTCCTGGGGAGGCGCCACGGCAATGATGGGCTCGGCGATCTCAGCGAGTCCCGCCAGCATCGGCCTGTACTCCTTGTCCTTCATAACTCCAAAGACGGCAATAAGGTTCTTTCTGCGGCCCCGTCTGAGGGCTTCGACGAGCGTGCGCATCCCCGCCGGGTTATGGGCCACGTCGAGCAGTATCCTCCTCTTCCCCTTGATCTGCTCGAGCCTTCCCCGGAGACCGGTGTTTCTCTTCACTCGCACGAAGCCATTCCGGATTGCCCGCGGGGTCAGCCTCCCAAATGCGGCGTGTCCGCCGGGCGTCTCAATGAGCGTCCGGAGGACGCAGAAGGCGAGTGCCGCATTCCTCACCTGGTGGTCTCCCGGGAGACCCGGCGCAAATGAGGAGAGAGAGATCGACCCGGCCCGCATGGAAACGGCACCGCCCCCCCGGGTTCCCCTAACCTCGACACCCCTTGTCGATTCGCGGAGGTGCACTCGGCAGGAACGCGCGCGGGCGCGAAGGACCTGAAGCGCCTCGGGGTCCGTTTCCCCGGTCACTGCGGGAACGCCGGGCTTTATGATCCCCCCCTTCTCGCGGGCGATCCTCCGAATTGTTGTTCCGAGCAGCTCCGTATGCTCGAGAGCGATATTCGTGATCGCGGAGACGAGGGGCCTCAGCACGTTCGTCGCGTCGAGCCGTCCGCCGAGCCCCGTTTCTATGACGGCGACATCCACACGCTCCTCGGCGAAGTAGAGAAATGCCGCACAGGTCGTCGCTTCGAAAAACGTCGCCCGGTACTTTTCGACCCACGGACGCATCCGCCGGACGTATTCGACGAGCCGGCGCTCCTCGATTTCGCGACCGTCGATCCTGATCCTTTCGGTGAATCGCACGAGGTGGGGTGACGTGTAGAGTCCCGTCCGGTATCCCGCCTCGGTCAGCGCGGAGGCAATGAACGCCGACGTGGACCCCTTGCCGTTCGTGCCGGCAATGTGAATGGAAGGGAAGTTCCGCTGCGGGTTCCCCGTCGCCCGGAGGAGGGCGCGGATGTTCCGCAGCCCGAACTTCATGCCGCGGTATTCCAGGCCGTAGAGGTAGCGGAGCGTTTCCGCGTAGCGGCTCACAGCCAGCTGTCGACCACTGACACGCCTTTGCCGGCGTCGAGCGCCCCGACGAGCGCTCCCGTGTCGTCGATGCCGTTCTGGTCGCAGTACGCTGCGATCCCCGCTGCGATCGTAATGCCGGCGGCGGGATCGATGAAGTTCGCCGTTCCCACCTGCACCGCGGTCGCCCCCGCGAGGAGGAACTCGATCGCGTCGGATGCGCTGGCGATCCCGCCGATTCCCAGGACCGGGATGCGGACAGCGCGGGCGGTTTCATAGACCTTCGCCAGCGCCACGGGCTTGATGGCCGGGCCGGAGAGGCCGCCGGTCACCGTGGAAAGCACCGGTTTTCTGGTACGAATGTCTATCGCCATCCCGATCAGGGTATTGATGACCGACACCGCATCGGCTCCTTCCGCCTCCGCGGCGCGCGCGAACTCGGCGATGTGGGTGACGTTCGGGGTGAGCTTGATGATGAGCGGGCGGCGGGTGAGCGGCCGGAGCCGCCGCGTAATCTCCGCGACGGAAGAGACATTGGTCCCGAAGTTCAATCCGCCTTCCCGCACGTTCGGGCAGGAGACGTTGATCTCGTAACCGTCGATCCCCTCTTCGGCGTTGAGCAGGGAGAGGACCTCGCAATACTCCTCGACCGTGCTCGCCGCGATGTTCGCGAAGACTGCCGTATCGACCGACTTGAGGAACGGCAGCTTCTCCCGGATGAACCGGTGCACGCCGATGTTTGCCAGGCCGATCGAGTTCAGCATCCCGGAGGGCGTCTCCGCGATGCGGACAGGCGGGTTGCCGGTACGGGGCTTCAGGGACAGCGATTTCGTGATGATTCCCCCGAGCAGCGCCGGGTCCGCCAGGTCACGGCAGTCGTCCCCGTATCCGTACGTGCCGGAGGCCACCAGGACACGGTTCTTGAGGGGAACGCCCGCAAGTTTGAACGATGATCGCGCCATGATCAGAGTCTGATGGTGCTGATGTCGAACGTGGGTCCGTCTTTGCACATGAGCGCGTACGTTCGCTCATCGCCGGCGCGCTCCACCGGGCACCCCTGGCAGATGCCGATGCCGCACCCCATCGGTCCCTCCAGCGACACCTCGCAGGGGATCCCCGCCGACCGGGCAAGCGACGCGACGGCGCGCAACATCGGCATGGGCCCGCAGGCGAATATCTTGGGCCCTGGCGGAGGCGAGCCGCGCAGCACCCCGCCTGCCAGGTCGACCACCGTGCCGTGGAATCCCGCGCTGCCGTCGTCGGTCGCCGTGCGAAGTCCTTCGAGGTGTGCCGTAACCAGGTGGGCAGACGTGCGCGCGCCGAGAAACGTGATGACATCGCGGCCGCGGTGCCGGAGCGTTTCGGTGAGAATGGGCAGCGGGGCTACTCCCAGCCCTCCCCCCAGGAGTACGGCAGTCTGGAACGATCCCTCCTCAGTCCGGAAGGGAACACCCAGCGGGCCCATGACGTCGAGCAGGTCCCCCTCTCTCTTCCGCCGGAGGGCATCTGTCCCCTTCCCCACCACCTGGAATATGACCTCGACGAGAGTCCCCTCGATGCGATATGCGCTGAACGGTCTCCGGAGCAGCGGATCGCATCCCCCTTCCACCCTGATATTGACGAATTGACCGGGGCGGAGTGCGCGGCTGATTGCGGGAGACGTGAACGAGAGGAGATAGATGCCCTCACCTGCCCTCTTCACGTCAACAACCGCACACTGCTCGATCGTCATTCCGGGATTTTTCCCTCCTTCCCGGGAACGCGCTTCGGGATCTTCTTTGCCTCGACCGAATCAGCCGCGGCCTTGCGGGCGGTGCTGTCAGCCGAGACGTTTCGGCCCAGGCTGTCCGCCGATATCTTCCGACCGAGGCTGTCGGTCGATACTTTCCGGGAGAGGCTGTCAGCTGCGGCCGTCGTCAGGGGAGCCTTCGGGGCTTCACCCGGCGCCCGCATGACCGGGTTTCCAACTCCTCCCGGCTGGTGCGCCAGGCGCTTCACATTTGCGCTGTCAGCCGCAGCCCGCCGGGCTGCAGCGCTGTCCGCCCGCATCTGTGCCAGCCGTCGTGCAGCCGCGCTGTCAGCCGCCGCCCTCTGCCTCGCCTGCGTCACCTCGAACATTTTCGGCGCCACGCGCGTCGCGTAAAACGACGCCGGGTACCGGGAGGTGAGCCGGGCATATGTCGCGACCGCGCTGTCGCGATTCATCATGCCGTTTTCATATATGTATCCCGCGGCATACAGAGCCCGGGGAGCAAGAGGAGAGGAGGGGTATGCGCTGGCGATGCTCTTGAACCGCTCAACGGCCGCCGCCGAGTCCCCTTTGAAAAGGAGCGCCTCCGCCCCATCGTAAGTGCTGTCGGCGGCGTCCACGGCTGTTTCCACGGGAGGGAGTCCAAGCAGCCGCCGCGCCTCGGGGGCGAACTCGGATCGGGGGAATCGATTGAGAATTTGCCTGTACAGCGAATCCGTCAGCGGCTTGTTTGCCACCGAATCCCTCACCGCATAGATCTGCGCGAGCGTATAGAGCGCCCGTGCGGCGTAGCGCCCCTCCGGGAAATCCTGGAGGACGAACCGGTACCATGTCTCCGCGGAATCCGGGAGCCCGATCGTCGCGTAGAAGAGACCCGCCATCTCGTTCGTTGCCGTCTCGAGCCTCACGTTCGCGGAATCAAGGATAACCATGCGCGGGTCCAGGGGAGGGCGAACCGAATCAATCCCGACCCTGGAGCGGGCCGAATCCACGGCCAGTCGGCTGCGGGTCGGCTGTTCAGCCATCAAGCCACGAGCAATGTCCACTCCCGATCGGCTCCGGACAGTGTCCACGGCAAGCCGGCTCCGGACAGTGTCCGCAGCAAGTCCGCCCCGGACAGTGTCCCTGGCAACCCGGCCGCGAACAGTATCAGCGACCGTCCCTCCGCGGAGCAGCTCCCCTTCCGACTTCAGCGATCCGCCGGCCCGTCCGGTGTCGATTTTTGACAGGATCGCAGCGCGCACGCTGTCGTACTTCACGATCTCGCGTTGATACGAATAGTACTTCGTGAGGTAATCCGCCCGGCGCGCCGATATGGGAGAAACTTCGGCCATGGGAAACTCGGTCTTCCCCTTGGCGTATGCCGAGAGCGCCGAGTCGTACATGAAAAGCGTGTGCTCGTACAGATCGCCGAGCGCGAAATACGACCTCGCCGACGTCTCGCTCCGCGGGAACGCCGTGTCGACGTAAGTGTAGCGGTTGACCGCCATCGGCAGATCGCCCATGTCCCGGTACGTGTTCGCGATCTCCAGCTCGAGTTCCCCGAAAAACTCCTTGTACTTTGCGTCCGCGCGGAGGAGGTGATACCCTTTGAGCGCCTCGTCGGTGCGCCCCTGCTTTTCCGCCATCCGGTACGCGCCGAACGATCCCCGGTATTCGCCGATGTAGTTGTTGCTCGCTTTAGCTGCCGCGAGGTATGCGTGCTCGGCTTCCGGGTATTTCTCCATCTTCTGGTACATCGAGGCGGACATCAGCCAGGCGGACGTGCGTTGCTCCGGCGTGGAGCCCGATTTCGCGGCTTCCTCGAAGCAGTTCTCCGCCTTCACGTAGTCCCTGTCCTCGAGTGAGAGCTGACCGAGCAGGAGTGAGACCCGGGAAAGAATGTCGCCGTCGTCGTTCTTGCGCGCCAGGTCAGCGGTCATCTCCGCTGTCTTACGGGCTTCATCCCGGGCCCCCATCCTGTACTGGGCGTACGAGAGAAGAAGCCGGGCCTCCATTGCGCGGGCGCCGTCGGGGTACCCGCTGATGATCTCGTTGAACTTCCGCATCGCCTGCTGGTTGTCGTCCTCGTAGTAGTAGGCTTTGCCGATCATCATGAGGGCATCGTCCACCAGGCTGGATTCGGGATGGTACTGGAGGAGCTTGGAGCACTTTTCGATGACGGATTCGAGCTTCGTCCTCGTTCCCGCCTGAATGCCGAACGTGAGGAGCCAGTTTCGACCCCCCGGGCGGGTGTCGAGCTGCGTCATGACCTCCGTCTCGGCGTCGTTGAAGAGCCGGCGCGCATTGTAGTACGTGTTAAAATAGGCGGAGACAAAATCCACGACGCCGCACGACGGGAGAAGGATGAGCGCGGCCGGAATCAGGGCAAGAAGGAGGGGACGATACAGCGTTGATGCGAAGGACTTCGGACGAACTATCGACAAGAGAAGGCTCCAATGACACACATCACGTTCAACATACCCATTCCGGGCCCGAATGTCAACAGCGCCGTTAAACCGGCCGGGACGCCTGTGCATCCAAATGGCAGGTCATAATACACATTTACGATACATACCCGGAGAGTATATGAAACGTATCCTGGTTGCCCTGGTCGCCATGCTGGTAGCCTGCGGTGGAGCCGTCTATGCGCAGTCGGCAGCCCCCCATGGTCAGTCTCATGCCAGGTCCATGCAGCACGGACCCCGGCAGATGATGGCGAAGCTCAATTTGAGCGATAAGCAAAAGGAGGAAGCCACCAAGCTGCGAACGGACCTCGAAAAATCGATGGTGGGAGTCCAGTCGAAGATCAAGCTGGCAAGGATTGACCTCCGCACGCTCGTGTCTGCAGAGTCGCCGGACCGGTCTGCGGTCGAGGGGAAACTGAAGGAAATCAGCGATCTGCAGTACCAGGCGAAGAAACTCGCGGCAGATCATGCGTTTGACTTTTACGCGCTTCTCACGCCCGAACAGCAGAAGACGTTCAAGGGCGGGCTCATGAGGATGCTCGGCAGCGGAGGGATGATGCGGGGACGCGGGATGAGGTGGGGTGGTAGGATGATGGGAGAAGGCGGGATGATGCGGGACGGTGGGATGATGGGAGATGACGGGCCCGCGCGGGGCGAACGCCGGATAGAGATATTCCGGAACCAGGGCCCCGACGACGACGGGGGATCCAACCAGTAGCCCGACGGGGGGGTCCAACCACTAGCCCGACGAGGACGGATCCAACCACTGGCTGAGCGCGCGGGGACGGGAGAGCACCCCCGTCCCCGCGACAGTTTCACGACGGGTTGGTCGGCCGGAGATCGATTTCGCTGAACATGCTCCGCTCCGGCGTGTTGATCGCAAACATCACCGCGGATGCGACGTCTTCAGGTTGCGTGATCTGCGCCCCCCTCTTCCCCCCCGGCGAGAAGCCCGTATCCACCGAGCCGGGAAACACGGTCACCACCCGGATATTGTGCTCACGCACCTCGAGCATGAGCGAACCGGCAAAACCCCGCAGCGCCCACTTCGTCGCCCCGTATCCGGCTCCCCCCTTGAACATATTCTTCCCGGCAAGCGACGCGATGTTGATGATGGCGCCGTGCCGCGCCTTGATCATTCCCGGGAGCACCGCCCGCGTCACGAGAAACACGCCGCGCATGTTCACCTTCCACATGGCGTCGAACTCGGCAACATCCATCTCGACCACGGGCTTGAAGACCCCTATTCCCGCATTGTTGACGAGGACGTCGACCGTGCCCTTGATCTTCAGCGTCTCGTCGACCAGTCGCGCGACGTCTCTCTCGTCCGTGATGTCCGCCGGCACGGCCTTGGCCTGTCCCCCGTTCCCGCGGATCGCCTGGGCAGCCTGATCCACCTGCGACGCCGTTCGTCCCGTCAGAACAACATGAGCACCTTCCCGAGCCAGAGCCTCTGCAATCGCCTTACCAATCCCCCTTCCAGAGCCGGTCACAAGCGCCACGCGGCCGGCAAGCGTGTGGCTGTTGGTCGTCATATGCCCTCATATTTTGGAGAGATCGCTCGCTATCAGGTTCAGGAACTCTGACCGCGTCTTCACGTCGTCGCGGAACGTCCCGAGCATTGCGCTCGTCGTCGCCACGGAGTTCTGCTTCTCCACCCCGCGCATCATCATGCACATGTGCCGGGCCTCGAGCACCACGCCTACCCCCTCGGGGGCAAGCGCCTCAAAGAGCGTCTCGGCAATCTGCTGCGTCAGCCGCTCCTGGACCTGGAGGCGGCGGCTGAACACCTCGACAATGCGGGGGATCTTGCTCAGGCCGACGATCTTCCCGTTCGGAATATAGGCGACGTGCGCCCGGCCGAAGAAGGGGAGCATATGGTGCTCGCACATGCTGAAGAAGTCGATGTCCTTCACGATCACCATCTCGCTGTACCGCTCGTTGAATATCGCGCCGTTGAGCACGGTCCGGACATCCTGCCGGTAACCGTCCGTGAGAAATTCCAGCGCGCGCGCCACGCGGTGGGGGGTCTGGCGGAGGCCCTCGCGCGAGGGGTCCTCACCCACCGCCGCTATCAGGTTGCTGACGATTCCCTCGAGTGCCTCCCGCTGCAGCAAGAGCTCTTCCATGGCCTCAGGCTCCCCGGTATTCGACGATGTTGTTTTCCGATTCGTACAGCTTGATGGCAAAGAGCTTCCCCTCCCTGATCTTCGGGGCGAGGATCTTCCAGAACCCGATGGCGATGTTCTCGGCCGTGGGGATCGTCCCACGCATGAAGTCGACGTCGACGTTGAGGTTTTTGTGGTCCACCCGTTCGATCAGCTCCCGGTCGATGATGTCGGCGAGCAGCTTCAGGTCGATCACCATGCCGGAGTCCGCCGGCGGGTCGCCGGCCACCGTGACCTCCACCGTGTAGTTGTGGCCGTGCCCGTTCGGATTGTTGCACTTCCCGAACACGCGGTCGTTCTTCTCGTCGGGCCACGCGGGATTGTACAGCCTGTGGGCCGCGCAAAAATGTCCCTTGCGGGTTACGAAAACCATGGTGTTCCTCTCTGCGAACTGTCAGTCAAGCAGGGACAGCAGCTCCTGAACGTGCCCCCCGACCTTGACCTTCGGAAAGATGTGCGTGATCACTCCGTTGCCGTCGATGACAAACGTCGTGCGTTCGATCCCCATGAACTTCCTGCCGTACAGGCTTTTCTCTTTCCAGACGCCGTACCTGTTCACGACGTCTTTTTTCTCGTCGCTGGCGAGGGCAAACGGGAGATCGAACTTGTCGGCGAACTTCTTGTGGGAGGCGGCGGTGTCGGCGCTCACGCCGATGACTACGCCGCCTTTTTTCGTGATGAGCTTGATGTTGTCCCTGAAGTCACACGCCTCTTTCGTGCAGCCCGACGTGTTGTCCTTCGGGTAGAAATAGAGGATGACCGTTTTTCCCTTCAGTTGCTTGAGCGACACCGTGCCGCCGTTGCCGTCGGGAAGCGAGAAGTCGGGCGCCCTGGAGCCCACCGCCAGCTGTGCCATCGTCGTCCCGCCCCGGCTCAGATGGAGCCCAGTGCGCGGTTGACCTCTTCGTACGGGGGCTCTACGCCCGGCTGGTCGGAGATCCACGCGTACTGCACGATCCCCTTCGTATCCAGGACGAAGACCGACCGCTTGGCGGCAGTGTACGACTTGAGGCCCGCGAAGTCTTCGTAGAGGCCGCAGTATTTCTTGCTCACCTCGCGGGAGAAGTCGGTGAGCAGGGGGAACCCCAGCTTGTTCTGCTCCGCGAATGACTTGTTTGCAAACGGGGAGTCAACGCTGATGCCCACCACCTGGGCATGGAGCGTTCCGAGAGTTCCGAGGGAATCTCGGAACGTACACATCTCCTTCGTGCAGACGCCCGTGAATGCTCCCGGGTAAAACGCGATCACGGTCTTGTGCCCCAGGAACTCTCCGAGCGTGCGGATTTTCTTGTCGGTGTCGTAGAGCGAGAAGTCCGGTGCGCGGTCACCCTTTTTCAACGCCATGCCTTAAGCCCCTTCCAATTGTCATTGCGAGCGGCGCCGCGAAGCGCGTTCTTTGCGTCCCGCCAAAGGCGGGAGCCACTCTTTGGACCACGCCGCATGCGGCGCCGCTTTCTGGCGTGGCAATCTCTCAACAAGCCCCCCCCTCCCCCGGTTCCCCCCAACCCCTCACCGAATCTGGTCCTTGAAGTACGCAACCGTCCTCGTGAGCCCTTCCTTCCTGTCGATTTTCGCCTCCCAGTGGAGTATTGTCCGCGCGCGTGTGGCGTCCGGCCGCCTTACCTTCGGGTCGTCTTCCGGGAGTGCCTTGTAGACGATCTTGCTCTTGCTCCCCGTGAGCGCGATGATCTCCTTCGCCAGGTCGAGCATCGTGATCTCACCCTCGTTGCCGATGTTGACAGGGTCCGATTCGTCCGAGAGGAGCAGCCGGTAGATCCCCTCGATCAGGTCGTCCACGTAGCAGATGCTCCGCGTCTGGCTCCCCTTGCCGTACACGGTGACGTCCTCCCCGCGGAGCGCCTGCGTGAGGAACGCCGGAATTGCCCGGCCGTCGTGCAGGCGCATCCGGGGTCCATACGTATTGAATATCCTCACGATCCTCGTTTCAGTCCCGTGGTAGCGCCGGTAGGCCATTGTCATCGCTTCTGCGAACCGCTTCGCCTCGTCATAGACGCCGCGAAGCCCTACGGGGTTCACGTTCCCCCAGTACGTTTCGGGCTGCGGATGAACGAGCGGGTCGCCGTAGACCTCGGATGTCGACGCCAGGAGAAACCTCGCCCCTTTCGCCTTGGCGAGCCCGAGAGCCTTGTGCGTGCCGAGTGATCCCACCTTGAGCGTCTGGATCGGCAGCTTCAGGTAGTCCACGGGGCTTGCCGGGGATGCAAAGTGGAGGATGTAGTCGACGGGACCGTCCACGTAGATGAACTCGGTCACGTCATGTTTGATGAACTTGAACTGCTGGTTGCCGAAGAGGTGGGAGATGTTCTTGAGGTCGCCCGTCACGAGATTGTCGATTGCGGTGACGCGGTGTCCTTCTTTCAGCAAGCGGTCGCAGAGGTGTGATCCGAGAAACCCTGCGCCGCCGGTGACCACGGCGTGCTTTTCGGTCATGACCGTCATAACGTGCCTCGCGAGAGTTCAGGAGTATTATTTGAGGACGGCGTTCCTTCCGATCCCGTAGTAGACAAACCCCCGTTCCGCCATCACCCGCGGGTCGTAGATGTTCCGTCCGTCAAAGATAACAGGCTGTTTCATCAGAGTCTTCATCCGGTCGAAATCCGGCCGGCGGTAATCGTTCCATTCCGTGGCGATTACCAGGGCATCCGCCCCTTTGAGCGCATCGTAGTTGCTTTCGAAATACTTGACCGTGTGGCCGATCTTCCGTTTCATCTCTTCGATCGCCACCGGGTCATGCGCCCGCACGTTGGCACCGGCTTTCAGGAGCGCCGAAATGATCGAAAGCGACGGGGCTTCCCGCACGTCATCCGTGTTCGGCTTGAACGAGAGCCCCCAGAGAGCCACGGTGATCCCCTTGGTCTTGCCGCGGAAGTGCTTCTTGATCTTCTCCGCAACCACCTGTTTCTGCCGTGCGTTCACCGCCTCCGCCGCCGAGAGGAGCTGCAGCTCGTACCCGTACGTATTGGACGTGTTCAGGAGGGCGACAACGTCCTTCGGGAAGCATGACCCGCCGTAGCCGATGCCGGCAAAGAGGAACTGCGTCCCGATCCTGGCGTCCGTTCCCATCCCTTTGCGCACCAGGTCGA
>DATJAS010000086.1:0-7295 GCA_035516035.1 Bacteroidota bacterium | reverse complement strand
GGTGCGCGGCTACCGCTCGCCCGACACCCCGGCGATCTGGATCCGCGATCACAGCGACATCCTGCGCGGGGCGAAGTACTGGGAGCGCGACATGACGAGCGCCGTCGAACACTTCGCCGAGATGCAGTCCTCGCCAGGGTGGATATTCGACTACTTCACGATGACGCCGGAAAAGGTGCCCTGCGAGAAGGAGAACTGGGCGAAGTACGTCCGCGTGCCTGTGGAGGCGGACGTGGAGTACCGGTTTGTCAGGGCGGTCTACCTGGCCTGGCAGGCGACGGGGGACGACCGATGGATGCGGCGGATGATCCCCCACATGGAGAAGGCGCTCCGGTACGCGCTCACGGACCCCTGGCGGTGGGACAGGCGCCGCCGGCTGGTGAAGCGCGCATACACGATCGACACGTGGGATTTCGACTACACCGCGGGACGTTCACGCTGGCTCAACTTCCGCGTGGACGAGCAGACCCACTGGGGGATCATGCACGGTGACAGCTCCGGCTACTACGAGGCCTTCTGCCTCCTTGCGGCAATGCACGCACGCGCCGGAAACCCGTCCGCCGCGCTCCGGTGGCGGCGCTTCGCCTCCGGTTTCCGGGGGCGGGCAAACCGCGCCTCGTTTAACGGGACGTTTTACAGGCACCGCGTTCCCATCGCCGGGGCGGAGATCCCCGGCGTGGATGCGGAGGCCCAGCTCACGATCAGCAACCCGGCGGCGATCAACCGGGGCCTCGCCACGCACGCGATGGCCGTGTCGATTATCGACGAGTACCGCCGCCGCGGCCGCGAGCGCCGCTTCGCCTCCGACTGGTTCAGCGTGGATCCCCCGTTCCCTGCGGGAGTGTTCGGCGAGGCAAAGCTCGTCCCCGGGAGCTACTGCAACGGGGGGCTGATGCCGCTTGTGGGGGGAGAGCTTGCGCGGGCCGCGTTTGATCACGGGCGGGAGGCGTACGGCCTGGCGCAGCTCCTGCGCTACGAAGAGCTGACGCGCGGGAAGGAAACGTACCTCTGGTACTTCCCGGACGGCCGTCCCTCCACGATCGAAACCAGCACGAGTCCCGACGCGTCCCCCACGGACGGCTGGGGGTCCTCGGCGATGCTCTACGCGCTCCTGGAGGGACTCGGCGGCGTCGTGGACTGCTCGTCGCTCTTCCGGCACGTCAGGCTCTCCCCCCGCTGGGCCGCGGCCGCGTGCGACGACGCGGAGCTCGAAGCCTCGTACGCCGCCTCGGGAGCCGGCCTGGGCTATGCATACGCGCACGACGCCGCCCGGCGCACGATCGGGCTCCGGCTCCGCGGGCGGGCCGACGTGGCGCTCCACCTCATGCTTCCCCCGGGCGCCCGCGCGCGGTCGCTGCGCGTGCGGGGAAGAAGCCTCCCCTTGAGGAACGTGCGCGTGGAGGAGAGCGCTTACGTGGATGCCCGGTTCACGCTCGCGG
This sequence comes from Bacteroidota bacterium, assembly GCA_035516035.1. Lineage (GTDB taxonomy): Bacteria > Bacteroidota > Ignavibacteria > UBA10030 > UBA6906 > Fen-1273. The sequence goes on along the minus strand of DATJAS010000086.1, from coordinate 5,856 downwards.
GACGCGCGGAAGTCACGATCACATACGATCAGAAGCCATGAAACGGAGAGAATTCCTTGCCGCCCCGGTGCTGTCGCTGGCGGCCCCCGCCCTTGCGGGGATCGAGCCCCGGTTGCGCTCGCTCCTGCCGGGAGAGCCTGGCGCCGTGCACGTCACCGCGCAGCAGCGCCTCCACCAGGATTTCGTCACGTACGTCCCCGGCATAGAGTATTTCATGCTCGGCAACGGGGAGATCCAGGCGATGCTCCAGCACGTCCCCGACCGTTCGGGCGACCTTCCCCAGACGTTCCTCGGCCTCACGCTGTTCGACCCGGAGCGGTTCTCGAGAAAATGGAGCACGTTCCTGTTCGACCCCGAACGGGGACTGGACCGGACGAGGCTCTCCGTGTTCCTCCCGGGAAAGCCGGGGGTTGCAGTCGCGCCGGAGAATTTCACGTCCGTCGCGTGGACGTACCCGCAGGGGATCCCCACCATCGAGTGCCGCTGGAGCGCCGGGGCGATCGGCGTCACGGAGCGCCTCTTCGTTCCCTCCTCCGGCGCCTGCCTCTTCCGGGACGTGACGCTCGAGAACAGGGGAAGCGATGCCGCCGCGCCGAAGCTCTACGCCGCGCTCCTCCCCAACTTCGCGCTCTTTGACGAGATCGGTCCCGAGGCGGCGACGCGCACGGTGCGCGGCCGGGGCTTCGCGGAGGCGACGCTCCAGTCGCTGGACGGCGATGCGGCCGTGTCGGGGCGGTATGACATGGCCGTGTCCCCGGGGACGATCGCGCCGGGGGGGTCGGCCCGCATCAGGCTCGTCTACTCGATCGGCCGCGGCGTCCCGCTCCTGGACGGCGGCGCATTCGACCGGCTCGTCGCCGAGACCGCGCGCTGGTGGTCCGGGCGGTCATCCGTCGAAAGCGACAGCGCGCTCCTGGATCACCTCCTCGGTGTGTCGCGCACGGGCCTCCGCGCCCATCTCGCGCGGAGCGGGAAACGGGATTCCGGCACATGGATGTACAACATGGAATGGGTCCGCGACGACGTGATGGTGGCGATCGCGCTCCTCCAGTCCGGCATGACGGACGAGGCAAGGACGCTCCTTGCCAAGCTGCTGGCAAAGTCCGTCGGCGAAGACGGGCGGACGTACGAATCGAGCAGGTGGGCGGGTTTCGATTATACGGAGCTGGACCAGAACGGCGAGCTGCTCTACGCGCTCTGGGCATACCTGGCCTGGACGGGGGACAGGGCGTTCATCGCCGACCACTGGGAGCGCATTGCGCGCCTGGCGGAATTCCCGCTCGCGGACCGCTTCCGCGACGCGCAGTGCGGGCTCATCCACAACAGGCGGGAGTTCTGGGAGCGGAACGACACATTCGGCGTCGAGGACGGCTACGAGCTGACGTACCAGTTCTGGGTCGCATTCGGACTCGATCACGCGGCGGAGCTGGCCGACGCCCTGGGCGCGTCGGGGGGGGAGGCGTGGCGAACCGCGGCGCGCACGATGCGCACGTCGATGCTCACGCATCCGAAGTTCTCGCTCGTCGAGGAAGGACACTTTATCAAGCGGCGCACGCGCAAGGGGGAGTGGCAGAAATTCATGATCCCCCCCGATCCCGCCCGCATGCCTCCCGGCTCTCCCCTTGCGGTGAATGCGAAGCCGGTGTGCGAGCCCGACCTGGGGAACGTCATCCCCGTCATGTACGGGTTCGTGGAACCCGGGAGCGACATCGCGCGGCTCACGCTGAAAGACTGCGACACGCTCTGGAGCCAGGCGTGGGATTTTGGCGGGTACCCCCGGTACAACACGACCAGCGAGCCTGATCCCCCCGCTCCCTGGCCGCTGGCCACGCTCTTCATGGCCCGTGCGTACGCGGAGACCGGCGACTGGCAGAAGTTCTGGCGGTGCCTCGAGTGGGTGGGGAGCATTCACGGCGGGCGATCCGGCGGATGGTTCGAGCGTTACGGCCCGAGCATCACGCCCCCGGCGCCTCCCGTGTGCGTGATCGGGTGGGCCTGGGCCGAAATCACGTCGCTCGCGGTACACCACCTGGCCGGCGCCCGGCCGGGACTCGACGCGCTCACGGTCAGGCCCCGTCTCCCCGGGGGAATGCAGAAACTCACGGCAACGCTCCGCGTCCGCGGGATCACGGTGACGGTTCGCGTCACACGGCGGGGGACGGCCCCGGCGGCGCGTGTGAACGGGAAGTCCGTGCCGGCCCCGGGGGGAGCGATCGTGATCCCGTACGGTGCGCTTGGAGCCGGACCGGCCGACGTCGAGATGGATGTGGAATGAAACGGCGGGGGTATTGCATCACCGCGAGAGGATCAACAGGAGAAGGGGAGATCGGATCATGAAGCGAAGCGAGTTTCTGCGGGCCTCCGCGACCGCCGCATTCGGCGCCGCGCTGTTTCCCGGCGCCGTGCGCACGGCCCTCCCGCGGCGCGTGCGGGACGGGGGGACGCCGGGTCCCGATGAAGGGGACCGGTTCTGGGAGTTTGTGCGGGACCAGTTCCCCCTGGAGCGTGAGCGCGCCTATCTCAATACCGGGGGGCTCGGCGCCTCCCCGTGGGCGGTGATCGACGCCGTCAGGCAGAAGACGGACGAACTGGAGAAGATCTGCGAGACAGGGCACGATGACGAGCTCCTGAACGGCATCAAGAAGGACGCGGGGGCCCTCCTGGGGTGCGATGCGGAGGAGCTGGCGTTCACGCGGAACACGACGGAGGGGATCAACATCGTTGCGAACGGCCTCCCGCTCCGCAGGGGGGACGAGGTCATCCTGACGACGCAGGAGCACGTGGCGAACGCGTTTACGTGGCTGGAGCTGGCGAAGCGGGAAGGGATCGTGCTCCGCCTCTTCATCCCGTCGACGGCCTCGGACGACGAGAACATCGAGCGCCTTTCACGTTGCATGACGAAGCGGACGCGGCTCATCAGCATCCCCCACGCGCTGACGACGACGGGAACGCTCCTCCCCGTCGCGCGGATCGCGCGGCTCGCCGCGGAGAAAGGGGTCTGGTTTTTCGTGGACGGCGCCCAGACGGCCGGGATGGTGCCGTTCAACCTGCACGAGATCGGGTGCGACGCGTACGCCACCAGCGGGCACAAGTGGCTCATGGGCCCGAAGGAGACCGGGCTCCTGTACGTGCGGAAGGGGATGCTCGACACGATCGCGGCGAAGTTCACCGGGGCCTACTCGGGAGGCGAGTTCGACCTGGAGCGGGGGACCGTGTCGCTCAATCCTTCGGCGCAGAGGTACGAATACGGGACGGTGAGCGTCCCGTTGCGCGTCGGCCTCGGGGCGGCGATCGCGTTCGTCCGCTCCATCGGTATCGAGCGGATCTGGCAGCACGACCGCGCCCTGGCGGACGGGCTCGTCGACGGGATTGCCTCCATCCCCGGCGTGCAGCTCGTCTCTCCCGCCGCGCCCGCGATGCGGACGGCCATGGTGACGATCCAGCACCGGTCGGTCCGCTACGACGCCCTGCAGGAGCACCTGGAAACCTACCGCCTGCGCACGCGCGCGGTGACCGAAGGGGGCCTGGCCGCGCTCCGGATTTCGTTTCACGTCTACAACACCCCGGCGGAGCTCGGCCGGGTCCTGGATGGCCTCCGCACCGTGACGAAAGGATGATCCTGGATGAAATCCCTCAGCATCTTCGATGTCGGCTTTATCCTCGTCTACTTCCTCATCATCATGGGGATCGGGCTCTACTTCATGAAGGTGAACAAGGGGGGGAAGGAGTATTTCACGGGCGGCAGCATGATCCCCTGGTGGATGTCGGGGATCTCCCTCTACATGGGGAATTTCAGCGCGTGGATATTCACGGGGGCGGCGGGGTTCGCCTACACCTCCGGCTGGTTCACGATCCTCTACCTGGCCGTGGGCCCCATCGCGTACCTGATCGGGTCGTCGCTGACCGCCGGGAAGTGGCGCCGGACCAGGTCGATTTCCCCGCTCCAGTACACGCAGACGCGGTACACGCTCTCGACGCAGCAGCTCATGAGCGCAGTCATCGCGACCAATTTCATCCTCTCGGCGGGCGTGCAGCTCGCCTCCACATGCAAGCTCTTCGCGCCGATCATCGGCATCGACATGACGGCGATCGTCCTCATCATCGGCAGCATCGTGCTGCTGCACAACATGCTGGGCGGTCTCTGGGGCGACATGGCCATGGACGTCGTCCAGGGAGTGGTGCTCCTGGGGATCACGTTCACCGTGATGCCCCTGAGCCTGGGCCTCATCGGCGGGCTCGGCGAGCTCCTGAAGGCGATGCCGCCGGTGTCGTTTGACCAGACATACAACGGAGTGCACTACACGGAGCACTGGCTCGTCTCCATCCTGGTCATCACCAGCATCGGGTTTGCCGCGGGGGGGGCGCAGCGGTTCTATTCTGTCAGGGACGAGAAGAGCGCGTTCCGCGTGGGGCGGCTGGCGGCGGTCCTGGCGCTCTCCGTCCCCCTGGTTTTCGGCATCCCTCCGCTCGTGGCGAAGGTCTACTGGCCCGACCTCACACAGGTCGAGTTCTTCAAGCCCTACGCGGGAAAGAACCCGCAGGACCTGGTGTTTGTCGGCCTGGTCTTCAAGCTCCTCCCCCACGGGCTGATCGGGGTCTTCATCGCCGCGATGCTGGCGGCGACGATGACGACGCTGAGCACGGTCTACAACATGGTCTCCTCGATCATCTCGCACGACATGTACAAGGGGATGTTCCGCCCCGACCTGTCGGACAGGGCTCTCCTCAAGGTCGGCCGGATCACGTCGCTCTGCCTGGGCCTCATCGTGATCGGCCTGGCCATCACGTTCATCCACAGCGCGTTCGGGCTCTTCAACCAGATGCAGGCGTTCTTCACGCTGTTCAATATCCCCGTGACCGTCCCCGTTGCGTTCGGGCTCATATTCCGCCGCACCCCCCGGTGGGCGGCGATCGGGTCGATAACCTGGAGCCTGGTCATGGGGATCGTCTCCCGCTACCTCCTGGGATGGGACATCGGACCGCAGGTGTACCTCTCGACTGTCCTCTCCTTCGGCGTGCTGCTCGGGGCCAACGCCGCGGCGGATCTCTACCGGCGGCGCAGGGGGGCGCTCTGGGGCGTTGCGCTGCTGATCAGCGTCTCGCTGGCGGCGGTCTTCGCCCTCAATCCCGGCGCCTCCGCGGCCCCCTGGCAGGTCTGGGCCTCCGTGGCATGTGCACTGGCGATGGGGCCGACGCTCGTTCCCCTGGCGCGCGTGTTCGGCCGGGATACCGATGCGGAAAAGCAGGCGGTCCGCGAGTTCTTCGCCCGGCTCGATACGCCCGTCGACGTCCAGAAGGAGGTCTACGGGGCCGGCAGGAAGCAGGTGGCGACGCTCCCCATCGTCGGCAGGACGATCGTCTTCCTGGGCGTGCTGGTCTCGCTGGCGTTCCTGAACCAGATGCAGACCTCCGAGGCGATCGCCGTGGTGGCGATGATGACCATCCTGCTCGGGTTCGGGGGGACGCTCTGGATTGCCGGCGTCCGCGTCGCCCGGCGGGAGGCCCGCGACACCGCGGCATCCGCCGGGCCCGTCTAGGGCGGCAGTGGGCGGGTTGTGGGGGGGAGGAATTTTCCGTATACTTTAACTCACTAATAAAACAACGTTTTATTAGTCATACGCACACGACCATGGCAAGGGATTACTCGGTTCCCGCGATCCACCGCGCGGTGCAGGTCATCGAACTCCTCGCGGCATCCCACAGCGGCTTCTCGCTCGCTGAAGTCTCCCGGCAGACGGGCATTCCCAAGAGTTCGCTCTTCCGCATCCTCGCCGCCCTCGAACAGCACGCCATCGTCCTCCAGGACCACGACAGGAAGATCTTCCGCCTGGGGATGAAGCTGCTCGACTGGGGCAA
>DATJAS010000085.1:0-15059 GCA_035516035.1 Bacteroidota bacterium | reverse complement strand
TCGTCCCGTCGTACGCCGCGAGCAAGGGGGCGGTCGCGCAGCTCACGAAGTCGCTCGCCAACGAGTGGACTCCCCTGGGCATCACTGTGAACGCTATTGCCCCGGGGTATATGGCGACAAACAACACGGCGCCCCTCAGGGAAGATCCCGCCCGGTCGAAGGCGATACTCGAACGGATACCCGCGGGCCGGTGGGGGACGCCGGACGACCTCGCGGGGGCGGTCGTATTTCTCGCCTCCGATGCGGCCGCCTACGTGAGCGGCCACGTCCTCGTGGTGGACGGCGGCTGGCTCGCCCGCTAGCGACCTGAACGAAGGAAAACCGACGATGGAGATGCGCACGCTGCCCGATGATGTGTCGTACGCACGCATGACGACGGAGGAACTGCGCCGCGCGTTCCTCATCGAACGCCTCTTCCGCGAGGGGACACTCACGCTCGTCGGCGCAAGCGCCGACAGGGCGGTCGTCGGGGGGTGCGTGCCGCTTGCGGAGGAGATCCCGCTCACGGCCCCCTCCGCAGTGATCGCGGCGGACAGCTTCCTGGAGAGGCGTGAAATCGGCATCACAAACATCGGCGGGGAGGGGAGCGTCGTCGTCGGCTCCGCGCACTACCCGCTCAGAAGGGGGGACGTCCTTTACCTGGGGAGAGGCGTGCACGACGTGCGCTTTGCGAGCGCCGACCGGCGCTCTCCCTCGGCGATGTACTTCGTGTCGTTCCCGGCGCACGCGCAGCATCCCCCCGCGCTCGTGCGCCGGGAGGAAGCCGAAGCCGCCCCGCTCGGTACGGCCTCCGGCGCCAACCGGAGGACGATCAGGCGATACATCCATGCAGGGGGGGCCGGGAGCTGCCAGCTCGTCATGGGGATCACGGAGCTTGAGGAGGGGAGCGTCTGGAACACGATGCCGCCCCACACGCACATGCGGCGCACGGAGGTCTACCTCTACTTCGGCCTGGAGGCCGATCAGATGGCTCTCCACCTGATGGGAAAGCCGCATGAGACCCGCTCGATCATCGTGAGGGACAGGGAGGCCGTGATCAGTCCCCCCTGGTCGATTCACGCGGGGGCCGGGACGCACTCCTATGCATTCGTCTGGGCGATGGGGGGGGAGAACCAGGAGTTCGCGGACATGGACGCATCTCCCGTCGGGGAGCTTCGCTGAGGCCGCACGGAGGAGCGCGCGGGGGCCAGACACGACATCCCGGACAGGACATCCCGGACACGCTATCATTGACCGGAGAATTCTCCCATGAAACGCATAGTCGCACACGTCGCAGTTTCGCTCTTTCTTGCCGGGCTCTCGGCGGCGCAAACGCACGAGGCGATCGTCCGCGTCAGCAATCCCTCCACGGTGCCGCGGCACGGTGAGACAGTCGAGGTTCCCCTCGCATCGCTCCGCATGCCCGGGGACATCCCTAACGCGTTCGCCGTTCGTCCGGCCGAGGGGGGGAGTGTGCTCACGAGCCAGGCGACGGATAGCCTCCTTCTCTTCCAGGCGGATATTCCCGCCGGTGGCGTGCGGGAGTTCCGTGTGGAAAGACTCGCATCTCCCCCCCCGCCGCACGTGCCGCTCGTGGACGGCCGCTACGTTCTCCCGCGCGAGGACTACGCCTGGGAGAACGACAGGATCGCATTCAGGATGTACGGTCCTGCGCTCGCCTCTGAGGTGAACAACGGGATCGACGTCTGGACGAAGCGCGTCCGATCGCTCATCGTGGAAAAATGGTACAGGGAGGCAGAGGCTGCGCCCGGAACCGACTGGTATCACCATGACAGGGGGGAAGGGGCTGACTTCTTCGATACGGGCCGGTCGCTGGGGGCGGGCGCGTGCGCACTCTGGTCCGGGGGCCGCGTGCATCAGCCGGGCGTCTTCTCCTCCTGGAAGACGATCGCGTGCGGTCCGCTGCGCGTTGAATTTGAGCTCACGTACGCGTCCGTCGACGCGGGGGAGGGGCCGGTGACGGAGCGGATGCGCATTGCGCTCGACGCCGGTCAGAACCTGAACAGGATCACAGTCATATTCTCACGTGCCGGGTGTGGCGGGAATCTCGGCGTCGCCTGGGGGCTCGTGAAGCGGAAGGGGGTGACGCTCACACGCAGCGGCAGCTGGATGGGTCTCTGGGGGATGACAAACAGTGACACGGTGAACGGCTCGCTCGGTATCGGCGTCGTTCTTCCACCGTTCACGGACCCCGAGCCCGCAGAGGACTCCGTTCAGGTCCTTCTGGTAGGCCGTGTGAAATGCGGCGTGCCGTTCACGTACTACGCAGGGGCGGGCTGGACGCGGAGCGGGGATTTTTCTTCGCGCGGTGACTGGGAGGCCTGCCTCGCCTCGCGCGCGGCGGCGCTTGCCTCGCCGCTCAGCGTCACTGTGGAAAGAGGACCGAAAGGAGTCTCTCCGCCAGGCAGAAATCGGGAATAACGAGGTCCGCACCGGCTTCGATCAGCCGCCGCCGCTTGCGCACGTTGAGGCCCCGGCGGCGGATCTCGTCGCTCGCGACGCCGACCGTGTATCCTCCCCGCCTGTGCGTCTCGCGGATCTCGACAGGCCCGTCCCCGAACGTCAGCACGGCCCCGTCGCCGATGGCAGCGTATATCCGCTCCAGCACGATCCGCTTCGCCTCCAGGGTAATGTCCCCGGTCGCGCCGAATATCCGTTCGCCGAAGAGGCTCCTCATTCCCAGCACGCCGGCCTCCCGCTCGACGTCCTCCTGGTCCGTCCCGCTGGCCAGGTAGAGCGTGAGCCCGCGCGCGTGGAGCGCCTCCAGCAGCGGCAGCGCCCCCTGGACCATGCAATCTGCGGGGGAGAGTTCTCCTTTCCGGATCTTCGCCAGCCGGGGGCCGACCATCGCCAGGAGGGCTTCATTGTACACCCTCTTGTAGGCGTGGGCGTCGAGTATTGCTGATTCCGGGACGCAGCGGAACCGCCTGACGAGGTCGGCAAGCCCCTGCATCTGGACGAGCGTCCGGACGCCCGTGGTCCTGTCGATATAGTCGCGGACGGCCGCGCTGACCTGCTCCTGGAGCGTCCGGTCCCCCTCTTTCTCCCCCAGTATCGCGCGGACCATCATCGGCTCCATGATGCGCTCCCACCCTTCGCGCAGCGTCGAAAGCGTCCCGTCAAAGTCGAAGACCGCGTGCGTGAACCGGGCTCCCGGGGGCGGGGGGGTCAGGATCTCAATATCCGTCGCGGGCCCCGTTCCCGGGGCATCCCCCGTCATGCCGGCGCTCACTGGAGGGCTCCCGCCGCGAGGCCCCGGACGAACGTCTTTCGCATCGCGGCAAAGAGGAGGAGCGGGGGGATGCTGAAGAGGACGGCTGCGGCCGCCATCTGGTTCCAGACGTCCTCGAACTCCCCCACGAAGAGCCCGATGCCGACCGGGATCGTCCGCGTCGCGTCGGATGTGGTGAGTATGAGCGCGAAGAAGAACTCGTTCCACGATCCCAGGAACGCGAAGAGCGCCGTGGCGCCGATGCCGGGGAGGGCCAGGGGAAGAATGACCCGGCGGAGCGCCTCCAGGCGCGAGCAGCCGTCGATGAGCGCGGCGTCCTCCACCTCCGTCGGGATCGCCGAAAAGAAGCCGTGGAGAAGCCAGATCGTGAACGGGAGGAGCACCGCCGTGTGGACCAGTATGAGTCCCGCGTGCGTGTCATAGAGGCCCGCGGCGCGCAGGAGCTGGAAGAGGGGCACGATGACGGAAGCGCCGGGGAGCATCTGCGTCAGGAGGAAGAGGAGGAGGAATGCCTTCTTCCACCTGAAGCGGAACCGTGCGAACGCGAACGCCGCGAGCGATCCCGCCCCCAGCGTCAGCACCGTGGCGCTCGTCGCCACGATGAGGCTGCTGGCCGTATAGCGGGAGAAGGGGAGATAGAAAAACATATCGGCATACGGCTGGAGGCTCATCGAGGGACTGACCCAGACGGGGGGATAGCGGTTCACCTCGGGGAGCGGCTTGAACGACGTGGCGACCGTCCAGAGGAAGGGGAGGAGCATGACCAGCGTCAGGATCGCCAGGAGGAAGACCGGGAGGCGCTTCGTCATGCCCGTTCCCTCCCTGCGAGCACCCTGAGGTAGAGGCCCGACAGGAGCACGAGCACCGCGAAGATGACGATCGAGAGCGCCGAGCCCTTCCCGAGGTCGAAGTGGACAAATGAGAATTCCCTGACCAGGACGGGGAGGACCATGGAGGCGTCGATCGGCCCCCCCCGGGTCATGACGAACACCATCGTAAAGTCGTTGAAGCTCCAGATGATCCCCAGCAGGAGGAGGACGGAGGAGACGGGGCGGAGGTTCGGCAGCGTGATGGCCAGGAATCGTCTCAGGGCGGATGCCCCGTCCACGGAGGCGGCCTCGTACTGTTCCGCCGGGATCGATTCGAGCCCCGCCAGGAACATCACCATCGCGAAGGGGTAGAACTGCCACGCCCGGGCCGCCATCACGCACAGGAGCGCCGTGCGGGGATTGCCGAGCCAGCTCGTCCCGGGTCCCACGATCCCCGCCGCGGAGAGCCAGGCGTTGAGTATGCCGAAATGGTCGTTCAGGAGCCACTTCCAGGCAAACCCCGCGACCACGGGGGAAATCACCCAGGGGAGCGAGAGGAGGCACGTGACGAACGGCGCTGAATGCGCGGTCGTCCGGTCGAGCAGGAGCGCGAGGGCAAGGCCGAGCCCGAGCGCCATGAGCGTCCCTCCGAGCGCATAGCCGGCGGTGTTCCTCAGCGCCAGCCAGAACTCCCTGTCGGCGAAGACGTGCCTGTAGTTCGCCAGGCCGTTCCATCTCCCCGGCCCGTGCACCAGGTCGACTTCGCGAACGCTATTGACCAGGTTCTGGGCCAGCGGGTAGCAGAGGACGAACGCCGTGAAGAGGAGCGCGGGTGCCAGGAGCAGGTACGGCAGCGAGCGCCTCATCGCTTCCCCTCGATCAGCTCCTGGGCTTCCCTGGTCGCCTGGTCCATCGCCTCGCGGGGCGTCATCTCGCCGACGATCGCCTTTTCCGCGTACGGCGTGAAGATGTCGCTCGCGATCGCGATCATCTTCGGGTGCGCCGGCCAGGCGATCGCGTGCTGGGCCTCGTGGACATAGAGGGGCAGGTCGCCCAGGGCCGAGGCCTCCGGGCTCGCGAGCGCCGAGCGCGTCGTGGCGGTCGCGCCCAGGTCCTCCCTGATCCAGGCCATGTCCGCCTCTTCGTTCCTGAGGTACTTGATCAGCTCCCATGCCTGTTCGGGGTGCGCCGTGCGCGCGTTGATCGCGTACATCACCATGTCCTGCAGCGTCGAGGCGGTGTCATAGGCGCCGATCCGGTCGTCGGGGACCGGGACGGGGACCGTGTAGAACTTCTTGCCCGGGCTCTTGTCGTCGACCATCCCCCGGAACCAGGGACCCTCGATGCTCATGGCCACCCGGTTGCTGCAGAAGAGATCATTGATCTCCGTCAGCGTGTACGCGAGAAAGCCGGGTGTGACCGAATGGTCGACCTGGTACATATCGGCGATCAGCTGGAGTGCCTCGACCCCCTCCGGCGAGTTGAACGTGACCGTCTTCAGGTCGTCCGTCATCGCGCGGGCTCCTGCCTTGAAAAAGAAGGGGATGAGCCGGTAGGCGAACCCTCCCCGGTCTCCCCCCAGCAGGACGAGCCCGTACTGGTCGATGACGCCGTCCCCGTCCGTGTCTTTCGTCAGCCGCCGCGCGGCCGCCCGGAACTCCGACCAGGTCCGCGGCGGCGCGATCCCCTCCCTGTCAAACAGCTCCTTGTTGCAGACCAGGACGAACGCGATCGCGGAAGAGGGGAGGCCGTAGTAGTTCTCCCCGTAGCGCGTCGATTCCATCATGCAGGGAACATACCAGCGCTTCACCTGTTCGAAATCAGGAAACGTGTTGATCGGGTAGTAGTACCCCGCCCCGCCGAATTCGGCGGCGTAGTTGGCGTGGACGTTGACGACGTCCGGCCCCGTGCCGGCGCTGTAGTCCGCGTAGAGCAGCTCCCGGATCATGTTCCAGCTCTTCTGGCTCTGCACCACGCGGACGCCGGGGTGGGCGCTCTCGAACGACGTGACGCGCGTGCGGAGCCACTCGATGAGCCGCGGCCGCCCGCCGAAATTCCAGTCATTGAGGACGACCGCGTTGTCGTTGCGCGCGCAGCCGGGCGCCAGGAGCGCCAGGGCCGCCGCCATCGTGATCACCGTTTTCATGCCTGGTCTCCTTCTCCCGTGAGCGCCGCCTCGCGCGATGCACGGACAAATGCGATGAAGTTCTCTGCCGGCGTTCCCTCCAGCACGGCGTCGGCGGTCGAATAGATGTGCGCGCTCCCGCGCACGGCGCCGGCCATCGAGCGGACGGCGCCCTCGATCCCCTCCGGCGTGTCGTCGCGGAGCAGGCGGAGGTTCAGGTTCCCCTTGCTGCAGATCCGCTTATCGAGCGCGCGGCGCGACTCCGCGAGGTCGTTGTCCCCCTCCGGCGGGGGGGCCACGGTTTCGATCACGTCGGCCCCCAGCGCGTTAAACGTCCCGTCCAGGATCAGCCGCCGGGTGAACCCGCAGTTGTGGTACCAGAAGAGCCCCCCCCGCTCGTGCGTCCAAGAGGAGAAGCGCCGGATCCACGGAAGGTCCATCGCGGCGAAGAGCCGCGGCGAGGTCATCTCCAGCCCGTAGCTTGAATCGCTCATGAAGTCGACCCCTTCGGCCAGGGCGGCCTCCATGACGACGAGCGAGGCCCGGCAGACGGCTTCCATGCTCCGCAGGTACTCATCCGGCCAGTCGTTCCACTGGAGAAATACGGCCGAAGGGTTGATCTGGTACCCGAGCCACGAGGGGTGGGGGTGGCCGAGGACGATGACGCCGTCCTCCCCCACGGCGGATCTCCACCGCCGGAAATACCCGCGGATCTCCCCCTCGCGGGCTTCGACCAGCTCGCAGGCGGCGCGGAGCATCGCGTGGTCATCGCGCGTGCGCACGGGGCACTCCGACTGGTCGCTCCAGGGGACTTCGACGCGGGGCGAAGGCCTCAGCCACTCCCCGCGCGGCGTCTCGATCACGCGGAGCGCCCTGTCGGGGCCGGACCGCGGCTCGTCGATGCGCCAGTTGAAAATCAGCGCCGAACATTCGGTCATGAACATCGGCTGGTAGTCCAGCTCCCGCGCCAGGAGGATCTCGTCGGCGACCGGGTCGCCGCTCACGGGGAGTGCAAGCGCCTCGAGCGCCGACGACACGACGCTCCGGTGGGGGAGGAAGGGAGAGACCACACCGGGAGATCCCGACGGGTCCCTGACGTAGTCGATGAAGCGCGAGCGCGCCGTCACGGCTCCTCGCACAGGATTCTGTCCACCACGATCTGCCGCATGGCCGGCGAGAGGCTCGCGAAATACGCGCTGAAGCCGGTGACGCGCACGACAAGGTCCGGGTGCGCGGCCGGGTCGCGGTGCGCCTCCAGGACCGCCTGCCGGTCCAGGATGTTCATGTTGATCTGCGTCCCCCCCATGGCGAAGTGCGTGCGGATCAGATCGACGATGCGCTCCCGGTCGCGGCTTCCCCGGCCGAGGCCGGGGTCAAGCTCGATCTGCATGGGAGCGGTGTTCCCGTACCCCGGCTGAACCGCCGCGACGGCGAGCGCCAGCGCCGTCGGGGCGGAGTCCCGGCGAAACCCGGGATCGGGATTCGGCCCGTGCGAGATCGGGTCCCTGGCGCGCCGCCCGTTCGGCGTGGCGAGCACGTCTTTCCCCATCGCGATCGTCGCGGCCCAGGAGAATATGCCGGGGATCATCGTGAACCCGGCGGGTGTCTTGTTCGACTTCACGATCGCCGTGAACGCCCGGCTCGTGGCAAGCCCCCATGCATCCGCCCGCGATGAGCCGCTCCCGTAGCGCGGCACGCTCTTCATCATCAGCCGCATCCGTTCCCCCCCCTCCCCCTGCCAGTTGCCGTCGATCAGGGCAATGCAATCGTCCCAGGAGATCCGCTTTTCCCGCTCGACCCGCTGCTCGAGCGCGGCGAACGAGTCCGCCACCGTGGCCAGGCCCGCCCCGTCCACGCAGAGGTTGTAGAACTCGACGCCGCCATGCGTCGCGTCGCGCCCTCGTTCGATGGGCCCGTGGCAGAGGAGGTCGAGGTGCAGCTCGGGGAAGACCCGGTACATGTGGTCCATGTGGAAATCGAGGCTCATGGCGACCACGTCGACGGCGCGGCGGAGATGCCTCTCGAAGTGGACCCAGAGGCTCTCCGTGGAAGGGGGAAGGTCGGAGGCCATCATCTCGTGGAGGGCGACGTCGAAGACGGCGGCGAAATTGACCTTGACGCAATCGTTGACGGTGTACTCCCTCCCCGGGATCGCGCACCAGTGGCAGCCGGAGTATGCCCGCTCGCGCCCCAGCGCGATCGGGTACCCGTTGCGCGCGAACCCCTCGCTTGTCCTGTCCACCCCCAGGAACTTGGGGATGCCCGTCCTGTCTTCGAAGAGGATCTCCACGCCCCGGCGGAGGAGCCGCTCGTCCACGTCCCGGCCGACGCTCACGCCGACGTTGACGGGCACGCGGAGCCAGTGGGCTGCCTCCAGCACGAGGAAGGAGAGCGCGTTGGTGGTGTCCTTCCCGCCGGCGTCGGGGCCCCCGAGCTGCGTGTAGCTCGTGTCCATGATGAAGAGACAGGCGAGGTGGAACGTCGCTTCTTCGTCGCTGAGCGTGCCTGCAGCCCTGTCGCGCTCGTAAAACGGGAAGAGGAACTGGTCGATGCGCCCGAGCGAACCCCCCATGTTGTACATCTTGCCGCCGAGCTGGTACCAGAGCGTCCACTGGCAGGCTTCACGGAACGTCCGGGGAGGGTCCGCGACGAGATGCTCGTTGATCGAGGCGATCTCCAGGAGGTTGCGGCGGAAGTGGGCGTACCGGGCGTCGTCCGCCATCGCGCGCGCCGCTTCCGCGTGCCGGCCGATCCAGTCCTGGAAGCCGAGGACCACCGCTTCGAGCCCGTCGTACAATTCCTGCGCTTCCTCATCCGTATTCCGGCGGCGGTACTCCCGGATTTTCGCAAGGATGCCTCCCCAGCCGATGGAGAGGCCGATCGTCATGTCCTGGCAGAAGTGCTGTACCGCGCCGATGCCGTGGTGGAGCCTGTAGCGCTCCTGCTCCGGCTTCAGGTGTGGATAATCGAAGTCGGGGTGCCAGGCAGGATCGCGCAGCGCGATCAGGTGCGTCATGCAGGCCCCGGCGAGCGAGCTCGCGGGATCGACGTACGGGGGGTGCGCCCTCATCAACGCGCGGAGCGTCTCGCCGCATTCGCGCGCCCCGAAAATCCCGCCGGACGGATGCGCTCCCCGGGGCCGGAAGTCGCTGAAGACCGCGTCGTTCATGTCGAGCCCGGATCCGCTTACGATCCTGACCGTGGCGCGCCGCTCCGGAGGGGGGAGGATGAAGGGGAGATCGTCCATGTCGAGCGGCCCCAGGACGCGCCGTTTCTCCTCCGTGTGTCTGAGCTTCGCCTGCCGGAGCATGTCGATCCGCTCGGCGTACGTCGGTTCTTCGGTAATCGTTGCCATATCCATGTCGGCTTTTCCTGCAGTGTCGTTCAACTGATGGACGGGGCGACCCCCGGGAAGCGCGCGGCGTCCAGGAGCGCGAGCATTGCCTCCCGGCGCGGGCTGACGAGCGCGGAGGCGGGGTAGTCGAGTCCCAGGCTCGCGTACTTGTCCCGCGCCAGGCCGTGGAAGGGCATCAGCTCGTAGCGGATCGCGGAGCGGCGCACGGCGGCAAGCCCGCCGATGAACGCGGCGATCCCGGCGATCTCCTCCGGCGTGTCGTTGACTCCCGGCACGACGGGCGTCCGGAATATCACGTCCGCGCCGGTGCGCGCGATGCGCCGCGCGTTCGCCAGGATCTGCTCGTTCCCCTTCCCGGTGGCCGAGCGGTGGCGGGCGGAGTCAATGAGCTTGATGTCCATCATGACGAGGTCGGCGAGGTCAACGAGGGGAGCGAGCGAGCGCCAGGGGGACTGGCCGCATGTCTGGAGCGCCGTCCTGATCCCGGCCTCCCTGCACCCGGCAAGGAGCGCACGGGCGAAACTCCTCTGGAGCGAGGGCTCCCCCCCGGAGAGCGTGAGGCCTCCCCCCGAGGATTCGTAGAACGGCCGGTCGGCACGGACCTCGCGCATCACGTCGTCGACGGTCATCAGGCGACCCGTCATCTGGAGTGCCCCCGCAAAACAGGCCGCGACGCACGCGCCGTTTCCCCTGCACAGGGCGCGGGAGAGCGTGTGGACGCCGTCATGGATCGCGTGCGCATGTGAGGGGCAGGCTGCGGCGCACGCACCGCAGGCAATGCACCGGTCGGGGAAAAACCGGAGGAGGGGGCGCGCGCTCCTTCCCTCGGGATTGTGGCACCAGAAGCACTCCAGGGCGCACCCCTGCATGAAGACGGTGGTCCGGATGCCCGGGCCGTCATGGAGCGAGAAGCGCTGGATGTGGAACACCATCCCTGACACAGTCATGACCGATGCCAGTCGCGAGAGGCAAAAAAAAAGGCGTCCAGCCTCCCCCGCGCGGGGTACCGGACGCCTTCTGCAAAGAGCCGTTTAGAAGATAGGAGGGGGGGATGTGAAAATCAAATGGCCGGCGCCGGGGCGAACCCGAATTCCTCCAGGCAGCCGATGAGACGGCGCTTCTCGACCGGCTTGACCAGGTAGGCGTCGCAGAGATGGGCCACGGCAACGACGCTCTCCCTGTCGCCCAGCGCGGTCGTCATGATGATGCGCGCGGGGCGGACGCCCCCGCCCGCGGCGGATTCCAGTGCCCTGAATTCGCGGAGCGCCGTGCGGCCGTCCATTTCCGGGAGCATGATGTCCAGGCAGACCAGCTCGTACGGCGACCCGCTGTGGAGAGCCGCGGCGAACGCCGTGACGGCCTCTTTGCCGTTGGCGGCAACTTCCGTTTCGCCGTACGGAAGAAGAAGCCGCATCAGGATCATCCGGCTCGCGTAATCGTCCTCGACGATGAGGGTTTTCATTGGGGGAACGCCTCCGTCTACATTTTGAGCGTGAGTCCCACGCCGAGTGATCCGCGTGAGAACGAATCGTGCGAAAAGAGCCAGCCGATGTTGTCGGACGCCACGTCGAGCTGCAGCACCCAGAGTTTCAGGCCGAACCCGAGCGCAAAATCGAAGCGGTCAGGTCCGCCGAACCCGACGCCCGTCCGCAGCGGGAGAAAATGCCACGGGCGGTACTCCAGTCCCGCCGCGACGCGTCCCGTCTTCCCGTAGCCGCTGGCGTCCGCGAGCGGCTGCGTGTAGTCGCACGCCGCCGTGAGCTCGCCGAACATGAACGTCCTGACCAGGGGAAGCCGCCCGACGTCCACCTGGACGCCCATGCGGAGCATCGTCGGGAGCGACGTGGTGAAGGGGCTCCCGGGTGCGGTCGTCCCCGTGACCGCGTGCTCGAGCGAATCGCGCTGCGCGGAGTCCATCGGGTTGTCCAGGTGCATGGCCCCACCGCCGGCGATCGTCTGCACGCCGCGCGACCATGCGATCGATCCGATGTCCGTCACGCTGACCGCCGCATCGAGGACGTCGTTGACCTCCGCCGTGACGCCGAGGTCGAGCCCGATCCCCGTCCCCGCCGGGGCAGGGAAGGGGGAGTGGGCGAAATCCGCGTGCGCGGCCATTCCCGCAAGGTTGATCGACGCGTCGAGCACGCCGTCGCTCCCGGCCGCAAGCCACGTGTTGTCGCGCGCGAGCGAGGCGTACGCGAACCCGTGCACCACCTTCACCGAGACGCCCGCCGCCCAGCTGTCGCAGTACCGGATGTCGGGCAGCGGCACGCCGACGGAGACCGCGTACTCGCGCGTCCAGGAGGCCGAACCCCCTGCCCCGCTGAAATCGTACGACGAGGAGGGGGTCACGCCGTAGAGGAGGAACTTCGCGTACGAGGCCGGTATCGCCGCGCTTGCGCTGACCCTGTCCGTCGCCGTCAGGGCGACGGTTGCCAGGCGACCGAACCGGATCGCGAGCCCGACGGGCCTGACCTCCGCGTCCCCGGCGATGCGGCCGATGCCTCCGGGAAACGCATCCAGCAGCTCCTGCTTGTCCTGGTCGGAGAGGTTCCTGGCCACGCGCCCCGTGGGGGAATCGACCCCGGTGAAGAACTTGTTATAGAGGCCGTACGTCAGGAAGTCGCTTCCGAGGCCGATCCCGACGGGGATCAGGCTGAACTCGACCGTACCGTCGTCCTTCAGCGCGAGGTTCGCCGGGTTGATCCCCACGGCGTCGAGGCCCCGCGATGATGCCACGGTGGCCCCGGCCATGCCGAGTCCCCGGATGTCCGTTCCGTCTCCCGCGTGCGCGGCTGCGGCAACGAGGATGAGAGCGGGGAGGATGAGCCTCCCCCGGAGGCGCGTCGTCGGGTTCACCTGTTCACCTGATAGGAAAGTTCAGCCCAGATCCTGACACGGACGGACTCCGTCGACGTGAAGCGGACGGCGTCGGGCCCGGGACTTCCGACGCTGAGCGCGTACGCCACGGTGACCGCTTTGTTGAATTGCTGCACCTCGGTCCCCGAGAGCGCGATGATCCGCTCGGCGTGCGAGGGAGCCTGCACGTCGCCTCCCGCAACCACGGGGGCGGGAACGGCGACGGAGTCGCCCGCGCTCTGCGGGACGACGAGCAGGAGCTTCCCCGCGGCGTCAAGGAAATTCAGCTTCAGGGCGACGCCCAGCGGGATCCCGTTGTCCGTCACCACGTGGAGCGTGACGCTGTTGATCGACGAGGCGGTCTTCGCATCGACGACGGTGTGCCCGTGCCCGGCGCCCGTGGTGTCGCCGACCGCCACGGTGTCGGCCACCGTCCCCGCGCTCAGCGCACAGGCCAGGGGGAACGACACCTGCACCTGCCCGCCGAACCAGCTCGTGCTCCCCACGGATTGCGGCGCCGAGCGGTCGTAGTTCGGGTTCACCACCACGGCCCCCTTCACGCGGAGCGAATCCGGGAACTGCCCGCTGATCGTGGAGAGGAATTTCCCCACGTCGCCCGGCACAAAATCGATCGGCTGCAGCGCACCGCTCATCGTCGTCGTGGGGACGTCCATTTCCGACAGGAGCGCTCCCTGCCCGTTCTCGGCCTGGAGCTTCAGGTCAAGCTGGAGGGGGAAACGGATCGTCGACTGGGGGACGATACGGAGGTTGGCCGCGGGGATGCTGACCTGCCCGTGGAATTTCTTCGAAAGGTCGCCCAGCTTCACCGGGAGCACGGTGTTGACGTTGACCCACGTCGGCTTCATGACGCCGACGACGCTGTCCGCCACGATCGACGTGGTCGTGAGCGTGACGGCGACGGCGTCGCTGGACCGGACCTTCACCGAGGTGACACCGGGGGGCTGCGTGAGTGCGACGCTCCCCGTGACGTGGAGCGAATCGATGAACGTGCCGGACGGGTTATGCAGCCTGAACCCCGCGAGCGCGATCGTGCGGCTCGCACCCCCGCCGGGGGCGAGCGCGAGGCTGTCGGCGTAGGGTGCGCCTCCCGGGGTGAAGATCTCCGCGAACGCGTAATGGAACATGGCGTTCACGCTCAACGTGCTGTTGACGGCGAGCGTGATCGAACCCGACTTCACGGTGAGATCGCTCACCAGGTTGGAGTCCGTTACCGCGAACGACCGGGTGGCGTTCTGCGCCGCGACCTGCGGGGGAAGCGAGGTGACGATGGCGCTGCTGACCAGGGGGTTCCTGACGACGAGGAGCGCGACCATGAGGCTGTCCGCCGGGATCGCGACCGGAGACGCGCTCCCCGGCTCGGAGAACTGCAGACCCGTGAGCGTGACCGTGTGCGTGAGGAACATCCCGGCGAGGTTCGTCGTCGCGACGGCCTCCTGTCCCTGTGCAATCGTCGCCCCCCCGAAACTGAACCCGCCTTCGGTCGTCCCCCCCGCGTTCACGATCGCAATCGAATTCTGGATCGTCACGGGGACGGGGAGGTTGTTGCGCAAATGGAGCTCCGCCGTGCCCCCCGCAAACGTCACCGAGTCAAGGCCGGGAAGCGTCCCGGCAAGCGAGGGAATCGTGATCGTCCCCGGCGGGATTGTGCTCGTGGTCCCCTTCGGGAACCACGCGGGGAACGGCACGGGGAGCGCGTACGTGGTCCCCGCAACGGTGAACGACCCCATCTGCACCTGCGCCGAGCCCGTGAACGGAGAAAGCGCGATCAGGTTCCCGACGAACGCCGGGTCGGCCTGGAACGTGGAAGAGTAGACGAGCTGCGTCGAGCCGGGAGCGACGCTCAGCAGCGCCGGGTCTTTCGTCACGAGGTCCGCCAGCGTGTACGACGACGCGGCGACGGGGGCGGTCATCGCCGTTTCCCATGTCGGTGCGACGGGGGGGAGCGGCTTGTTGACGCAGTTAAACGACGTGCCCGCCGCCGCGACGCATGCCAGGAGCCGCCATGCCGCCCCGTGCCTGGTATTCAGTGCTTCTCGCATTGCGCAGATTCCCCCGTGTGTGAGAGTGTCACCCCGTGGGATTGTCAAATCCCATGCCGGGCGGGCGCTCCCCGGTGCCCTGCAACACAGCACCCGGTAGCGGCGCGCGCTGAACGACTTACATCCGGTCGCGCCGCCCCGCCGCGACGCCCTCCGCGCGCGCGTGGAATGTTGACCGCGCAGTTTCTTCAAATCATGTCATGTTGACCGGAGATGAGTGACCGCGGGCGCGACCGGCCTTGACTGCCGCGTGATGAAATGCTACATTTGACGCCATGCCTTCCTTTCAGTTCCCCCCGCGAACGATGTATGCGCATGCGCGCGCGCCGCTCCGCTGCGTGACGGCGGTCATCCTGCTCGCGCTCCTCCACTCCCCGGCGGCACGCGCGCAGGACACCTCCGATGTGAAGACCGGGCGAGTCATTCTCCTCGGCTCCGTCACGCTCGGCACGGTCATCCCCGTCCACATTTACCAGCAGAAGGCCTGGTGGCAGGGTCCGCGCGGACCCTTCCGGTTCGAAAACGACTGGGTGTACGCCCTCAACGTGGACAAGCTCGGGCACATGTACGCGGGGTACATCCTCTCGCGGACGTTCGGCTCCATGCTCCGCTGGAGCGG
>DATJAS010000084.1:0-38470 GCA_035516035.1 Bacteroidota bacterium | reverse complement strand
GAGGTGAGAGGAGCGCTGGTGGTGGGAGGCTGCGTCTTCAGCCACTGGATACTTGATTTCCTGACACACCGGCCGGACCTTCCCCTCTGGTTCTCGGGAGGCCCGTATGCCGGGCTGGGTCTCTGGAACTCAGTTTTGTGGACAGGAATCGTCGAGGGAGGGTTGTTCGTCGCAGGCGCGGCGGTGTACCTGAAGGCCACCCAGAAGAAAGACGGAATCGGGACGTGGGCGATCTGGTCGCTCGTCGCCGTCCTTGCGGCTATCTACAGCGGTGAGTTCTTCGGGCCCCCGCCTCCTCACGTGGAAGTGATCGGCATAGTAGGGAACGCCTCGTGGCTCTTTGTGCTCTGGGCCTACTGGGCGGATAGACACAGGTTCGCCGTGGCCGCAACAGGCGAGTAGTCGTACCCTGACAGAGATGATTTGACTTTTGTGGTTATCTATTTATCTTTGAGGCGAACCACTGAAAGCGCGAATGCGCCGTAGGTGGTGGTAAGTGTAGTTGTAGGAAGGCGGCCCTCCAAAGGGGTCGCCTTTCGTCTATTAGGTCGACGGGCTTGGGATACTCGATGGCCTAGTGCTGCATGCCGCTACCCCGGGGCGTGAGCGTCTCGAGCCCGCAGTCGATGTACTGTCCCCCCTTCGTCTGGTGGCAGTGGATCGCGATCGTGTTCCGGCCGGGCTTCAGAAGCTCCGACGCTTCGCGCGTGAGCGGGATATCCTCGTAATCCCTCGTGTACCCGGCATAACGCCCGGCGAGCGTGCCGTTGATATACAGCTCCGCGTCTTCGTCGTGGTGGATGCGGACGTTGAGCCCCGCCATCTCACCCCGCGGGACGGAAATGTCCCGCCGCAGCCAGATATCGGGAGATTTCCACTCCGTCCGCACGACGGCGCCGGGAGTCCCCGCGGTGCCGAATCCCCCCGTTCCCGTCTTCCACTCCGCGTAGTCGAACGCGGATGAGAACCAGTCCGCGGCCGGCTTCTCCAGCGTATAGCGCCACTCCTGTCCGTTCAGCTCGGATGTGGGAACGACGACGAAGACGACCGGCGGGGGAGGGACTCTCGAAAAATCACCGGCATTGACGGCCGCGATCCGCGAAGCTTCCGGCTTGACCACGGCCCGGTCGTACGTCAGGAGCCCGTTACATTCCACTTCCACGTCCGTGAGCTGCGTGTAGACTGCGGCCGAGAGGCCGGAGTCGTCGCGCAACTGGTAGACAGTCCGCATGAACGACTCGTACTTCGACGTCAGCTCCACGCGGCTTTCCATCCCCTGGTATCCCCAGTGCTCCTTCTTCCACGTGTGGCCGGGGATGGCCAGGCCCAGTCCCCCGAACTCACCGAGGACGATCGCGCGTGCGCTCTCCTCGCCGGGCGACTTCGGCTTCGGGTAGGAATGGATGTCGTGGACGTCTCCTGCATGGACGTCATCCCAGCCGCTCGCGTCGTTGACAAGCCGGGTCGGGTCAAGCTGCTTCACGTGGCCCGCAAGCCGCGCAGCGTCATATTCCCCCCATCCCTCGTTAAACACCACCCACATGATGATGGAAGGATGGTTCCGGTGCGTGATCACCATCCGGTCAAGCTCCGTCTCGAACTCCGCCCGTGAGGCCGGCGTCGTGTTGTTTCCGCTCGGCATATCCTGCCAGACCAGCAGGCCGAGCCTGTCCGCCCAGTAGTACCACCGGTCCGGCTCCACCTTGACGTGCTTGCGCGCCATCGTGAATCCGAGCGTCTTCATCTGCTCGATGTCGCTCCGTATCGCGTCGTCCGAGGGGGCGGTATAGAGTCCGTCGGGCCAGAACCCCTGGTCGAGCGGGCCCACCTCCATCCGGAATTCGCCGTTAAGAAGGATGCGCGTCTTGCCGGAGGCATCCTTTCCCAGGGAGACGCTCCTCATGCCGAAGTAGCTCGTCGCCTCATCCACGAGCTTCCCGGCCCGCTCGAGGCGGATGTCGAGATCGTACAGGAAAGGGTCGGCGGGGGACCAGAGGTGGGGCGATGGGACACTGACCGTGATCGCGCTGTCGGGCCTCCCGGATGCGGCGGCCACGAGTGCGCCGCCGGAACGGACCGAAAGCCGGATGATGTCACCGGGAAGCGCTGCCGCAGTGAGCACGTTCACTCCGAGCGAGGCCCGGTCGGGATCCGGCGTGATGACGAGGTCCTCGATATGCTCCGGCGCAACGGGCTCGAGCCAGACCGTCTGCCAGATCCCGGTCGTGGCTGTGTACATGATGCCTCCGGGCTTGAGCACCTGCTTCCCGCGCGGCTGATCCCCCTTATCGGTGGGATCGTAAACCCCGAGGACGAGTTCCTGTGCCCCGCCGGCACTGAGCGCATCGGTGATATCGAACGAGAAGGGATCGTATCCCCCTCTGTGCGTCCCGATGTTCTTGCCGTTCACGCAGACTGTCGATTCCCAGTCTACCGCCCCGAACCGGAGGATGACCCGTCGTCCCTCCCAGGACTTCGGGACTTCGAACGTCCTGCGGTACCAGAGGCGCTCTGCGCTCTTCATGACCCCGCTGAGCGCGGACTCGATGGGGAAAGGAACGAGAATTCTCCCCGGAAGCGTGCGGCCCGTGGGGGGCGCTTCGCCAGCGCTCGCCTCGGCGTACTGCCAGAGTCCGTTCAGGTTCATCCAATCTTTCCGCACAAGCTGGGGGCGGGGGTACTCGCGGTGGGCCTTTTCCGGCCTCACCTCTCTTCCCCACGATGTCACCATGTGGGCCTCGCGGGGGAACCGCCACTGCGAAGTTCCCGTCGTGGAGAGGAGGAGGAGCACCGGGCAGAGCGCAGCGGTGATCCGAATAGGCGTAGCGTTCATGTCATTCCACCTTCCATTCGAATATGCCCCCTGAGAATCCTTCCCGGAAATCCATCTCCAGTCTCAGCGAAGAGGTGTGGACGGGCGCAAACGAGACGGATGTCGGAGCGTCCTTCTCAGATTCACTCGGTGCTCCTTCGGCCGCAGGCTTCCAGTCCGGTCCCTCTTTATAAAGGACGCGCCAGGCCTTCGGGACGCGGCATTCCCCTTCACCGGCGTCGTCGAACCAGTAGACTTCGCAGCGGGAAACCGTTTCGGCCGCAGGGAAGTCGTACTCGACCCACTCGGTCGTCCCTTTCCGGGGCCACCAGTGGGCGTACGGGACTGATTGGTCGGATGAGTTTTTCGGCAGGAGCTGGTCGTGTACCGCCTCGGCCCGCACGTCGTGCGAGGCGCTCACGCGGCTCCGGTAGGCGAGCGTCGGGGCGGGGAGCGGCAGTGCCGACTGCAGCGTGCGACCTGCCCACACGCTCATCTCGCACGTTCCCCTGTGGGCCCACGCATAGTAGGGGATTGCCGTGAAGTCCCGCGCCTCTCCCGCGACGACGTCGCCGCCCAGCGTCCGCGCCGCGGTGTAGCCCCTGCCGCGGAGCACCGTCACGCCCCCCAGCAGGTCCGGGAGAAACTCCGCCGTGAGCGATGCGGTGTCCGGGATGACCATGTCGGTCACGTGACCGTCGGGTGAGTCGGCGCCCTCGAGGCAGTAGACGAGTGGCCCCCGCTGGAGCGCTACCTTTCCCCGGTCATCCTCCACGCTGTCGCTCGCGATAATGCGGTGGATCGCCATCGGGAAGCGGACGGTGACCGAATCCCCCTTCAGCCACGTGCGGCGAATGAGGGCGTAGCCGAGACGCACGGGGGGCGTGACGGCCTCGCCGTTCACCTCGAAGCCTGCGGTCCCCCGCGCCGTGTCCAGCGTGGCGTAGAGCGCTCCCGGCACGGGCGTGCCGGTAGCCCATCCGGGAATCCGGATGCAGAGCGCGAAATCTCCACCCTGCGCGGGATCGACGCGGATGCGCACCGTCCCTTCCCAGGGATAGCGCGTTTCCTGCGTGATCGTCACGTCGCCGCCGGAGCGGGCAACGAGCGCCCGGTTCGAGGCGAAGAGGTTGACGTAGATGTCCCCTTCCCGCACTGCGTAGGCGTACCCTCCCGCGCCTGCGACAAACCGGAGTACGTTCGGGGGGCAGCACGCGCATGCGAACCAGGGGGAACGCTGCGCGCCGTGGTACGAGCCGAGCGGGTTGGGATAGAAGAACGCGTCTCCCTCCATCGACACGCCGGAGAGTATGGCGTTGTACATCGCCCGCTCGAGCACGTCGACGAACTGCGCGTCCCCTTTCAGGAGGAACATTCTCTGGCTCCAGAGCGCAAGCGCGATCGAGGCGCATGTCTCACAGTAGGCGGAGAAATTGGGGAGCGCATAGGGGGCGCTGAACCCCTCGTTCCTCCCGGTCGCGCCGATCCCCCCGGTCAGGTAGAGCTTCCTGGAGACGACGTCGCGCCAGAAGCGGTCGAGGGCCGGCAGGAACTCGCCGTTGCCCGTGAGCGCCGAGACGTCGGCCATGCCCGCGTACATGTATGCCGCCCGCACGGCGTGACCCTCCGCGCCCGGCTGGTCCACGATCGGCCTGTCGTCCTGGGCGTACTCGCCGAGCAGCGCATGTCCTCTGGCGTCTCCCCGCTCGTCCAGGAACCACTTCGCCGTCCTGAGGTACTTCTCGTCGCCGGTCACGCGGTAGAGCTTGCAGAGTCCGATCTCGATCTCCTGGTGGTCCGTCACCTCCTGGCGCCTGCCGGGGCCGAACGTCGCGCAGACGAGGTCGGCATTGCGGAGGGCGACGTCGAGAAGTGTTTTCTTCCCCGTGGCGGCAAAGTGCGCGGCGGCGGCCTCGTAGAGATGTCCCGCGGTGTAGAGCTCGTGGCTCCCGTCCTTCATCCCCACCCAGCGTTCGGCCCCTCCCGGTGGCGCATAGTCCGGCGTGATGAGCCTCCGCGGCGTGTAGAGGTAGCCGTCAGGCTCCTGTGCCGCCGCGATGTAGACGATGATCGAGTCGATCGTCCTGTCGAGGTTCCTGTCCGGGTGGGCCAGGAGCGAGTAGGACGCTCCCTCGATGACCTTGTAGATGTCCGAGTCGTCGAACTGGTAGCCGCGGTGCTTTCCCTGCTTCATCCCGGAGGCGAACACGAAGTTGTCGATCCGCCCCGTGGTCTCGCACTCGTAGAAATTGTGGGGAATCGTCACGCGCCGGTTCACGTCGATGCGCCGCGACCAGAACCCGTCGTCAAATTGCACCGCGGTGAACGGCACGGCCCTGATCGGGTAGTCCCGTTTCTGCTCGCGCGGGGGCGTCTTGCCGCCGTCGGCGGAGAGGGGGAGCAGCAAAGTGGCCGCCACGAGCGGTGCGGCGGCCCGGAAGAAGGCCATGCGCGAATTCCTTATTCAGCGCGTCATGAACCTGTAGACCGTCGTCGAGGCGAATTTCTCACCCGGCCTGAGGACGGTCGACGGGAACTGAGGCTTGTTGGGAGAATCGGGGAAGTGCTGCGTCTCCAGGCAGAGGCCGGTCCGGTACGCGTAGACCTTCCCCCCCTTGCCGACGTTGGACCCGTCGAGGAAGTTGCCGGTGTAGAACTGGATTCCCGGCTGCGTGGTCCAGACCTCCATCACGCGTCCCGACTTCGGCTCGAACACCCGGGCTGCCAGCGAGAGGCCGTCCCCCGTCCTGTTGAGCACCCAGTTGTGGTCATACCCACGCCCCAGGCGGAGCTGCTCGTCCTTCGCGCCGATGCGGGCGCCGATCGCCGTCGGCGTGCGGAAGTCCATCGGCGTCCCCTCAACGCTCCGCAGCTCCCCCGTGGTGATGAGGCCGGAATCGATCGGGGTGAACCTGTCCGCGTTCAGCATCAGCTCGTGCGAGAGGATGTCGCCGCTTCCCGCCCCCGCCAGGTTGAAGTAGGAATGGTGCGTGAGATTCAGCACGGTCGGCTTGTCGGTCGTGGCGGCATAGTCGATGCGCAGTTCGTTTGAATCGGTCAGCGTGTACGTCACGGTCGCCGTCAGCGTGCCCGGGTAGCCCTCCTCGCCGTCGGGACTCACGTACGTCAGGCGGAGCACCGGCTCCGTCGAGGGGGTGGACTCATCGGGGGTCCAGACCACCTTGTCGAACCCCTTGAGCCCCCCGTGGAGCGTATTCGGCCCGTCGTTGGCCTTGAGCGTGTACTCCTTCCCGTCGAGCGTGAACTTTGCCTTGCCGATCCGGTTGCCGTACCGGCCGACGATCGCTCCGAAGTAGGGCGTGGCCTTCAGGTAGGACGAGAGGGAATCGTAGCCGAGCACGACATCCCCCGGCGCGTTCGCGCGGTCGGGGACCACGAGCGAGACGACGATCCCGCCGTAGTTGGTGATCCGTGCTTCCATCCCCTTCCCGTTGGAGAGGGCATAGAGGAAGACCTGCTTCCCGTCGACGTTCCCGAATACCTCGCGCGACCTGCGGGGCGCGTTCGAGGGGGAGGGGGAGCATCCCGCAAGGAGCATCGCTCCCGCGGCGAGAATCGTCAGCAGTGTAGGGGCAATCGGCGTCATGAGTCTGTTCCTTTCTCTAATGTTCCATTGCTCTTCCAGAGGCGGTTGAATACGTAGATCAGCACTCCGCCGCTGACGCAGAATACGGCCGTGAGGAGCCCGGCGGCGACCATGCGTCCGTAGAGGAAATTCCCGACCGTGAACAGCGCGGACCAGATGGCCGTGCAGCCCGCGAACCAGCCCAGGAGCGCGAGCGGAATGTTGTCCCCGCCTGGCGCCCCCTCCGGCATCCCGGCCTCCTGCCGGATCGCCCGCCAGCCGGGGCCGGCCGGCCGCACCTTCCTGTAGAATGCGATCAGCGTCTGTCTGTCCGTCGTTGGCCCAAAGAGGGCCGTCAGCATCCAGCAGATGGTGGTGAAAGCAACCGTGATCATGAGCGCCGCATGCGTGCTGACGTGTATGCCGGAGCGGTTCAGCACCAGGAGGATGACGGAAATGAGGAACGAGCTGATCATCGCGACCACCTCGCTCCATGCGTTGACGCGCCACCAGAACCAGCGGACCAGGTACAGGAGGCCCGTTCCGGCGCCGACCTGGACGATGATGTCGAAGGCGTCTTTTGCGCTGTCCAGGAGATACACCGTGCCGGAGGCGGCGAAGAAGAGCCCGAGCGTGACCATGCGACCCACCGCCACGTAGTGCTTCTCGGTCCCCTCTTTCCTGAGGAACCGCCGGTAGAAGTCGTGCACCAGGTAGGACGCTCCCCAGTTGAGGTGCGTCAGGATCGTCGAGGAGTTCGCCGCGATCAATCCCCCGACCATCAGACCGATGAACCCCACCGGGAGAAACTTGAGCATGGCCGGGTAGGCGATATCGTGACCGAGGAGGCGCGGGTCGAGCGCCGGGAACGCCGCCTGGATGTCGGAGAGCTGCGGGTACACGATGAGCGAGCAGAGTCCGACCAAGATCCATGGCCAGGGACGCAGCACGTAGTGCGCCACGTTAAAAAAGAGGACGGCCGCCAGTGAATCGCGCTCGGAACGGGAGGCGAGCATCCGCTGCGCGATGTAGCTTCCCCCGCCCGGCTCCGCTCCCGGGTACCAGACGGCCCACCACTGGACGGCGATCGGCATGACGAACACCGCCAGCGCGATGTCCCAGTTGTTCGTGAAGTCGGGGAGAATGTTCAGGTAATTGATGCCGCCGGGTCCCTTGAGCGCGGAGAGCTTTGCGACGAGCCCCGAGAGCCCTCCGACCTGGGGGAGCGTCACGGCGAAGTAGGCCGCCGCGATCACCGCGGTCATCTTGATGAAAAACTGGACCATGTCGATGACCAGCACCCCCCAGAGCCCCGAGTACGTTGCGAACACGGCGTTCAGGCAGCCGATAAACAGGAGCGTCTGCCACCGCTCGAACCCGAAGAGTATGCCGGCGATCTTGCAGGCGGCCAGGTTCACCGACGCCATGATCATGCAGTTGAAGAAGAGCCCCAGGTAGACCGAGCGGAAGCCCCGCACGAACGAGGCGGCCTTTCCCGAATAACGGATCTCGTAGAACTCCAGGTCTGTCATGACCCCCGAACGGCGCCAGAGACGGGCGTAGAAGAACACGGTCGCCACGCCGGTGAGCACGAACGCCCACCAGACCCAGTTCCCGGCCACGCCGTTGCGGCGGACGATGTCCGTCACCAGGTTGGGCGTGTCGCTGGAAAACGTGGTCGCGACCATCGAGAGTCCCGCCAGCCACCAGGGGACGGAACGGCCCGAGGCGAAGAACTCCGAGGTGCTCTTCCCCGCCCTGCGGCCAAAAAAGAGGGAAGGGAAGAAACAGATGATCAGTGACAGGACGACGATGATCCAGTCGAGGAGTTGCAGATGCACGGGGTGGATCCTTTCGGAGGGGTGGTGGCGGCCGGCGTTCCGGAGTGCCGACAAACAACAATGTGGCCGGAATTTTCGCGAGAATCAAGGACTTCTCCCGCATTTGGCGCCGGAGAGGAGGCTTGATTGTCGGGGCCTGATTGCCGATATTAGTCGGTCCGCGGACCCCTCACGGCCTCCTCCGGTCCGCAGGAATCCCGGCCTGACCACGATCGCGAGTTCTGACACATTAAGGAGTGAATGCGTTCTTTTTTGGCTTTCCCCGGTGGACGGCTGATGCCGTTCATCGTCCTTTTCGTCGTTGCGTTTCGCCCGGTGGAGGTGCTCACACAGACAGCAACCGCAGACGACAGCAGACTCTCAGGCGTAACCCCGGCCGATTCATCGCGCGCGGGAGGGGAGTTTCTCCCCTCGTGGCACGCCGCGATCTCCAATATCCCCGGGGACTGGCTTCGCTTCGGCCGCCTGGCATTCTCGACGCGCTACGGCCCCCTGATGGCCGGGACCGCGTCGCTCACGGTGGCCATGGTTGCCGCCGACGACGCGGTCTGGAAGCGATCGCACATCTGGTACACGACGTCGTCCCCCATCAAGGAGATCAGCGACGACGTGGAGTGGGTGGGTGACGGGCGGCCGCAGTTCGGGCTGGCCGCCGTATTTGCGGCCTGGGGGTTCGTCGCAAAGGATACGCGCGCGCTCAGGACGGGGAGCGAGATCGTCGAGACGATCCTGGCCTCCGGCACTGTCGTCCAGGTGCTTAAGCACGTAACAGGCAGGGAGTCTCCATTCGTCTCTACGGAGCCGGGCGGACGCTGGGACCTGTTCCCGAACCAGATCGAGTACTCGAAGCACGTTCCCCATTACGATGCATACCCGTCGGGGCACGTTACGACGGCGCTTGCCACAGTGACAGTTGTGATCGAGAACTACCCCGAGTGGTGGTGGGCGCGGCCGGTCGGGTATGCGGCGATCGCGGGGCTGGCATTCAGCATGGGGAACACGGGGATTCACTGGTACAGCGATTACCCGCTGGCCGTGGTCATGGGATACTCGTTCGGCATGATCGCCGCCCACCCCTCCGCGACCGGGGGGCTCCCCGGGGAGACGACCCCGGGAGAAACGAAGTTCTCCGTGGCGCCGCTGCTTGATCCCCTGCGGACGGGAATCATCGTCAGCCTGAATTTCTGAACGGCAGTCCGCGTCCGGTTCACCTGCAACCAGGAGTGCAGATGAAGCATTCGACATACTGGTGCGCGATCCTCACCGCCTCGCTCGTCACCCTTGCACCGCTCAGGGCGCAGGAGGAAGATCCATCTCCCGTTGAGACAGGGGATGAGACCGCGCCCGAATCGATGCTGCAGGATCCCGATTCGGTGGCCGCAATTGCGCAGGAAGAATCGCCCGGTTCTTCGCTCCGCTGGTACTCGATGCTCACGAACATCCCGGGCGACTGGGCGGGGGCGGGTGAGGCCGCGTTCCGTCCCTCGAATCTCCCGTACCTCGGCGGGATCGCCCTTGCCACGGGAGCGCTCATCGTGGTCGATCACCAGACGTATCAACTCTCCCACAACCTCTACGTCAGTTCGCCGGACGCCAGGTTCGCCAGCAACCAGATTATCCGCGCGGGTGACGGCAGGTATTCGCTCGCCCTTGCAGGCGCGTTCGCGGCCTGGGGGTTCGCAATTGACGACCAGCGCGCGCTCCGCACCGCAAGCGGGACGGTCGAGGCCTTCCTCGCTTCCGGCATCGCGGTCCAGCTCTTCAAGCACATCGCCGGCCGTGAGAGCCCGCAGGTCGTGCAGAGCGGGACCGGGAGGTGGCATCCGTTCCCCTCGCTCGCCCTCTACAACAGTAACCAGCCGCGCTACTATGCATTTCCCTCCGGTCATATCACGACGGTAATGGCGACAGTCACCGTCGTAAGCGAGAACTACCCGGATGCCGGCTGGATCAGGCCCGCCGGGTACGGCATCGTGGGCCTCACCGCCATCAGCCTGGTGAACAAGGGCTGGCACTGGTACAGCGATTTTCCGATGGCACTGGCCATGGGCTACACGTTCGGCCATCTCGCCGCCCATCACGACGACGGGGAGGCGGGACCGGGTGAGGCTTCTGCCGGGGAGGGCTCTTCCCTCCATATCCTGCCCGGCGTTGCCGCACAGGGAGCGGGCGTCACGCTCGCGTTAACTTTCTAGGGTCAAATCCCGTTGCATGTTTCTCCCCCCGGGCGTATGTTTAAGCCCAATGCACGCATTCAGCACAGCCGAAAGGAAAGGTAGAATGAAGCGTATGGCAGCGGCTCTTGTAGCCGGGGCGGCACTCGTCGCACTTCCCCTGGCCGGATGCTCGAAGAAGCAGTCGGCGGATATCCCGGGTGCGAACATGGCGTCACTGGGGAGCAGCACCGGCGTGACGGCCGGGATACGCTGGTCCATACCGAAACGGTGGACCGACGAGGGGACGCGTCCCATGCGCGTCGCCACGTACGGTGTCTCCGCCTCCGAGGGGGATCCGGAAGGAGGGGAATGCGCCGTATTCTACTTCGGGAGCAACCAGGGGGGAACGGTCGACCAGAACATCGACCGCTGGGTGACCCAGTTTGAAACGACCGGTATGCCCATTAGGGCGACCAAGTCGATCGGCGGGATGAACGTGACGCTCGTGCAGATTGCGGGCGCCTACCTCGCGCCGTCGGGTCCCCAGATGCAGTCGACGGGGAAGAAGGAGAATTTCCGTCTGCTCGGGGCAATCGTCGAGGGGCCGGAAGGAATGGTCTTCTTCAAGTTCACCGGTCCGGCAAAGACGATCGGCGAGGCGGAAGGGGAATTCAACGCGATGATCGCGTCCCTGGCGAAAGTGTCCTGACCTGTCATTGCGAGGGGGCGCCGCAGGCCAACGGTGGCGCCGTAGGCGCCTACGCCCCGAAGTCCGCTCTTTGGACCACGCCGCTCTTAGGCGTGGCAATCCCTTACAGCAGCCCCTCCACCCTCTTCGCCCACTCCACGTCGAACCCGGTCACGCCCCCCTCGCTGTGCGTGGAGAGGTCGATCGTGACCCTGTTGTAGACGTTTGACCATTCCGGGTGGTGGTTGAGCGATTCGGCGACGAGCGCGGCTCCCGCCATGAAGCTGAACGCCTCGACGAAGTCCCCGAACTTCAGTTCCCTGTGAAGCTTCCCTTCCCGGAGCGACCATCCCGGCAGCTCCTTCAGGGCCGAGGCGATCTGCGGTTCCGCAAGCTTCCGGCGTTCAGGCATATCCGTTCCCTCCCGAGTTGTGGATGCATCAAGAACCCCCCCGCAGTCCCCCGTGTTCCCATACGATATGGTCAGACCGCCCCGCGGTGAAATTCTCCGCGTGGAAGCGTATATTACACAATTATGCACAGCGTCACTGCCCTCTTTTTCGGCCCACTGCGGGAGATCGTCGGCGCGGATGCGCTCCCGATCGACGTGCCCGACCCCTTCACGGGGGACGCGGCATTCGAGTGCCTGGCCCGCCGGTTTCCCCGCCTCTCCTCGTGGCGGGGGGCGCTCCGCCTTGCCGTGAACAGGGAGTACGTCCCGTTCGATCGCACGCTCGAGCCCGGGGATGAGATCAGCTTTCTCCCACCTGTGAGCGGGGGCTGAAGCGATGGTGGCCATCACGACCGGGAGGATCGATCCCGCCGACGTCCTCGGGCGCATCGCCACGCCGGGGACCGGGGGCATCGACGTCTTCATCGGCACGGTGCGCGACACGAACGAGGGGAAGGCCGTTGCTTCCATCGAGTACACGGCATACATTCCGATGGCCGAGGAGATGCTGCGGAAGATCGAACAGGAGATCCGCGCGCGCTGGCAGGTGGAGCAGGTCGTGCTGCTCCACCGCATAGGCCTCCTGGCCGTCGGCGAGGTTTCCGTCCTCACCGCCGTTGCGGCCCCCCACCGGGCCGGCGCGTTCGAGGCCTGCCGGCACGCCATCGAGAGAATCAAGGCGGACGTGCCGATCTGGAAAAAAGAATTCGCTCCGGTCTGAATTTCGCACACCGACCCGTGGCCCGGCTCATTGACACATTCGGCAGGATCGCGAACAACCTGCGCATCTCCGTCACCGACAGGTGCAACTTCCGGTGCACCTACTGCATGCCGGAGGAGGGGATGCAGTGGATGAAGCGCGGGATGCTCCTCTCCTTCGAGGAGATTGCGCGCGTGACGCGCATCGCCGCGGGGCTCGGCGTGACGAAGATCCGCCTGACGGGGGGAGAGCCCCTGATGCGGCACGAACTCTGGAAGCTCGTGGCGATGATCCGCGCCGTGGAGGGAATCCGCGACATCGCGCTCACCACCAACGGCTTCTTCCTGAAGGACCAGGCCCGCCGCCTGAGGGACGCCGGGCTCGACAGGATCAACGTGAGCCTGGACTCCCTCCAGCCTGCGACGTTCGCCGCGATGGCGCGGCGCGACTCCTTCCGCGAGACCTGGGAAGGGATCGAGGAGGCAATCCGGTGCGGGCTGACGCCGGTCAAGCTGAACGTGGTGCTCAAGCGGGGGGTGAACGACGGGGAGATCGAGGACTTCGCGCGTCTGGCCCGGTCGCGCCCGGCGATCGTCCGGTTCATCGAGTTCATGCCGATCGGGCGGGAGGACGGATGGACGATCGGGAGCGTCGTGCCCGCGGCGGAAGTGATCGCCCGCGCGGGCGCGGTGGCCCCGCTCGTCGCGGTCACGGAGGGCGCGTCCAACGCCCCGGCCGAGCGCTACCGCTTCACCGACGGCGCCGGGGAGATCGGCGTGATCAGCTCGGTCACGCACCCCTTCTGCGGCGACTGCAACCGCGTGCGCATCACGTCGGACGGAAAGTTCAGGACCTGCCTCTTCTCGCTGGGGGAGACCGACCTCCGCGCGCTCCTGCGGGGGGGCGCGGATGACGAGGCGATCGCCGGGACGATCGTTGCCGCCGTGCGGGCGAAGGAGGAGGGGCACCTCATCAACCGGCCCGGGTTCGTCAGGCCGGAACGCACCATGAGCAGCATCGGGGGATAACGGGCCACACCATGCCAACGTTTGCAGCGATCGACGTCGGGTCCAACGCCATGCGGCTGGCGATCGGGACCGTCGACGGCGACAGGAAGGTCACCGTCGTTGAGAACCTGCGCGAGCCCGTGCGCCTCGGGCAGGACGTCTTCACCACGGGCGCCATCTCCGAGCAGACCATCGAGAGCTCCGTCGAAGCCTTCCTCCGCTTCCGGGAAACCGTGGACGGGCGCGGCGCGAAATGGACGAAGGCGGTCGCCACCAGCGCGACGCGCGAAGCGAGCAACCGCGACCTCTTCATTGACCGGATCTCGCAGGCGAGCGGCATCGACATCACGGTGATCGGCGCGGAAGAGGAAGCGCGGCTGATCCACCTGGCCGTCGAGGAAAAGATCAACCTCCGCAACCGCCTCGCCATGCTGATCGACATCGGCGGGGGAAGCACCGAGATCACGCTCGTCGCCGACGGGAACATCCTCTCCACGGAGAGCTTCCGGATGGGCGCGGTGCGCCTGCTCCAGGTGCTCGAGGGGAAGAAGCACGGCGAGAAGCACTTCAACCAGCTCGTCCGTGAGTACGTCGACGCGACGCAGCGGCGGCTGAAGAAGGAGATCGGCAGCCAGAAGATCGACCTCTGCGTGGGCACGGGGGGAAACATCGAGACGCTCGGCGACCTGCGCCGCGAGGTCCTCGGGAAGGAGCGCGACACCCAGCTCGAGGAGGACGAGCTGGACCAGCTCGTCCGCAAGGTCATGTCGATGTCGTTCGAGGAGCGCGTGGCCCAGCTCCGGCTCCGCCCGGACCGCGCCGACGTCATCGTCCCCGCGTCGATCGTCCTCCAGAAGATCCTCCGGCTGGCCGGCGTGAAGGAGCTGCTGATCCCGAAACTGGGGCTCAAGGACGGGCTCCTGATCGACATGGCCCAGGAGCTGTACGGCGAGAAGCGCCACCCGCTCCGCGACCAGGTGATGGCCTCGGCCCTTCAGCTCGGGAGGAAGTACCTCTTCGACGAACAGCACGGCACGAGCGTCGCCCGGTTCGCCGTGCGTCTCTTCGACGAGACGCGCACCCTCCACAACCTGACGCTCGAGTACCGGCTGCTCCTGGAAGTGGCCGGCATGCTGCACGACATCGGCTCGTTCATCAACATGGCGGAGCACCACAAGCACACGCTCTACCTCCTGAACGCGACGCCGGTGATCGGGCTGACGAAGGAGCAGATGGCGATCGTGGCCAACACCGCGCGGTACCACCGGAAGTCGCAGCCGAAGATCCAGCACGACGCCTACCGTGTGCTCTCGTCGAAGGACCGGGTGATCGTCTGCAAGCTCGCCGCCATGCTCCGCGTGGCGGACGCGATGGACAACGAGCACGCGTCGAAGGTGAGCGAGTTCAGCGTCGAGGTGAAGAAGCCGAAGTTCATCATCAGGCTCCGGGGGGAGGGCGACCTGCTCCTGGAAAAGTGGGCGCTCCTGAAGAAGGCCCAGATGTTCGAGGAGACATTCAGCGTGAAAGTGGCGGTTGAAGACTAGGCAGCCGGAGCGGGCCGCCCCCCTCCCCGCGGACATTCCCGGATTTCTCCTGCGTGCGCTGGAAGGACGGTGGCACCGTTTCGCCGCCGAGCTTGCGCAGAGCCGTCGCCGGTGCACGGAGCCCGGCATCCATGATCTGCGCGTTGCCGCGCGGCGCCTGCTGGCCGTGCTGGACCTGGCCGGCGCCGTCCTCCCGGGCGAGTTCGCGCCGCGCGCCAGGCGGCTCCTCCGCAAAACCCTCAGGTCGTTCTCCCCGCTGCGCGACTGCCACGTGCGCATCCTGACGCTCCGCGCCTACACACGCCGCTACACGGTGGCGCGCCCCCTGCTCCGTGAGGCCCGCGCCCAGGAGCGGACGCTCGTGCGGGAAGCCGCGCGCATGATCGCCCGGTTCGACGCTCCCCTCCTCGAGCGGGAAGTGGCGGCGATCGCCCGCGCATTCACGGCGCTCGAGGGGGCCGCCGCGCGGGCCGCGGGTGACGTCCTGGCCGGCGCCGCGGCGAAAAAATACCTCCGCGTGGCGTCGCGCCGGCGGAAGATCACGGGGGCGAACTCCCGGTCGATCCACAGGCTGCGCGTGGCGTTCAAGGAGTACCGCTACACGGTCGAGGCGCTCATGCCCCTGTACCCGTCGGTCGACAGGAGCCGCCTCAGGGCGATGAGCGCGCTCCAGGACAGCATGGGGGCGATCCAGGACGTCGAGGTCCTCATCGACGTCGTCGCGCGCTTCGCGCTCAAGCGCGGCGCGCGGTACCCGGCCTCCGTGCTGAACTTCCAGCGTCACCTGGCCGGTCGGCGGGGGACGCTCGTGGAGGCGTTCCTCCTCGAGGTCGACGCCGTGGCGGGGTTCTGGCCCCCGGGACGCGGCCCGGAGGAGGCGCCGCGATGAATCTCTATCTCCTGCGTCACGCCATTGCGGTTGAGCCCGGCTGGCGGCCGGGCGCCTCCGACGCCGAGCGCCCCCTCTCGCCGGAGGGAAAGAAGAAGATGCGGAAGATCGCGCTCGGCATGAAGACGCTCGAGCTTTCGTTCGATCTGATCCTGGCCAGCCGCTACGCTCGCGCGCAGGAAACCGCGGCAATTGTCGTCGAAGAACTTGGCGCGGCCTGCGGCGTCGAATTCACGCCGCACCTGGAGGTGGGGGGAGACCCCGCCGCGCTCATGGAAGAAGTGGCCGCGCGGGGGAAGGGGATGGAGAGCGTCCTCCTGGTGGGCCACGAGCCGCAGCTCAGCCGGCTCATCTCCTACCTCCTCGCGGGGAATTCCGGGCTCGCCGTCACGATGAAGAAGGGGGGACTCTGCAAGCTCGACGTGGCGCGGTTCCGCTATGCCCGCACCGCCTCGCTCGAATGGCTTCTCACTCCCTCGCAGCTCGCGCACCTCGCAGCAAATTGATTTTCCCTTTAAACTTTCATAATTTAGTAATCGTCCAATTTTGTATCCCCCGCGCGTGGACATCGCGCATATCCTGCAACCGGAGGCAGTTCCATGGCGTATGACATAAAGGCCATCAACGAGAAGATCCACAAAGAGAGCGCGTTCGTCGATATCCTGCAGATGGAAATCGGGAAGGTCATCGTCGGGCAGAAGACGATGGTCGAACGCCTGCTGATCGGCCTCCTGGCCAACGGGCACATCCTCCTGGAGGGCGTGCCGGGCCTGGCCAAGACGCTTGCCGTGAAGACCCTCGCGGCGGCGATCAAGGCGAAGTTCCAGCGCATCCAGTTCACGCCCGATCTCCTCCCTGCCGACCTGGTCGGGACGATGATCTACAACCAGAAGGAAGGGTCGTTCCAGACCAAGAAGGGCCCCGTTTTCGCCAACTTCATCCTGGCCGACGAGATCAACCGCTCCCCCGCCAAGGTGCAGAGCGCGCTCCTGGAAGCGATGCAGGAGCGGCAGGTGACGATCGGCGAGCAGACGTTCAAACTCCCCGAGCCGTTCCTCGTGCTGGCCACGCAGAACCCGATCGAGCAGGAAGGGACGTACCCGTTGCCGGAGGCACAGGTCGACCGCTTCATGCTGAAGGTGAAGATCGGCTACCCGGCCAAGGAGGAGGAGCTGCTCATCATGCGCGCCAACGTCAACGGCTCGGCCCGGGAGCCCGGCGCGGTCGTCACGCCCGAGGACATCCTCAGGGCGCGCGCGGTGCTCGGGGAGATCTACATGGACGAGAAGATCGAGCGCTACATCCTGGATATCGTTTTCGCGACGCGCAACCCCAAGCAGTACAACCTCGGGAACCTGGCGCAGCTCATCTCCTACGGCGCCTCGCCGCGGGCGTCGATCAACCTGGCGCTCGGCGCGAAGGCCTTCGCGTTCATCAAACGGCGCGGGTACGTGATCCCGGAGGATGTCCGGGCGGTGAGCCTCGACGTCCTCCGCCACCGCGTGGCGGTGACGTACGAGGCCGAGGCGGAAGAAGTGACCCCGGAACAGGTGGTCCAGGAAGTGTTGAACAAGATCGAGGTGCCCTGAGCCCCGGCGGGGACCCGGGGGCAGCGCGATGGATACGCGAGAGCTTCTGAAGAAAGTCCGCCAGATCGAGATCAAGACCCGCGGGGTCGTCAACCAGGTCTTCTCCGGCGAGTACCACAGCGTCTTCAAGGGGCGCGGGATGGAGTTCTCCGAGGTGCGCGAGTACCAGTTCGGCGACGACATCCGCACCATCGATTGGAACGTGTCCGCCCGCTTCAACCGCCCGTTCGTGAAGGTGTTCGAGGAAGAGCGCGAGCTGACGGTGATGCTCGTGGTCGATTTCAGCCGCTCGGGCAACTTCGGCTCGGTGGCGCAGACGAAAAACGAGATCGCCGCGGAGATCTGTGCGGTGCTGGCCTTCAGCGCGATCAAGAACAACGACAAGGTGGGCCTGATCCTCTTCACCGACAGGATCGAGACGTTCGTCCCGCCGAAGAAAGGGCGCGCCCACATCCTGCGCATCATCCGGGAGCTGATCTCGTTCGAGCCGCAGGGCACCGGCACCAACATCCGGCAGGCGCTCGAGTACTTCAACCACGTGACGAAGAAGCGTTCGATCGCCTTCCTAGTCTCCGATTTCATCGACGAGGGGTACGACAGGATCCTGCGGATCATCAGCCGCCGGCACGACGTGATCGCCGTGGAGCTTGCCGACCCGCGCGAGGAGACGCTGCCGGACGCCGGGATGATCAAGCTGCGCGATGCCGAATCCGGCGCGGAGCGTTGGATCGACACGGGCGCCCCGGGGGTGCGGAGGGAATTCGAGCGGTTCTGGCAGGCAAGGCGCGCAGCGCGGCGCTCCCTCTTCGTCAGGAGCAAGGTGGACGCGATCCCGATCCGCGTCGACCGCCCGTACATCAAGCCGATCGTCGACTTCTTCCGGCTGAGGGCCCAGCGGTGGTGACCCCTCGCCGCACGGCGCTCCTCCTGCTCGCCTGCGTCGCGGGCGCGGCGCCGCTCCAGGCGCAGCGCCTCACCGCGCACGCGCACGCCGACTCATCGTCATACCTGGTCGGCGACTACATCAACATCAGGGTCGACCTGCTCCACCCGCGGGGCGCGGTGCTCCGGACCGCCCTCGGCGACTCCGCCGGGGGATTCCTGGTCCTGGCGCGGAAGCCGGTCACGCCCACCTCCGACACCACGAGCACGACGGCGTTCGTCGTGTCGAAGTACGATTCCGGCCTCGCCACGTTCCCCCCTGTCGACTTCTTCGTGACGACGCCCGGCGACACGACCGTCCGCACGGTGAGCACCAACCCGGTCGTCCTCACGGTCCGCACCGTCGCCGTCGACACGAGCAAGGACATCCGCGACCTCAAGCCGCCGATTGCGATCCCCATCACGCTGGCGGAACTCCTGATCTACGGCGGGATCGCCCTCGCCGCGGCGGTGCTCGCGTTCCTCATCTGGCGCTACCTGAAAAAGCGGAGGGCCCGCCTCGCCGCGGGCGCTGCAGGGTACGTCCCGCCCCCGCGCCCGGCGCACGAGATCGCGTTCGAGCAGCTCTCCCTCCTGAAGGAAAAGCGGCTCTGGCAACAGGGGCTCATCAAGCAGTACTATTCCGAGGCCACGGAGATCTTCCGGCGCTACCTGGAAAACCGGTACACGCTTCAGGCGATGGAGGAGACGACCGACGAGATCCTTGCGGGCCTCAGGAAGCTCCGGTTCCCGGAGACGATGCTCGAGACCGCGGACCGGATCCTGCGGAGGGCGGACCTGGTAAAGTTCGCGAAGTTCGAGCCCGGCATCGCGGACCACGAAGAGATGATCACCGTGATCCGCGAGTTCGTCGACAAGACGAAGATCGTCCACATGACCCCTGTCCCGGCGGGGGAGGCGAAGGCGGCCGTGCATGCCATGGACTAACGTGACATTTGCGAGCCCGGGCGTCCTCTTCGCGCTCGTGCTGATCCCGGTGCTCGTGGGCTGGTACATCCGCAGGGGAAAGGCCGTGACCAGCCACTACCGGTTCTCGACGCTCCTGCCGTTCGCGAAGATCCGGCCGACGCTCCGCGAGCGGCTGCGGCACGTCCCCTTCGCGTTCAGGATGTTCGTGCTGGCCGTGCTGATCGTCGCCTTGGCAAGGCCGCAGACGACGTCGCACGGCGAAAACGTCTACGCCGAAGGGATCGACATCGTGCTGCTCCTGGACATCTCCGGCAGCATGCTGGCCGAGGACCTGCAGCCGAACAGGGTCGAGGCGGCAAAGGAAGTGGCGCAGAACTTCATCGACGGGCGGAAGAACGACCGCATTGGCCTGGTCATTTTCTCCGGGGAGAGCTTCACCCAGTGCCCGATGACGCTCGACTACCGCGTGCTCAAGAACCTCCTCCGGCAGGTGCACCCGGGCATGGTCGAGGACGGCACGGCGATCGGCATGGCGATCGCGCAGGGGGTGAACCGCCTGAAGGACAGCAAGGCCAAGAGCAGGGTCATGATCCTGCTGACCGACGGCGTGAACAACAGGGGGGAGATCGACCCGATCACGGCTGCGCAGATCGCGCACACGTTCGGCATCCGGATCTATACGATCGGCGTCGGCACGCAGGGGGAGGCGCCCTATCCCGTGATGACTCCCTTCGGGAAGCGGTACCAGAACATCCCGGCCGACGTGGATGAGAAGGCGCTTCAGCAGATCGCGGAGATCACCGACGGCCAGTACTTCCGCGCCACGAACAACAGGACGCTCAAGCAGGTCTACGCCGAGATCGACCGCCTGGAGAAGACGCGCATCGAAGTCAGGGCATACCGCTCCTACACGGAGCTGTTCGACGGGTGGGCGCTCGCGGGGGCCATCGCGCTCCTCCTGGAGTTCGCGCTCTCGGGCTCGGTACTGAGAAAGCTCCCGTGAGATGATCCAGTTCGCCCATACCGAGTACCTCTATGCCCTGGTCCTCCTGCCGGTGATGGCGGCGGCGTACTGGCTCTTCGCCCGGATGCGGATGAAATCGGCCGCGCGCTTCGGCAGCGCCGCGATCCTCGACCGCCTGGCGGAAGAGGCGAGCCGCCCGAAGCGCCTGATGAAGTTCCTCTTCGTGCTCGTCGCGGTCGGGTGCCTGCTGGTGGCGCTCGCCGACCCCCGGATCGGGACCCGCCTGGAGGACGTCAAGCAGGAGGGGGTCGACATTTTCATCGCGCTCGACGTCTCGCTCAGCATGAAGTCGGAGGACATCAAGCCGAACCGCCTGGAGAAGGCCAAGTTCGAGATCCGCAACCTGATCGGCCGCCTTGCGGGAGACCGGATCGGCCTGATCGTGTTCGCCGGGGAGGCGTTCACGCAGTTCCCGCTCACGACGGACTACAGCGCGGCGAACATGTTCCTGGACATTATCGACGTGGACGCCGTCCCGGAGCCGGGCACCGACATCGCCTCCGCCATCGAGCGGGCCGTGGAGTCGTTCGATTTCGAGGAATCCACGACGAAGGTCCTGGTGATCATCACCGACGGCGAGAGCACGGAGGGGGACGCCTTCGACGCGGCGGAGGACGCGGCGAAGAAGGGGGTCCTCATTTATACGATCGGGCTGGGGTCGCCCACGGGCGCACCCATCCCGATCTACAACGCGTCGGGGCAGCAGGTCGACTTCAAACGCGACCGCGCCGGCGCGGTCGTGATCAGCAAGCTCGACGAGCCGTCGCTGGAGAAGCTCGCGACGATCGGCAACGGGAAGTACTTCCGCGGGACGAACGCGCAGGACGAGCTGGACGAGATTTACAAGAACATCAATGCGCTCCAGAAAAAGGAGTTCGGCGTGAAGCAGTTCACGGATTTCGAGGACCGCTTCCAGGTGTTCCTGGTCCCGGCGATCCTGCTGCTCATCGCCGAGGTTCTCCTGACGGAGAACCGGCTGAAGTGGCTTGCGCGGTGGAACCCGCTCCGCAAGCCGGAGGAGGTGGAGTCATGAGAACGCGTATCCGCCGCGCTCCGCGGCGAGCCCGCGGCCTGCCGTGCGCCCGTGCCGTGCTCGCGTGGGCTGCGTCTGCGTTCCTGGCAGCGGCGCCGTGCGCCGCGCGCGCCCAGTCGATCCGCTCGCTCGTCAACGGCGGCAACGACATGTACCGCGACCAGAAGTACGGCGACGCGGAGGTGAACTACCGGAAGGCGCTGGAGAAGGAAAAGGGGCTCGTCCAGGGGCATTTCAACCTGGGGGACGCGCTCACCAAGCAGGGGAAGTACGACGAGGCGATGCGCGAATACCAGGAGGCGCTGGGGAAAGCCTCGGCCAATGACACGAAGGCGTACGCCTGGTACAACATCGGCAATTCCCAGATGAAGCAGCAGAAGTACCAGGACGCCGTGCAGTCGTACATCGACGCGCTGAAGATCGACCCGAAGGACGACGACGCGAAGTACAACCTGTCGTACGCCCTGGAAAAGCTGAAGGTGCCCCCGCCGAAGCCCCAGCAGAACAAGAAGGACCAGGACAAGAAGGACCAGAA
This sequence comes from Bacteroidota bacterium, assembly GCA_035516035.1. Taxonomy (GTDB): domain Bacteria; phylum Bacteroidota; class Ignavibacteria; order UBA10030; family UBA6906; genus Fen-1273. Next base: position 16,764 of record DATJAS010000084.1, on the reverse strand, counting down.
CAAAAAGGACCAGGACAAGAAGAACCAGCAGCAGCAGGACCAGCAGAACAAGGACCAGCAGAAGAAGCAGCAGCCCCCCCAGCAACAGCAGAAGCAGATGTCGAAAGCCGACGCGCAGAGGATACTCGACGTGCTGAAAAACAGCGAGAAGGACGTCCAGAAGAAGCTTCACCAGCGGCAGGCGGTGAGGCCCAGGACGGACAAAGACTGGTGAACAGCGAGGTGAGCGCGATGAAAACGTCAATGCGGGTGGCGGCGGCGCTGGGCGCCGTTGTGTGCGCTGCGGCGATCGCCCATGCGGCCTCGGCCGAACTCCGTGCAAGCGTGGACCGGGCCCAGGTAGGCCTGGGGGACCAGTTTGCGCTCCAGCTCACGCTCGTCAACGCGGGAATCGGGGGAGGCAGGAACCTCCAGCTGCCGGACCTGGCGCACTTCCACATCATGTCCGGGCCGAACGAGTCCTCCAGCATGCAGGTCATCAACGGCGCGGTCTCCTCGTCCGTGACGTACGAGTACATCCTGCAGCCGATGGAAGTCGGGAAGTTCACGATCGGCCCCGCCACGATCGAGGCGGACGGGGCGACGCTGAAGAGCGCTCCCGTGCAGATCGAGGTCGTCCGGGGCTCGCCGAAAGCGAAGCAGCAGGCTGCGCAGGGGAACGAGGACCTGACGGCGCAGATCGGCGACAACCTCTTCCTGCGGGCGATCGTCGACAGGACGCACGTGATCCAGGGGGAGCAGGTCAACCTCAGCTTCAAGATCTACACGCGCGTGTCGGTTGCCAACTACGCCGTCGAGAAGAATCCCACCATGACCGGGTTCTGGGGGGAGGACGTCGAGACGCCGAAGAACATCCAGACGAGCCCCGAGACGATCAACGGGAAGCAGTTCCGGGTGGGCATCATCAAGCGGATGGCGCTCTTCCCGACGCAGTCGGGGGCGCTGGAGATCGGCCCGATGGAAGTGCAGACCACCGTGCAGATGCAGGACCGGCGGTCGAACGATCCCTTCGAGTCGTTCTTCCGCGATCCGTTCGGCCGGCAGGTCAATTACATGATCAAGAGCGACGCGATCAGAATCACCGTGGACCCCCTGCCCCCGGACGCCCCGTCGGAGTTCAAGGGAGCCGTCGGGCAGTTCGCCATGAGCACGAACGTGGACAAGAAGACCGGGAGGACGAACGAGCCGATCGATCTCAAGGTCACGCTCTCGGGCACGGGGAACATCAAGCTGATCGAGACGCCGGCGGTTGAGCTGCCGACGGACTTCGAGCAGTACACGCCGAAAGTCACCGACAACATCGATCGCTCGGGGGAGAAGATCTCCGGGAGCAAGACGTTCGAGTACCTCCTGATCCCCCGCTACCCGGGTTTGAAGGTGATCAAACCCGTGGCGTTCGCCTACTATGACCTGGCGAAGCGGGAATACGTCAAGCTGCGCTCCCCCCAGATCGAGCTCAACATCGAACAGGGCGCCGCCACGGCGGCGCCGCTGATCGCCGGCGGGACGCAGGAAGACGTGCGCACGCTCAGCCAGGATATCCGCTTCATCAAGCTGGGCGAAGGGGGCATCGTGCGCCGCGGCGACGAGCTCCGGCCCGGCGGCGTCCTGATCGCGCTGCTCCTGCTCCCGCTTGCGTGCGTCGGCGCGGCGTTCGTCTACGCGCGCCAGCGGCAGGCGGTCATGCTCGACCAGGTGGGATACAGGAACCGGCGGGCGATCAAGGTCGCGCGCAAGGGCCTCCTGCAGGCGGAGTACCTGCTGAAGGAGAAGGGGGGATCACCGGCCGGGAACCAGCGGCTCCGGTTCTACGGCGAAGTCTCGAAGGCGCTCTGGAAGTACCTGGGGGACAAGCTGAACATCCCGCAGTCGGCCTTCTCGGTCGAGGGGGCGGTGGCGGAGCTGACCGCCAGGACCGTCCCGGCGGACCTGATCACGTCGCTCAAGGCGCTCCTTGAGACGTGCGACCTGGCGCGCTTTGCGCCCACGAGCCTCGACCTCTCGGTCATGCAGCGGACGTACGATGAGGCGCAGCGGATTATCGTCGCCCTGGAAAAAACACTGAAATGAACATGCGGCGTCTCTCACTCCTCCTCCTGGCCGCTGCCGCCCCGGCGTTCGCACAGTCCCCCGAGGCGAAGCTCGGCTCCGCCGATCAGCTCTACCAGCAGGGAAAATACGCGGAGGCCCGGGAGGCGTACGGCGCGATTCTCTCGAGCGGGTACGAGAGCCCCGCGCTCTACTATAATCTCGGGAACGCCTGCTACAAGAGCGGCGCGATCCCCTCCGCGATCGTGAACTACGAACGGGCCCGCCGGCTCTCGCCGGCTGACGACGACCTCCGTCACAATTTGCAGCTCGCCAACATGATGATCACCGACAGGATCGAGCCGACGCCGCGGCTGTTCGTGTGGGACTACTGGGACGGGATCAAGAACTCCTTCTCGCTCGGCTCGATGGTCACCGTTGTCTACCTGCTCTACGCCCTCCTGGCGGCCTGCGCCGCCACGTTCCTCCTGGCGCGCACGTACAGGCTCCGGAAGATCTCGCTCTTTGCGGGGATGGGCGTGCTCGTGGTCTTCCTGTTTTTCGTCGTGGTGCTCGTCGCGCGGATGGGCGACATCACGCGAACGGACGAGGCGGTCGTCATGTCGCCGGTCGTGACCGTGAAGAATTCGCCTGACCCGAAAAGCAGCGACGCCTTCGTGCTCCATGGCGGGGTCAAGCTCCTCCTCATCGACAGGGTGGGTGACTGGTCAAAAGTCCGCATCGCGGACGGCAAGGTGGGCTGGATCGAGGCGACAGCTCTGGAGGTAATTTAACTCCCCGTCATTGCGAAGTCCGTTTCTTGGATCACGCCGTTCTTTGGCGTGACAATCTAGGTTTTATCGTCGGAATTCATTATATTTTGAGGAATTCCTCCCGGCCTCCGGCGGCGTGAATTCTCACGCCTTCCGGCGTGTTCTTTATCTGAGACGCAAGAAACAAGAGGACGACGGCCTCCGGAGTTTGCGGGGGCTTTTCTATTTCAGCGTCCAGACCGGGCTGGAGTATTTCTCAGCGGCCAGCCGCCCGGCCTCCCGCAAGGGGAGCCGTGGGGCGACCCGGTCCGCCCCCCAGGAGGTCCTGAGTGCGTCCTTGAGGGCGCCGGCGGGGAAGCGGAGATTCATCAGGAATTCGGCGTGCGATCGTCCCTTCCTGTAGTCCGGCTCGCGGGAAGGCATGGGGAGCAACTCTTCCACGAGCGCGATATCGAAATCCAGCAGGAAAGAACCGTGGAAGAGGATTGCGCGGAGGCGTCGCCTCTGCGCATTCCCCGAGAACTTTTTGCCGCCGATTGCCAGGTCGCTGGAGCCCATCACGCTGACCTCCTGTCCGCTCAGCGCGCCGATCAGGGTAACGTGCCGGCCCAGGACGAAAGCGGTGGTGTTCGCGGGAGAAGCGAGCCGGGGGTCGGCGCTCATGTTCAGCACGAGCGAGAAATTGAGACAGCCCGGTCCCTGGACCACGGTGCCGCCGCCGCTTGCGCGGCGCAGGATGGGGATGCCGAGCGCCCCGCACCGGTCGATGTGCACCTCGCGCGCGGCGTCGTTAGTGCGGCCGAGGATGACGCAGGGGGCTCCGGGCTCCCAGAACCTGAGAAAACCTTCACCGGGCTCCTGCTCAAGAAGATCCAGGAGGGCCTCGTCGAGCGCAAGCTCTCCGGCGGGAGAATCGGGAGTGTGGTCGACGAAGAGCACGTTTGATAGAATAGGCGAAAACAGATACATTACGGCGCCGCACGGCGCGGCGCGACGTTCTCACACAGTGAATCGACACCTCGATGGACACTGAAAGTAAGGAACGCCTGGTTCCGGCGCAAGGAAGGAACGGACAGGGGAACGACCAGTGGCTGGATTCGCTCGAGTTCATACTCCAGGCGGCGCTCAGGGAGAAGGACCCCGCCACGATCGAGCGCGCGCTCGGAAAAGTGAGCGAACGCCTCCGGGAATCGGGGCTCACGCTGCCTCCGGCGGTCAGGACGCCCTACATGAACACGATCCCGCTTGAGGAGGAGCCTCCCTATCCTGGAAACCGGGAGATCGAGCGCCGCATCAAGAGCTACATCCGGTGGAACGCCATGGCGATGGTGGTGAAGGCCAACCGGATGTTCGCCGGGCTCGGGGGACATATCTCTACGTACGCCTCGGCCGCAACGCTCTACGAGGTAGGCTTTAACCATTTCTTCCGCGGGGCCTCGGGCGATCGCCCGGCTGACATGGTCTATTTCCAGGGACATGCCGCGCCGGGGATGTATGCGCGGGCGTTCATGGAGGGACGCATCGACGCCGACCGACTCCATAATTTCCGCCGGGAGCTTGCCTCCGGCGGGGGACTCTCCTCCTACCCCCACCCCTATCTCATGCCGGAGTTCTGGCAGTTCCCGACAGTCTCGATGGGGCTCGCGCCGATACTTTCCATCTACCAGGCACGATTCAACCGCTATCTCAAGGCGCGCGGGTTCATCAAGGGGGAGGAGCCGCGGGTCTGGTGCTTCGTCGGCGACGGAGAATCGGACGAGCCGGAGACGCTGGGCGCGCTCACGCTCGCGTCGCGGGAGAAGCTCGACAACCTCGTCTGGGTGGTCAACTGCAACCTGCAGCGGCTTGACGGCCCCGTCCGAGGCAACGGGAAGATCATACAGGACCTCGAGGCGGCATTCCGGGGAGCCGGGTGGAACGTGATCAAGGTGATCTGGGGGTCCGACTGGGATCCGCTGTTGGCCGCGGACAAGAAGGGTCTGCTCCTGAAGCGGATGGAGGAGGCGGTCGACGGCGACTACCAGAAGTACTCCGTGGAGCCCGGCAGCTACACGCGGAAGCATTTCTTCGGCAAATACCCCGAGCCGGCGGAGCTGGTGAACCATCTCACCGACGATCAGATCCGGAAGCTCCTCCGGGGAGGCCACGATCCCAGGAAAGTGTACGCGGCCTATCGCGCGGCGGTCGATCACAGGGGGGGACCCACAGTCGTCCTCGCCAAGACCGTCAAGGGGTACGGGCTCGGTGAAGCGGGTGAAGGGCGCAACGTCACGCACCAGCAGAAAAAGCTCAACGAAAAAGAGCTGCGGTCGTTCAGGACAAGGTTCAGCATCCCGATCGCCGACGAGGAAGTGGCCGAGACGCCGTTCTACCGCCCCCCGGCCGAGAGCCCCGAGTCGACGTATCTCAGGGAACGCCGCACCGCGCTCGGCGGATATCTCCCCGCCCGCACGGTGAAGGCACACCCGCTGGAGATACCCCCGATCGAGCAGTTCGGGGAGTTCCTGAAGGGTTCTGAGCGGTTTGAGGTGTCCACGACGATGGCGTTCGTGCGGCTGCTGTCAATGCTGCTGCGCAACAGGGGAATCGGTAAAAGGATCGTGCCGATCATCCCCGACGAGGCCCGCACGTTCGGCATGGACCCGCTGTTCCGGGAGATCGGCATCTATTCCTCCAAGGGCCAGCTCTACGAGCCCGTGGACAGCGAATCGCTCCTCTATTACCACGAGGCGAAGGACGGCCAGATCCTGGAGGAGGGGATCACGGAAGCCGGGGCGATGGCGTCGTTCATTGCGTCCGGAACGTCGTATGCGAGCGTGGGTGAGCCGATGATCCCCTTCTACATTTACTATTCGATGTTCGGCTTCCAGCGGATCGGCGACCTTGCCTGGGCGGCGGGAGACATCCGGGCGAAGGGATTCATGCTGGGAGGCACCGCGGGACGGACGACGCTCAACGGCGAAGGGCTCCAGCACGAAGACGGCCACAGCCACATCCTGGCGAGCACCGTGCCGAACCTCGTCACGTACGATCCCGCCTTCGCGTACGAGACCGCCGTCATCGTCCAGGACGGCCTCCGCAGGATGTACGTGGAAGGGGAAGAGGTGTTCTATTACCTCACGCTCTACAACGAGAATTACGCCATGCCCCCGATGCCCGAAGGAGTCCGGGAGGGCATTCTCAGAGGGCTCTACCGGTTCAGGCGGGGCAACCCGGCACGCAAGCACCGTGCCCATATTTTCGGGAGCGGGCCGATCATGAATCAGGCGCTCCGCGCGCAGGAGATCCTGACGGAGCGCTACGACGTGAACGTGGACGTCTGGAGCGCGACGAGCTACAAGCTGCTGCGCAACGAGGCGCTCGCGGCGAAGCGGTGGAACATGCTTCACCCCGCCGAGACCCCCCGCACGTCGTACCTTGAGAACATCCTCGAGCACGAGGAGGGGGTGTTTGTCGCCGTCTCGGACTACATGAAGATCGTCCCGGACCAGGTGGCGCCGTGGGTGCCGGGGGGACTGACGACGCTCGGGACGGACGGGTTCGGCCGGAGCGACACGCGACCCGCGCTCAGGCGCTTCTTCGAGATCGACGCCGAGACGACAGTCGTTGCGACGCTCTACGCGCTGGCTACGGAGGGAGAGATCAGGATGGATGCCGTGGCGCAGGCGATCAGGGACCTGAACATAGACCCGGAAAAGCCGTTCCCGCAGCTCGTGTAAGCTCGGCCGGGAGCCTTTGCCAAAGGAGACCATAATGGATGTACGTCTGCCACGCCTGGGAGAAGGGGCGGATTCGGGTGTCGTTGCGACGGTGTTCGTGAAGGAGGGGGACCAGGTGAAGAAAGACCAGCCGGTGCTGGAGCTGGAGAGCGAGAAGGCCGTCGCATCGATCCCGGCGCCTTCAGCCGGGACTGTGACCAAGATCTTCGTCAAGGAGGGGGACGAGATCAAGGTCGGCGGCCTGATCTTGACGCTCTCGGAGAATGGCGCCTCAGGCGCCTCAGGTAGTAGCTCCGGCGCCACGAGTAGCGCCTTCGGCGCCGCAGGCAGCGCCTCGGGCGCCGCAAGTGTGGCTGGTGCCGCCGCACCCCGCAGGGCTGAGACTCCTGCTGCTGCGCCGTCGCGCATGATCGACGCCACGGTAGGTGATGATTCTACCGGCGAAGCCTCGATTGACGTGCTTCCCCCCGAGAGCGCTCCGCTACCCGGCGGGTCCGCGGCCTTCCCGGTGGTACATCCCCGGGGGACGCCGCCTCCCGCATCCCCGTCGCTCAGGAAGATCGCGCGCGAGCTGGGCATCGATCTCCACCGCGTCCCGGGGAGCGAGCGGGGGGGGAGAATCGTGATGGCGGACCTCCGGGCTTACGTCTCGCGCGTCCAGGAGCTGGCGCTCCGCTCGGGCGCCGCTTCACGGATGGCCCCGGCGGCGGAGGCGCCGCAGGCGGCACCTGTGGCGCCCAAGGCGCCAAGAATCAATTTCGCGGCCTGGGGGCCCGTGAGCGCGGAGAAGATGACCACGCTCCGCAAGGCGATCAGCCGCAAGATGGCCGAGTCGTGGGGCACGGTGCCTCACATCGCACAGCTGGACGAAGTGGACGTCACCGATCTCCTCGCGCTCAGGAAGAAATACGGGGCGAAGTACGAAGCGAAGAAGGCGCACCTCACGCTGACCTCCTTTGCGCTCCGCGCGGCGGTGCGGACGCTCAGGAAGCACCCGCGGTTCAACGCGAGCATCGACGAGGAAGCGGGAGAGATCATCCTGAAGGGCTACTTCCATATCGGCGTCGCCGTCGACACGGAGCAGGGGCTGATCGTCCCGGTGCTGAGGAACGTCGATGGGAAGAGCATATTTGAACTCTCACTCGAGCTGCACGAGCTCGCCGAGCGGACGCGCCTGAGGAAAGTGGCGCTGGAAGAGATGCAGGGGGGGACGTTTACCATCTCCAACCAGGGAGGGATCGGCAGCGGGCATTTCACGCCTATCGTGAACACGCCGGAGGTGGCCATACTCGGCATGGGACGGAGCGTCGTGAAACCGGTGGTGCGCGAGGGAAAAGTGGTGCAGCGGACGATCATGCCGGTGACGCTCTCCTACGACCACAGGGTGAACGACGGGGCAGACGCAGCCCGGTTCATGGTCGATCTCGTGAAGGAATTTGCGGCAATCGGGGACGCGGACGTCAGGGCCTGACCTCACAACCAGTGAATGCACAACAGGGATACCGTGAAAACCATCAAGACTGAAATCGTCGTCCTGGGAGCGGGGCCCGGCGGGTATGCCGCTGCGTTCTACGCCGCCGACAAGGGGAAGAAAGTCATCATGGTCGAGCAGGAGAAGCGCCTCGGGGGCGTCTGCCTCAACCGCGGGTGCATCCCCTCGAAGGCCTACCTCCATGCGGCGAAGCTCATCACGGAGGCGGAGGATTCCGGCTTCCGGGGCATCCATTTTGAAAAGCCGCGGATCGAGCTGGACAAGATGCGTGCATGGAAGGAATCGATACTCGACCGTCTGGCCGGCGGCATCACCGGGCTCGCGGCCCGGAGAAACGTGGAGGTGATGCACGGGCGCGGATACTTCGAGGATTCCTCGACGCTCCGCGTCGAGTCGCCGGAAGGGCAGCAGTTCGTTGCGTTCGAGCAGGCGATTATCGCTGTCGGGTCGAAGGCGGCGATGCCCGCGGCGTTTGACCTCGGCAACCCGCGCGTGATGACGTCCACGGAAGCGCTCGAGCTTGAGGAGATCCCGAAGGACCTCCTGGTGGTCGGCGGAGGGTACATCGGGATGGAGCTGGGCACCGTCTACGCCACGCTCGGCTCGAGCGTGGTCGTGGTTGAGGCGCTGGACGCCATCCTCACCGGCGCGGACGCGGATCTCTCGCGCCCGGTTGCCCGCCGGGCGGAGAAGATGTTCCGCGAGATCCGCGTGAAGACGAAGGTCGTCAAGATGTCCACCGCCGGCAGGCAGATCAAGGTCAACCTGGAGGTGGACGGCCAGAAGAAGGAGGAGCTGTACGATCGGGTGCTCGTGTCCGTCGGGCGCGTGCCGAACTGTGCCGACCTCGGCCTCGACAACACGCACGTGGAGCAGGACGAGAAGGGCTTCATCAGGGTGGACGAGCACCAGCGGACCGCGGACCCGAACATCTTCGCCATCGGCGACGTGGCGGGCGGGGTGCTGCTGGCGCACAAGGCCTCCAAGGAGGCGCGGGTCGCCGTGGAGGTGATCACGGGAGAGCTGAGCGCTTTCGAGGACATTATTATTCCCGCCGTGGTGTTCACCGACCCGGAACTCGCCTGGTGCGGGATCACGGAGGCGGAGGCGCGGGCCAAAGCGGTGAACATCGAGGTGGCGAAGTTCCCCTGGACGGCGTCGGGCCGGGCGCTCTCATTCGACCGGACCGACGGGCTGACGAAGCTGATCATCGAGCCGGAGACCGAGCGGATCCTGGGCGTCGGGATCGTGGGCGCGGGGGCGGGCGAGCTCATCGGGGAAGGAGTCGTCGCGATAGAAATGGGAGCCACGGCGAAGGACCTTGCGGAGTCCGTGCATCCGCATCCCACGCTCTCGGAGACGCTCTCGGAGTGCGCCGAGGCGTTTTACGGCTATGCGACGCACACATTTTCGAAGAAGCGCACGCCGGCCGATTCCGCGCAGTGACCTCCTGCAACCTCCCCGCGCGGCCCTCGCCGGGGAGGAGCGCAGAGGTCCCGCCTGCGCCGGGGACGACACGTCCCCCTCCGGCGCACGCCGGGAACTTGGCGCTTCCTGCCGTCGTTAGAATAAGGTTCCACCCGCCTAGTTGCACACCAACCGGTGGCGCCACACGAGCATCGAACGAGTTCACCGCGGAACTATGAACAGGGTTAATGGCGCGCTCACGCTGCTCCTGGTCTCAGGAGCAGCGGCTTTTGCACAGGACGCCCCCGATACGTCGGACGTTCTGGCGGAGGGGACGCTGCAGAACTGTGTGGCGTACGCGCTGGCCCACCAGCCCTCGATCCAGCAGTCGATTCTGGACGAGAAGATCACGAATCGCCTCATCGGCAGCGCGCTCTCCGGCTGGTTGCCCCAGGTGACGCTCGGGGTCAGTGCCCAGCACTATTACCAGATTCCGGTCTCGATCGTCGGCGGCTCGCCCGTGCCCGTTTCGCTCACCAACGCGTCGACCGGAACGCTCGCCGCGACACAGACGATCTTCAGCCGCGACGTGCTCCTGGCAGCGGCGACGGCGGGAGATCTGCGCGAGGAGAGCAGGCAGCGCACGGCCGGCACCACGATCGACGTCGTGGTGAACGTGTCCAAGGCTTTTTACGCCGACCTCCTGACGCGGCAGCAGATCAGCCTCCTGGACGACGACATCCTCCGCCTCGCGCAGAGCTTCAAGGACGCATTCAACCAGTACCAGGGGGGGATCGTGGACAAGACGGACTACATGCGGGCCACCGTCTCCCTGAACAACGCGAAAGCCGAGCGGCGGCAGAACGAAGAGCTGCTGAAGGCGCGCGAGGCATTCCTGAAGCAGCAGATGGGATACCCCTCCGGCGCGGCACTCCCGGTCGTGTACGACACGTCGCGCATCGAGCCCGACGCGATGCTCGACACGACGCAGGCGGTGGACTACGGCAGGCGGGTGGAGTACCAGCTCCTTGTCGTGGCGAAGCGGCTGGCAGAGGCGAACCTGAGCTACAACGACTGGAGCTTCATCCCGACGCTCTCGGCCTTCGGCGCGTACAGCATGAACTACCAGGCGGGGACGATCCCGCCGCTCTTCACGCACGACTACCCCGCCTCCTACGTCGGCCTCCAGCTTTCGCTCCCGGTGTTCCTGGGCGGAAAGCGGCTCTTCGACATTTCCCGCGCAAGCCTCGAGGTGCGCCGCGCGGAGTACGATCTCGCCACCTTCCGCTATGCGGCGGACGCGGAGTTCGCGCAGGCGATGGCCGACTACAAGAGCAACCTGAACACGTACCGGGTGCTGACGACGAACCTCGCGCTCGCACAGGATGTCTACAACACCGTCGGGCTCCAGTACCGGGCGGGGACGAAGACATACCTGGATGTCATCTCGGCGGAATCCGATCTGCGCGCCGCGCAGGTCAACAGGACCAATGCGCTCTACCAGCTCCTCTCGAGCAAGCTCGACGTGGAGCGGGCGCTGGGCACCATTCAATACTAACGCGGATCACTCATGCGGATACCAGGCTCGATATATGCCGCGGCGGTCGCGCTCATCGCCTCGGGCGCTGCGGCGGGGTGCGGCGGACGGTCGGGGGCGGAACAGAAACCTCCCCCGGGGGTGCCGGTGGACGTTTACCGGGTCGACACCGGCCGCGCGTCGTACTACAACGAGTACCCTGCCACGGTCTCCGCGCTGGAGCAGGTGGATCTCCGTCCGGAGGTCTCCGGCTACCTGACCGGCATCTACTTCAGGGACGGGCAGCACGTCCGGAAGGGGGAGAGGCTCTACGCGATCGACCAGCAGCACTACCAGGCGGCGTACGACCAGGCGACCGCCAACCTCGCCGTCGCCCGCGCCAACCTGTCAAAGACGCAGCAGGACGTGGACCGGTACACCACGCTGGCGAAAAACGACGCGATCGCCCGGCAGACGCTCGATCACGCGGTTGCCGACCTCGAGTCCGCCAGGAGCCAGGTGGTCGCGCTGGAGGCGAACCAGAAGAGCGTGGCGACCGATCTCCGCTATTCGGTGATCTATGCCCCGTTCGACTGCACGATCGGGATTTCGCTCGTCAAGGTGGGCTCGGCGGTCGTGGCCGGGCAGACGCTCCTCAACACGGTGTCGTCGGACGACCCGATGGCCGTCGACTGCGCCGTGGACGAGAAGCTGATCTCCCGGTTTGCGATGATGCTGGGGTCGAAGGATGCGCAGCACGATTCCACGTTCACGATAGTCCTGCCCGACGGATCGGCGTACCCCTCCCCCGGGCGCCTGAGCCTGCTGGACAGGGCGGTGGACCCGCAGACGGGGACGCTCCGCATCCGGGTCGTGTTCCCGAACCCGCGCGGCGTGCTGAAGCCCGGACTCACCTGCGACCTCCGCGTGCGAAACGAGAGCCGCGCCAACACGGTCCTCTTCCCCTTCCGGGCGGCGGTCGAGCAGATGGGGGAATACTCCGTGTTCGTCCTGAACGGCGACAGGGTCACGCAGCGCCGCGTGGAGCTCGGTCCCCGGATCAACGACATGGTCGTGGCCCGGAGCGGCCTCGCGCCCGGGGACCAGATCGTGGTGGAGGGCGTCCAGAAGCTGCGCGACAATGCCACGGTCACCGTGACGCCGCCGAAAACGAAGACCGTCGCCGACGCCTCCCCGGTACAATGAGCGCGGGCGCCGCATGATAGCGAACCTGTTCCTCAACCGTCCCGTCACGGCCATCGTCGTGTCGGTGGTGATCGTCCTGGTCGGGATCATCGCGATCGTGAACCTCCCGGTCAGCCAGTACCCGGACATCACCCCGCCGACCGTCCAGATCACGGGGGTGTTCAACGGCGCCGACGCGCAGACGGTGGAGCAGACCGTCACGACGCCGATCGAGTCGCAGGTGAACGGCACCCCGGGGATGGCCTACATGGTGGGCAACTCTACCAACGACGGCCGCACCACGATCACCGTGACGCTGAACGTCGGGACCGACCCGAACATCGCCGCGCTGGATATCCAGAACCGCGTGGGGATCGCCACGCCGCTGCTCCCCGACGACGTGAAGCGTCTCGGGCTCACCACGCGCAAGCGCAACCCGAGCATCCTCCTCCTGGTGGCGATCTACTCGCCGAACGGCACGCACGGGGTCCCCTTCCTCGACAATTACGCCAACATCTTCGTCCGCGACGCCCTCCTGCGCGTGAACGGCGTGGGCGACGTGTTTACGAGGGCGGACGACTTCAGCATGCGCGTGTGGCTCGAGCCCGACAGGATCGCGCAGCTGGGGCTCACGACCAACGACGTGGTCAACGCGCTGGCGGAGCAGAATCTCCAGATCGCGGCGGGGTCCGTCGGGGCGCCCCCCCAGCGCGAGGTCCAGCCCTTCGAGTACACCGTGCTCACGAACAGCCGCCTGAGCACCGCCGACCAGTTCGGCGACATCATCGTGCGGTCGGACCCGCGCACGGGATCGGCCGTCCACCTCAGGGACGTCGCCCGCGTCCAGCTCGGCAAGTTCGCCTATGCGAGCAACTCGTTCGTGGACGGCAAGCGGGCGTCCTACCTCCTGGTCTACCAGGCGCCGGGCAGCAACGCGCTGGACGTCGCCAACGGCATCATCCGCGTCATGGACGGGCTCAAGAAGTCGTTCCCCAAGGACGTCGACTACGTCATCCCGTTCGAGTCGGTCTCCGTCGTGAAGGTGTCGATCGACGAGGTGGTGGTGACCCTGCTCGAGGCGCTCGGGCTCGTCGTGCTCGTGGTGTACCTCTTCCTCCAGAGCTGGCGCGCCACGCTCATCCCGGTGCTTGCCATCCCGGTGTCGATCATCGGCACGTTCGCGCTCTTCCTTCCGCTCGGGTTCACGATCAACACGCTCACGATGTTCGGCTTCGTGCTGGCGATCGGGATCGTGGTGGACGACGCGATCATCGTCGTGGAGGCGGTCCAGCACTACATCGACCGGGAAGGCCTCACGGCGCCGGAGGCGGCCCGCAAGGCCATGGCCGACATCTCCGGCCCCGTCGTGGCGATCGCGCTCATCCTGGCCGCGGTGTTCGTCCCGGTCGGTTTCATCCCCGGGATCGTCGGGCGGCTCTACCAGCAGTTCGCGATCACGATCGCGATCTCCGTGCTGATCTCGGCGTTCGTGGCCCTGTCGCTGACGCCGGCCCTCTGCTCGCTCTTCCTGAAACCCTCGGCGGCGGGGAAGGAGTCCAGGGGCGTCCAGCGGCTCTTCCACCGGTTTAACGACTGGTTCGAACGGACGACCGGGAATTACGTGCAGGGCGTGCGGGCGTGCATCCACTACAGCCGCTACGTGATCATCGTCCTGGTCTGCCTCTACGTGGCGACCGCGTTCTTGTTCCGCGTGAAGCCGACCGGCTTCATCCCCACGGAGGACGAGGGTCGCGTTTACGTCACGTTTGAGCTGCCGGAGGCCTCCTCCACGTCGAGGAGCCTGGAGGTCATCGACACGATGATGACCATCCTGAGCCGCCAGAGGGGCGTCGCCCACTACGCGGCGCTCGGGGGACTGAACGTGGTGACGTTTGCCACCAAGTCGAACAGCGGCACCGTGTTCGTCCAGCTCAAGCCGTGGGACGAGCGGACGGACAAATCCCTCCAGCTCGCCGGGATCATCGCGGCGCTCCAGCGGAAATTCAGCGCGATCGAGGACGCAAACGTCGTCGTCATCTCGCCGCCGGCGATCCCCGGCCTGGGGGCGACGGGCGGCTTCTCGTTCGAGCTCGAGCAGCACGAGAGCACCGACGATATCCACCAGTTCGAGGACGTGGTCCACACCTTCGTGGCCGCGGCGAACAAGCGGCCCGAGCTGTCGCGGGTCTTCTCCTTCTTCACGGCGCGCACGCCGGGCTACGAGGTGGACGTGGACAGGGAGGAGTGCAAGAAGCTCGGCGTCTCCATCGCCGACGTCTTCAATACGCTTCAGACGTACCTGGGGAGCAGGTACGTCAACGATTTCACGATCTACGGGCGGAACTTCCACGTCGTCGCGCAGGCGGATACGCAGTACCGGGCCGACATCGAGAACCTCGCTACGTACTACGTCCGGAACGTGCGGGGGGACATGCTCCCGTTGAGCACGCTGATCAAAACCAGGATCGTCGAGAGCGCCCCGCTCATCTCGCACTTCAACCTGTTCCGCACCGCCGAGGTGAACGGGACCGCGGCGCCGGGCTACTCCAGCGGCCAGGCGATCCAGGCCCTGCGCGAGGTCGCCGCCGAAGTCCTCCCGTCGGGCTACGGCTACGAGTTCTCGGGCCTCTCGCGCGAGGAGATCAACGCCGGCAGCAGCACCGTGACGATCTTCTCCATGTCCATCGTCTTCGTGTTCCTGTTCCTGACCGCCCTGTACGAAAGCTGGTCCGTGCCGTTCGCCGTGCTCCTGGCCGTTCCCATCGGCGCATTCGGCGCGATCCTGACGCTCACGCTCCTCCCGAGCCTCTCTGACAACGTGTATGCCCAGATCGGGCTCGTGGCGCTGATCGGGCTTGCCGCGAAGAACGCCATACTGATCGTGGAGTTCGCCAAGGTCCGCGTGGACCGGGGCGTCTCGATACTCGCCTCGACGGTGGAGGCGGTGCAGCTCCGGCTGCGGCCGATCCTCATGACGAGCCTGGCGTTCATCTTCGGCGTCTCGCCGCTCGCCTTTGCCACCGGCGCCGGTGCCCAGGCCCGCTCCACGATCGGCTGGACGGTGCTCGGCGGGATGCTCGCGGCGACGATGCTCGCCATCTTTGTCGTTCCCGTCCTCTTTGTGACCATCTCGCGGATTGCCTACCGGAAACACGATTAGGCGCGCCCGCATCGTCGTTCCACTGGCGGAACACATTACCCGCTAATTGAATATCTCCTGATTCCACGCTATCTTCCGGATGTACGCGCCACGCAGCCTCTCTCGCCGACGCGGGAGAGGCTGTTGTGCGTGCGGGGTGCAGTCCACTCAATTCCGGAGGCGGTCACAGTGACAAAGACAGTTGTGTGTGCCCTCGCCTTCCTGGCGGGAGGTGCGCGGGCGCAGCAGCATGACACCATGGAGGTCGGCCGGGAAAGGGCGTTCCAGGAGCAGGCGCAAACCGCGAAAAGCGATACGTTGAAGAAATTCGGCTGGCGGCACAGCGTCGTGGCGGGGGTGAACCTGAATGAGGTGGCGTTCAGCGACTGGGCGCAGGGAGGGACGAACGTGCTCGCCTTCACGCCGTGGCTCAACGGCAGCTCGCGGCAGGACCTCGAGGGGACCGACTGGTCGACGACGTACAAGTTCGCCTACGGCCAGGCGCGCCTCGGATCGCAGGGGGTCCGCAAGACCGATGACGAGATCTACATGGAGACGCTCTTCATCCTGAAGCTGAACCCGACGATCAACCCGTACGTCGGCGCGACGCTCAGGACGCAGTTCGCGCCGGGATACAAGTACGACGCCGCGGGGAACGCAACGGCCATTTCGCGGTTTTTCGACCCCGGGTACCTCTCGCAGAGCGGGGGCGTGGCGTGGCAGCCCGTTCGGGAGGTCAAGACCGGGCTTGGTCTTGGGCTCAGGGAGACATTCACTTCCCGGTTCACGCAGTACGCCGATAACCCCCGGACGCCTCAGATCGAGAAGACCAAGGTGGAGGGAGGCCTCCGCCTCCTCACGCACGTCGACTGGAAAATCGCCGAGAACACGGCGCTCATCCTGAACGAGGAATTCTTCTCGCCGTTCGAGACTCCCGACCAGGTGTTCGTGCGGAGCGACAACTCGATCGTGATGAGGATGAACAAGATCTTCTCGGTCAATCTCAACGTCCTTCTGATCAAGGACGTGACCGTCTCACCCCGCACGCAGATCAAACAGGTAATGGCCGTCGGCGTGAGTTACGTGCTCGTGTGAGCGAATTACCAGCCACCTGCACAATATTGTCCATTGCCGTTCCCGGCTGGATCCCCCACCGACGGAAAAATCTGTCATTGCGAGCGTTCTCTGCGAAGTCCGTTTTTCGGACCACGCCGATTTCCGGCGTGGCAATATCAGTCATTGCGAGCGAAGCGAAGCAATCTCACGCCAACAGTCCCGATTATCGCTCATTCACCCCCATTTTCGGTGACGGACAGCACACATCGTACCCGGCTGGCACCTGGCTTGCGATAAGAGTCGGCACGTACGCAATACAAGATCAAGGAGAACGCAATGTCACCACACATCGAATACTGGGGAATCCCCTCGCCGACGGAAGAACTCCTCATGTTCCCGGTCGCAGGAGAGGGCAGTGGCTCCTCCGCCGACGGTTCGCTGCAGATCTG
>DATJAS010000083.1:0-53789 GCA_035516035.1 Bacteroidota bacterium | reverse complement strand
TCGGCGTCATCCACCGCCCCCCACGTCCCCCCGATTGCCCATGCGCCGAAGGAGATCGCCGACACGTCCCACCCGGTGCGGCCGAGCGTCCGGTATTCCATGCTGTCCCCCTCAGAAACCGATCGAGTTCCCGCCGTCGACGGGGAGGACGACGCCGGTGATGTACCGCGCGCGCGCGGAGGAGAGAAAGAGCGCCGCTTCCGCCACGTCCGCCGGCTCCCCGAGCTTGCCCATCGGCGTCCGCGCCAGCACGCGGCTCTTGCGTCCCGCGTCCGTATCAAGCGCCCGCGCCGACATGGGGGTGGCGATAAAGCCCGGGGCGATGCAGTTGACGCGGACCCCGAACGGCGACCATTCCACGGCCAGGGCGCGCGTCATTCCCTCCACCGCCGACTTGGAGGCCGTATAGGCGATGACACCCGGGATGCCGTAGTGCGACGCCATGGAGCTGATCATCACGATCGCGCCGGAGCGACGGGAGATCATGTGGCGCCCGATCTCCCTCGTCAGCGCGAAGACCGCGGTCTGGTTCGTCAGGACGACGTCGGTGAATTCCCTGTTGGAGACGGCGAGCGCGTCCTTCTTCAGGTTGATCCCCGCGTTGTTCACCAGGACGTCGATCTCCCCCATCGAGCGCCGGATATCGGCCACCATGTCCGGGAGCCCCTCGATATCCGAGAGGTCGAACGCCTTCGACACGACGTGGCCGCCGATCTGCTTCCCCGCTTTCGACAGGCGCTCGGCGTCTCTCCCGATGATGACCACGCGGGAGCGGCAGGCCGCGAACGCCCCCGCGATGGCATAGCCGAGGCCGCTCGTGCCCCCGGTGACCATGACGTTCTTTCCTTCCAGGTCGTCGTAGCGGGTGCTCATCGCTTATTTCACGAGAAGGATCTTGCGCACGCCCCGGAACGCGGGCGTGTCCATCCGGCAGAGGTACGCGCCCGAGGCCAGGCCGGAGCCGTCGAGCCTGACGGCGTACGTCCCGGGTCCGTACGTCCCCGCTGCGATCTCCCGCACGACCGAACCCAGCATGTCGACAAGGACGAGCCGCACGGGAGAGCGCACGGGCACGGTGAATTCGATCGTCGTCGCCGGGTTGAACGGGTTGGGATAGTTCTGCGCCAGCGCCCACTCGGCCGGCGCCGCCGGCGCGGGGGAGATCCCGGCCACCTGGTCACCCGTCGTGAAACTCGCCGGCGCCGAGAACGAGCTTGCACCGCTGTCGTTCGCCGCGCTGACGCGCCAGAAATATGTCAGGTTCGCGCCGAGCGGGGATAGCTGAATCGTCGTGTCGGCGATCGTCGTGTCAAGTGCAACCGCCGCAAACGTCCCTGAGAGCGAGACCTGGACCCGGTATGTGAGCGCGGAGGCGGCGGCGTTCCAGACGAGCGTCGTGTTCCTCGGCAGACCCGTGCCTCCCACCGGAGAATCGAGCAGGGGCCACCAGGGGCGCGCGAGGTACTGCCGGAGCCACCGCAGGGCCGGGCGCTCGCTCCCGTCGGTCCGGACGAGATAGGCGTTCGGCTTCCAGGTAAGCCCCTGCACGTACCCCCAGAGCGTCATCCCCTTCACGCCCGGGTCTTCCCAGAAGAGGGGGAAATAGGTCTGGTAGTTCGCGAGCTGGACGCTGTCGGAGGCCTCGTCGATGTCAAATTCCGAGATGTAGACGGGGAGACCGAGCGCCGTCAGCCTGTCGAGATTCTCCTTGAGCGTGCTGACCGGGTAGGAATAGGCAGGAGTGGCACCCTGCGGGCTCTTGAATTCAAAGTAATGTCCCTGTATGCCGATGCCGTCGATCAGCTTGCGCGCGCGGAGCGTATCGATGATCCCGATATACGAGTCGGTGACCGTGTTGCTCTGGAGGATGTTGTAGTCGTTGACGAGGAGCTTCACGCCCGGGAAAAAGTCCGCCCGGGCGAGCGTGAAGGAATTCACCAGCCAGTCCCACCCCGTGCTCCCTTTGCCGCCGAGCGCATTCATGTAGGGGGGCGGCGCATGGAGAGGCTCGTTGACCACGTCGACCAGGGAGGACGAGCCGAACCCGTAGGCAACAGTGTCTATCCAGGTGACGACCGCGGCTCTCTGCGACACGGAATCGAGCGACGTGATCCAGGAAGGCTGTTCGTTCCCCCACACGAGGTTGTGGTACTTGAACGGAAGCCCGTTATTGAGCGCGAGATTGTATTCCGCGTTGACGCCCGCCCAGGTGAATGTCCCCTGCGTGTATTCGACGCTCCCCCATTTGCCCGCGTCTTCGGGCGTCACCTGGTTCCAGTACTGCGTGAAATCGGACCTCACCGCACCCAGGCTGCACCCCAGGAATTTCCCCTTCCCCCTGGCCAGGGGCTGCGCCGCCGCCCGCGGCACCCCCCAGAGGGCAAGCGAGAGGAGGAGGGCCCCCCCGCAGATCCACCGAACTCTCTCGTTCATTATCGCACCCCCGACGCTCAATGATAAGGAAAAACCCGGCTCAGTGCACGCCGGGGAACGCCCCGACACAGCCGGTGGTTTCAGCGCTCCCGCCAAGAAGCGCACCGACGCCCGCGGGAAGCGGAACGCCTCCCCGGGCGCCGGGAAATCCTTCAATCAGCTCGTAGCGGTCCAGCATGGCGTTTTTAAAGAGGGGACCGTCCCAGCCGCTGTACTCGCCGCCATGAGCGGAAAGTCCAGGCAGGGCGTTCCGCATCGCCTGGAGCGAGTCGAAAGCAACCTGGCACTTCTCCCCCGGAGCAGGGCTCCAGAGAACGAGGGGAGAGACGGCACGCGCGGCCTCGCGGACGAAGACGTTTCCATCGCACGATGAGACCATCCTGTCCGTGAGCGTAGCGCAGACCGCCGGCGGCTGCCACACGAACAGGAGTGGCCGCTGAAAGTCGCTGCCGCCGACCAGGAGGTTATCGACAAACGCGTGGCCGCTTCTCTTCTCCAGCGCGGGTCCGGTGCTG
This sequence comes from Bacteroidota bacterium, assembly GCA_035516035.1. Lineage (GTDB taxonomy): Bacteria > Bacteroidota > Ignavibacteria > UBA10030 > UBA6906 > Fen-1273. The sequence continues at coordinate 50,841 of DATJAS010000083.1, read as the reverse complement.
GCGTGCCAGCCGAAGCGATCCCCCGCGGCCACCCGGGCATTACGCCCGAAGCACGCGACGCTGTTCACGAACGTATTCCGGCACACAAGGGCATCCGAGCTGTTGAGCACCATGACGCCGTGGTCGCAGTCCACGAAGACGTTCCCCGCACAGACCGCCCCCTTCGAGATCTCGAAGAAGAAGCCGTTGGAGCTGGGCCAGAGCTGGTCGGTCCTGGCCGGTCCCCGTGCGCTCCCCACTCCCTGGACCCAGTTGTCCACGAAGACGCCGTCCACGTTCCCCACATCGTACCAGACCCCGTTGGAGTGGGGCTGGTCGATGATCAGATTGTCCCTGCACGTGGCGCGGTAGCACTGGTTGAAAATCTTCACCGCCGCCGGATAATAGCCCGTGATGTCCTCGATGTTGTTGCGCATGAAGACGTTCCCTTCGAGCAGGACGTCCGCCGAGCCGATAATATAGAGCCCCTCCGTGCGCGTGTCGCTCACGCGGCAGTGCCGCACGGTGAGCCGGTCCCCGCGCAGATAGGCACCAACGCGCGAGCAGTATGCGATCGTGCAGTTCTCGAGCGTCGTGCCGACGACATCCTTGCCGTGCGCGGCTTCGGGCGAGAGCCCTTCCGGTTCCCGCCCCTCTACCTCGAGCGCCCGGTAGGCGTATTGCATGAACGTCAGCCCGCGGAGCGTGTCCCCCCGCCGGTCGGAGGGCCGTCCCCCGATGGCGCCCGTCGTGCGCACGATCGCGGCGTCGTGCGCGGTAATCTCGATCTGCCGCTGCGCGGGGTCGACTCCCACGTAGACCCTTGCCGAGTCGTAGTCGATGTAATAGGTGCTGTCCGTCACTTCCCCCTCCCACCCGACCGCGTGAAGCAGGCGGCCGTCCGCGAAGACCATGTCGTTGTTGAACCGGTAGATGGGAGTCCGCTGCCCTTCCCTGTCACGCTGCCACCAGTCCGCGGGCTTCGCCGGGAAGAGCGTGTTCCAGTGCGTTGACCAGAGACCCGGCGCGATGTTCTGCCAGCCCGTGGCGACGTTCGTCCCCTTGAAGACCGGTTCCTCGTCTCCGTAGGGCTGTATCGTGATCCCCTGGTTGACGATGAGGTTGCCCGTCCTGTACACGCCTCCCCGCATCACGATGACGTCCCCCGTCCGGGCCTGCGCCAGCGCCGACCCTATCGTCGTCGGCGCGGAGGGGGCCTCTCCCCGGGCCGACCCCTCCCCGCCGGGGGCAACATAGTAGACTTTCCCTCCATGCGGGGGGAGATCGTACGCGACGCGGAGAGACCCGTAGGGCCCTCCCGAGGGCTGCGCGGCCGCATGCAGGGCGAGCGCCGAGAGCGCCGCGATGATCGAGACCAGAACGGGCCGTCCCTGTGCCGGATTGCGCATAGTCCTCCTCCTAGCGGGTTGGTCCACCGTGCGCGCTCTCCGGCGGCCCCAGGTAGCTCGGCCTGACGCCGCCGCAGTCGACGACGATCTTCTCGAGCACCACGCCGGGATCCACCATGATGAAGCGGAGCGCGTGCTCTCCCACGGTGCGGATCAGGCGCGCGGTGTGGCTCACGCGCGCGTTGTCTTCGACCGACCGCTCCCAGTCCCTGTTCCCGTCCCCCGCGCGGTATTTCGCCGGGACAAGCGTCACGATCTCCGGGGCGTCGCCGTCGACGGCAATCCCATAGCGGAGCGGTGTGCCGGGCACGACGCTGAGCGCGGGGGAGAATATCCCGGCGATATCGACGCGTCCCGTGTCCGTCAGGTACAGCTCGTACTGGAGTGAGGCTCCCCTTCCGGATGTGTCAGCGGCGAACCCTTCCGCCCGCATTCCTGAAAGCGTCCGGCCAAAGTCTTCCACCGCAGTCCACCGTCCCCCGTGTGAAGGGGTGTTCTGCGCGAAGTGGGCTGCCTCGATCGAGACTGTCCGGTCCGTCTCCAGGAATCCCCGGATGCGCGACAGCTCGACGCCGTCGTCGCGTTCCAGGCCGACACGCACGCGCACCGAAGACCCCGCCCCGGTCACATCAACGAAGCACGCCGTGTCTGCGGGCCGGGCGTGCGACCAGTCGACGCTCACCCAGATGCGCCGGTCGCGGGCGAGCCGCCCCCCGTTATCAGAAATACGAAGGCAGGGTGTCCCGGCGCGGACAGAGAAGTCAAACGGGGCCGATCCCCTGTTGAAGACGTCGATGTAGCGCCGCGTCGAGAGGAACCTGTCCAGGGGGGGGAGCGCAGGGCGTGCCTCGCTCCCGGGCCATGCATCGGCGGAACCCTCAACGGCGACCCCCAGTGCAGGGGGGCGGGGAACCGGACGTTCCTCGAGCTGAATCGCCTTCAGGCTGTTTACGGGAGGATCGCGCCATGTGGTGTATCCCAGGTGAGGCTGGTCCATGAAGTGGTTCCACTTCCCGCCGGCCAGCGAGTGATTGTACCAGCCCATGAGAGCGGTGTCGGCGCTGAACAGTTCCCTCACGCGCGAAGCCGAGGCGTTTGCGCTTGCCCTCCCCTGGCGCGCATAGAGCGAGTTTTTTCCCGCCTCGACGTAGAGGGCGTTCACGAGCGCGCAGGCGCGCAGGGGGAACCGGACCAGCTCTTCGAACGCGGTGCGCCGTCCGGGAGGAAGCGATCGCTCGATCGCCTCTGCGCTCCCGGCGATCTCCCGGAAGTCCCGAACGACGTCCTCCGCCTCATTGTAGTTCACGAGGCTGTACGTGAAGGGGGAGAGAAGCTCCGGCGTCCGGCGGCTGTTGTATCGCGCGGAGCGGGCGACGATCGCGGCGATCGCCCCGGCGTGAGCCGCGCCGAACTCGCGCGCGGCCCAGCGCGCGACGTACGAGCGGAGCGTCCCGGCTGAGCACGCCGCCGTGTCCCAGGCAAGGTCCATGAAGAACTCGAGCGGAAGCTCGTATCCCTTCAGGTGCCCCGCGTTCACGATCCAGATGCGCTGCGCCCCGGCCTCCGCAGCGCGGGACATCTCGGCCCAGACCCCCGGGATCGACTTCGTGTCGATCCACTGGTAGCTCCGTGGCCCGCCGTGGTAGTCGAAATGATAATAGACCCCCGCCCCTCCGGAGCGCTCCCGCTCAGCCGGCGTCGGGAGCCTCCGGATGTTTCCCCAGTTGTCGTCCGGCCACAGGAGCGTGACGTCGTCGGGGACGCGCATGCCGGCTTCGTAGTAGTCGATCACCTCCTTGTAGAGGCACCAGAGCTGCGGCACGCGCGTGAGGTCCGGGCTCACCTCCCGGGCCAGTATTCCCCGCTGGACCCCAACGATCTGCTCCAGGAGGCGCATGTTGGCCTCGGGGCCGCCGGGGGCCATCGGCGTGTCGTTCGCTCCCCGGAGCCCGATCGTCACGACGTTCTCGTAGCTCCTGTTGCGCCGCACGCCCTCCCGCCAGAACGCGTTCAGTGTGTCGGGGTAGAGAGCGTAGTTCCACGTGCCGAGCGTGCGGAGGTACCGCCTGTCCCATTCCTTCTGCGCCCTGAGCATCGGCTCCTGGTGCGAGGTCCCCATGACGATCCCGTATTCGTCGGCCAGGGGAGCGTTCAGTGAATCGTCCTCGTTGAACGCATTGTCCCACATCGCCGGCCAGAGATAGTTGGCCTTCAGCCGCAGGAGCAATTCGAAGACCCGCTCGTAGAACTCGTGGCCGTACCGCGCGATGCCCGCGGGTACGGGAGGATTCGTGCGGGGCGGAATGTTGCCGTACTTCGCCCTGACCCAGTTGGTCAGGTCAGGCGCCTCGTCGTTCAGGAATATCCCCCGGTACATGACCGAGGGGGGGCCGTCCGTATGTCTCCCGCCGGGAATCGTGAGCGTTTCGTGGCGCGCGGCGGGCACGTCGGCCCACCAGTACCACGGCGAGACTCCCATCCTGCGGGAGATATCGAAGAGCGCGAAGATGGTTCCCCGCCTGTCGCTCCCCGTCACGACAAGTGCGCGTGAAACGCCCGCGAGCGGGTGATCGACTTCCTGTATCAGGTATGCCTCCCATTTCCCGGCAACGCCCCGCACGTCGAGCTTCCCGGCGGCAACGAGCGAATCGACCAGCCGGCTGCGCCCCAGCGTTCCGACCACGACCAGGGAAGGCGCACTGGCCGGCACGTCGTGACTGACGAGCGGAGCCTTCCCCGTCACGCGCCGGATGTCGTCCGCAAAGAGGCCGAGCGCACGCAGCACGCCCGGATACTCCTCCCGGCCGGCATAGAGCGGCGCGGGGGTGCCGTGAACGGCAAGGGGAAATCCACCCCCGGCGGGATGGAAGACGACGTAGTCCTCACCCGCGAAGGAGAGGAAGCGGGCACAGCCCAGTGCGCATGCAAGAGGCGGGATCAGACGCCGGTTCATCGCACGCCCTCCACGGGAACCGTTCTTGAAACGCCCGCTGCAGGTCCGAACGCCCTGAATTTCCCGCTCACCTCCAGGAGCCCGAGCATGTAGAGCATACCGTCATAGTACCTGTACCGGCCCCTGGGGACGGGAGCCTCCCAGAGGGCGCGGACGAATTCCACGCGCGAAGCCCCCCTGGCCGCGAGCGCCGCGACCGCGTTCGCCGCAACGAGGCCCGTGCTGTGGTCCGGCGAGAGGGGCGCGCCGTCGAGCGTAAACTGGTTCCCGTACCGGTCCACCCCCCGGCTCCCGAAGAAGGCGAGCATCCGGTCAGCGCGTTCCTGCTCCCACGGCACCCGGCGGCACCAGACCCAGTCCATCGCCAGGTTCATTCCCACGCGCCACGCATCGAACCGGAACTCCGCATGAGTCCCGTTGCGCCCCCGTGCCGGCGACCCGTCGAACGCCGTGTAATCGGGGGAGATCCCGGTCGGCCTCTCCCCCGATCGCCGCAGGAGCGCCCTCGAAGATTCAGCCGCGGCGGCCCAGAAGGCGCTGTCTTCGGTTGCGCGACGCGACCAGAGCTCGTAAAAATGAGGAAGCTGGTACGAGGGGTCGGTAAACGTGTTCCCCCCCCGCGCGGGGACGAAGACGACGAGCTTTGACGCGCCGTCGAACATATTCGTCACGGCGCCGTGCGAAGGCTCGGAGTCCTTGTGGAGCATCGTGTGGAGGATCGCGCGCGCATCAGCGTCGTAGTGCGACCCCGCGCCGGGCCACCGGGATGCGGCGAGAAAAAGAGAAGTCGCGAACCACTCCTCCCCGTCGGAGGCGGCGGTCGAGTCGATCACCGCACCCGCCGGCGTGCAGTGCCATGCGAAATATCCCGCGTGGGGGCCGGACGCGAAACGCATGTGAACGCACGCCCAGCGCCAGAGCCGGTCGAACACATCGCGGCGGTCAAGCTGCACGGCGATCATCATCCCGTAGGACATTCCCTCCGTGCGAACGTCCCCGTTGGCGATATCCTCGATATACCCCATGTCGGCGCCGGCGGGGTAGTAGATCCGCTCGGCGGCGCTGTCCCCCATGAAGAGCTGCATCCATGCCCGCTCGATCTTCTGACTGACCTCGGCGCTGTCGCGCCCGAGAAGATCGCGGAAGAGGTCGGGGTACACGCCCGTCGCGAGCGCTCCCCGCCCGTGGAAGGCGTCGCCCCCCCCGGCGAGCGCCGGCGAGCAGCCGGCGAGCGCCAGCAGGGAGAGCAGGGGCATGAGATTGCCACGCCCAAGATGGCGTGGTCCAAAAAACGGACTTCGTCGCAAAAATCGCTCCTCGCAATGACATCGGCCTGTCATTGCGAGCGTGGCGCCCAGGCGCCACAATCTTGCGCGAGATTGCTTCGCTTCGCTCGCAATGACGGCTGATGGCTTCGCTGCGCTCGCCATGACAGAAGGCGTCATTTCACCAGCAGCATACCGCGCGCGGCGGTGAACGTCCCCGCGCTCAGACGGCACACGTAGACTCCGCTTGAGAGGGCATGACCGTCAAACGTCGCCGTGTATTTTCCCGCGGGGAGTATCGCGTCGACCAGCGTCGCCACTTCCGCGCCCAGGAGCGAATAGACTTTCAGCGTGACCCGCGTCCCGGTCGCGACGGTATAGCCGATGACGGTCGCAGGGTTGAACGGGTTCGGGTAGTTCTGCGCGAGTGCGAACGACGAGGGAGCGGAGCCGGGTACAGCCATCACGCCGGTCTGGACCCTCACGAGGCTGTCGATGGCCCCCTGGAGCGTGCCGCGCGCAAGGGCGAGGGCCGTGTCGGCGGACACCGTCACCGAGTAGTTCCGCGCAAGCGCCGTGTCGGCTGCCGCGACCGCCGCCGCGAGCCGGCCCCACGACCCGGACGTATAGGCGGAGGGGCTGAGCGTATCGGCCAGCGCAATCAGCGAGTCGATCGCGAAATAGCTGAGCCCGATGCGCGCCACGGCATAGAAGGCGGGCTTGCACTGCATGTTCGCATCCCAGAGGGACGACGCCTGGCCCGTCTGGAACGTGTACTGGTCGTTCAGTCCGTCCTTCGACACGTTGACGATCTTCCCCCGCCCCGAGCCGGCGCTCCTGTCGGTGAAGCACTTGAAGAGCATGCCGTACTGGTTCGCCTGGGAAGCCAGCAGCGCGGCGGAGGGGGTGGCGCTTCCCGTGGCCACGTCCAGCTCTGTCACAGACATCTCGGTGCAGATGGGGGAAAACTTGTTGTACGAGGTGATGAAGGACTGCGCCGTCGGCGTGGAGAGGTTGTTGTGCTCCTGCATCCCGATGCCGTCCAGGTCCCCGGCCTGGTAGATGGGCGTGAGGAGCCGGACGATCCCGTCGGCTTTCGAGGGGGTCTCCGTGTTGTAGTCGTTATAATAGAGCTTGATCTGCGTCTCGCCGAAGAGCGCCGTGTACTGGCGCGCGAGCTGGAACGCGGTCATGATGTATGTCGTATCGCCGAACGTTGTGTACCATTCGTTCCCCGTCGTGCGCACGGCCCCCGTGTTGTCGTCGATCGCCTCGTTGACGATATCGAACGCCGCCAGGAGCCCGGACCAACTCTGGTGGATGAGCCGGAATATCTCATGGAAATAGAAGTCCATCCGCTGGATCATCACGGCCTTCGCCAGGCGCGTCCCGGTGGTCGTGTACCCGGAGCGGAAAAACTCGGTCGGCGTCTGGTTGTGCCAGACGAGCGTATGCCCGCGGAACGTGAAGCCCTGCCTCTGGGCCCAGTTGAGCTGGGCGATCATGTCTCCGTTGAACCGGACGACGGGATGCACGTCGATCGAATCCCTGGCCGATTGCGTCGCGGCGGCGGCGTAGGCCGAGGCGCTGGTGGCGATGTCGAGCGTGTACTGCGGCTTCATGTTGTTGCCGGGGGACATCCTGTTCATATGGAACTTGATCAGGTATCCCCCCTGCGGCGTCACCACAGCGGACTGCCCCGGCACGGGCGGGTCCGTGGCAAATCCGATGTTCCTGTACGAGAGGAGACATCCGATCGTGAAATCGTGGGCGTAGACCGAGCGGAGCGCCGGGACGTTCGTCTGCACCGTGTCCGCCTGGGCAAACGCCCCGTCCGTCGAACCGGCGGCGAGGACGCAGGAAAGGACTGCCGCGGCGGGAATCCCCGGCCACCATTGCCGTATGCCTGCCATCACATGCTCCCTCAGTGTGAAACGAATGTTGTAACGCTCGACGCGTCGAGGCTGACCGCAAACCCGTTTCCGGCGACCGGGATGTCGGCCCCCTGTGCGCAATTCTTCGACTGCGACGTCGTGTAGACCGAGAGCGCCGTCATGGCCACGCCGGGCACGGCGAACGCCTGCTGAACGGGGGCCGAACCGAGGTTCACGGCCACGACGACGACGTGCGACTTCGCGCTGTCGGCATAGGCCGTCAGGGAGACGTTCCTCTGCGGCGCCGCGGTGCACTTGATTTTGTGGTACCCCGGCCGGACGAACCGGGCATACTGGGACATGACGAACCCGCGCCTCGTCACGGACCCGTCCTCGCCGATCGGCCCGTAGTACCTCACGATGTACCACCAGACATAGGCGTTCATCCCCGCGCCCATGCAGTCGTTGATTTCCTTCCCCGTGGCCAGGACGCCGGCCCACGTCGTGTCCGTGCTGAGGTGCTCCGTCATCCAGACATCCTTCCCCTCGCTCACCGCCAGCGGGTAGGGCGCCAGCCCGCCGCCGTAAATGTGCCCCCCGATGATGGAGACGAGGGAAGCGGCGACCGGGTCTGCAAGCGTGGAATCGGAGAGGTGGTGGTTGAAGCTCTCGGACTCCGGCATCATGATCCTGGTGCCGACGGCCGCCGCGTTGTTCTTCGTGAAGTTGAGGAACTGCGTGGCGTTCCAGCTGCACGATTCATACGTGACGCTGGCGTCGGGCTCGTTCTGGAGCGAGACGGCATAGAGGGGCGCGCCGTTGGCCGCCATGTAGTCGGCAAACCCCTTCAGGTGAGCCGCGAAGGCGGCATAGGAGGAATCCGCCAGCATTCCGCCGACGATGTTGTCGTTTGTCTTCAGCGCCGGCGGCGGCGTCCACGGCGTGGCGAACACGATCGCGCCGAGCGATTCCGCCAGCTGCGCCGTCGGGACCTGCGCGCTGAAGTCGGTCACGGTGTCCGTGTAGGGGATCCGGAGGCGGAGTATCGTCAGTCCCACCTGTCCCGGTCCCGCGCCGAATGCCGCCTGGACCTCGCCCGCCGTCATGTCCGGCCGCCAGGGAAGTATGTTCGCGGCGCCGAATCCCCGGATGACCTGCTGCACGCTGTCGGCGGTGACTGCCGCCACCGGGAGCGGGCTCACCGCGAAATCGAGCGTGGTGTCGCCGGCGACTGCGACGTCGGTCAGGAGCGTGGTGGCGATCCAGGGGGAAGTGGTCTCGGTGTTGTCGATGCGTACGCTGAACGGTCCCGCCTGGACATGGGCCGGCGCGGCGGCGCCTGCCGGGGCCGGGCTCACGGCTCCCCCCTGCCCGAGCGACAGGGGCGCGCCGCCTCCTGCGAAGACCATCTTCCGGGCCTGGAGCTGGCCTTCACTCGCAAGCGTATAAAAATAGACGCCGCCGGCCACGCGCTCTCCCTCGCCGTTCGTGCCGTCCCACACCACGCCGTACGCCCCCGCGGCCTGCGTGCCCGCGACGATCTTCCGCACGACCCTCCCGAGGATATCGTACACGGTCAGCACCACCTCTGACTGGCGCGCGAGCTGATAGGGCATGACAGTCGCCGAGGAAAACGGGTTCGGATAGTTCTGCCCGAGCGTGAAATGCGCGGGGAGGGCGGAAGGCTGGCGCAGGGATGTGACAAGGACGCTTATCCGGTAATGACCGGAAGAATCCGTGACCCCTGACCAGGTCCCCGGGGGAACCCCCGAGTCCTGGAATGTCACGGACGCCGAGCGGACGGGAACGCCCGTCGCAGAGACCGTGCCGCTGACCATCGCCGTTTGCCCGGGGACCATCGAGCGCAGGAGCGCCTGGCACAGGCACGCAACGATCAATCGCCGTCCCCACACTTCATGCGTCATTGTCCACCCCCCATCGATCCTGTCAGTTATTTGTACGTGTAGAGGCGCACCCTCTGGATGCCGAACTCGCCCCCCTTCAGGTACGCGTGTCTCCCCTGATGATCCTCGTCGCCGTTCAGGCGACGGCCGGCGACCCATGTGCCGTCGACGAATGTCCCCTCGTCGATCGAGGCGATGCCCGCGACCGATCCTGCCTGCGCGGCCCGGAACGTCACAACGAGCCCGGTCCCTGCGACGTAGTAATCCTCCGGCCCCGCCATGATGATCAATCCGCCGCACCGGGGCGTCTCCCCCTCCGGCCGGGGGGCATACGGCCAGGTTGACTCGTGCCTGATCGTAAACGTGTAGGCGCCGAACGTCACGGTGGCGGACTCGGCCGCGCTGTCGAGCAGGAATCCCGCCATCGTCCCCGTCCCCTGGTGAGCCAGGATGAGCGGGGCGAGCTGTCCAAGCACGTCATAGGCTTTTCTGAACTGGCTGTGCGCCGGATCCCGGACTGACTCTATGGAAAAGGGGCTGTAGCTCATCGCGTTGTGCTCGGCAAACGCATAGAAGGCGTTCGCGGCGCTCTGGCGGCGGTCCACTTCCGGGATGAAGACCGCATTGCCCGGGCGGTCGTACCTCGTGAGCCACGCGGCGAACCCCGGGAAATAAATGTCGGGTGCAAACAGGTCGATATGCGGGGCGCCGGCGCGCCAGACCCCCAGGATGTGCGGGAGGGGCCCCGCGCTCGGATACTGCCCGGGCCTGTACCCGGGCCGTATCAGTGCCGCGTTGGCATACATGGGAAGCGGGTATTCCCGCTTGCCGGCGGCCGCGACGCCGTCGGCGTACCTGGCAAAATACCATGCCATGAATATTTCGTCGGTCGTGCTCCCGGGCCCGAACACCTCGGCCCATGAGCCCGATGTCTTCTTCCCCTGCCTGAGCCACGCCGCCCGGGCGCTGTCGGACGGTGAAGCGCTCCCCGTGTCCAGCGTGGCGATGAGCGCCGCCGGAACCGGGGCGGCGAATGCCGCCTCGGCGAGCGCGCAGTGATCGCGCGCCTCCGGGATCATGCCGATCTCGTTCTCCACCTGGACCATCACGACGGTGTTGAGCTTCCCGTCGGTCACCCGGATGTGCTTCATCAGCGCCGCGAATGCGCGCGCGTCGGCATTCCTGTTCTCCTCGCTGAACGGGGTGAGGATCTCCAGGGGCCCCCCGTCCGCGGTGCGGGACCGGGGGAACCGCCCGCCGTCCCTCTTCACCCACTCAGGCACATAGCAGGACATGCTGTTCTTCCAGGAGCCGAACCAGAGGAACACCACGCGGAGACCGTTCCTCCGCGCCCCCCTGACGGCATCGTCGACGAGTGCAAAATCGTACTTCCCTTCTTCCGGTTCGACCAGCTCCCAGTAGACCGGGACGAGGACCGCGTTCATGTGCATCGCACGCAGTCCCTGCCAGCCGCCCGCGATGCAGGCGGAATCGGACGCGCTCGAGTTGCCCAGCTCTCCCGCGAGCATCAGCATGGGACGCCCGTGGACCACGAGCTGGAGCGCGGAGCCATGCCGCGCCAGGTGCGGGAGCGTGGCGGCGACCTGCGGGCGGGCGGAGAGCACACAGAGGAGGGTCATGCCGGCCACTGCCGTGCACGTCCCGCGCATCCGCCATGCCCGCAGCGCCCTGTCGATTCTCATCCGTTCTCCTCTAAACAGAAATGCAGCCCGCCGTGAAAGACCGGCGGGCTGCATTCCTCACAGCATTACGCGTACTCTGTCATTGCGAGCGTTCTGTGCGAAGCAATCCCGCGCGGGATGGCTTCGGGGCGCCTGCGGCGCCCCTCGCCATGACGCGACAAGCGCGTCACTTCAGAAGGAGCAATTTCCGCACCGCGTTGAAGTCGCCCGTGTTGTCGGCGCTTCTCGCGTTCATGCGGTAGAAGTAAACGCCGCTGGCCACGTTGGACGCGTTCCAGTTGAGCGTGTACCTGTTCGCCGGCTGGACCCCGTCAACGAGCGTCGCCACCACCCGGCCGAGGACGTCATAGATGACGATCTTGACGTACGACGACTTCGGCAGGTCGTAGTTGATTGTCGTGGTCGGGTTGAAGGGGTTCGGGTAGTTCTGCATGAGCGCGAACACCTTCGGAGCGCCGGGTGTGGCCTCTTCGACGGAGAGGACCGTGCCCGTGGACATGAGTCTCGGGCCTGCATACGGGCTCGCCCCGCCGATGTTCTGGGCGTTGACGCGCCAGTAGAAGTCACCGCTGGCCGCGAGCGCGGTCGCGAGCTTGAGCGTCGTGTCGATGATCGTCGTATCCGTCACGATCGCCGTGAACGCGTTGTCGGTCGCAACCTGGAGCCGGTACTTCGTCGCATTGACGACGGAACCCCAGACAAAGTGCGTGAGGCGGTCCACGTTCGTCGCGGCGCTGGCCGGACTGATCTGCGCGGGTGCCGCGGGGGCCGCCGGGACCGTCGTGAAAGCGAAGTTGCCCGCATAGGGACCCGTTCCGCCCGCGTTTACCGCCTGGACAGTCCACGTGTAGTTCGTGAGCTTCGCCAGGCTGAAGACCTTGAGGGTCGAGTCCGTCGCGGTATAGTAGGCGGTGCTGTTGATCGTGCTGACCTTCAGCGTGTAGGACGCGGCGGTTGCAAGCTTGCGCCACGTGAACGACACGCTGTCCGAGATGACGTTGACGGCGTTGTTCGCCGGGAAGACGAGGCCCGGCGCGCCCGGAGGCGTCATGACGGTGAACGTGTCGGGCGCGGAGAATGCGGAGGCGCCCAGGTCGTTCATGCCGCGCACGCGCCAGTAGTACGTCCGGCCGCCGGTGAGCACGACCGCCTTCGTCGTGTCAGAGGTCGAATCGTTCACCGTGAACCCGGAGAACGACGGGAGGCTCGAGACCTCCCACTGGTAGCGCGAGGCGTCTACGGTGGGGTGCACGGCGAGCGTCATCGCCGCAGGCTGGTTCGTCGCGCCGTGCAGCGCCACGAGGACCGGGACCGCAACCGCGGCGGAACCGGACGTGGTGAAGTTGTTCGTCGTCGTATACCCGCTCGTGAATCCGCCGTTCATCACGGAGACGCGCCAGTAGTACTTCGTCGCGGGCCCCAGCTTGAATGCCAGGGCGGTATCCGTCACCGTGGCGTTGATCGGCATCATCGCCTTGTTGGTAAACGTCGGATCCATCGAGACCTGCACCTGGTACGTGGCCGCGTTGGTCGCCTTGGCCCATGAGAGGAATCCGCTCACGGCCACGCCCGTCGAGGCGTTCGCCGGGGCGATGAGCGAGGTCCCGCCCGGGATCGCCGAACCCTCGACGATCTTCCAGTACTGGTTGACCGCCAGGTTCGGGAATGACTGGTGCGTGCCGTCGGGCCAGTAGATCGAGACGCTGTCGATCGAGGTGGACGTGCCGATGCCGAAATTCGCCGACTGGCCGTTGCCCGAGGTGTTGCCCGAGCCGCCGCCGCCGGCGTCGATGTCCTGCATCTGCAGGTTGCCGTTCCTCCAGATATAGAAACGGGCGCCGATCGCCGACTTGTTGTGACCTGTGCCGACCGGGTTAAACGCGATCCAGTTGTTCAGGTTCTTGCCGTTGACGGAGATCGTGTCCGCGCTGCCGCCCGGCTGCGTGTAGATGTCCAGGAACCCGTCGCGGTTGAAGTCCACGAACTGGCCGGAACGGGAGTTGACCTGCGGGACGCCGTCAGCAGCGCCCACATCGGTGAACGTGCCGTTGCCGTTGTTCCTCCAGAGGCCCACCTGGCCGGCGAACCCGCGATCCTCGAGGATATCCAGCCAGCCGTCGTTGTTGTAATCGCCCCACGCCACGCCTCTCGCGTTCGTGTTCCAGACAAGCCCGGAACCGGCGGTGACATCGTGGAACGTGCCGTCCCCCTTCCCTTTGAGGAGATGGAGCGCCGCGCCCGGATCACCGTTGAGGGGGATCAGGAGGACGTCCATGTTCCCGTCGTTGTCGAAATCTCCCCACGCGGAAGCAATCGCCGAGAAATGGCGCACGGTGTCGTCGACGATAAGCCCCGTGTCGCGCGTCGTGCTGACCGCGCCGCCAACGCCGATGGAGTAGATCGTCCGTCCCAGCGTCGTGGAATTCGGCACGTACAGGTTGCCCGTCCCGTCGTTCAGGAACAGGACGCTTCCCTTGCGGGCGCCCGTCGTCCCCGTGTCGGCACCGGCAAGGCCGTTGCGGATGCTGGGCACGAAGAAGTCAGGCCACCGGTCGTTGTTCACATCGACGAAATGGGGCTCCCACGCCTCGAACTTCTTCGTCGTATCGATGATGGGTGACAGCGAGGTGCGGCCGCCGGCCGTGAATCCCGCCGCGCCGCCCAGGAGTATCTGCATGGGCTCCGCATCTCCCGTGCCGCCGGACCAGGCGATATCCAGGTAGTTGTCCCGGTTGACGTCGCCGGCGCAGAACCCGAACGTCGGCTGCGTCGTCCCGCCGGCGAAGTTCGTCAGGCCGACCGATGCGCTGATGTCGGTAAACGTGCCGTTCCCGGCCCCCTTCTCGAGGATCGGCGTCCCCCCGCCTGGCTGGATCAGGAGGTCATTGATCCCGTCGCCGTCAAAGTCGGCGATCAGTTCGGAGACCGTTCCCGCGTTGAGCGTGACGCCGTTCGGGTTGACGGGGGTAAACGTGTTGGTGGCAGGGTTGTACAGGAACACGTTGATGGGCTCGACAAACAGATCGGGGTACCCGTCATTGTTCAGGTCGCCCCAGATGCAGCCCAGCCCCTGGATATTGTAGAACGGAACAGTCGGTGGCCCCGCGCTGAAGGTCACCTCCTGCGCAAACAACGGGGTAAGTCCCAGCAGGAGGAGGAGTGCTCCACCCACGCTGAGACGTAGGAACCTGTTCATAGAACCTCCGCTGTGGTTTTTGATTGAGACGTGTGACTTTGAGATGCTGCATGGTGTTCCGCGAGTAGGTCAACTGCTGGCCCGGTCACCTCCTTTCATGTTCTTATCATAGTCAACTCAAAGACCTGACCCTGTCATTGCGAGCGTTTTCCAGATTGCCACGCCATAAAGCGGCGCCTGCGGCGCCGCAGGCGGCGTGGTCCAAAGAGCGGACTTCGCCTGAGGAACGGCTCGCAATGACAGGAGGTGTCACATCACTTCACGAGCAACATTTTCTTCGTGACCGATAACCCCGCCGCCTGGAGGCGGTACAGGTAGACGCCGCTCGCCAGGTTCGACGCGTCGAACGTCATCGCATGGCTCCCCGCCGTCATGGTCTCGTTCACGAGCGTCGCGACCTTCTGGCCGAGCACGTTATAGACGCTCAGCTCGACCTGCGACGACTTCGGGATGGTGAACGAAATCTCCGTCGAAGGGTTGAATGGGTTCGGGTAGTTCTGGCGCAGCGCGAACTCGAGCGGCGTGCCTGGCGGTGCCGCCGTGATGCCGGTGATGCCGTTCGTCAGCCAGTTGAGGATCGTCTGGTTCTCCGTGGCAGACTGGGCCAGCCAGTTCGAATACATCGTCGGCTGGTTCCCCCACCACCGGTACAGGTCGCCCAGCGGGAACCCCCCCATGCCGGCGGTCTTCAGCGTCGCGTTGGAATACCTCATCTGTTCGTTCATCGGCCAGACCTGGTTGATGTCCGAATTCGGATCAAACGCCCACGACGTGTCGGAATTGTCCGTCCACTTCCGGACCAGGAACCGCTCGATGCCCGCCATGTTCGTCGGTGGAACGAGGAAGCCCGGGTTCGTCGAATCGTACACCTTCCCCAGCGAGATGTAGGGCCAGGTCCCCTTGTTATTGAAGAAGACGAGCGTCTTCGCGCTCATGATCGGCTGCGGGTGCGGGATGAGGCCCGTGCCGGCGGTGTCGCTGTAGGCGTTTCCCCCCGTCGGATTCGTGCCCGCGTTGTAGGGGGCCATGTAGTTGGCCAGCCAGGGCTCGACGGCGTAGCTGTTGTTGGCAAAGACGATATGGCGCTGGGCTTCAGTGAAGGGGACGGTGAAGCTGAAATTCGTCGTCCCGATCGTGTCGATGTTCACCGTGCCGCCGTAGGGCGTTGTGCCGTCGGGGCCGGAGAGATAGCCGTACATGTAGGGATTCACGAACACGCTGTTCGTCACCGAGAGCCACCACCACCAGCCGGATTCCAGCGTGTACATGACGACGTTCAGGAACGTGCAGTGGTTGAATTTCACGAAGTCCGCGTATTCTGCACCCTCCTGCATGAGCACGTATCCCAGGTTCGCAAACGTCGTGTTGACGAAGGAGAGGCTGTCGATGTGCCACCCCGACGTCCCGTACGGGAACGATACCGCCCGCCCGTAGTACCGGAAGTGGGTGTCGTTGTCGTTCCGGAAGTAGCAGCCGTCAAACGAAAGCCGGGCGTGGGCCGCCGTCACCGTCACGCTCCCGCCGCCGTTCGAAATAGGCGCATAGTCGAAGATCACGTTCTTGAACGTCCCGTAGTTCAGGTTGTCCGTCGTGTCCTGGTCGATCTCGAGCGCCGAGCCCACCTGCGTCCCTAGCCCGGAGGTGTTGTCCGTGGCGTACAGGAGCCAGATGTTTTTCATGTAAATGTCGCCATAGCAATCGAAATTGAACGTCTCGTTCACGCCCGTGCTCGGCGTCCAGCAGATCATCGGCGGCGCGGTCGCCTGCGACGTCCCCGGGTCGGGTGCGACGAGCGTCAGTTTCTTACCCGCCGGCACCGTGATCGTGGCGCTCAGGACATAGAGACCGTACGGCTTCAGGGCAAACACGGTTGTGGAGAGATTGCCCGCCGTGATCGCCGCCGTCACGGCGGTGTTGAGCGTCCCCTCGCCGCCGTTTGTCGGGTCGAAAAAGTCCGGCACGTTGACCGTGTCGGTCTGTGCAATCAGAACGGCAGGAAAGAGGACCGCCAGCACGGCGATCATCCAGATGCAGTTCTTCATGGTACACCTCCTCTGTTGTGGTGTTATGTGCACGACATCAAGGACGTCTGATCACATCGTATACCTGACGCCGATGCTGGCCGTCAGGCCGTAGTTCTGCTGTGACGTGAAGCCGTTGATCGAGGCCTGGGCCGACTGGTTGATCTCCGAGTTCAGGTTGTTGGCGTCAAGGAAGAGCGAGAGTCCCGGCCACGGGAGCTTCTGCCGGATCGACGCGTCGATCCGGAAATAGTTCTTGGAGAAGCCGTCCTGCTCCGCGAACGGACCGATGTAACTGACCGAATTCCCCTGGAACAGGAACGAGAGCCTCCCCGAGAACCCCTCGTAGTCGTAACCGAAATACGCGTTCATGATGTCGTCGGGCTGGTCGATCAACCGCCCGGACCGCGTGCGGTTGAGCGTCACGACCTTGACCGAGCGGGGGGGGACGACGATCGAGGTGTCGTTCCGCCACGGGTAGGTCGCGCTCGACGAGATGTGCGAGTAGTTGACGCCCAGCACGATCCCGTCCAGGAACCCGGGGAGATACCAGAGCCGTGTCTGGAAGTCCACTTCGACGCCCCTCAGGAACGCCGGCGCGGTGGCGTTCACGTACGTGTTGAGGATCGCGCCGTCCTTGGGATACACGAGATTCCCGTTTCCAGTATGTATGCCGTACGACGCGATGGAATCGAGTCCCGCCGTTGCGGTGGGATGCAGCTTGTACTGCGTGTAGTACGTGAAGTCGTCCACCTCCTTGTAGAACCCCCCGATCGAGAGGAGGCCCAGCTCGTTGCTGTGCAGCGTCAGGAACACGTCGTGATTGTACGCGTGCGCCGGGACCAGCCGCGGGTTCCCCGCCCAGACGTTGAACTGTGTGTAGTCCATGTTGAAGTGGGGGGAAAGCTCGCTGTAATCCGGCCGCGCCAGCGTCTGCGTGTACGAGTAGCGGATGTCCGCCCAGGGAAGGAAATTCCATTTCCCCTGGACCATGGGGAGGACGTACCGATTGATGGGATGGGCGAAGACGGTGTCGATGGCCTGGTGTGTCGCGTCGCGGCCGTCGGCCAGGTTGAACGCATCGAAGTAGCCCTTGTCCTGCTCCCAGCGCACGCCGCCCACGACCGAGATGTCCTCGCCGAAGTTCAGCGTGGACATCGCATAGGCGGCGTCGAACCTCTCGACGAACCGGTACTTGTTCGGCAGGCGCTGGTACGGGCTGTCGAACCATCCGCCGGCATTGGAGCCGCTCGAGTTGACCGCGTTGATCGAGGGGGTTTGCGAGAGAAGGGTTGCCGCGCCCTTCAGCGCGTCAGGATTGTTCGCCCAGAGCATGCTCCCGAAGCTGTTGTTCAGGAATGAGTTGGTGATGCTCCCATCCGACGACGTGAAGTTCGTCCCCGGAAACGCCTGCGCCGCGCTGTCGAGCCGCCAGCCGTAGTTTGCCGTGAGCAGGTTCACCATCGCATTCGTGATGGGCGAACCGGGGTGTATCCCTGCATACGGAGTCCCCTGGTCGTTTGTGTGGAGGTTATACCGCCACACGCCCCCGACCTTGATCACGCCCGAGGTGACCGACTGGACGTCGAACGGGATCTTGAAATCCCCCTTCAGCACCTCGTCGTCCTCCTTGTAGGCGGCGCTGAAGAGGCTGATGTTCGTCAGGTAGATCTTGTTCGCGCCCAGGTAACTCACCGCGGGCACAAGGTCCTGCGGGATCGCGTTCACCTGCGTCGTGCCCGGGATGCCACCCGTCTGCGTGAAATCAAACTGCGGGGATGCGGGAACGTAGCTCCGCGAGTAGGTGTTGGCCGCCTTCACCTCCGCGGTCATGAACCCGAAGTCGTTGCTGTATTCGAGCGTGTTGACCGCCATGTCGGTCTTGGTGTCGCCCGAGGTGTACCGGAAATCGAGGTTGTGGAACTGGTAATCCATGATCGTCGAGTAGTCCTGCGCGTCGGAGTTGAGCCTGCTGAAGACGTTGATGGACTTGAGGATGCCCGCCGGGAGCCGGTAGTCCATGATCAGGTTCCCGCCGAGGCGTTCCCTGGTCTCCAGGTGGCGGTCGAGCGTCACGTTCGTGACGATGACGGGCCTGAACCCGTCGGGCTGGACGGTGGCGCTCTGCGGCGTGTACACGGCGCTCATGTTGTCCGCGTTCCGGTCATAGCTCTCGGCGTTGGCCAGCACGTAGATGCCGAAGTCGTCGTCGAAGAACCGGTCGCTCGCGGCCCCCATGAACCGGTAGTTGCCGTACTTGCCGCTCTTGGCCGTGTATCCCCCCTGGGCAAGGACGTCGGTCTTGAACCCCTCGGGCGCCTCCCGGAGCTCCATGTTCACATACCCGCCGATGGCGTTGGCGTCCATGTCGGGCGTGAGCGACTTGTAGACCTCCACCGTCTTGATCATGTACGGTGTGATCATCGTCAGGTCGACGCTCCTGTCGGTATTGATCGCGCCGGATGTCCCCCCCTGGGAGGCCGCGCCGATCTGCGTGCTCCCGGTGGCCGCGAGCGTAATGCCGCTCACGGCGACTTCGTTGTACTGCGGGGCGATCCCCCGGATCGCGACCTTGCTCGCTTCCCCCGAGCTCTGGATCGTCGAGACGCCCGGAAGGCGCGCAATCGCCTGCGCGGCGTTGAAGTCGGGAAGTTCCTGGATCTTCGCCTCCGAAACGACGTTGACGATCTTGTCGGAGGAGAGCTGCTGGTTGATCGCCTCAAGCTGCCCCTGCGCCTGCGCGGTAACGACGATCTCC
The DNA here is from genome assembly GCA_035516035.1 of Bacteroidota bacterium. Lineage (GTDB taxonomy): Bacteria > Bacteroidota > Ignavibacteria > UBA10030 > UBA6906 > Fen-1273. Next base: position 31,779 of record DATJAS010000083.1, on the reverse strand, counting down.
TCCCCCTGGACGGTCGTCGCCACGAGCGCGAAATCCTGCGTCACGCTCCCGCTTTCCGGGACGAGGACGCCGGTCGTGACGGACTTGTAGCCGACGTAGGATACCACGAGCGTCTGCTGGCCCGCCGGGACGTTGCGGATGACGTAGGCCCCCGTCAGATCCGTCGATGCCCCGACGCTTGTCCCCTTGACCACGATGTTGGCGCCGGGGAGGCCCTCTTTCGTGGTCCTGTCCGTCACCTTCCCCCTGAGCGTCACAGGCCCCTGCGCCCAGACCGCCTGGACAAGCACGACAAGGAGCGCCAGGGTCGCGCCCGGAACAACTCTGTTCAATCGACCGAGAGACATGATGTCCTCCGATTCACGTATACCGATGTGTGGCCCCCGCTCACGTGCCGCGCCGCCGCTGCGTTGATTTCAATCCGTGCCCCTTGCGATCCCCCGTCATGCCGTTCCCGGCAGGGGCGTCTCGGGGGCGAACAGCTTCCGCCGTTCCGCCAGCTCATCCTGTATCTGGAGATTCAGCGTCTTGGAGATCCGGTACGAGAGCAGGCACACGATGACGACGACGAAAAAGAGCGTGGGATAGACGCTGATGGTCATCCGTATCCCGGTGAGCGCCTCCGGCGTCTGCACCGCGTTTGCCACGTACCCGTAGAACGACAGGAGCCACCCGGCGAGGAATCCGCCGAGGCTCAACCCGGTCTTCAGTGCGAAGAGGATCGTCGCGTAGATCACCCCCGTCGTCCGGCGGTGGAACTTCCACTCTGCGTAGTCGACCACGTCCGCAAATATCGCCCAGATGAGCGGGATGGTCGGCGCATAGGTGAGCGCCCGGAGCCAGTCCATCACGAACGTCGCCCAGATCGCCCCCGGGGGGAGCAGGATGAAACCCGCCATGAAGACCGACGTCAGCGCAAAGCCGGTCAGCGCGACCGCCTTCTTTCCGAACCGGATCGACAGTGCGGTCGAGAACGCGACGCCGATCACGGTCACGAACTGGCTCGACATGTTGAGCAGGCTGAAGCCGACGCTCCCGACATTCGTCCTGCCGGCGTCGACGATGAGTCCGAACGTGTCGAGCATGGAGTGCCAGAGGCTTCCCCCACCCGTCCCGGCGCTCCCGGCCAGCCCCAGGTCCTGCAGGAAATCGTACAGCCGGTCATGGTCGACGTAGTACTGGAAGTAATAATAGACCGTTCCCCCGCGCATCGCCAGCACGATAAAGTGGGCGAGCGTGAGGATGAACATCGCGATCCAGGGCCCGTTCTTCAGGAGATTGCCGAAATCCTCCCGGGGGGAGGTCGTCTGCTTCGGATCGGGCCGGATCCTCTCGCGCGCGGTGGCAAACGTGATCACGAAGAGCACGACGCACACGATCGCCCAGAGTCCCATCGTCATCTGCCATCCGCGCGCGCTGTCGGTGCCGCCGAACTTGGCCACGAGCGGGAGCGTGAACCCACCTACGATGAGCTGCGCGATCATGGCCGAGACGAACCTGTACGACGAGAGGGAGGTCCGTTCGTTCACGTCGCCCGTCATGACCGCCGTCATCGCGGAGTAGGGCGTGTTGTTCGCCGAGTAGAGCGTCATCAGCGCGACGTTCGTCAGGCAGGCGTACGCGATCTTCCACGGCGCCGAAAAGTCGGGCACGGTGTACGCCAGCACCATCATGACGCCCCAGGGGATGGCCGTCCAGAGCACCCAGGGACGGAATTTCCCCCAGCGGGTGTTCGTGCGATCGGCAATCGTCCCCATCATCGGATCGAAAAACGCGTCCCAGAACCTCCCCACCAGGAGAAGCGTTCCGGCGACGCCCGCGGCGAGCCCCAGCGTGTCGGTGTAGAAGGTGAGCTGGAACAGGATCATCGTCATGAAGACGAAATTGGCCGCCCCGTCGCCGCAGCTGTAGCCGATCTTCTCCGCTACCGAGAGCTTCGTCCGGCCGGCCGGTGCCGTAGATTCCATGTCATTCCACGCGGAGTGTGACGCGGGTGAGATCCTCATCGCGCGAGGAGCCACCCACCATGATGTCGAATTCGCCCGCCTCGACCGCCCATGTCCTGTCGATCGTCGTGAACCCCAGGTGTTCGGGCCCGAGGCGGAATGTCACGGTCTTCGACTCCCCGGGCGCAAGCGAGAGGCGCTGGAACCCGCGGAGCTCCTTCACGGGGCGCGTCACGGAGCTGATCATGTCGCGGACGTACATCTGGACCACCTCGTCTCCCGCGCGCGGACCGGTGTTCGCGACGTCCACCGTCACGCGCGTCGTCTCGTCACGGCGGATCACGCTCCGCTCGAGGCGCAGGTTGCGGAACGCGAACGTGGTGTAGCTCAGGCCGAATCCGAACGGGTAGAGCGGCGTCACGTCGTCGAAGAGGTACCCCCTGCGGGCGGAGGGCTTGTAGTTGTAGTAACAGGGGACGTGTCCCGCTGAACGGGGGAAGGACATCGGGAGCTTCCCCCCGGGGGCGCTGTCGCCCCAGAGGACAGACGCGACCGCCGTGCCGGTCTCCTGTCCCAGGTACCAGCACGCCAGGATCGATGAAGCCCGCGTCCTGACCTCCGCAAGCGTGTGGGGACGGCCGGCGAAGAGGAGGACGACGATCGGCTTCCCGGCGGCGGCGACCGCCCTGACGAGGTCGTTCTGCGCGCCGAAGAGGTCGAGCGAGGCCCTGTCGCCGAGGTGCGCCTTGCTCCATGCTTCCCGCGACGTCTGCTCGTTGTCCCCCAGCGCGAGTATCACGCAATCCGCGCGCTCCGCCGTGGCCGCGGCCTTGGCGATCATCGCCCTATCCGCCGACGGGTCGGGGAGCGTGACCGCGTCTTCGTTCCACGAACCGCCGACCGTAATCTTGCATCCCTCGCTGTAGAGGACCGTGACCTCTTTCCCCGCACGGGCACGTATCCCCTCGAGGACGGTGACGTTGTGCCGGGGCGTCCCGCTGTAGCCCCCCAGGAGCGGCCGGTCCGCGTTCGGTCCGATGACGGCAATGGTCCGGAATCGCCCGGGGCGGATCGGCAGTATCGCATCGTCGTTTTTCAGCAGCGTGATCGTCTCGAGCGCGGCGCGCAGGGCGCGCTCCCTTCCGGCGGCGAGCGACTTTTCAAAATCAAACGCCCCCGGATCAACGTAAGGATCTTCGAAGAGCCCGAGCTGGAACTTCTGCGCCAGGAGCGGGCCCACCAGCCCATCCACCTCCTCCTCCGCGGCCCGCCCTTCTTCCACGAGTCGCTCGAGGAACGGGTAGCAATCCGGGTCCGGAAGCTCGATGTTCACACCCGCCCGGAGCGCGAGCAGCGCGGCTTCCGCCTTGTCGGCCGCGAGGAAGTGGCTCAGCACGTCGTCCCTGCGGTGGAGCTCGGTGATGGCGTAGTAGTCCGACACCACGGTCCCCCGGAATCCCCACTCCGCACGGAGAACGTCTCTCAGGAGCCACCGGTTGGCGTGCGACGGGACGCCGTCGATCTCGTTGTAGGAGGCCATGACGCTCCGCGCGCCGGCCCTGGCGATCACCTCGCGGAACGTGTAGAGGAACGTGTCGCGCAGGAGCCGTTCAGAGACGTTCACGGGCGCACAGTTCGTTCCCGATTCCGGCTGACCGTGCGCGGCAAAGTGCTTGAGCGTGGCGATGATCCGTTTCTTGTCGCGGAACGAGCCGTCCCCCTGGAACCCCCGGACGGCGGCAATCCCCATCTCTGCAACCAGGTAGGGGTCTTCGCCGAACGTCTCTTCCACGCGTCCCCAGCGGGGCTCGCGCGCCACGTCCACGACGGGGGTGAGCGCCTGGTGCGCGCCGCGGGCGCGCGTTTCCTCGGCGATCGCCGCGTAGATGTCTTCGACCAGGTGAGTGTCAAACGTCGAAGCGAGCCCGATCGGCTGCGGGTAGCTGGTGGCCTCCGGCGCGGCCAGGCCGTGGAGGCACTCCTCGTGGAAGATTGCCGGGATCCCCAGGCGGGTCTCCTCGACAAGGTACTTCTGTATGGCGTTGGCGAGCGCGGCCATCTCACGGGGGGATTTGCCTCCGCCGGTGTCGCTGAGCCGGGCGATCTGGCCGATCCCGTGGGCGAACCGGCGTCCGAGGAGCGGGACGTCGAGCGCGCCGTCCGCGGTGAAGAGCGCGCTCTTCTTTTCCCCCCAGATACAGAGCATCTGGGCGACCTTCTCCGGAACCGTCATGCGCGCGAGGAGATCGGCGACACGCTGGTCGACAGGCAGCGCCCCGTTCCTGTAGGCTGCCGTTGCGTCGCGTTGTGAGACCTTTTCCGCTGCGAGCTTTTCGCTCATGGTCTGTCCTGTGACAGAATGCCCCACCCGGAGGTTGATCGGGCGGGAAGGTGCGCAGTCTCAGGCGATATACATATTCAACATGTTCTCGAGCATCTCCTGGCGCCCGCTCGGGAGGACCGGCGGTGTACCGGCAAGGACCCACTTCTCGGCCTCCGCCAGTCCCGCCCGTCCCGCCATCATGTCGGCGCCGATGCCGGAGCCGAACGAACCGTAACGGCCGGCAAGGAACTTCGCGAAGACGCCGTCGTCGATGATCCGCTGGGCGATCAGCAGCCCGCGCGCGAAGGCGTCCATGCCGCCGATGTGGGCGTGGAAGAGATCGATCGGGTCCGTCGACGAGCGCCGCACTTTCGCATCGAAATTCAGGCCGCCGCGCCCGAGTCCCCCCTGGCCGAGTATGACCAGCATCGCCAGCGTGGTGTCGTAGAGGTTCGTCGGGAACTGGTCCGTATCCCATCCCAGCATCGTGTCGCCGCGGTTGGCATCCACGCTCCCGAGCTTGCCCGCAGCCGAGGCGACGGTCAGCTCGTGCTCGAACGTGTGCCCGGCCAGCGTGGCGTGGTTGGCCTCGATGTTGAGGGCAAAATCGTCTATGAGGCCGTGATGCTCAAGGAAGTAGAGCGTGGCGGCCGCGCTCGAGTCGTATTGGTGCTTCGTGGGCTCCGCGGGTTTCGGTTCGATCAGGAACTGGCCGGTGAAGCCGGTCTTCTTCTTGTAGTCCACGGCCATGTGCAGAAAACGCGCCATCTGCTCCTGCTCGCGCTTCATGTCGGTGTTGAGGAGCGTCTCGTATCCTTCCCGCCCTCCCCAGAAGACGTAGTTCTGTCCGCCGAGCTGGTGCGTGGCGTCGATGGCGTTCTTCACCTGCGCGGCCGCAAGCGCCATCACGTGCGCGCTCGGGCTCGTCCCCGCCCCCTGGGAGTACACAGGACTGCTGAAGAGGTTGGCCGTCCCCCACAGGAGAGCGATGCCCGTTTCCTTCTGGAGCGTCCCGGCGTACCCGACCATCGTCTCGAGGTTTCTGCACGTCTCGGCGAACGTCCCCCCCTCCGGGGCGATGTCCCTGTCGTGGAAGCAGTAGAAGTCGACGCCGAGCTTCTGCATGAATTCGAAAGCCGCCTCCATCGTCTCCTTCGCCCTGCCGATCGGATCTGCGGCGTTCCGCCACTGCCTGGCGAAGGACGGGCCCCCGAACATGTCCGAGCCCGTCCCCATCAGCGTGTGCCAGTACGCGACGGAGAAGCGGAGATGATCCCCCATCGTCGCCCCGTTGATGCGGCGATTCCTGTCATAGTACCTGAACGCAAGGGGATTCTTGGAGTCCTTCCCTTCGAAGGGAATTTTGCCTTTTACATCGGGGAAAAACTTGTTCAGCATGATCTCGCTCCGACGTTCTCCAGGGAGATACGAGAGACTGCCTGCTAAGAGATAGAGGTCAAAGAAATGAACCGAGGGGATTGAATCGTATTAGTTCAATTGAAATTGAACCGATTTGATTGTACAACTTTTACATCTAGATGTCAACAGGAATATTTGGATTTTTCAGAGGACGAGCAGGTAAATACCCGACAGCCGGTCGGCCTGCGGGAGAGGAGAGGGATCAGTCAGCCGGCTTCAGGATGCGCGTTGACTTCCTGACGATGAATTCAGTTTCCAGGACTATTTTTTCCGGCGGAGGGGGGACCGGGGATTCTATCGTCCGGATGAGGATTTCCGCCGCTTTTCTGCCGATTTCGTGCTGCGGGGCCCGGATCGTGGTCAGGGGTACGGGGTAGATCCTGGCGTAGTAGATATCGTCATTGCCGACAATTGATATGTCCTCCGGGACGCGGATGCCGAGTTCCAGGAGCGCGATCATCACGCCGAGAGCCTGCTGATCATTGAAACAGACGATGGCCGTCGGAAATTCCTCACGCTTCCTCTCCCTGAAATAATCGATGGTACGGGAGTAGCTTTCGTCGTAGTGGGAGCCCGTGGGCACGATCATGTTCTTATTGAACACGAGCGTGCTTTCGCTGAAGGCATGGCGGAACCCTTCGATCCGCTCCTGCGTGTGTGAGGACTGGGGGGGGCCGGCGAAATGGACGATGCGCGTATGTCCGCTTTCCATCAGGTATTTCACCGCCCGCTTGATAGCCCTGAGGTTGTCGATCGCCACGACATTGGCCTGGATCCCCTTGACGGCCTCAAGGAGGACAAAGGGGTAGTTGAGCATCTTGAGCTTGAACAGGTGCTCGATCTCCGCCGCCCCCTCGACGATGGGAGCGATAATCGTACCCTTGATGTCCTTGTCTGAAAAGAGGTGCGTGAGCTTTTTTTCGGACTCGTGATCGTTCTCGGAGCTTGTCACGACCACCGAGTAGCCCTTGCTGTTGGCGTACTCGCGGACGCCGGTGGCGATCGACGTGTAAAACGGGTAGTTCAGGTCCTTGATGATCACGCCGATGCTCTTGTCCAGAGCGTCATTCTTCAGGTTTCGCGCAACTCCCCGGGGGCGGAAGTTGAGCTCCTTCATCACCTTGAGGACCCTGTCTCTGGTCTCCGGCCGGACGATGTTCTTCGCGTTGATGACCGCCGAGACTGTCCCCTTCGACACGCTCGCACGCCTGGCGACATCCTCGATTGTGATTTTCTTCATGAATGTACCCGCCCCGCCGGGGGCGGGTTCCCGCGTCATTGAATCGGTTCAAGCATCTGACTTGAACATATGATTCCCCCCCGCCAAAAGCAAGGCCGCCGCCGTTCAGCGCTGAATGCGCGCCGAGGCGCCGCCCGCGAGCGAGCGGACCTGGTCAAGCGTGGCCATCGTCGTGTCACCCGGGTATGTCGTCAGGAGCGCTCCGTGAGCCCAGCCGAGGCGGACGGCCTTCTCCGGCGATTCACCGGCAAGGAGGCCGTAGAAGAGCCCGCTGGCAAACCCGTCTCCCCCGCCGACCCGGTCGAGCACGTCCAGCTCACATGTCGGCGCGACGTACGAAGACCCGTCGATCCACGCAACCGCACACCACCTGTGCCGTGCGGCCGAGAGGACCTCGCGCAACGTGGTCGCAACGACGCGCACCCGGGGCAGTTTTGCGCGGACGCTCTCGATCATCCCCAGAAACGCGGAGGGGTCGAGTCCCGACGAGCGCGCAGCGTCGGGTCCGCGCACGCCAAGCGCCTTCTGCAGGTCCTCCTCGTTGCCGACAAGCACATCGACGTGCTCGACAATCCGTCCGATGACCTGGACCGCCTTCTCCTCCCCTCCCCAGACGTTCCAGAGCTTCGCGCGGAAATTGAGATCGAAGCTGACCACGGCCCCCGCGCGCCGCGCCGCTTTCATCCCCTCCACGATCAGCTCGCCGGTCGTGGGTGAGAGCGCGGCAAATATCCCCCCGCTGTGAAACCAGCGGACCCCGCCCCGGAAGATCGCGTCCCAGTCGAAGTCGCCCGGCTTGAGCTCGGCGGCGGCCTCGTTCGCCCTGTTGTAAAAGACGACGGGTCCCCGGATCCCGTGCCCCCGGTCGCTGTACACCGTGGCCATGTTCGGTCCGTTCACGCCGTTGTGTTTGAAACGCCTGTAGAAGGGCCGCACGCCCATCGCACGCACGCGCTCGGCAATCAGGTCGCCGATCGGGTAATCCACCATCGCCGTTGCCACGGCCGTCGACATCCCGAAACAATCGGCGAGATTCGCTGCGACGTTGAATTCACCTCCGCTCACGTGTATGCGGCATTCGGTTGCCTTCCGGAACGGCACATCCCCGGGATCGAGACGGTGCACGAGCGCGCCGAGAGAGAGCAGGTCCAGCGCCCCCCCCGGGGGGGGGACAAGCGGTGCGGTCATAGTTCGTGGTTCCTTCTATGCGTTGTGTGCGGGCGGCTCTTCGAGCCGGTAAAGGACCTGGCCGGCTTCTTCGACGACCAGCGTGTCCGTATCACCACGCCACTCCTCCACGTCGATGGCGGAGGGATCCCTGTAGTTGAGGTTCACTCCCGCGCATGCGCCGGGAGGGATGGCGGTGGCAAGCGTGACAGTCGCCCTGGGGCGCTCGCGGCCTCCCCTGAATTCTCCGGTCCCCCTGACGTTCGTGGAGTGAGCCAGTATGAGCTTCGGCTCCCGGGCGAAGCGCTCCCACTGAGCCGTGAAGTAGTCGCGCACGTGGTAGCCGATTCTTTCGATCTCTCGTCCGTGCATGAACGAGAGCGTATGGATGTGCGGGCCGTAAATCACAAGCTCCCCCCCGTCGGCCAGGACCGGCTCGAGCTTGTACATCGCCTTCCCGGCCACCCAGATGTCTTCGTAGATCGGGGGGACGAGCCCGAGTATCCGGCGGTAGGGATGGCCGAGGCGCGCGATGTGAAGCCGGCCGGAATACTCCGCGGCTCCCGACCAGGCTTCCTTCGGCGAGCCTGCAAAGAGGCACGCGAGCCTGTGGCTTCCGTCGAGCGCGAACGCGAGACAGAGGGCAGGCGTCCGGAGGAACTCTGCCGCGCGGTCGATCACGCGCCGTGTGGGCGTATCTTTGACGCCGTTCACGACGGGGTTGGTGATGAGGGCCGCGAGCCAGTGGAACGTCTCGACCACCTCGAGTCCCGCGATGCCGGGGAAGAAGTACTTGTTCCCCCCTGCGAACCCCATCGCCTCGTGGGGGACGACCGGGGAGACGATCAGGATCTGGTCGTGCTCGACCGCCATCCTGTTGATGGTGACGGGGATGTCCCCCGCGGAGAGGCCTCCCGTCAGCGCGGCGATCTCACCTGACGGGATCGTCCCGAGCGTCGCAAGCCCCCCGCGGTCGCGGTAATCGTGATTGAAGAACCGGACCTTCGGAAAATCCCGGGCGTGTTCGGCGGGCGTCAGACCGGCGTGGGCGTAGAGCCGGTCGGAGGGCATCGGCGCATGGGTTCCCGTAGCCACGAGGAAGTTCAACTCACGCACGCGGCCGTGCAGCCGCCCCGCGATAATGCGGAAAAAGAGGGGGACAGGCGCGTGCCGCGTGTGGTCGGGGATGAGGACAAGCACGCGCTTCCCGTCGACAGGGAGCCCATCCAGGGCGTCCGCGCAGATCGCTTCGATCTCCCGCTCATCCAGGGGACGCTCAAACGAACCTCTGCCGATCACCATTGTCGCTCCCGGATTATCGCCGCCATAACGCCCCCGCTTCAGACACCGCCAAACGACGAGAAGCCGCCGTCAACCGGGAGCACGATCCCTGTCACGAACGATGAGAGGGGGGAGAGAAGCCAGAGCATTGCCCCGAGCAGGTCTTCGGGCGCGCCGAACCTGCGCATGGGCGTGTGTCCGAGGATGGTCTGGCCGCGGGGGGTCAGCGCGCCGGTCTCTTTCTCCGTCAGAAGATAGCGATTCTGCTCGGTAAGAAAAAACCCGGGGGCGATCGCATTCACGCGGATCGCGGGGGAGTACTCGGTCGCCATGTGGACCGCCAGCCACTGCGTGAAGTTTGTGACCGCCGCCTTGGCGGCGGAATACGCGGGGATCCTGGTCAGGGGGCGAATCGCGTTCATCGAGGAGACGTTCAGGATCACCCCCGCCTTCCGATCGGCCATCCCCCGGCCGAACACCTGGCTCGGGAGGATCGTCCCCAGCAGGTTCAGCTCTCCGACGAACCGAAGGGCCTCCTCCGGGATGTCGAAAAAGGGGCGTTCCGCCGACGTGGTCGCCTGAGGGTGGTTTCCTCCCGCACCGTTGATGAGGCAGTCGACGTGTCCGAGCTCCGCGGTGATCTTCTGCTCCGCCTCGCGGAGCGTCCCCCTGTTGAGCACGTCGCCGTAGACGACGCAATAGCGCCCGCGGTTCACCTCGAAGCGCTGTACGACCTTCTCGGCCAGCGCCGGGTCGCGGTCCAGGATCGCGACGTTCGCGTTGCACCCGACCAGGGCGCACGCCATCTCCCCTCCCAGCACGCCCGCTCCCCCGGTGATGACGACCGTCCTGCCGGTAAAGTCAAACTGTCGCGTAACGTCTTCGAGATTCACGCGCTCTTCTCCGTACGCTGAGGTATTCCCCTACGCCAGCCCTTCGGCGGGTTCGAGGCGTGGGACAAGCAGGTGTATCACCGTGAGCGCCACACAGTACGCCGCGGCACAGAATACGAACAAGATCATGTACGTGTTGTTGGTGTATTCCAGCACGTAGCCGACGAACGGTGAGAAGAGGAGCCCGCCCACCGCTCCGGCCATCCCCCCCAGCCCCACGACGGACCCGACGGCGCGCTTCGGGAACATGTCCGACACCGTGGTGAAGAGGTTTGCGGACCATCCCTGGTGGGCCGCGGTCGCGAGCCCGACAATCAGCACCGATGTCCAGAGCGTGACTTCACCGGAGGCGACGACGATCGGAATAACGAGCACCGCGCAGAGGAGCATCACGGCTTTCCTCGCCCGGTTCACCGGCCACCCTGCACGGAGGCACCGCGACGACAGCCAGCCCCCGCCGATCGAGCCGATGCTCGTCAGCGTGTAGACAACGATGAGCGGGAGCCCGAGCGTGGTGATCGTGAGCCCGTACTGCGTGTTGAGGAATTTCGGGAGCCAGAAGAGGTAGAACCACCAGATGGGGTCGGTGAGGAACTTCCCCGCGACGAATGCCCAGGTCTGCCTGTACCGCAGGAGCACGCGCCACGGGACGCTGCCCTGCGGTTCCCCGCCGGGATCGCTCCTGATGAACGACAGCTCCGCCCCGCTCACGCGCCGGGAGCGCTCGGGGAGTTCATACACCAGGAGCCACGCGATGAGCCAGAGAAATCCGAGCGCTCCCGTCGCGACGAACGCCGCAGGCCAGCCATACGTGATCGTGAGCCAGGGGACGACCGCCGGGGATGCCACGGCCCCGATATTCGCCCCCGCATTGAAGATCCCCGTGGCGAGCGCCCGTTCCCGCCTGGGGAACCATTCCGTGACCGCCTTGATCGCTGCCGGGAAGTTCCCCGACTCGGCCAGGCCCAGGAACCCCCGCGCCACGCCGAACCCCGCAACCGAGCGGACCGCTGCATGTCCCATCGCCGCAGCGCTCCAGAGCGTGATGGCGATCGCGTACCCGATCTTCGTGCCGAACCTGTCGACCACTCTCCCGAAAAAGAGGAGTCCCGCGGCGTACGCGGCCTGGAACGCCATGACGATGGTGCTGTACTGAACCTCGTCCCACCCGATTTCCTTCTGCAGGAGCGGCGCCAGGAGCCCCAGAATCTGGCGGTCGACGTAGTTGATTGTGGTCGCGAAAAAGAGGAGCGCGCAGATGGTCCACCGGTAGCCGCCCGGGTGCGCGGCCGTCTCCGGCAACGGACCGGCGGGGCCGGCACCCTCTCCTGGAAGTGTCATGATGTCCCGGCGTGTGAGCCCGCCGCCACAGGCCGCGTCCCGCGCATCCGGGGAAAGGCGAAGTACCGACGGGCGTTGTTGTAGCAGATATCGCGGACCATGCCGCCGACGAGATCGATGTCGTCGGGGATGAGCCCGCGGCGCATGTCGGTCCCCAGGATGTGACAGAGGAGCCGGCGGAAATACTCGTGGCGCGGAAATGAGAGGATGCTCCGTGAATCGGTCAGCATCCCGACGAACTGCGACAGGAGCCCCATCGCCGAGAGCGCCTCGATCTGGCGCGTCATCCCGTCGATCTGGTCGAGGAACCACCAGGCGGGACCGAACTGCATCTTCCCGGCAGCCGGACCGGACTGGAAGTTGCCGATCATTGCCGCCAGCAGCTCGTTATCGCGCGGGTTCAGATTGTAGAGGACCGTCTTCGCGAGCCTGTCGTGCTCGTCGAGGCGGTCCAGGAAGCGCGCCAGCGTGCTCCCCAGGGAAACGTCGCCGATCGTATCGAAGCCGGCGTCGCTCCCGAGGAGGCGCCGCATCCGCGTGTTGGTGGCCCGCAGGGCGCCCAGGTGGAACTGCTGCACCCACCCTTTCTCCCAGTCCATGACCGCAAGCTCGTAGGCAAGGGCTGCCCGGAACGCAGCCGCCTGACGGGGGTCGGGAGCCTCCCCGCGCATGAGCAGGCGGAGCGCGGAGGATGCATCCTGCACCGTGTAGTCGCCGGCGAACGCCGTTTCGTGGCCGTGATCGGAGAGCCGGCACCCCCGTTCGTGGAAATAGTCGTGCCGTTTCCTGAGGGCGGCCAGGAGTTCGTCCCAGGACCCGATGTCCACCCCGGAAGCTTCGCCGAGCGAGCGGAGGTAACCGGGATAGCCTTCGGGGTCGTCGATGGCCAGGACGCGGTCGGGCCTGAACGTCGGGAGCATCTCCGGCGTCCCGGCACCTGATGCGGCCATCGCCGCGTGGAAGCGGAGGTCGTCCACCGGGTCTTCCGTCGTGCAGAGGATTTCGACGTTCATCCGCAGCAGGATCCCCTGGGCGGTACACCCGGGCGTTGCAAGGAGCTCGTTGCACTTCTCCCAGACGTCGCGCGCCGTTTCCGGTCCCAGCAACACGTCGCCGATGCCGAAGACGCGGAGCAATTCAAGATGCGTCCAGTGATACAGGGGGTTCCTGAGCGTCTTCGGCACCGTTGCGGCCCAGGCGCTGAACTTCTCCAGGTCGGTGGCATTCCCCGTGATGAACCGCTCGTCCACGCCGCAGGCGCGCATCGCGCGCCACTTGTAGTGATCACCGGCGAGCCAGATCTCCGTCAGGTTCTCGTACCGGCGGTTCTCCGCGACGTCTCTCGGCGAGAGGTGGTTGTGATAATCGATGATCGGGAGGCGGGAAGCGAAGGAATGATACAACGTCCTGGACTGCTCGGTCTCGAGCAGGAAATCCTCGTGGATAAACGGTCGCTTCATCCTTAGTGCGCCAGGTTGAACGGACGCAATGTAGAATGAAATCAGTTCATCCGCAAACCTGTAACTTTCAGAAGAGCTGACCGAAGTTCAGATAGAACCCGGTCGTCTCCCTGCCGAAGCCGCAATCGAGACGGACGACGAACGTATCCATGTAGAAGCGGAGACCGATGACGGGGTTGGTCGCCCAGCGCGGAAGATCCATCAGTGCCGCCGAATGCCAGACTTTTCCGGCGTCCATCCCCGCCATGCCGCCGAAGCGCCACAGGAGCGGGAACCGAAGCTCGACGTTCGCCACGCCCGCCACCCTGTCAAGGTACCTGTCCTGCACGGACCCTCTCACCGTCGCGTTGCCGCCGATCGGGAGGAGAAACTGCACAGGGATTTCCGTACCCCCCACTCCCTGAAGCCCCGCGCGGAGCGCGAGAACGGTTTTCGGGTAGAAGATCACCGTGTATCCCTGGATCCAGCCCGCCAGCCGGAAGAGCGGCGCGGTCGTCCACGCGGAGCGGGGCGCCGTTTCGGCCTCGCACTCGAGGACCGCCCCGCGGGAAGGGTTGATGTAGCTGTCGCGCGAATCGTACCGGAGCGTGGTGAACGCGGAGAGCGCCGTGGCCCTCCCGCCGTCTTCCGCGGGGGGGAGTGCCGCGAGCCTGCTCCCGGCGCCGAACCCGGAATTCCACACGCTCCTGTACCTGATCCCCGCCTGCGCCACGAACAGGTGTGAGAACCCCCGGCTCGCCGTCAGGCTGATCTCCAGCGGCGCCCGTGTGTACGTTTCGCGGGCCGATTCGAGCGATCGGTTCCCCACGCCGAAGAAGCTGTTCGCGATCCACTTGTCGAAATCCACCGTGAGGTCAAGCGCCCAGGGATAGACTCTCCCCTGCCGCCGCTCGAAGTCGGGAACTGAAAACGCAAGCCGGTACCACCGTTCCCCTTTCGAGCTGTTGAACAGCACGACGTCGAACGACTCGTTCATGCCGCAATAGTCGAGCGCAAAGAGCTTTGCGCCGTACCCGAAGCCGGCATCGGTGTCATAGGAGAGAATCGGCAGCCCCTCGAGCTCGGGCGCGCCGGGAGGGACGGTCACCTGCCCGGGAGGAACGCCCGCAAGCGCCCTGTGCATGTCGATACGGGCGAGCAACCCGTAATGGTCGGTAACGTGGGGAGATGCGCCGGCGGAGTCAAAGACGACTGTGGCTGCCGCGTCCTCCGCACTGAAGTGCCTGTCGAGGAGGATGTAATCGATCCGCCGGGGCATGGCATCGTGCGCCGCCGAAAGAAGTCCGAGGCCGTCCAGAGTGTCGCCCGAGGCGTCGACGTTTTGCATCGAATAGCGGACGTTCTCATTTCCTGCGGGATCCCACGTGATCGCTTCGCCCGGCGGGCCGGCGTCGAAAAACCCCCCTTTCGCCATGATCGCGGGAATCGGGGCGCGGCCGATCTCGCTGTTGAAGTCGCCCCCCAGTATGACCGGTATGCCGGGGGGGAGCCCGGCGATTTCCTTCAGGAGGCGCTCTCCTTCGATCTCCTTTTTCGCGGTCCGCCTCCTCCACGAACGCTCGGTCGACGCGGAATCAGAAGCGGAGAGCACTCCCGTCATTCTGAGCGAGGCCAGTCTGGAGAAGAGAACCGAGTCCCGCGGGGGCGCGTCGCTCAGGTGGACGTTGACAACGTAGACGGGCCTGTCGTTCCAGTGTACCAAGCCGGTGAGCGCGAAGTTCGATTCGTCGAAATGGATCGTGAGCGGATCGCCGTGCACACCGGGTGAGCCTGAGAGTTTCCAGGCATCCACAATCGAAAGGCGAAGCGCCGGCCGGGCGAGTATCGCCACCCCCTCCTTCAGGTTGGTGGGAATGCCGACGGGTCCGATCTTGATGCCGCCGTTGCAGACCTGGTGTATCTCATCGAATCCGAGCGAGTCCGCCAGCTTCCCGGCGTAGGGTCCCACCGGGTTCGCTTCCTGTATGAAGAGGAGATCCGGATTCACCATCCGGATACGTTCAACGAGCGTTCTGAAGCGGAGCTCGCGGCGCTCCTGTGGCTCATAGTACCCGTATGAGAATGTGCCGCTGTAGTCGAGACCGCTCCAGACGTTGACAGTGAGGAGCCGGAGCGTATCACCGGCCCGGGCGGACGAGAGGGCGGGTAATGATGCGGCGATGGCGATGAAGAGGGTGCTGCGAAACGTTCTCACGCGTCTGGCTCCCGGACCGTGCATGGCCGGCTTCGATGCCGGCTCTGTCCAAGATGCTACACGGGAGGATTCCGTGTGTCACGAAACTGTCAAAATCCCTGGTCAGGGAGGATTTTGTGCAAGTATCATGTGTGACACCGCCGGGGGCTCCGGCCCGACGTGAAAGCTGAACACGCGGTTCCGTATCAGGTGATCGGCCACGGTGAACCGCTCGATCTGTCTCTGCCGTTCCAGCCACGACTCGACGACGTACGTCTCCATGTAGCGGGCGGGGTCGGTCGGATCGCTGTATATCGCCCAGCGGAGCGCACCGTCCCGCCTGCGCACTCTCCCCAGCTCATGGGCGGCGCGCACAAACTCCCGCGCCTTTGCAGGGTCGATCCGGAACGTCACGGTGATCAGAACAGGCCCGTCTTCGGGGTCCGGCTGGACGATGAGTTGCCCCCCCAGGCGGCTGATGGAGGTGCGGCGCCCGGGTGAAAGATCCGACTCCCCCCCCATCGGGAGGGGGAAACGCCTGGCCAGGGGCCACGACAGAATGAGTCCGGCCGCAGCGGCGCTCAGTGCCACGGGCGTCCCGGCGTGGTCCGCCACCTCGCCCCAGAACGCGCTCCCCAGCGCCAGTCCTCCCATGAAGACCATCTGGTAAATCCCGAGCGAGCGCGCAAGGACCCAGCCGGGCACGGAGAGCTGGACGGCGATATTCATGCAGGACGCGGAACTGGTCCAGGACATGCCGCCGAGTATCAGGACGACGACCAGCAGAACCGACATGTGGAGCCAGGCCATGACCAGGAGCGTCACCACGAAGACAGCCGCCGAGAGCGTCATGATCCTGTCCGCGGAGAGACGCTGCCTGAGCCGCGGCAGGAACACTGCCGCCGTCACGGCGCCGAGGCCTATGCACCCGTTCATGATCCCAAAGCCGAGCGCGTCGCCCCTGAGGTCCTCTCTGACCACCACAGCAAGGAGGGCCCACATGCCGCTCACGCAAAATGTGTGGATGAACGAGCGGATCAGGACGGTTCGCAGGGCCGGGGCATGGCGCGCGTACCGGATCGCCGAGCGGAGCGAGCCGGCGAGTCGTTCCGTGGGAAGCTCGCTCCTGAACACCGGCGTCCGTCGCCAGCGGTAGAACACCCACATCACACCGAGGAATGAGACGGCGTTCAGCCAGTACACCGTACCCGCCCCCACCGTCACAGTCGCGAACGCGGCAACAACCAGCCCCCCGAGTGCCGGCCCGACGGCGCGTGCCATGTTGAATCCCGCGCTCCCCATGGCGATCGCACTCGGCAGCTCCTCTTTCGGCACGAGCTCGGGAATGACTCCCTGCCAGGCGGGACCATTCATCGCCGAGCCGATGCTCAGAAGAAACGTCAGCGCCAGGAGCGTCGCCACGCTGATCCATCCGGTCAGCGTCAACGCCGCCAGGAGTGCCGCCGCGGCCGTCATCCACCCGGCCCAGAAGAGGAGCACGCGCCTCCGGTCGAGCATGTCGGCCAACGCGCCGGCGGGGAGGCCGAGCAGGAGCACAGGCAGGCTCCCGGCAGTCTGCATGAGCGCGATATAGAGGGGGGATTGCGTCAGCGTGGTCATCAGCCACGTGCCGGCCGTATCCTGCATCCAGCTCCCCGTGTCCGAAACGAAGGCCGCAATGATCCTGTTACGGAAGACGGTGCGGCGGAGGGGAGCCCAGACAGAAAGAGATGTGCGGTCGGAGGTTGAATCAGGCATAGAGAGAGGGTGTCGGCAGCATCATTCAGTATAGCGCTCAAATGCCGACTTGTCAAGCGGCGGGAGCGAATGGATTCCTCTACAACCCGGGATGGACCCGCCCTGCGCTGTTGCCCGGCGGACCGGATCAGGGCATGTGCATCGCCTCGATCGTCTCCGGGCGGAACTTGGCCAGGCGCACGACGGTCGCCCGGTCGCGGAGGAACGGCGGGACGCTCAGCATCGCCTGGGACTTCTCTTCCGCCTCGATGATCGCCCATCCCGTGTGCACGCCGTCCTTGCACCCCCAATCGAAATGCGTGAGGTAGCCTATGGCGAGCGCTTCCTTGAGCGCCTTCACGCAGTCTTCCGCGCTGTGGTGCGAGATGACAAGATACCTGTGCATGCGGACTCCTTCCCGGCGGTTTCCCGCGTTGTGAATGTTCAGACGGTGTCGAGGTATTTGCGTATCGAGTAGATCGCCGCGGAGCCTTCGCCGACAGCGGCCGCGACGCGCCGGTTCGCGCCGGAGCGGACATCCCCCGCCGCGAAGACGCCGGGGATGTTCGTCTCGAACATGAACGGATCCCTCTGGAGCGTCCAACCCCGCACGCTGCCGTTGACGCGCGGAATGTCCGGCCCGGTGAGGAAGAACCCCTTTTCATCCCGCTCGAGCATCCCGGCGGCGAAATCGGATTTCGGGGCGGTGCCGATGTGGACGAAGACGGCGGCGGTGTCGACCACCCGTTCGCGGCCCGTGTCCAGGTCGCGGATCTTCAGCTGTTCCAGGTGCCCGTCCCCGCACGCGCCGGCGATTTCGGCGCGGGGGATGACGCCGATGTTCGGCGTCGTCTCGATGCGCCGGACAAGGTAGTGCGACATCGCGGGACTCAGCGCGGCGGCCCGGATAATGATGGTCACGCTGCGGGCGTACCGTGAGAAGAAGAGGGCGGCCTGTCCCGCGGAATTCGCACCGCCGATGATGCAGACGTCTTTCCCCTTGTAGATCACCCCTTCGCTCAGCGCGGCGCCGTAGTAGACGCCCGCCCCCTGGTACTTCTCGATGCCGGGGACCTGCAGCGTGCGGACCGATTGCCCGGTCGTCAGGACGACGGTGTATCCCGTGATCTCTTTCCCCTGCGCGGTCCGCACGATGCGGTACGGGTCTTCCCGCCGGAGTGAGACGATCTCGGTCGCGGTGAGTATCTCCGCGCCGAACCGCCGCGCCTGGGCCATCGCCCGCTGGGCCAGGTCCGCCCCGGTAATCCCGTTGGGAAACCCCAGGTAGTTCTCGATCCTCGAGCTGGAGCCTGCCTGCCCCCCGGGCGCGCTCTGTTCGACGAGCACGGCGCGGAGGCCTTCCGTCGCCGCGTAGACGGCGTTGGCAAGTCCCGCGGGTCCGCCGCCGACGACGATGACGTCGTAGAACGGCGCGGTGGCCTGCGTCTGGAGTCCCGCTTTCGCGGCGAGATCCTGATTCGACGGGGCCGAGAGGTACGTCCCGTCCGGAAAGAGGACCACCGGGAGCCGCGAGAGGCCCTCCGGGAACCCGGCCACGAGTTCCCGCATGGAGGGATCCTCGTCGATATCGATCCACTGGTAGGGAACGAGATTGCGCGAAAGGAATTCCCGCACCGCATGGCTCTGCGGCGAAAACCGCGCTCCCGCGATGCGGATCCCCTCGTACGGCAGGTGGGCGTGGTGCGTCCATTCCGCCAGGAGGTCATCCAGAACGGGGTAGAGCCGCTGTTCGGGCGGATCCCACGGCTTCATCAGGTAGTGGTCAAGCCCGATCTCGTTGATGCTTTCGATCGCGGCCTCCGTGTCCGCGTATGCGGTCAGGAGGACCTTGCGCGATCCGGGGTGGAGCTCGCGGAGCCGCGCCAGGAGCTTCGTGCCGCTCATTCCCGGCATGCGCTGATCCACCAGGAAAAGCGCCACGGGCGTCCCCCGCCGCTTCAGCTCGCGGGCGGCTTCGAGGGCTTCGTCGGGGGACCCGGCCTTAAGAATTCTGTAGAGGCTCCTGTACTGCTGTCGAAGGTCGCGCTCGATCGCCGCCAGGACCTGCGGATCGTCATCCACGCTCATGATAACCGGTTTTGCCAAGGCGATTCTCCCTCAGTTATTCAACCCGACTACAGGCGGCCGGCTCGCGGGCAGGGGCCCGGAACGAATGCAGCGCAACTGCTGTTGGGGATGTGTTCCGAAGGAAGGATGGGAGGCCCGCCGGACTTCCACTGCGGGAAGAGGGGTGAACGCCGGGAGTCCTGACGCTGGCCATGTGCGTACGTGACGGGACAAAGAACGGTTCCGCCGGAGTAGGCATCCGGCGGCCTGAACAGCGGAACGACGCATCATATCACATTTCCCGCTCAAGTGCAAGGACGAGATGACCACCGGAGAGCTGATCGAAGAACTGAAATCCCACCGGACGATCGGGAGCGCACCGCGCGAGGAGCTTGCCTGGATCGCGGAGAACGGCGAGCTCCGCGAGTACGCACAGGGAGAGATCGTCTCGCGCGAATCCGAGGCCGTGTCGGGGATGTACATCGTCCTCGGCGGCTGCATGACGTTCTACATGAAGCGCGGTTCCGGGGTGCGGAGAGTATTTGATTCGCGTGCCGGGGATGTATCAGGGCTGCTCCCCTTTTCCCGCATGACGACGCCTCCCGGGACCACAATCGTCGAGGAACCTGCACGGGTGATTACGATCCGCCGTGACGACCTCCCGGAGATGATCCGTCACTGCTATGAAATCACAGCCATCCTGGTGCACCAGATGATCGACCGGGCCCGCGTCTTCACGTCGAACGATCTCAGGGACGAAAAGATGATCTCGCTCGGCAAGCTGGCGGCGGGGTTCGCCCACGAGGTGAACAACCCTGCGTCCGCGGCGCTGCGCGATGCGACGACGCTCGGTGCGACGATGGGTGCAGTCGAGGCGTCGACACGGTCGATGTGGAGGTCCCACTTCACGGAAGCGCAGATGGGCGCGCTGGAAACGCTCTGGAGCCGGTGCACCGGAGCGGCGTCACGCACACCCCCCTCCGGGCTCGCGCTTGCGGACAGGGAAGACGACATGAGCGCGTGGCTCGAGGCGCGCGGCGTCGACCCGGCGCTCGCGGGGGAGCTCGCGCGGACGCCGGTCACCACCGGCGACCTGGAGAAGTTCGCGCTGGCGGTGGCACCCCCCCAGCTTGACGCAGGCCTCCACTGGGTTGCCGCCCAGGCATCGGCCCGCTCTCTCGTCACCGATATCGAACGGGCGGCGCGGCGGATCCACACACTCGTGACCGCGGCGAAGGGATTCACGCACATGGACCGCGCCCCCGACGCTGAGCAGATCGAGCTTCACCCGGGGCTGAGGGACACCGTGGCGCTGCTCGAGGGGCGCGCAAAGTCGCGGGGCGTCTCCATCACGCTCAACATCCCTGATGACCTCCCCCCCATCCGCGGAAGGGTCGTGGAGATCAACCAGGTGTGGATGAACCTGATCGACAATGCAATTGACGCGGCCCCCGAGGAGGGACATGTCGTGGTGACCGCATCGCATGAAGGAGCGGACGTCGTCGTCAGCGTCGTCGACGACGGCCCGGGGGTCCCGGCGGAACTGCGCGAGAGTATCTTTGACCCGTTCTTCACGACGAAGCCGGTGGGCAAGGGAACGGGGCTCGGGCTCGATATCGCCCGCCGTGTCGTGCTCTGGCACAACGGCCAGATCACGCTCGATTCGCACCCGGGAAGGACGGAATTCCGCGTGCGGCTTCCGCTGGGAGGAGCGGGGTAACGACCCGCCGGGCAGCGCGCGAACAGAACGGCCCCCGGGAACCCGGGGGCCGTTGTTTTTTGAGTGGACGCAGATCCCGTTCACGTCGTCAGCGCGGGTTCCGCGACGCCGTACTCCGGCTCTTCTTCAGGGGCAAGCGCAGGCTTCCGCTCTTTCGCGACGAGCATGTAGATCGCGGGGACGACAAAGAGCGTGAAGCCGGTGCCGATCACCATGCCGCTCACCAGCATGATCCCTATGGAGTTCCGGGCGCCCGCGCCCGGGCCGGTGGCGAACACCAGCGGCAGGTGGCCGACGACCGTGGCAGCGGTGGTCATCAGTATCGGGCGCAGCCGGGTGCCCGCGGCGTCGATAATCGCGCGCAGCTTGTCCATCCCCGTTTCCTGGAGATGGTTTGCAAACTGCACGATCAGGATGCCGTTTTTCGCGACGAGGCCCACGAGCGTGATCAGCCCGACCTGGCTGTAGATGTTCAGCGTGGTGAGACCCAGGAACGAGAAGAGGAGCGCCCCCGAGATCGCCAGGGGGACGGACCCGGCGAGGATCACGAACGGATCGCGGAAGCTCTCAAACTGCGCCGCCAGCACGAGGTAGATCAGGATCGCCGACAGGAGGAACACGCCGAGGAATTTGCTCCCTTCGGTGCGCAGCTGCCGCGATTCTCCGGCATAGTCGATCGTGTACCCCTGCGGCAGGATCTTCCCCGCTTCCGTTTCCAGGTAGGTGAGCGCGGCGTCCAGCGACACCCCCGGCACGATCACGCCCTGGATCCGCACCGCGTTGAGCTGCTGGAAGCGCTTCAGCTCCCGCGGCTCCGTCGAGGTGCGGAGCGTGGCAAACGTGGAGAGCGGCACGAGCCGTCCGGCCGGACCGGTGACGTAGATCGACTCGAGCTGTTCGGGCGTGAGGCGGTCGCTCCGCTTGATCTGGGGGATGACTTTGTAGCTCCGCCCCTGGATGCTGAAGCGGTTGACGTAATCGCCGCTCATGAGCGTCGAGAGATCGCGGCCGACCTGGCTCATGTCCACTCCCTCGGAGCGCATCTTGTCCCTGTCGAAGACGACCTCCGCCTGCGGCTGGTCGAACTTCAGGTCCGCATCGGCGAACATGAAGAGCCCGCTGGCGAAGGCCTTCCCGATGAGCTGGTTCGCAAACCCGACGAGCTGCTCGGGCTCCGCCGTGGAGGCGATCACGAAATCGACCGGGTAGCTCCCCCCGCCGGGGAGCGAGGGCGGCGTCAGCGAGATCACCCGGATGCCGGGGATCCGCGACACCTTGCCCGCCACTTCAAGCTGGAGCTGCTGCGTGGTCTTCTTCCGCTGGCTCCAGGGCTTCGTCACCAAGCCGCTGAAGCCCCCGTTGGGCAGCGTGATCTGGAACGTGTTCTTGCACTCGGGCATCGAATCGTAGGCTTCGTAGACCTGCCGCGTGAAGAGCTTCGTCTGGTCGAGCGTCGCGTCCGCCGAGGCCTGAATGATCCCGAAGATCACGCTCTGGTCCTCGGGGGGCGCCAGCTCCTTCTGCGAGAAGAGATAGAAGGGCACGATGAGGAGCAGCACGATTCCCCAGAGGACGTAGACCACCGTCCGGTACATGAGCGTCCGGTCGAGCAGCCGGACGTACGTCCGGCGTACCGCGTCGAAGTGGCGGTTGATCATGCCGGCGAAACCCCGCTCGCTGTCGCCCGCGCGCAGGAGCGTCGAGCCCATCATCGGCGAGAGCGTGAGGGCGACCACGCCGGAGACGATCACGGCGCCGGCAAGCGCAAACGCGAATTCGCGGAACAGGGCGCCGGTCAACCCTCCCTGGATGCCGACGGGCGTGTAGACGGCGGCCAGCGTGATGGTCATCGCGATGATGGGACCGACAAGCTCCCGCGCCGCCTGGAGCGCGGCCTGCACGGGCTTCTTCCCCATGTGGAGGTGCCGCTCGATGTTCTCCACCATCACGATCGCGTCGTCGACCACGAGTCCCACCGAGAGCACGATTGCCAGCAGCGTCAGCAGGTTGATCGTGAACCCGGCAACGAGCATCAGGAAGACCGCCCCGATCAGCGAGATCGGGATGGCGACCACGGGGATGATCAGCGCGCGGAAGCTCCCGAGGAAGAGGAAGATCACCACGACGACGATCAGGAGCGTCTCGGTGAGCGTCTTGAGCACTTCGTCGATCGCGTCCTGGATGTACTCCGTGGAATCGTAGGGTATGCCCACCGTCATCCCGGTGGGAAGCTGCGCCTGGATCCCCGGGATCTCCTCGCGGACATGCTGGATCACGTCCAGCGTGTTGGCCGTGGGCAGGACCCAGATCCCCATGAACGTGGCTCCCTCGCCGTCGAAGCGGACGTCCTGGTCGTAGTTCTCAGCGCCCAGCGAGACGTCGGCGATCTCGCCCAGCCGCACGACCACGCCCCCCGATTCCTTCACGACGAGCTGCCGGAACTCCTCCGGCGTCTTCAGGTTGGTGTTGGCCACCAGGTTCACCGACACCATTGATCCCTTCGTCGCTCCGAGGGCCGAGAGGTAATTGTTCTTGCTGAGCGCGTCGCGCACGTCCGACGGGGAGATGTTCAGCGCGGCCATCTTGTCGGGCTTCAGCCAGACGCGCATGGCGAACGTGCGGGCCCCCAGGATGTCCGCCTTCTGCACGCCCGCGATCGCCGAGAGCTTCGGCTGCACGACCCGCGTCAGGTAGTCTGTGATCTGGTTCTGATCGAGCGTCTTGGAAGCGAACCCGAGATACATGGCCGCGAACTGGGCGTCCGCCGTCTGCACGTCGATCACGGGCGCCTGGGATTCCGGCGGCAGGTCGTTGCGCACCTGCGCGACCTTGGCCTGGATCTGCGTCAGCGCGTCATTGGTGTTGTAGTTCAGCCTCAGGTGGACGATGATCGTGCTGAGCCCCTGCGCGCTCGAGGACTCGATATAGTCGATCCCGTCGGCGCTGGCGATCGCCCGCTCCAGCGGCGTGGTGATGAACCCCCGGACCAGGTCGGCGTTGGCCCCCACGTACGCGGTGGTCACCTGCACGACCGCGATATCGCTGCGGGGATACTGCCGCACGCTCAGGGAGCGGATCGCCTGCAGTCCCGCGATGAGGATGACCAGGTTGACGACGATCGCCAGGACGGGCCGGCGAACGAAGAGATCCGTAATCTTCATCAGTTGTCCTCCGGCTGCGGATTGAGCTTGTCTTCCGGCTGCACGGCGTTCGACACGAGCACGGCCGCGCCCGATCGAAGCTTGAACACGCCGGAGGTGGCGACCTCATCCCCCGCCTTCACGCCTTCCAGGATCGCGACCTGGTCGCCGCGCGCTTCGCCGAGGTGGACGACCTGCTGGCGCACGCCCCGGTACTTCGCGCCGGTCGGTCCGATCAGGCTGTCGACCACGAAGACGAAATCGCCGTAGGGCGCGTGCGAAATCGCGGAGGCGGGAAGCCCGAGCACGGTCTTCGCCTCCCCCACGACGACGCTCGCCTTAACGAACATCCCGGGCAGCAGCGTGTGCGCCGGGTTGGCGAACGTCGCGCGCACGGTCACGTTGCGGGTCGATTGATCGATCACCGAATTGATGGCGCTGACCCGCCCCCGCGCGGCGATTCCCGGCCGGCCGTCGACGGCCACGTCCAGCTCCGCTCCCACGTGCACGTCGTGCATCTGCTGCTGGGGCACCGCGAAATCCACGAACACACGGTCCAGCGCCTGGAGCGGAACGATCGACTGTCCCGCGTTGACGTACTCCCCGAGGTTGACCACGCGAATGCCGAGGATCCCCGCGAACGGGGCGCGGATCGTCTTCCGTTCGATCACGGCGCGGGTCTCGCGCATGCGGGCGGCGGCCTGCTTC
Source organism: Bacteroidota bacterium (assembly GCA_035516035.1). Lineage (GTDB taxonomy): Bacteria > Bacteroidota > Ignavibacteria > UBA10030 > UBA6906 > Fen-1273. The sequence continues at coordinate 7,164 of DATJAS010000083.1, read as the reverse complement.
GCCTCCGCATCGGCCTGGTCGTATTCCGCCTGCGCGGCGACCCCCTGCGCGCGGAGCGTGGCCAGCCTGTCCAGGTTTACGCGGGCAAGGTGCTCCGCGGCTTCGGCGGCGGCAAGCTGCGCCGCCTCCTGGCGGGTATCCAGGCGCACGAGGACGTCACCGGCCTTCACCCTGGCACCCGATTCGAAATCAATCGACGCGACGATGCCGGGGAGATCGGCGCTCACCACCACGCCCTGCGCGGCGGTAACGGAGCCGATCGCATCGAGCGTCACCTGCCATTGCTCGTCGGCGGCAACCGAGGTCGTCACCGCCTCCGGCGGCGGCATGAACGCCCGGTGCTGGGCGATCGCCGCCGTGATCTGGTTGTACTTGATGAACCCGACAGCCCCGACAACGACCGCCATGACTGCCAGCATGATGATCATGCGTTTTTTCATGCCATCGCTCCTTGCTAATGAGATGCCGCTGTTGTGACCTCCGACGCCGTCAATTGACGGAGCGTCGACGATGCCTTCGCCGTCCGCACCAGGGCGTCGGAATACTGCCGTTCCGCGTCCGCCAGGTCCTCCGCCAGCCGCACGAGCTGGAAGGCGGTCTGCCGGCCCGCGCGATATTCGATGAGCCCGATCCTGACCTGCTCCTGCGCGGCTGATACCCCTTCCCGCGCCGCCGTGAGCCTCGCCGTGCCGTGCGACAGCTCGCGGTAGGCCGCGCGCACCTGCTGTTCCACGGCGCGCGAAAGCTCCACGCTGTGCTGCTGCGCGCTCAGGACGTTTGCGTCCAGCCTGTCCTTCTCGCCGAGCCCGCTCCGGAAGCCGACGGGGATATTCACCGCCACGCCCAGGCTCCAGCTCGGGTAGTCGCGCTTCAGGACCTGGTTGAGCGCGTCGCCGAACGACCCGCCGGGGAGCGTGTAGGAGATAAGACCCGGGATGGTGACCAGCTGAGCGCTCCCCAGCGTCGAGGTTCCGCCGAATGAACCGATGAGATCGATACTCGGCAGGGCCTCCCAGGAGGCCGCGTCCGCCAGCGCTCCCGCCGCATCGACGTCCTTCTGCGAGGCCAGCACGTCCCTGTTGTTCTTCAGTGCCCTGTCCACAAGCGCCTCCACGGGCTCAAGCTCGTAGCTCGTCGCGGGAGTATCCGCCGGCACGAAGCGCGACCCGGTCGGGTCCGGACGAATCCCGATGTAGGAGGCGAGCTGGTCCGACTGGGCCCCGAGCTGCTCGTCGCGATCGATCAGCGCCAGCTCCTGCTGCGCGAGGGACGTCCGCGCGCTCGCCACCTGGTCTGATCCCACGAGCCCCGTCTGGGCCCGCAGCAGCGTCTCATCCAGGAACGCCTTCGCGCGGTCCCGCGTCAGCTTCTGCACCGCGTAGTCCCGCTCCGCGGCGTACAGGTCCCAGTACATCCGCTCGACGTCCCCGCGCGTCGCGAGAGTCTGCTGGTCGAACCTGGACTTCTCCGCGTCCCGCTGCGCCTCCGCGTTGTTGAGCTTCTTGCGCGCGGATGCGGCAAATCCGCCGAGCAGCGGCTGCCTCACCGTGACGGAACCGGTGGCGTCAAGCTCCGGGTTCAACGCGGCAAACGCGGAATTTGTCGCGAGCCTGCTCGTGGTAAGATCGGCGTCGATCTTCGTCCCGATTGGAAGGCTCCAGCTGATCCCCCCGTTGGATGCCGTCTGCTGCGTCATCAGCACGGGCGCCCCGGTGAAGAACGACGACGTAGGCTGATGGTTGTCAAGGCGGTTCAGGTTGAAGTACACCACCGGGTCATAGGCTCCAGATTCCCTCCGGACAGATCCCTCGGCGGCATTGTATACCGCTTCGGACGTGCGGAGGTTCGTCGCGTTGTCAGCGGCGTTCTGTTCGGCCTGCGAAAGCGAAATGCGCGTCCCGGGGAGCCCCCGCAGTATCGTCTGGAGCGCGCTGTCCGGATTCGCCCCGTACTGCGCCCGTGACTCCACCGTCGCGACGAGCAACGCCAGGCCGACGAAGCCGATAGTCGAAAAACTGCGGGCAACTCTCATAGTGGTCCCTCTGTATTGACAGACACAAAGTACGTTGTCCCCTCCCGTGCACGGGGAAGCGGAGTCGTGTGGAAAAAACCGGAGGAGAGGAAGGAAAAATCGGCGAGCTGACGCTTCAGTACGGCCTCACGAGGACATCAGTATCCATCCGACCGGACACCCCACCAACACCACGCGAAAATTCCTTCATGGGAACTCCAACACCCTGCGGGGTGTGGCGGTTCCACAGATGGAACCGCTTAAGCCCATAAAATGAAAGGAGTTAGCTACATTTTACAATTTCATGACAGAGGGATGATGAATCGGGGGGGGAGAAATCATTGAAGAAAGAGATAACCCTGCAGATCAGGTCCGACGCGCGGATTCACCTGGTTCCCGCCGGTGTAAGGATCAGCACCAGGTCCTGCCTGGATTTCAAGCGCATCATCCCGAGATTGAGAGCGTGTGCGCCTGCGAATGCGCTCCCGAGACGCCTGTACGTCCGGGGGGACGGGTCAAATCCGAGCACATCATACCTCCCCCTCCCTGCAACCCCGAGAGAGATTTCGCTTGCCGCAGGTGACCTGCTGTTGTTGAGCAGATAAACGAATACCGTTGCGCCGCAGCGCACGGCGTATGCTTCGATCAGCCCCGCCGAAACTTCGACGGGTGCAAACTCCCCCTTCCCCGCATTCAGCATCCTGTCGCTTATCTCCCGGACGCCCCGCATGTACGGCGTCATTCCACGGGATTCGAAGAATTCCCACCACCATGTCATCGGGAGGATCGGCGTCGGGCTGAACAGGCCGTACCAGAGGCCGCGCCTGTAGTCGTATTCCAGCCCGGACGTAATCGTTGAGAAATCGATGTTCCAATCCCATTCGTAGCCGAATTCACCGATGACGTATGGCCTGTTGTATGTGCGGGTGTACCGGAGCAACTCGGACCGGAGCGCGTCGGTGTGTTTGTAGATGTGCTTCTGGTTGATGTCGACATACGGCAGCGCATCCAGTCCCGGGATATCCCTGTGGGAGATGCTCGTGGTGATGACATGGTTGCAGGGGTCAATATCATGCAGGTACCTGCTCATCGCCGAATGCCATTCGACAATGTCGTCGGGGCGAATGAGCATGCTGTCGTGCGGCGACGGGGTGAATGCCACGTTGTCCAGCTCGTTGAAGAACTCGAATGCCGCGATGCTGGTGCTGTAGCCCCACCTCGCCACGATGTAGCGGAGCTTGTCCCTGTACTTCCGCCGGATCGTCGCCAAGCGGAAGAACTCACCGGGGTCGCGCCCGGCCCCGCGGGCCGCGCCCGTATCATACCAGAACGGGTTTCTGAGCGAGCCGCCGCTGTCAAGAGTGAGCATCATAAAGAGCCCCAGCGAATCGGCGAGCGCCACCAGCTCATCCATTCTCCGGATGCCTCCGGGATTGTAGTACTCCCTCGTGTCCGCGTATCTCCTCGTCCCGCGGACCGTCTGCCACTCAAGGGGGAGGTTCCACTGGCACATCCACGTCCGGAAAAAGTTCGCGCCGTTGCGCGCGAGGGAGGCAAGGAGAGAGTCGTACGTCCACGCGGAGTCTTCAAACGACCGGGATTCCCAGCCGACGTTCTCCCCCAGGCCCCGGAAGGGCCTCCCTGAGTCAAACGTCAGGCACCAGGCGCCGTTCGCGTGCAGAAACCCGTCGCGCCCTGAGGGGATCACGCGAAACTCGAGCGTGTCGGAGGACGCTGTGGCGTGCGTGCGGTCGCCGACGCTGAATGAGCAGAGATAGGTGCCTGTCTCCCGGGGGGCAAACCGCGCGAGCCAGACGGAGGACGTCGAGTCGCCGGAGGAGAAGAAACAGGGGAGCGTTATTTCCTTCCCGGAGGGAGCCTCGAGGTGCATGTCCACGGCGACGTCGGCCGTCGCGTAGGGATTGACGAACGACGCGGAGACCTCGAGACTGAATTCCGTTTTCCGGTATTCCAGGGGCCCGTCGGTGAGGAGTCGCGCGGCAATGATCCGGGGCGCGGCGGCGGCCGCGCAGAGCGCGGCCTGCACCGAAAGAAGTGCGAAGAGCGATCTCATCTCCCCGCCAGGATCGCATCGATCGAGGAAAGCTCCTCCTTCGAGAAGCCGGTCCGCTGGAGCGCCTGTACGGCATCGTCGATCTGGGCCACCCGGCTCGAGCCGATGACCGCGGAGGTGACTTCCGCGTGCCTCAGGACCCAGGCGAGCGCCATCTGAGCCAGGTTCTGACCACGCGCCTTCGCGACGTCGTTAAGCCTGCGTGCCCTGTCGATCCTCTCCTGCGTCACCTGCTCGGGCCTCAGGAAGCCCGTCGGCTTCGCGGCCCGCGAATCAGGGGGGATGCCGTGCAGGTACCTGTCAGTGAGGAGGCCCTGCGCGAGCGGCGAAAACACGATGCACCCGATGCCGTCATCCCGCAGCTCCTTCAGCAGGCCCTCCTCGATCCAGCGTTCGAACATGCTGTATTTCGGCTGGTGGATGAGCAGGTGCATTCCCCTCGACCTCATGATCTCTTCCGCCTTCTTCGTCAGGTCGGGTGGATAGTTCGAGACACCCGCATAAAGCGCCTTGCCGCTCCGCACGATGTCGCAGAGCGCGTTGATCGTCTCTTCAAGCGGGGTCTCGGGATCGGGCCGGTGATGGTAGAAGATGTCGACGTAGTCCAGCCCCATGCGCGCGAGGCTCTGATCGAGGCTTGCCACGAGGAACTTGCGCGACCCCCAGTCTCCGTACGGGCCGGGCCACATCCCGTACCCGGCCTTCGAGGAAATAATGAGCTCGTCGCGGTACCCGGGGAAATCGTGCTTCAGGATGTACCCCATGGTCTCCTCCGCGGACCCCGGGGGAGGGCCGTAGTTGTTGGCAAGGTCGAAATGCGTGATCCCCAGGTCGAATGCATGCCTGGCCATCGCGCGGCCGTTTTCCAGCGCGTCGACCCCACCGAAATTGTGCCAGAGGCCGAGGGAGATCGCCGGGAGCTGTATCCCGCTCTTCCCGCAGCGGTTGTACTTCATCGCGCTGTAGCGATTGTCATCCGGTCGGTGCATCATTTCCCCTTTGCAAGTGTGATCTCCGTGAGTGTTAGTACCGGAACGATTTATCCGGGTATTTCGGCGGCTTCGGCGGCTCAACCGGGTGCACCAGGATCTCCTCCTGGAGATACCTGATCGCCGCATCGAGCTGCGCGTCCTGCCCGGTGAACGTCGCATGCGGGAGGTTGTCGACGATCGTGTCAGGGTCAACCCCGTGTCCTTCAATCAGCCAGTCGCCTTCCGGACCGAACACGCCGTCCTCGGCCGCTGTGGCTATCCCTTTGTCGACGAGGACGTTTGACGAGGAGAGCCAGATCTCCCCTCCCCATGTCCTGGTGCCCAGCACTTTTCCAAGCCCGAGCCGGCGGAACCCTTCGGTGAAGGCCTCCCCGTCCGATGCGGTCCACTCGTTGCAGAGCACGACCATGTGCCCCCGGAAAGCGTACTGCATGTTCCAGTACGGCTTGCCGACGCGGTCCTGCCAGTAGAACCATGCCTTGCGCATCAGTTTCTCGAGAATCCAGCTGTCGATGTTTCCTCCCTGGTTGTTCCGCATATCGATAATCAGGCCCTTGCGATCGAACACGGGATAGAACCCCCTCACCCACTCCCCGTAATTTCCCCCGCCCATCGCGCGCAGGTGCACGTAGCCGATATCCCCTCCCCCTTTCCGTTCGACCGTCTGCCGGCACGTCTCCTCCCACTCGCCGTAGCGCAGGTTCCTGTCCTCGGCCGCGGAGAGCGGCTTCACAACCGCGTCGTACGCGCCTCCTTCCCCCCGGATGTGGAGCAGCACCTGCTGCCCGGCCGTATTTTCCAGGAGCCTGTCGGGGGAATCCACGGAGAGAACCGACGTCCCGTTGATCGTGAGGATGACGTCTCCCTCGCGAATCGTGAGCCCGGGACGGGCCAGCGGTGAGACGACATCGGAGAGATTCGGGTCGGCGCGGTAGATCCGCTCAATGCGATATCCTCCCGCCGCATCGTCCCGGCGGAGCAGCGCACCGAGCGATGCCAGGTTGATCCGGTCCTGGGCTCGCCGCACGTCACCGCCGTACACGAACGTGTGGAGCGCAGAGAGCTCTCCGACCAGATCACCGACCAGGTCGCCGAACTCGTCCCGGTCCGTTACGCGATCCAGGAGGGCGATGTGCCTGTCCAGGAGGCCCTTGTAGTCGACTCCGTGAAGATGCGGATCGTAGAAATAATCCCGTTCGAGCCTCCAGGCTTCGACGAACATCTGGCGAAACTCATCCCGGGGATTCACGGTGAGGAGCCAGCCGGAAAGGTCCACTTTCGCTTTGGGCAATTCGGCCGGCGCCTTCCCGTCGGCATCGATCACGTAGAGATCATCCCCCTTGAGAACGGCGATCTTCTTCCTGTCGGACGAGAGGTCGTAGCTCCTGATGTCCTCAAGCACGGTCTTCGCGCTCACGTCCCTGTTCTTGATCTCGAGTGCGACCAGGGCGGCCTTCCCCTGGTACCTCGAGGGACGCTCTACCGCATAGAGATATTTGTCGGTCACGGCGAGCGATGAGTAGGCCCCGGCGGGGATCGGAACTTCGTACAGGCGCGAGAGGAGGCCGTCAAAGTCGATCGTGACCGCCGGGGGCTTCTTCTCCTGCGGCTTCCCCGCCTCCTTCCTGTCTTCGGTTTTGTCATCTTTCGCTTCCGCCCGCTTCTGCCCCTCCTTGAGCGCAGCGACCTCGTCGGCCGGGAGGAACGGGAACCGCCCGTCTTTCGTCAGCGCCAGCGCGCAGATTTTGCTCGTCTTGTCGAAGTAGGGCTCGGGTTGCCTGGCTCCCCAGGGGGAGGAGACGACCGACTGAAAAACTCTGTCGGCAATGAAGTAGAGCCAGTGCCCGTCCGGCGACCAGGCGGGGTTGTCGCTGTCCACCCGATCGCTCGTGATGACCGTGGTGGACTCTCTGTCGACGCTGTACAGCGCGATCACGTCGAAGGAATTCTTCGCAGACCGTGAATATGCCAGCCACTTGCTGTCCGGAGACCATGCAAGCCCGTCCGGTCCCCCCTCTTCGGTCTTCATGATGCGGACGTCCTTCTTCCCGGCAACGTCAAAGAGCCAGACCTCCTCGTTCTTGTCG
>DATJAS010000082.1:0-48083 GCA_035516035.1 Bacteroidota bacterium | reverse complement strand
GTGGGAGTCGTCAGGCCAGCGGTGTCCAGTGTCCACGAGGCGCCGTTGTTGTTTGTCCGGGTGATCCCCCCGTACCCTCCTGCGATCATGTAGACGCCGCTTGCGTACACAGTATAGACATACTGGTTTATCTGGTGGACGTCGTTGACCGAATTCCACGTCCCCCCGTTGTCCGTCGAGAGCCAGACGCCCGTGTGCGTGCCCGCAAACAGGTTCGTGCCCTGTGAGGCCATTGAGCGGACCTTCTGCCCGATCAGCCCGGAGTATGTCCAGTGTCCCCCCTGGTCGGTCGACTTGTAGGCACCGCCCCCCCAGGTCCCGGCAAACGTGGCGCTGCCGAGGACTTCGAGGCTGTTGACCTGCCCTCCCAGAATCCCGGTCGTGCTTACCCACTGCGCCGCGGCGGTCCCGAATGCCAGGCAGGCAATGAACATGACACACACAACGCGAACGAAATGTTTCATGTTGGTGCTCCCATGTTGATTATTGACAGTAGAAGACTCTCTTGTGCGGCGAGCGCGGGGGGGGAGGAGGGGACGGAACACCGTCGTCGCATCATTCCGGACAGCAACTGCGAATTCAGGATCGCAGGGGACAGATCGGGCGTCGGCTAATATAGCATTCTCCATAGAGAGTGGCAAGCTCATCGCTCCGGGGCTCGCTCGCCGTGAACAGGGCGTGCTGCAAGGCTCCGCCGGGCGACAGGCCGCAGCAGGAGCGGAAAACACAGGTTACAGACGTACTCGGGGAATGCGGACGCGGGTCCCCCCCTTGTTAAGGTGTTTGACACAGTGACAGGTTGCAGGTGACTGCATGATACGGAAGAAGGGGCGAACCACCCTGTGCTGCAGAACACACATGAGCTAAAATTCGTTTCCACCCCCGGGATGCCACGACCCCCGGGAATCGCCCGTGTCCTTACATCTGCTCGGGGGCGTTGATCCCGAGCACGGCGAGGCCGTTCCCGAGCACGATATTCGAAGCCCGGCAGAGGGCCAGCCGCGCGCCGGTCATCGGGACGTCGTCGGTCACCACGCGGCATTCGTGGTAAAATCTGTGAAACGCCGTGGCCACTCCCTGCAGGTACTCGGCAAGCCGGTGGGGCTCGTATGCCAGGGCGCATGACTCAACCTGCTCGGGAAACTCCAGGAGGAGCTTGATCAGTCCGGTCTCCGGCGGGGTGGCAAGGAGCGAGGGATCGAACGACCCATCCTCCTGCGTGCGGCCATCCCCGTGGGCGTAGCGGAGGATGCTGCAGATCCGGGCGTGCGCGTACTGGAGATAGTACACCGGGTTCTCATCGGAGTGCTTCCTGGCGAGCGCGAGGTCGAAATTCAGGTGGCTGGAGATCGTGCGCATCAGGAAGAAATACCGGACGACGTCGGCACCCACCTCGGCGATCAGCTCGTCGAGCGTGATAAAGTTCGCCTTGCGGGTCGACATCTTGACCACCTCCCCCTCCTGGAGGATCGTCACGAACTGGTGGATGAGAACGACGACGCGGCGCTCGTCGAAGCCGAGCGCCTTGAGCGCTGCCAGCACGTCGGGGAACGTGGCGATGTGGTCCGCGCCGAAAACGTCGATCATCAGATCGTACCCCCGGCGGAATTTCTCCCTGTGGTACGCGATGTCGGGGAGGCGGTAGGTGGGCTCGCCGGTGCTCTTGACGATCACTTTGTCCTTTTCCAGCCCGAGCGCGGACGTCTTGAACCATACGGCCCCTTCGCTCTCATAGGCGAGCCCCTTCGCGCGCAGGGCGGCGATGACCTCCGCGATTTTCCCCTCTTCGTAGAGCGAGTTCTCGTTGTAGTACGACGCGAAGACGATCCCGAGCGAGGCGAGCGTCTTCCTGATGTCCGCGAAGATCTCGCTTTCGGCCTGCTCCTTGAATCTCCCCGTCGCGGGCTCGGCGCGCAGCCCATCGCCGTGCGCCTCCAGGAGGTGGCGCGCGATATCACGGATGTACTCCCCCTGGTAGTAGTCTCCCGGGAACTCTCCCCCCTCCCCCAGCAGCTCGAGGTAGCGCAGGCGGACGGAATCCCCCAGGATGCGCATCTGCCGGCCGGCGTTGTTGAAGTAGTACTCTCGCTCGACCCCGTGCCCCGTCCATTCCAGCATCCGGGCGACCGTGTCGCCGAAGACGGCCCCGCGGCCGTGGCCGACCGTGAGCGGACCGGTGGGGTTCGCGCTGACGAATTCCACCTGAACCTTTTTCCCGGCGCCGACCGTCGAGTGCCCGAACGACGCCCCCGCCCGGATCAGCTCCTGGAGCTGCCGGAGGTAGTAGCGCTCGCTGAACGTGAAGTTGAGAAAGCCGGGGCCCGCGACGTCCACGCGGGCCACGAGCGCCGGATCGATCTCCAGCTTCCCGGCGATCGCCGCCGCCAGCTCGCGCCCCCGTGCCCCGGTCCGCTTCGCGATGATCATGGCGATGTTCGTCGTCAGGTCGCCGTGTCCCGCCTGGCGCGGCTTCTCAAACGAGACGGGGCCCGGCTCGGTCGTCCCCACCGCCGCGAGCGCCGCGGCGAGCCGCTCTCTCAGGTACTCCTTCATGCCCGTGCTTTCCTTTTCTGGCGCGATGCGGACGTCGGCCTGCGCGCCCGGACGCCAGTGCCCGGCGCGTCGGCCACGGCGGCGATCTTCGCGTCGCCCCAGAGCTTCTCCAGGTTGTAGAAGGGCCGGGTGTTCCTGTGGAAGATGTGCACGACGACGTCGACGAAGTCGAGCAACACCCACGTCGTGCTCCCCGACTCCCTGTGCCACGCGTCCACCCCCTTCTTCCGCATCCCCTCGTCGATGGCGTCCGCGATCGCGCGGATCTGGACGTCGGAGTCGGCGGAACAGACCACGAAGAAATCCGTCATGGTGGTGAGGCCGCGAAGGTCCATCGTCACCACGTCCGCCGCCTTCCGGGTGAGGGCAAGCCGTGCGGCCGCCAGTGCGAGCGCCTGTGATTTCACTGCGCGCGTCCCCTAATGTGATGATTTCAGTGAGGCGTAGTCCCGTCCGATCAGGACCGAGACATCCACGTAATAGTCTTCGTTGATCTGCTGTATGATGTTCCCCGCGCCCACGCCGAGCGCGTAGGCCACTTTCTCCGCGTTCTCCCTGCTCCCGGCCCTGTCGATCACCAGCGTCTCCTGCACGTCGAAGTTCCTGTAGTTACGGTACTCCACGACGTCGAAGCCCCGGGCCCGCAGGTACGCGGTCATCGCGGTGCCTGCGCCGGCGACGCCGCAGCCGTTGAGCACATCGAGCTGGATCGTGGACCGCGCGGGAGAGCCGCTCCGGACCGGGTCGACGGGGGGATGGAAGACCGTCCTGCTCAGGAATGACCAGGCAAGCACCAGGACCAGGAGGCCCAGTGCGCCGATGATGACGTCAAGGACAACGGTGCGGATGTCCTTCCGGGAGGGGGAGGCAGCCGTGGAGCGGTGCCGCTTCATCCGGCGGGATCAGAAGCGACAAAGCCGGGAGTATGCCCCGCGGAAGGGCATTCCCGGCTTTCACGACCCAGCGCACGTCCGCCTATGTCACAACGGAGCGCTAAGCAGTTGATCAGAATCCGTTCCCCCCGGTCATCGGGAAAAAGAAGGGGGAGTAGTAGTACGAGCCGTAGGGGAGCTGGCTGTACTGGAGTCTCACCTGGAAGTTGTCCCACGGTTGGTAGTTGAGCTGCGCATCCCGCAGGTACAGCCCGCTGAAGTTGTTGGCCCCCTTGCCGCCGAACGACGAAAACGAGTTCGTCGGCGTGAAGCTCATGCTGACGTCCGCCCTGGCGTTCAGGTTGTTTGCGAACTGGTACATCATGCTGTTGGTGTACGTTCCCATCGTCATCCCCGCGCCCCCGAACGACATGTAGGAGAACTCCATGCTGTGGTGCATGGAGAACTTGCTCGGATCGAACCACCCGAACAGGACCGTGGAAGGGGGAGCGGTGATGAGGGACCCGGAAGTCTCCGGGTCACGGGCCGGGTCTGTCTTGAACTGCGCCCCGGCGCTCCCCGCGGCGAGAGCAATCGCACACCCGAGTACGACGAACGACATTGCTTTCATGGTGAACTCCTCTCCGCTCCCGGCATAATAGTCAAAACGCCCGCAATTGTCAACTCCCGCGCCCGACCAGAATCCGCCGGGCCTCTTCGAGCTGCGCCGGGGTGTTGATCCCCCCGACCTCCAGGGGGTCATCAGCAACAACAGCCGCCACGGGGAGTTCGTTCCTCCAGAAATACCGGAAGACGTCCGTCAGGTAGTACTCGTGCTGCGCATTCTCGGTGGTGATGTGGCGCAGTCCCTCGAAGAGGCGCGACGCGTCGAACACGTAGATGCCCGTGTTGATCTCCCTGATGGCGCGCTGCTCCGGCGTCGCGTCCTTCTGCTCGACGATCGCGGTGACGGCGCCGCCGGGGCGGTCCCTCAGGATCCGCCCGTACCCCGTGGCGTCGTCGAGCACCGCCGTGAGCACGGTCGCCGCAACTCCCGCCGCCCGGTGCGTGTCGATCAGCGCGCGCGTCGTGCCAACCGTGAGCATCGGCACGTCCCCCGACAGGACGAGCACGTCGCCGCTGAATTCCCTGAGCGCCACCTCCGCCTGCATCACCGCGTGCCCCGTGCCGAGCTGCGGGTTCTGCTCGACGCACGTCGCCGAGGGATGCGTCGCCGCCAGGTGGGCGATCACGGACTCTTTCTGCCAGCCGACGACGACCACAGTGCGGGAGGAGTCCAGCCGCGCGGCCAGGTCCACCACCCACTCGACGAGCGGCCGGTCATTGATCGTGTACATGACTTTGGCAATGGAGGGATTGTTCATGCGCGTCCCCTTCCCGGCCGCCATCACCACAACGGAGAGTCTTGGATCCATTTTCCTTCAGACCATAAACTGGACGTTATCGATTAACCTGGTGGCGCCGAAGCGCGCCGCCAGGCAGATCAGGACGCGCCCCCCCGGCTCGAGCCGGGAGAGCGGCTGGAGCGTCTCAGCGTCGACGACGGCGACGTATTCAAGTGAAGCCCCGCGGGCGGTGCCAACCATCGCGGCGACCCCCGAGGCGAGCGCGGCGGCGGACCGTTCCCCGCCCCGGGCCGCCTCCTCCGCCCGCACGAGCGACCGGTACAACACGGGAGCCTCGGCGCGTTCGGCGCTCGAGAGGTACGCGTTGCGCGAGCTGAGCGCCAGCCCGTCCTCCCCCCTCACCGTCGGGACCACGACAAGCTCGACCGGGAAATTGAGGTCCCTGATCAGGCGGCGGACGACGGCAACCTGCTGCGCGTCTTTCTGGCCGAAAAGTGCGTAGTGCGGGTTCGTAATCTGGAACAGCTTGGCGACGACTGTCGCCACTCCCCGGAAATGGCCCGGGCGGGAAGCCCCCTCGAGCGGCGTCGAAAGCTGCTCCACGGTGATAAACGTCTGGAACCCGGGGCCGTACATCTCCCCGTCGCCCGGCACGAAGAGGTAGTCCGCCCCCCCCGCTTCCGCCACGGCGGCGTCGCGCGCCGGGTCCCTGGGATAGCGCGAGTAGTCTTCATGCGGACCGAACTGCGTCGGGTTCACGTAGAGCGTGACGACAACGGCGTCCGCCCGGGCGCGCGCCTCGCGGATGAGCGCCCGGTGCCCTTCATGGAGCGCGCCCATGGTCGGCACGACGGCGATCGTTTTCCCCCGCGCGCGCAGCGCATCGCTCGCCTGCCGCATTGCCGCCGTTATGTGCACCTGTTCGATCATCGCCACCGATCCATTTTAGAAGAGGCGCTCATACCGGGTGGGATCAAATGCGGCCGGCTTCCTCGCCTTCCAGTAGGTGGCCGCGGAGCGGTCGATTTTCTGGTCGATCAGATCGCGCCCGAGCAGGCGCATCAGGAGGCCGACCGGCGTGAGTACGAGATAGAAGAAGACGCCCAGGAGGACGCGCGTATTGACCCATGCCAGTGCGAACGCGAATTTCATCCAGGCGCGGTAGACGGGCCGGAGAAGAGGGTACGCCGCAAGACCCGCAATCGTGAAGAGCGCGCCGGCCCCGAGCCACCACCAGGCGACCCGGTGGTGAGCCAGGGCGGCATATGCGGCCGCCAGGAACCCGAGCGCCCCGAACAGGAGTCCGAACTGCCGCACCTTCGCGCGCGAGTCGTCGATCCGGTCAGTCAATCCCGAACTCCTTTCGTGGGCGAATCGTCGATCCGGTCAGTCAAGCTCGAACTCCTTTTTCCAGTCGTCGTCTCCTGCGAGCGGGCTCTGGTCGGCCTTGGCCAGGAGGTAGCTCCCCATGACAAGGTAGTCCATCTCCGTCCTCATGAAGCACGTAAACGCCTCCTCCGGCCGGCAGACGATCGGTTCCCCCCTCACGTTGAACGACGTATTGATGATCACCGGGCACCCCGTGTCCTTCGCGAAGCGGGCGATGAGGTCGTAGTAGAGCGGATGGTCCTCCCGGTTCACGGTCTGGATGCGCGCCGAATAGTCGATGTGCGTCACCGCCGGTATCTCCGATCGTGGAACGTTGAGCCTGTCGATCCCCCTGAGCTGCCGGGCGGCGGCGCTCAGGGGGATGCGCCGGGACTCCCGGACAGGAGCAACCAGGAGCATGTACGGGCTCTCCCGGTCGATCTCGAAGTAGCCTCCCACGCTCTCCTCGAGGACTGACGGCGCGAACGGCCGGAACGACTCGCGGAACTTGATCTTGAGATTCATCACCGACTGCATTTTCGCCGAGCGCGCGTCCCCGATGATGCTGCGGGCGCCGAGCGCCCGGGGACCGAACTCCATCCGCCCCTGGAACCAGCCGATCACCTGCTCCCGGCCGATCAAGTCCGCAACGGTCCGCACAAGCTCTTCCCGGTCCAGCTTCCGGGCGGGGATGCGGCGCGCCGAGAGGAATTCCCCGATCGCCTGGTCGGAATATTCAGGGCCCAGGTATGAACCGTGCTGCGCGTCCCTCTCCCCGTTGACCGTCCGGGTGTTCCCCAGGTATGCGTACCACGCGAAGAGCGCGGCCCCGAGCGCCCCTCCGGCGTCGCCTGCCGCCGGCTGGATCCAGATGCGCCTGAACGGACCCTCGCGGAGCACGCGGCCGTTACCCACGCAGTTCAGGGCGACACCCCCCGCCAGCGCCAGGTTCTCCTCCCCGGTCTCCCGGTGAACGTGGCGCGCCATACGCAAGACGATCTCCTCGGTCACGTCCTGGAGCGACCGGGCGAGATCCATCTCGCGCTGCGTCAGGGGCGATTCCGGCTTCCTCGGCGGGCCCCCGAAGAGGTCCGCGAAGGCGTCGCTGGTCATCGTCAGGCCGGCGCAGTAGTCGAAATAGGCCATGTCCATCTTGAATGAGCCGTCCGGCTTGAGATCGATCAGGCGGTCCAGGAAGAGCCGCGTGTACTTCGGTTCGCCGTACGGGGCGAGGCCCATCACCTTATATTCCGCCGAGTTCACTTTAAATCCCGTGAAGTACGTCACGGCGGAATACAAAAGACCGAGGGAGTGGGGAAAACGCTGCTCGCCCAGGATTGTCAGCGTGTTCCCGGCCGCCCGGCCGTAGCTTGTCGTCGTCCACTCCCCGACCCCGTCCATCGTCAGGAACGCCGCGCGCTCAAACGGGGAGGGGAAAAACGCCGACGCGGCGTGCGACTCGTGGTGTTCCAGGAAAAGGAGGGTTTTCTCGAAGCCGAGCTCCTCGCGTATCGTCTGCGGGATCCAGAGCTTCTCCTTGAGCCAGAGCGGGAGAGCCATCAGGAACGAGCGGAGGCCCCGGGGCGCGCAGGCGATGTATGTCTCGAGGATGCGCTCGAACTTCAGGAGCGGCTTGTCGTAAAACGCGACGACGTCGATCTCCTTCGCCGTGATCCCTGCCTCTGCGAGGCAGTACGCGACCGCGCGCGCCGGGAAATCGAAGTCGTGTTTTTTTCGCGTGAAGCGCTCCTCCTGCGCCGCGGCGACGATTGCGCCGTCCCGGATCAGCGCCGCGGCGGAATCGTGGTAGTAGCAGGAAATGCCGAGGATGTACAAGGTGGGCGACTCCGGGAAGAAGTGGGCGGGGCCCCTTACTGGCGCAGGTACTCGAGGACCTGTCCGACTGTGGCGCGCATGTCCTTCCTGTGCACGACCATGTCGACGAACCCGTGCTCCAGGAGAAACTCGGAGCGCTGGAAGCCGGGAGGAAGATCCTTCCCGATCGTCTGCTTGATCACGCGCGGGCCCGCAAAGCCGACGAGCGCCCCCGGCTCCGCGATGATCACGTCGCCGAGCATCGCGTAGCTCGCGGTGACACCGCCGGTCGTGGGATCCGTGAGAACGGAGACGAAGCCGATGCCCGCTTCCGCAAGACGGGCGAGCTTGGCGCTGGTTTTCGCCATCTGCATCAGCGAGAGCGCCCCCTCCATCATGCGCGCCCCGCCGCTGGCAGAGATCACCAGGAGAGGCGTCTTCGACTTCCATGCCCTGTCGATCGCCCGGCCGATCTTCTCCCCCACCACGGACCCCATGCTGCCGCCGATAAACGTGAAATCCATGACCGCGAGCACCACCTGGTGCTTGTTGATCGCGCCCGTCCCCCAGCGCACCGCGTCATGGAGCTTCGTCTTCTTGATTGCCTCTGGGATCCTGTCGCGGTAGCGCTTCGTGTCGACGAACTTCAGCGGGTCCCCCGAGCGCATCCTCCTGTCGTGTTCCTTGAACGAGTCCGCGTCGAGGAGGAGATCGATGTACTCCCGGCTCCCGATCCGGAAATGCGCGTTGCACTTGACGCACGTGTAGAAATTCTTCTCCAGCTCCATGCGGTGGATGATCTCGCCGCAGTGCTCGCATTTCGTCCAGAGGCCGTCGGGGATCTCCTTCTTCTGCGTTTCGGAGGCGATGTTCTCCTTGGACCGCTTGAACCAGGACATGCCGCCCTTCCTCCCGTTTATCGGGTCGTGAGAAAGAATTCCTTGATGTACCGGGGTTCCAGCAGCGCGGGATCCTCCGCGCTCCCCGCAGCGAGCAGCCGCTCGCCGATCCGTGCAACCGCGGCCGCGCTGCACAGCCGCGCGCGCTCCGACACCATGCGGAGCCCCCCCGGCCCGCCCGGTCCGGATAGGACCTTCGCCGCCCCGTCCCCGGTCACGAACGCCGGGGCTCCTCCCAGCTCCGCAAGCAGCACCTCCAGCGCCACGTCGCGCGGCTCATCCGCCGGGACAGCACCCGCGGCCGTGACGTCGAAGCGCTGGCAGTAGACCTCGCTCCGCCGCGCGTCGAGCGCGGCAACGAGCCTCGCGCCCGCAGGCAGCGCATCGGTCGCCGTGGCATGGAGCGCGAGCGCCTCGAGCGTCGGCACCGCCGCAATGGGGATATCCCGCGCGACGGCGAGCCCCTTGGCGACGCTCACGCCGATCCGGAGCCCGGTGAACGATCCCGGTCCGATCGACACGGCAACCCCCTCCAGCGCCCCCACTCCTCCCGTCCCGAGCACTTCGACGATCTGCCCCAGCAGCCGCTCCGCGTGGACCCGCCCCGCGTCGAGGAGCGACTCCGCCTCCACGCGGCCGTCCCTGACGAGCGCCGCCGCGCACACCGCAGTGGCCGTTTCGATTCCGAGCACAGTCACCGGAGCGCCTCCGCGGGCTCTTCGATCCGGATCTCCCGTTCGGAGGCCGACCCGCCGTGGGCGAGGCGGACCGTGTATGCGCCGGGGGGGAGGATCTCCCTCACCATCTCCGGCCATTCGATCAGGCAGATGCAGCGGTCGCTGAAGTACTCTTCCAGTCCCAGCTCGGCGATCTCCCGTTTTCCCGCGATCCGGTAAAGGTCGACGTGGGCCACGATGCCGAACGGGGCGGGGTACTCGTTGATGAGCGTGAACGTGGGACTGGTGGCGTGGCCCTCCACGCCGAGCCCGGCGCAGACGCCCGCGGTGAATTTCGTTTTCCCGCTGCCGAGCGGTCCCTCAAGCGCCACGACGTCCCCCGGCTTCAGCCGGAGCGCGAAAGCCCGTCCCGCGGCCTCCGTGTCGTCGGGCGAGCGGGAGACGACGCGCGTCATCCGCGCGGTTCCATGCGCACGACGGGGAGTATCATCTCCTCCATCGACGCGCCCCCGTGCTGGAAGCTGTCGCGGTACTGGTTGAGGTACCTGTGGTAGTCCGTCGGGTAGACGAAGTAAAAGTCTTCCTTCGCGATGATGTAGTTCGTGGCCACGCCCCGCCGGGGAAGCTTGAACTCTTCCGGGTTCTTCACGAATATCGCGGCCTTCTCCTCCGCCTTCAGGTTGCGCCCGTACTTGTACCGGAGATTCGTCGAGGCCTCCCGGTCACCCAGCACCTTCGAGCCGCGGAGGCTCCGGATGCTTCCGTGGTCCGTCGTGAGGACGATGACCACATTCGGGTTGCGCGAGAGCGTCCGGAGCATCCCCAGGAGCGACGAGTGCATGAACCAGGAGCGCGTGAGCGACCGGTAGGCGGACTCGTCGGGCGCGATCTCCTTCAGGAGCGATGAATCCGATCTCCCGTGCGCGAGCATGTCCACGAAGTTCACCACCACGGACGTGAGCTTCGACTGCGCGTACGAGTTGATCGTGTTCTCGACGTTCCTGCCGAACTCGGCGTCCAGGATCTTGATGTACTTCGGCTCCGGTTTCAGGGCGATCTTTCGGCGCTCCAGGAGCTTGTCCAGGAACTGCCGCTCGTACCTGTTGCGGCTGTTCTCGTCGTCCTCGCTTTTCTCCCACAGCTCCGGGAACCGGACCTCCACGTCGCTCGGGTACGAGCCGCTGAATATCGCGTTCCGGGAATACGGCGTGGCCGTGGGGAGTATGCTGAAGTAATAGTCCTTGGTAATCGTGAAGAACTCCTGCAGCACGCTCTCCATCACGAGCCACTGGTCCAGCCGGAGGCAGTCGATGACGAAGAAAAAGACCGATTTCCCCGACTGGAACTCGGGGATCACGTACCGGTCCACCACCTCCGTCGAGAGGGCCGGGCGCCCCGCCGTCCGCTCCACCCATTCCCGGTAGTTCCGTTCGACGTACCTGCTGAATGCCAGGTTGCACTCGCGGGTCTGGTCCAGGAGCGTCTGCTTCAGTCCCAGCTCGGGGTGGCCGTCAAGCTCGAGCCCCCAGCCCGTGAGCCGGACATACAGGTCGATCCATTCGCCGGACGTGAGGTCCCCCATGAGCGCCCGCGAGATGGTGTTGAACTCCTGGATATAGTCCTTCGAAACCGCCGCCCCGGTGATCTTGCGCCCCTCCAGGAACTTCTTGCAGGCCATGAGCACCTGGCTGGGGTTGACAGGCTTCGTCAGGTAGTCGCTGATCTTCTGCCCGATCGCGTCCTCCATCAGCGACTCTTCCTCGTTCTTGGTGATCATGATGACCGGGAGGTTCGGGCGGATTTCCTTGATCTCGGCCAGCGTCTTCAGCCCCCCCATCCCCGACATCATCTCGTCCAGGAAGACGAGATCGTACTCCGCCTCGCGGACCATTGCGACCGCGTCCTCGCCGTTGGTCGCGGTCTCGACGGCGTACCCCTTCTCCCCCAGGAACCTGACGTGGGGGCGGAGGAGCTCGATCTCATCGTCGACCCAGAGAACCTTTCCCTTTTCTTCTTCCATCGCGCTTCCAGTGGACATGCTATAAAAGAACAGGATTTTGTGATCGAGAAGCAAACGGGCGAGATCGCCACGCCAGAGAACGACGTGGTCCAAAGAACGGACTTCGCTCGCAATGACATATATATCATTGAATCGCTATGTGTATATCCAGCCCCGCCTCGTTTTCCGTTGTCCCGGGGATGCTCGACCCGGCGAAGTCCGGGTTGACGCGCGTGTAGCGGTAGTAGACAGACGCCGTCACGCGCTGGCTCAGCACGTACTTGATGCGCGGCTCTATCTGCGTCCTGGTGGATCCTTCCAGCGGGACGGGCGTGACGTTGACGTCGAGCTGCGACACGTCGTACGTGTTCCGCGAGTTCCTTGAGACCGAGTAGCTCAGGCTCACGTCGACGTCGTTGCTGAGGGAGAGGCCGAAGAAAGGAATCTCAAACCCCTTCCTGGAATAGGACGCGGTGAACGAGATCTCCTGCGTGAGCGATTCGACGATGTTGTTCGACGACAGCGAGAGGTCGTACGAGGTGTTCGTGTTGTACCGGAGGTTTGCGCCGAAATTGCCCTTGAGCAGCTCCTTGAACGTAAAGTTCGCCCCGATGAGCGGGTTGAAACCGTACGCCACGCGTTCGCCGTCCGTCCGTTCCCCTCCGCCGCCGGGCGTGTTCTCGAACTGCCTGCTGAACGTCGAGGTGTAGGCGTGATCGAGCGACAACCGGCTCACGAACCCCTGGAACATCTTGAGCTTCTCGAGGCCGTCCCACCGGAACGACCAGTTGACTCGCGGGTAGTAATCGCCGAAGACTTTTTTCAGCCAGGGGAGCGCCTCAAATCCGTGCTCGAATGCCTGGGCGAGGTACTGGGGATAGTTCGCGCCGGTCGAATCGCCGACGTCGGCGGATTTCAGCGCCGCGTATTCCTTGCTCACTTCCTTCAGCGACGTCTTGAACGAGCTGAAGAAGAGGAAATCGGGGAATGTCAGGAATGACCTGTCGACGCTCCCCGTGATCGTCTGGTTGGTCATCTCGGGAATTCCACCGAGTGAATCCGTCGTGGAGAGGTTCTGTGTCAGGCTGTACGTCCACCCCACGTTCCAGTTCAAATCGACGTGCGCCCCTTCCCAGAGCTCGCGGCTCGTCTTGAACGTCAGCCGGTTGCTCTCCCTGAACGTGTTGACGATGTTCCCTCCCAGCTCATTGGCGCGGGGACCCGGGTTCACATCCCAGCCGAAGAAAGGGAACTTCGACCGCGGGCCGAAATTGGTGAGCTGGCCGTCAGGGTCGGAGATGAGGCCCATCTGGTACAGGAACGAGGGACCGTTCCTCGGGTCCGGCTCCTGCAGGAACGGCACCCGCCCCCAGAAGTTCACGAACCCCGGCGTACCGAGAACGCCGCTGTTCTGCACCTGGTTCTGCTGTGTGAACGTGATATTGACGTTGTCGTAATCGAGGAAGGGTGTCTTGATGAAGACCTTCGCGAGCGTCTTGAGCTGGGCGAGCGTCTTGTCGATCCCCGTGAGCTTCGGCTTCGACGTGTCGACGCGCGCGGTGTCTTTGACCTGAGGGACGGGCTCTTCCGGGCCGCGCCGACCGCGGGGACCCGCAGGCACCGGAGGTGCGACTGGCGCCGCCGCAGTTGATTCCTCGAAGAGCGGGTCGAAGAGCTGCTTCAGCTTCAGGTTCATCCCGAGGTTGATGTTGTTGGACCAGCCGGCGGATTTCCCGAGGTCGCCGCCGGAGAGCGTATTCTGCCAGCTATAGTCCACGCTGTAGCTGGCGGTCACATCCATGTACTTCCTGATGTTGAACATGTTCGGGATGGTCGGCTTCGTGTTGAACCCGATGTGCTGGGCATAGCGCGTGTCGTCGCCGAAATTGATGAGGTGGTTGCTCAGGAATATGTCGCTCAGGATCGCGGAAAAGTGACGCTGGTTCCCGTACGGGTCCAGCTCCATCCCCAGGAGGCTCGACTCGACGGCGAGCGAGTAGTCACCGTACCAGTTCATCAGCCCCCCTTCCGAGAGCTTCCACGCGAACCCCATCGAGCGCGACATGGTGAACTGGCGGGACACGATCTCCGTGGCCCCGTCCACGCGCTGCAGCGTGTTCGACCGGGAGCGGTTGGCCGCGAGCGACCAGCTGAAGTTCGCGATCGGGAAGAAGAGCTTCAGGTTCTTGAACTCGTCGAGCATCCAGACGCCGTCGAACAGCTTCCGGAACGGCATGACGAAGTACTCCGGCGGCAGCGAGACGGCGTAGCTCATATGGGCGCTCCACCCCCAGGAGATGCTGTAGACGACCGAGGGGTTCTCGTCCTTTGATTTCGTGTAGTTGAATCCGAACTGGAGCTTGTTGAACGTGTCCCTGATATACCACGCGTCGGTGGGGAAACTGATGTGGAAACCCGGCGCGGCGTACGTGTCCGACGTATGAAGGCTCTTCGTCACGTTGATAAGCGAATCCGCGCTGTACTGCGATCCGGTGGTCCGGAGTATCTCCGCGGCCGCCGATTGGACGTCGACATCGGAACCGGGGAGATACTTGGGCGTGACCGTCGAGACCGCGTGCGAATACGAAACCGGGAACGTCGTCCCCGCCCACGACTCGGGGAAGAACTTGCCAAGCTCGGCGCTCGCCGCCAGCGCCCAGTTCTCTGAGAGCGCGCGAGAGCCCACCTGTGTCTCCAGCGAGTGGAAGAAGGGATCGATATGGGAGTAATTGAACGCGACGGAGCCCAGGTCCGCCAGCTTGAGCTGCGCGTCCATCCGGTATGCCTTCCCCTTTGTGTTGTCGACGTCGATAAGTCGAAGCTCGTCATACCACACTTCTCCATACAAGGGGGGGCGCGCCGGGAACGTTGACAGGTTCGGATGTTCTACTCCGAGCGCAAGGTAGACCAGATTCGTCAGCGAGGGGTTCCCCAGCACCCGGTAATACGCCCCGGGGTGCCCTGGCACCGGTTTCGGCGCCGAAAGGACGTTGACGGAGTCTCGCGCCTGCTTCATCGATGTCAGGTCGGCGAAATTGATCACCATCTCGTTGTTGGGATCCCACCCGGGCCTGACCGGCTCGCTGTATTCGTAGTAGTTCAGGCTGTCGAGGCCGAACCTGAAGAACATGCGGGCGTCGAAGTGGTTGTCGTCCTGGTAAGCGAATGCGGGGTCCCCGTGCACGTACATCTTCATCGTGTGGTAGCTGAAGACGTCCAGCGGTTTGAACGTATAGAACTTAACCGCCATTCTTGACTGCCCCTGGGGGAGTCCGTTGAGCTTGAGATCGAGCGACTGCTCGTTGGCGCGGACAACGTAGTCGGGCTGCGTCTTGTCCCGCTCGCCGATGACGCCGGGAGGCGAGACGTACGCCTCGTTTTGCTCGACGCCCACGACGCTGACATCATACACGGGATCGCTCGCCGTGCTGACGATGTTTCCTGTCGTATCGTATGTGTTGATCGCCAGCTTCTGCCACTGGTTCCCGACGAGGTTGAAATCCGCAATCCTGATGTGCACGGAATCCGGCTCGTCCCTGAAGTAGCAGCGGACTGTCTCGATGTTTTCCTGCGACGGCGTCCCGACTTTGCGCGTCCATGCGTTGATCGGGATCTGGAACTGGAACCACTGGACGGGGAGATTGTTGTTCGGGTCGATCCCCCCCCCGCCCACCACCTGCGGGTTGCGCAAGGCCACCGTGTCCAGGTTCAGGACATATTCGTAGTACGAATTCGCCTGGTCAAGAACGCCGTTGTGATTCAGGTCCTCCGTGTCGGGGTAGCGGCCCGTGGGACCGTTGGCATTCCCTTCAGTCCCGTTGATGTGATCGAATGCGGTCGGGTTTGCCACCTGCGTGTTGTCGAATGCATAGTCGTCGCCGCTCGGATCTGACGCAAGGTTCGGTTCTTTAATCCTCCGGGCATTGATCAATGCCTGGTTATTCTGGATTTCCGTGGCGTCGGGAATCATGTCCAGACCGACGTCCTCTCCGTCAAGGAGTATCCCGGGGGCCGACGTCCCCAGGACGAGATCCTCGCCGTGAAGCTTGTTAGGAACGTCGTTGACGACGGCCTCGCTGATCTGGCCAAGGTCGATGTACATCTTCGAATGCGGGCTCGCCTTGTCCACGAGGAGCCAGACTTCGATGAAATTGACGTTCTCTTTGAGCAGGTTGATGGCAGAGACAGAAAGGGGCTTCATGACACCCCCCCAGTTCTTCGAGGGGGTCAGCGAGCTGTCGATGTTAATCTCGTAATTGAACGCACCACGCCTTGAAGGCACGTACGAGTAGTCGAGCACAGTGGCGATGTCGTTTGCCGGGTTCCCGACCTGCTTCCTCGGGTAAATGTCCGTCAAACGGACGTCAGTCGGGAGCCTGTTAAACCAGATCATCCGCCCCTTCGAATTCATCTTGTCGTGATCGCTCGCCCCGAATTCGATGGCGGCGGTATCATCCGCCGGCGGGCTGCAATCCGTCCAGCCTGCATAGCTGATGCCGACGGGTATCGTTCTCCTGGCCCCTTCGAAGTCATCGATGTAGGCCACACCCTGCCCGTTGTCGCTCGGTATCGTGCTTGCCAGCGTGTTGGAATTGGGATGGATCTCGGCGTATTCACCGCTGACCTTGAGCGACGACGATTCCTTCGTGCTGAGGCCCGGGATCGCGTCGATGGCCTTCGTCAGGAAGGGCAGATCGACCGTCGTCCCCCCGTCGACGCCGTATATCGTGTTGTTTGTCGGCTCCTCACCCAGCCGGACCTTGTCGCTGAGCGTCTGCTGGTTCAGGTTCATCACCGTGAATCCGAGCGTCGTATTCTGGCCGAGGTAGAGGTCACCCCTCGCCCCGAGCAGCGTCTTGGAGGCGAGCTGGAAGAGGTCGTTCTGCTCGTACTTGATTGAGAGGTTCGCCCCCGGGACGAGGGCGGCGGCATTGCGGATGACCACCTGCCCGATAATATAGTCGACGGTGTAGTCGACGTTGTTTACCAGCGGCCGGCCGTCCAGGAGGACCTGGACGCTCCCTTCCACGACGTTGAACCCGATGGAAAACGTCGACGTGGCATCCCCGGTTGCTTTCCCTCGGATGACATAACGGTTATTCAGACTCTGCTGCGCGAATGTCTGTGTCGTATCGTACACCGAGCCGAACACGTAGGAGCTCGTGTCCGGTATGACGACCGGGGGGGACTTTGATGCAAAATACGCCTCGATGCCTTTGTCAAATGGCCGAAGGTAGGGGAATATGACCTCGGCCCGCGTGACGCTCACGGTGCGTCCCGGCCGGAAATCAAACGCGGCGCCCTGCTGAGCCGCCGGGAGCACAGTACCGTCAGGGGCGTACTTGCCGAATCCCATCACGCGCAGGAGGGGCTCATTCAAGATTGAATTCTGGTCCGGCGCTCCCGGGATCTCCCTGAATATATCGAGAGAGAAGCCCTGCTGTTTCAGATTTTTTCCGAGCCCGGTGATGGGGTAGATGTTCTTCAAGAGCTGGTTCCACGCGTAACCGTATGTCGGACCGACAGAGAGGAGGTTCTTCGGCTTGAGCATCTTCAGCACAAGCCGCAACGTATCCCCGGCGGGATGGTCCCGGGAAAGCTGCCCGTATTGATTGCCGTCCTCGGTCCTGTATGCGATGCCGACGACCTGCTGCTCGCTCACGTTGATATTGAGCGACACTTCCCCCAGGTATCCAGTTCCATCAAGCTCGTACTGCGACTTGTCGAGCTGGACCATGGGGCCGGTCTCCAATACGCCGGGCGTATCAGCGGTCGATGGCAGGCTGAGCGAGTAGTACTGGGCTGCATTGACAGGCGCCCCACTGGTATTCTTGTACTGTGGAAGGTAGGTGTACGACACACCCAGACGCTCATTCGGGTCAGGCCGAACACCTGTTCTCTGCACCCAGACTTCGGCCTCCACGATCTGCTTGCCGGGTGCGTTGATCGTCGGCGGTTCGGACTGGTAGTACGGCTCGTACAGCGAACGGTACGTCGTGTCGACAAAGAAGTGGTTCGTCGAGTACTCGAATGCGTGCATCTGGAAGTCGACGGACTGGGAGCCCCCCGAGACTGAGAATTCCTTGATCTGTCCCTTCTTCTGCGATGCGATCGTGGTCAGCGTGAATGGTCCCGTCTGGAACTTCGCCTTGATCCCGAAAAGCGCCTGGCTGCTCCCGATAAATGACGAGGGAGTCTGGAGCGACACGTTACCTGCCTCGACGCTCTGGACGATTTCGTCGTCGTATCCCGTGTACTTGATCTTGAGCTGGTTTTCGTACTCGAACGTCCGCTTCGTGTTCCAGTCTGCCAGCACGTTCAGCTTGTCGCCGATCGTGCCGTTGACGTTCACCTGGACTTCCTGGTTGAAGTCGGGCTCGTCGCGCACCTGGTCGAGCGTGGAGAGCGTGGTCTGGTCCGATTTCGTCGACCGGAACCCCGCCTTGATGTCCACCGCGCCGGTCACGTTGAGGTTGATCTCGGGCTTGCCGAATATGCTGAAGACCGGGTTCGGCGGGACGGGGATGCTGATCTTCGTGATATTGGCCAGCATGTCCCCCAGGTCTTTCTTGACGAGCTCCTTCCCCTTGCGGGCCTGTGCGGCGAGGGACTGGCGGCGCTCGTACTTCAGCCGTTCCCGGACGTACTCCTTCAGCGGGATCTCCTCGGGGATCTTGGCATCGACGCCCCCGATCGTCTCCCGGTAGATCACCTTCCCCCCGCTGGAGTCGAAGGCGAACTCCCTCCTGTACTGGACCGCGTGGTTGGCGGCGAACAGCGGGTACGTCCGCTCGGGGAACGCCTCCACCACAGGGTCGTCCCTTCGCTCGTACACGAAGTCGCGCATGCGCTCCGTCGAGTCCTTGTCGACGACGTATGTCGTGTCGGTGATCGTGAATCTGCGGTGAGTGTACCGCAGAGAATCTACGCGCAGGGAATCGGTGTGGAGCGAGTCCCTCCAGACCGAGTCCGCGTGCGCAGCAAGGAGGCTGTCTTCGTGCGTGTGGGGAATCTGCCCGCGGATCCACTTCGGCACCGTCGTATCAGGGGGCGCCGGGGACGGTTCCATCGCGGACCCGCCGGGAGAGGAGGGTTCGCCGCCGCGGGCTTCCGGAGAGGACGATTCGCCCCCGGGCGTCTCCGGAGTGGCGGATTCGCGGGAAGACGGTTCGGGGAAATCCTGCTTCGCGACGAGGGCGGACACGGCGACCGCGGGAGGCGCGGCAAGGACAAATGCGAGCCCGCCGGCGGCGGCCAGCAGAACAGCCGCGTCGTATCCATGGCGCCGCAGGGATGATATCAGCCGGTGGAGCAAGGAGTCCTGATCCGTGTCGTTGTCTTTCTATAGCCCGCCCGGGGCTTGCACCGGGGATCGACGCCGCATCGCGCGGTACGCCGGTCCGAAGCGGGCTGCGCCGGTCCTTCAATTACCCGGGACCGGCAGGAGCGCTGATGGTAGCGCGCTCCTTAACCGTTAGCAAGCACTCTCGATACGGACTCCTCGCTGAGTTCGAAAGGCGTTTTCAAGATAGCACCCTGCCGAGACAATTGCAAGCAAACAACGTTCGAAGAGAACCTCACCCGGGGCAACGAGGCAAACGATTGGAAATGAGGGGGGCCTGCGGTATATTGAGGCACAATGCGCGGCAGCATCAGACACCGGTTCCTGACCGAGCGGTACATCCTGCGCGCCCACCTGGGCCCGTTCGCCTTCTCCCTCGTCACGCTGATGTTTGTGTTCCTCCTCCAGTTTATCATGAAATTCATCGACCAGCTCGTCGGGAAAGGCCTGACCGCGTGGGTCATCACCGAGCTGATCGCCCTCAGCCTGGCGTGGATGCTGGTGCTCGCCGTCCCGATGTCGGTGCTCGTGGCCACGCTCATGGCGTTCGGCGACCTCTCCTCCAAGAACGAGATTACCGCCATGAAGGCGTGCGGCATGAGCACGTACCGCATGATCCTCCCGGTGCTCGCCGCCGCGCTCGTCGTGGGGCTCACGCTCCTCTGGTTTAACAACGACGTCCTCCCCGACGCCAACCACAGCCTGCGCACGCTGACGATCGATATCCACAGGAAGAAGCCGACGATCAATCTGCGCAACGGCGTCTTCTCGCAGGACATCCCCGGGTATTCGATCCTGGTCCGCAGGACGTTCGAGAAGACAAACGACCTGGAGGGGGTGACGCTCTTCGACTACACGAACCCCGGCGTGAACGTCTGCATCACCGCCGAACGGGGCACGATCTCATTCTCCCCCGACTTCCGGAAGCTCGTCATGGACCTGAAGAACGGGGAAATCCACGAGCTTGATCTCGGGAGGATGATGGCGTACAGGAAGATCCGTTTCGAGACCCACCGCATCGCCATGGACGTCGAGGGATTCGACTTCACCCGCTCCTCCGAGTCGGCCTTCCAGAGGGGGAACAGGGAGCTGGGCGCTTCCGCCATGCTGGACATCGTCGACAGCCTCCGGCAGGCCCGGGAGGCGGTCCTGGACGGGCTCCGCGCCAGGACATCCGCCGACATGGATACGCTCCTCGCGGGCCGCGCCGTGAGCACACCCTCCCCCTACCAGTACCCGCCCGGGACGGCCGGCAGCTACGCCGCGCTCAACGACGCCCGCTCCTTCAGCACGATGGTCGCCACGGAGCTGTTCCGCGTCGAGAACCTCGACAGGCAGATCGACCAGTACATGGTGGAGGTGCACAAGAAGTACTCCATCCCCTTCGCGTGCCTGGTCTTCGTCTTCATCGGCGTCCCCCTCGGGATCATGGCCCGGCGGGGCGGATTCGGCACGGCCGCCACGCTCAGCCTCGGGTTTTTCGTTCTGTACTACGCCTGCCTGATCGGCGGCGAGAAGCTCGCCGACAGGGCCCTCCTGACTCCCTTCACCGGGATGTGGTCCGCCAACATCATCATCGGCCTCATGGGCATCTATCTCACCGTCCGCGTGGCGCGCGAAACCGTGGTCATCGACTGGACGTTCCTGACGCGGCTCATCCCCCGGCGCTGGCGCGCCCGGCTGACATCCGGCGGAGACCCCGCACGCGCGTGAAGATCCTCGACCGCACGATCATCCGGCAGTTCCTCTCCACCGCGGCGTTCTCGCTCGTCGCGGTGCTCCTCGTCTTCATCGTCATCGACGTGATGGAGAAGCTGGACGACTTCATCGACAAGCAGGCGACCTGGGGGATCATCATCCAGTACTACATCTTCTTCATTCCGGAGATCATCAAGCTCATCATCCCCGTGGCGATGCTCCTGGCCAGCCTCTTCGTCACGGCGCGGCTGTCGACGCAGAACGAGATCACCGCGATGAAGTCGAGCGGCATCAGCCTCTACAGGATCATGGCCCCGTACGTGGCGGTGGCGCTCGTCGTCAGCGCCCTCTCTGTCTATTTCAACGGGTGGGTGGTGCCGCTGGCAAACCAGAAGAAGTTCTCCATCGAGCGGGTCTACCTGCACAAGGACGTGGTGAATGCTTCCGGCGCCAACATCTACATCCAGGACACGCGCACGAGGATCCTCTCCCTGGGGTACTTCGACGACGCGCGGAACGTCGCCACGCGCGTGAGCATACAGGATTTCAGCCCCACGGATCCCACCGTGATGACCGACCGGATGGACGCCGTCAGCATGGCGTGGGACTCGACGTCCCGCAGCTGGACGCTTACCAACTGCACCTGCCGCTGGTTCGACGGCGACTCGGAGCGCATCCGGCAGTACGGCGTCCTCCCCGCCGGGCAGCTCCATTTCGACCCTGAGGACCTCCGCAAGAAACAGGAGAAGCCGGACGAGATGGACTACTATACGCTCGAGGATTTCATCCGGAGCCAGGAAGAGGCCGGGCAGGACGTCTCCCGCTGGCTCGTGGATTTCTACAGCAAGATCTCATTCCCCTTCGCGAGCGTCATCGTCGTCCTCTTCGGCGTCCCCTTTGCCTCCCAGAAACGCCGCGGCGGGGTCGGCGTCCAGCTCGGCATCAGCCTCCTCATCTGCTTCATCTACCTCATCTTCATGAAGGTGAGCCAGGTGTTCGGGTACAACGGCGACATCAACCCACTGCTGACCGCCTGGTCCGCCAACATCATGTTCCTCGCCGGGGCGGTGGTGGTGATGGTGAAGGTACAGAAATAATCAGAACCCCCACGCCAGGTGCAGGGCGGGCACCGCGGTGTAGCCCCCGGCCTCGTTCGGCACCGGGAGGGTCTCGACCGACGCGTGCAGCCCCCTGTTGTACGACCCGGCGCTCAGCGCCGCGTCGATCGCGCTCGCAACGTGGTTGATGACCGCGATCCCCACGAATGTGCTCGCCGTCGTGTAATACGTGTTGGCCTGCCCCCTCTGCCCGTCGTAGTAGAGCGCTTCGTTCGAGCGGGTGCCGCCATATGAGAACGACGGCGGCGCGTCGTCCCACCCCTGGTTGAACTGAGGATATTTTCCAATCAGCTCGTAGTACTGCTGCGTGTTGTATATCGGCAGGATGTGCGAATAGTAGCTGCCGTTTGCCGTCGCGCCGATATCCTGCTCCATCCTGTTCAGCTCAGACCAGTTGATCCGCATCCAGGGCGGGTCCCCGCTCGTGTTCGGGATGATCACCTGGTAGTTCCCGTTGGCCGGAGCGTAGTTCGCCAGCGCGTACTGCGCGTATGCGACGACGCTCCAGTGGGCGTTGGCGTAGTTCTGGAAGAAATCCGTTTGCTTGTCCCCCTTGTGGTCCCACGCGTAGGCCAGCGCCCAGAGCGCCGCCTCAGCGGCAAAGAAGAGGCCGGACTTGATGTAGCTCTCGGAGTAAAACTCCCCCGCGCCCGGGAGAACGATCGAGAGTCCCGCCGCGAGCCAGGGAGATTTTCGGGAGGCCTGCGAGGCGTCCCCGACCGCATCCTGGAGAGAGCCACCGCTCCCGGGAAGCGAGGAAAAGTCAACCCGGGCATTACCGCTCAGCGGCACAGCCGGAGCGTCAACGACGCGCAGGACGCACGACCGGGGCTCACCGCCCAGGGCGAGCCCGGCGGCCAGCGCCACGACTGCAATGAGGTACTCCGCACGCGCATGCATAGTGCACCCCTCCCTAGTTGAGGTCGAATCCGAACAACACGCCGAAATACAATCGCCATTCCTTCCCGTACGTCACGAATTCGTTGTTGCTCCTGACGAACCGCTCGAACCTGTTCAACCCGTATGCCGCGTCGAAAAAGAAGCGTGTCGGGTACGCGTAGAACGACCAGGACTCAAGGCGCAGCTCCGCGCCGGCATCCCCTTTCCACCCGCCGGGGATGGAATTGTTCTCCCCCCAGGCATTCCCGATGTCGCCGTAAACAGAGGCATACAGCTTGTCGAACGTGATCTGCAGGACGCGGAAGTCCAGGTTATTCGAGATGGGGAACCTCCACGTGAGGTTGCCCACCGCGATGTCGTTTCCCCCGAGCGAGTAGAACGGGTAGCCCTTCATCCCGATCAGGCCTCCCGCATAGAAGTCGAAGAATTCGTCGACCAGCGGTCCCAGGATCGTCCCTCCGCGCAGCCCCACAGTCAGCGTGTGATCCTTGAACAGGAACGGGAGATGCTCCTCCCATGTCATTTCCAGCCGGGTGAAGTTGACCGTCTTGTAGATCGGGCGGAGCCCGGACGGCGTCTCCTCGTACTCCCCGTCGCCGTTGAACTTATTCAGCTCCTCCCCCGCCCTGATCATGATCCGCCGCCCAACGGGGTTGATCTCCTCGGTGCTCGACGGGACGATCGCATCCTGGCGGAACGTCAGGTTCATCGCGTTGGCGATAAGGTAAAGGTCGCCGGATGAAGGCACGAGGGATGGGGGCTGCGTTTCAGGATCGATAAAGTTGTCGATGATAGACGTGTAGCGGCTGTGTGTGTACCGGAATTCCAGGTTGTTGAACTGCGAGAGGAACGGGCCGTTCAGCGCAAAATCGAACTCCAGCAGGTCGTACGTCACCGACACCGGGATCGTCTCCGCCGGAAGCGAGATCTCGTTTCCCGTCTTCCGGGAGACGTTGTAGACTTCCAGGCTCGCCTGCGGCTCGATGCCAAGCCAGTACAGAAGGGGGATCTTGTCCCTGTAAAAGAACTGGAGAAACAGGTCGCGCTCGAGCTGGCGGTTGATGGCCGCCCCGGCGAAGAACCCGAGCCGCTCCAGAACGTCATTCGAGAAGAGGTAGAGGCCGGGCTTGATCAGGTCCAGCGCCTGGTTCCTCGGGTTGTAGTTGTCAATGCGGAGGAAGGGGACGTACGTGACGCTCGTGAACACGTTCTTGTACGGCTTCACGTCGGGGGCTGCAACGTGCGTGTCGTCGTAGGCGCGGAGGGCCGCCCAGTCAAACTGGGGCGTGCCTGCCGGAGCCGGCTCGGCAGGAAGGCCGGGGGGAATCCCCCCGCTCCCCCCAGCCGGCTCGTACGCGTAATCCCCCGGCGCAAGGGGAACGGCGGCGGGTATGCGGTAGATCTTGTACCCGAGCGACGTGTAGGCCGCATAGATGATATCGCCCGAGGCGTTCACGGTGGGATAGAACGCCCCCCCCAGCACGTTCGTGATCTGCCGGGTCGCTCCCGTGGCAACGTCGTATGAATAGAGGTTGAATATCCCCGTCCTGTCGGAGGAGAAAACGACGCGACCGCCGTCGGGGGTGAAGACGCCCGTCCGCGTGTCGCTTCCTTCGATCAGCGTCCTCAGGCCCGTCCCGTCGGGGCGGACCTCCATGATGCTCCGGCCGTCCTTGATGGAGTAATCGAATACCAGCCTGTCTCCCGAGGGGCTCCATTTCGGGTTGTAGACCTGCTCCCCCTCCGCATAGGGTGTGATCACCCGTTCGTTCTTCCCATCGACGTCCGCGACCGCGAGGTTTGTCGTCCCGTCCGCGTTCACGACGTACGCCAGAGACCTTCCGTCGGGCGAGACGGAGGGTTGGAGCGCCCGCCTGCCGTACGTGATGCGCGTTTCCTTCGCCTCCTTCAGGTCGAACCTGTAGATGTCGAACTGCAGGTACCAGTGCGGGTTATCCCGCGTGCTCTTCGCGTAGTAGAGCGCGCTCCCATCGGGCGACCAGGCGGGCGATGTCCGCACGCCGGGCCGGACCAGCGCTTCCTTTCCCGTCTCGACGTCGTACACGTAGAGCGACGAGAGGCCGAAGTAGTCCCCCCCCTTCGCGCTGACGTAGGCGAACTTCTTCCCGTCCGGGGAGAAGACCGGGTAGAGGTTCGCGAATCCGGTCATCGCATCGAACCTGCAGCAGGGCCACGACATGCCCCCGGGCGAATGGGGAAGCTCATCGCGCGACATCATCGATTCGATTTTCTGTATCTCCCCGGGGTCGACGACGGCCCCCGTGGAGTCGAATTTCACCGGCTCCCCTTCCACGACGTTTGACCGGATGCGCGACGTGCGCGAGAGGTAATCCGCGCGCACCGCCGCCCGCCAGTCGTTGTATACGTCGGCGCCCCTACGGCCCACCGCCCTGCGGATCGCGCCGTCGATGCTCACTTCCGTCAACGAGGCGAGGTTGCGCGAGATCTCCGCCAGCTTGTCCTCTCCGTACTTCCGCGCGAGATAGGTGACGAATGCGAAGCCGGAGTTGTACGCCGATTCGTTCCCCAGGCTGGTCTTCCCGAAGATCCCCATCTCGTCCCACGACAGCATGTTGGTGTCAAGAGCATAGGAACGGAGTATCATGTCCCTGTGCGAATCCCAGAAATCATATCGGAGATTCGTCCTGTTGTACTGGGCGACCCCCTCCGCGAACCACGCCGGGACGACGAACCCCGAGTACGGGTAGGACACGATGACGTTGGGGTAGCCGTAGAGCACGTCGGGCCGGCGCTCGGACTCGTACCCGAGCCACTGCAGGTAGAGCGCCGGCATGCGACGCCCGAACTTCATCGTCGTCTGGATTTCGACGATGTGCGTGAATTCGTGCGTGACGACGTTCCGGAGCCAGTTGTGCGTGCCGCGGAACTCGAAATCCATGCTCGGGGCGTCCAGCTCGATCTTGTTGTCGAAGAAGTACGCGGCGCCGTTGGAGATGTCGTCGTAGTCCCGTATGACGAAGCTCACCTTCTGGTCGGGCGTGTGGTTGTACATCGACGTCACGGGACCGTAGATCTCTTCCGCGATCTTCGCGACTGTCCTGCCCGTGCGCTCGGCTCCCTGGTGATAGTGGACGAAGAAATGGGGGGTCTCGATGGTTTTCCATTCGAGCTCGGGATGGGGAATTTCTTCCTGCGCGCGCGCCGCGGGCGCAGCGGCAAGAGCAAGGAGCGACAGCGCGGCCAGTGCAAACAGTCCCAGCTGCGCGGGATTGCTTCGTCGCTGAAAAGCGCTCCTCGCAATGACAGGGAACGATGCGCTCCTCGCAATGACAGGAATCGTCACTACTTCACCACGGCGACTTTGATGATCTTCACGGCGCTCGAGGAGCCGCTCGACGCCTCCAGCCTGGCGAAGTAGATCCCGCTTTGAATGTGGGAGCAATCCCAGGAAATCTCGTTGTCGATTCCCCCGGTCCCCTGCCCGCTCAGCGTCGTCACCAGGTCACCGGCCAGGTCGAAGATCTTGATGTTGACGGACGAGTTGTCGCGGACGAAATAGCGGAAGTACGTTGTCCCGTTGTAGACCGGGTTGGGCCAGTTGTACGCGCGGTCGGGGGGGAAGTAGGCCGAGCTGACGGGCACCGTCCTGGCGAGAGGTGTCAGATCCATGAAGCTGTTCCGGGGGTCCCTGCCGGACTTGGGCCATGGGTACAGCGCGGCGTTCGGCGACCCGGCGTAGTGACCCGTGATCCAGGCGGAAACGGAACCGTCGCCCGACGCGGCGGCAAGAACGATGGTACCACCATTGGTGAGAATTGCTCCGGATTCGATTCCGGCTGCACCGTTGGGAGATCCAGCACCGATGGAGAGGGGAAAACCGGGGACGAGCTTTCCGCCACCCGTGTACGCGTAGGCCAGCCCATCACCGTTCAACGCCACAATCTCGACATTTCCATCTCCGTCGATGTCGCCGATGAGCGGGGAGCCTGTAATCTGACCTTCCGGCACATTGATGGGAAAGTTGTCAAGCAGCCTCCCGCCGATATTGTAAGCGGCGATGTCCCCCTTGCCGCACATGATGATCTCCCGTATTCCGTCGCCGTCGACATCGGCAAGGGCAAGCGTTTGCCCGACGAACCCGGTATTCACGGGAAACCCGGGTAGCGGGGTGAGGGACGAATCCACCAGGTAGAGAAACCCGCCGGGTGTCACCACGGCCGTGAGTACTCTCCCGCTGATGCTGTCGGGCCCGAAGAGAGCAGTCGCTCCCCCCGTAAAAAGGGGTCCGCTCCCGAGATCCCGGACAATGTCGGGACGAACAACCCCGCCACCGGGGCTCCTTCGTGTAAT
This sequence comes from Bacteroidota bacterium, assembly GCA_035516035.1. GTDB lineage: Bacteria > Bacteroidota > Ignavibacteria > UBA10030 > UBA6906 > Fen-1273. The sequence goes on along the minus strand of DATJAS010000082.1, from coordinate 21,143 downwards.
CCGAAGCGTGCCGTTTCCTCCCGTGATCAGGAATGCGTTCGGACCGGGAATTCTCCCGATACCTGCGAGAGGCCAGGGGGGCGACTGCGTGATGCTGTCAACAATCGTCCCGTCGAACTTCAGGAAGTAGACGGACCCCGAATAGGTGCCCACGGCGATCAGAGAATCGCTGATAACGGGAGGCAGCCACGGCGAGCCTTGAATCGTGCGGCTGAAGATTGTCGAAGCGAGACTGTCGGGTGTGGCCGCAGTCATCGAAAGGGCCCGAACCCTCCCCGTCGCCGTCGCAATGCTGACCAGTGAGTCAGTTTCAACCGTAATGATGTCCGGGACGCCGTCGCCGTTGATGTCAGCGGCAGCGGCAGGAAATTGGAACGAGCTTCCGGCGGAACCTGCAACCTCAATCACCCCCGATGTGCGGAACGGGAAGAGGTGTCCCGTGGAATCAGGTGAGAACAGATAGACCTTTCCTGCTGACTGGAGATAATCGGTTTCACCCGTGGTGGAGAATTTCGGCAGCGGTTGCCCCTGCGTCCCGACAATAAACCTCTGACCCGCGGTTCCGCCGAAATCAGCCACCCCAAGTGTCGGCGATACCAGTGATTCACCGAGCTGCCGGGGATACCCCTGCACGGGTGCGATCACATCCCCCCGGGTCACCCTGGCAGTCATGCGCGGCGAGCGGACGCTAAAGTTATCAATCGTGATGTGGCTCGGCGCGCCGAGATTCGAATTGGAGTTCGGGAACGTGGTGGCGGAGAACGAGTTCTTGTTCACGGACGACGAATTACCGCTGAACCAGAAGTCGAGCGCTGTGCCCGCCTCGCTCCCGAGCCCGGGGTCGGTGATGCCGTACGTGCGGCCGATATCCTGTGAGCCGTCGGCCTCCTCGAGATTCACGCCGCGGTGTGTGGAATCTGCGTTCACGGCATCGGTGGCGATCGTCGCGTTGATCACCCCCTCGTCAATGTGCCAGATGAGCGTCCCGCCGTCGTAGAACGTCCCGTCAGCATCGACGCCGCCGGGGATCGACCAGTCGGGGACGTCGACGTCCGTGATCGTCCCCGTGATCCCGCCGATATCGTCGAATGCGAACCCCGCGGTGTCCCGCGCATGGTTGAAGGTGTGCGTCGCTCCCTGCAGCAGGTACGTCACGGTGACGCCCGTGCGATAGGGATCGCGGCTCCTGTTCTCCACGAGGAAATACTCGGCGTCGGAGATTGGCACGCGGTAGACGGAGTCGGCCAGCGCGATAGCGGGGAGCACGAGCGTCGATACGCCGGAGGAAACGCGGATCGGGTTTACCCAGCCGAGCCAGTACCGTTCCCAGGCCGAAGGCTCGGGGGGGAACGCGCCGCTCCAGCTGAATATCGACTGGCCGTCCATCAGGCCGAACCGGCCTATGCCGGAGGCGCCGCTCTGCGTGTCGAAGAGGTCGGGAAGGCCGAGGTAGCTGCCGAGCGATGCGCACATGAGGCCGTTCATCCCGAGCGTGAGCTGGGCCGTCCCGTTGAGCGCGGGGATATTCCGCGTCTCGGTCTCGGGCATGATGATCGTGTTGGTGATCGTTCCGCCCTTCACGGCAATCCCGCCGCCCAGGAGCCCGACAAAAGCGCCGGGGCCGAGGTAGATCGAGGGAATGTCATGGGGGGCCGGGTCGTAGCCGACAGTGCTCACGATGTCGACGTCGTGCCCCACGCCGGCGTGAAAGAGGACGTAGCAGTCGAACGACGCGATGTTCGGAACGCGGCCAGATGAGTCGACGGCATGCCACGTGTCGCGCGCCAGGTTCCCCAGCCGCCGGTTGTCTTCGCCGGGGTGCGGGGCGTAATCGTATGTCACCCCCGGGAGCGTGTACACGCCTCCGGCGAGCGTCCAGGCGACGAGCGTCTTCCCTTTCGATACCCTCCGGAAGTAGTTCGACAGGAACGCCAGGTGGCCGGCAAAGTAGGCGCTGTCGTGCGGAGGTGCGTCGAGGTACGGTGCCCCGGGAGCCGAAAGGACAAACTGCCCGTTCCCGTCCTTGGCCTGGTCGTTATCCGTCTGGAACTGCACCATCACGGCAAGCACGTGGACGGTGTCGGGGAAGGCCGCAGCGCGCGGGGAGGTGCGCGCCTCGCCTCGTACAGCGGCGAGCGGATGGCTGAGCCGCGGTCCCGTGTCAAGGGAATGGCTGAGCCGCTGTCCCGTGGCAACCGTCGTGAGGACGAGCATGAGGATGAGCAGGCGCATCGAGAGCATGAATGGCCGGAGCGAAGTCAGGGTGAGAGGACGCGCACACAGCGTCCGGCCGGGCGGCGACCGCCCGGCCGGAGAGCCGCTATTGCTTGCCGCCCCAGGCGATCACGAGCGAGAACCGGATCGTGTCAGAGAGCGGTTCATCCTGGGACGCGGAAATGTAGCTGAAGTCAAAGCCGTAGATGTCGTACCGGATGCCCGCGCCGAACGTGAGGAACTTCCGGCCGCCGTAGTTCGGGTCCTCGTAGAAATACCCGACCCTCAGCGCCAGGAGCCTGGGCGAGCCGTACCAGTACTCCACGCCGCCGCAGATATCCGCCGCCTTCAGTCCGCCGTCGCCCCACGCGGTGATCAGCGATTTGGGGAGCGCATCGGACGTGCCGTCCGCATAGCGGCGGACCAGAAGGCGCGTGAGGTCGAGCGACGCGGTCGCATTGTTGTACTCGTCGTCGATGAGCTTGTAGCCGACTCCCAGGCGGAGATCCGTCGGGAGCGGATCGGCCTGCGCCGCGTCGACATACGTGACCTTCGGGCCGAGGTTGCTCAGGTTCACGCCGGCGCTGAACCGCTTCCCGAGGTCACCCAGCAACGGCACATCCAGTTTGTCGGGCCGGTACATGAGCGCGATGTCGACGCTCACCGAGGAAGCGATACCGTTCCCCTTCTCCTGCTCTGCACCGATCGGCGAGAGGGCGCTGTGGATGAACCGGAGGTTGATCCCGAGCCCCAGGTCGTCGTACGCCTTGGTCGAATATCCGGCCAGGACCGCGTACTCGTACGACTTGAACGTCCCGATCGGCGTCGGTCCCGATGAATTCGTCAGCGTGAACTCGCCGAGGTTCAGGTACGTGACGGCCGCCCCGATCGTCCCGCCGATGCCGTCGATGTGCATCCGGAAATTGAGGTGATCGTAGAACAGGTCAGGGAGCTGGAACTGCGGGAGCCAGTTCGAGTGCGTGATGCTCACCTCCTGTCCGTCCAGGAACGCCAGGGCCCCCGGATTCCAGTAGATGGCCGACGCGTCGTCGACCGTCCCCGTCCCCGCCTCGCCGATGCCGGACGCGCGGGAGGTGGGAGCGATCAGCAGAAACGGCACCGCTGATGCACCCGCCTGCGCGCTCGCGCTCTGCGGAAGAACCGCGGCAAACGCTCCCAGGACCGCCAGGAGCAGCGCGGCGCGCGAAACAACCCGTGATGATGACATATGATTATCCTCCCCGGATAATGATGATGAACTCACACTGTCACTGGACCTTGGAAAGCTTGCCGAGCGATTCGCTCGTGAACCGCCCGTCGGTGGTGCTCACGATGAGCTTGTAGAGATAGACGCCGTTGGCGATCACGTCGCCGTCGCCGTCCCTGCCGTCCCACGGCACGCGCACGAACGAATCCCCCGGCTCGTACTCCCGCAGCGTCCTGATGAGCCTGCCCGCCACCGTGAAGATCTTGATCGTCACGCTGAGAGGCGCCGTCTGGTTCTGCCGGAACGTGAACGCCGTCCCGGCGGCGCCGAACGGGTTCGGGTAATTAAACACGTCTGCCACGCTGAGCTGGTCCGACGACGCGACCGCGAACGTTGCCTCGCCCGATCCCGAGAGGTCGAACGAATTCCACGCCCTGACGCGGATCGTATTCTGGCCGTCCGGGAGCGCCGAGAGCTGGTACTGGACGGTCCCCTGGCGGTAGCTGTTCGGCTTGCTCGTGTAATAGTTCGTCAGGTCAAGGCTCTGCGACGCGTTGTTCAGCCAGGCCTCGATGCTGTGGCCGACGCCCGAAGTCGACGTGTTGATTCCGCTCGAGTCCGCGAGGTCGACCAGGAGGACCGGGTTCTCCCCGACAAGGTCGCCGGAACGGAAGCTCCTGTTGCCGAGGTAGATGTTCACCGCGGGACCCGTCGTGGGGACGACCGCCGAGGTATCGGTGCCGCCGATGTGCACGTTCCCGCTGTACGCTTCCGCGTCGGAGGCGGGGGCATCGGCGCGGTAGACATACGCCACGAAGCGCCCGCGGGAGGTGCTGTCGCTGTACTGGATGTCCTTCGGCACGACGAATGTCGTGGTGAACCTGCCGTTCTGCACGGAATTGATGCCGCGGAAGAGGAGCCCGCCTGTCGCAAGGTACGTCCACGGCGGCGCGCCGGGGTAGAAATCGAGTATCGTCTGGATCCGCGTGGCGTCGTTCAGCGTGACGAGCACGCTGCCGTTGTATGTTGCGTCGATCGCGTTTGACGCGGTGCGGACGCTCCCCGTCACGGTCACCTTCGAGAGCGACTTGAGCTGGGCGACGACCGCGAGAGGGACGCCCGCGCTGTCCATGGCCTTCCCGTTGACGGTGTCGAACGACGCGTACCCGTGAGGGAACTGGAAGCTCATCGTCGGATCGCCCATAAAGGAATACTTCTGGTCGTTCGTGTCGTTTCCCCCGCTTGCCTTGTACGAAAAGAGGGCGCTCGCCGGTTTGCTCACGATGATCCTGCCGAAGGCGTCGCGGACGAACATCGCCTGGTACGTCCCCTGGTTGAGCGCGGCATTTTCCCCCGCGTACACCTTCCTGTCGGCGGAGACAACGCCGATCGCACCGCCATCCGGCTTGTTCAGCAGGATTTCGCTCCCCGTGCGGTTCAGCGGGTCGTCAAACTCCGAGAAATTGCACGTCGCAAGGAAGAACACGGAGAGCCGGTCAATGTTCGTAAGCTGCGGGACCGACGTCGGGATGTCGAAGATGTCGTCGTTGGAAAGCTGGCTCGGATTCCCGTGACCGGCGAAGTTCACCACGAGCTCGCCCTGGTTGATGTCGTCGATGATCGCCTGGTACGCCTGGGGTTTCCGTCTGCCCGCGGCGGTATAGACGGTCGGGTATCCCGCGACGTAGACCTTGTCTTCGGTGAATTCCGGCGGAGTGAAATTCGGGCCTGCAAGAGCTTCCGCCGCATCGCTGTGAATCGTCAGGTCTTCACCGTCCGGCGTCCAGGAATCGTCCCCGATAAAGAGCATCCGCATCTTCCAGGCGTCGGGAGCGGAATTGTTCTCGTAGTGGCTCAGCTTGTCGACGAAGGCGTCCGATTCCGCGGCGGTGCGGGCGGAGAACCTGCCGATGACGAGCGACGGTGCGTCGGTGCCCCCGAACTTCCCGTAGAAATCGTCGGTGGCGTAGCTGTCCAGGTCGTCCAGCGAGATCTGCGACTCCCACGTCGGCACGAAGCTCGTCTGGGTGCCGAGTATCCCCTTGTAGTCGTACGAAGCCTGCCCCAGCATCAGCACGAACTGCGGCGCGGGCGACCAGTTCTGGTAGGCGTAGTAGAGAAAATCCCTGATCGCCGTCACATCAGGAACACCGCAGCTGAACTCGTCATAGATCTGTCCAACGTCGGCAACGTACACCTTCAGGTTGCCGTGCGCGGGATCGGACCTGTACGCCGCGAGCCGGTCCGCGCCCGAGCGGTACTGCGATGCCGTGACAATGATGAAGTCCGCTCCCCCGGCGTAGCCCCTGACGTTCTCGTTGCCCATGTGCGTTGAGCCGGCCGGCGTTCTCCATGAACTCCCCGCGACCGCCCAGTAGGCGGAGGGGGATCCGCCCGTCTCTGCCGCCCTGAAAATGTATGAGCCCCCGAGCCCCGAGAGGAGGCGCACGTTGGCCTGGTCCGTCACGTTGAAGACCATGGGGAGCGCGTCGAATCCCTGGAGGTGATACTCCACCGTGGCCGTCGTATCGGGAGCGTAGAACCGGAGCGAATCGTTGACGCCCGAGAGCGAGCGGGGATAGAGAATTTCAAACCACCCGATCCAGCCCGCGGCAGACGCGCCGTCCCCGGTATACGCAAACGTGAGCCTGCTGGTATTGCCCGGGAGCGCCGCCGTGCCGAGTGCCTGGAACGAACCTTCGGTGGCAACGGTGTATCCCCCCTCGGGGTAGATGGGCGCATAGCCGAGCACCGTGCTCCCCTCGCTGACGGTGAAGAGCGCGTTGTTGTCGGCCTGGCCCGCCAGGTCACACCGGTACAGAATAGAGCCGGTCGGGACAAGACCGGTCAGGACGTTCACGAACGTGAATGAAGAGCCGCTGTTGATCTGCTGCCCGAACCACCGCCTGCCGCTTCCTTCCCCGCCCCCCGGCGCGCTGAGGAGAAGGTTGGTCGTCTCATCCTGGATCGCGACCCCGTCAGTGAACGTGCTGACAGCAACGCCGGCCGGCGAGGAAGGGAGCGACGCCTGCGTCGCCATCCGCTTTCCCTGCGCCCCCCCGTACGTGAGCCAGTAATAGTTCACTTCCGAGTAGTCGTGTATATAATGAACGAGCGTCTTCCCCACGGAATCATACGCCCAGCCCCTGGTCCCCTTGCCATAAAAGAGCACGTAGTCGCTCGCGTCGAATTTTCCGTCGCTCTCCCCCGCAACGTAGATGGCGTCCTCAACCAGGTCCGCCGGGCGCGGCACGGTGATGTCCTCGGGAAGCTGCCTTCCGCCGTTGCCGAATATCCTGATCGTGCGGGGATCCAGCGTGCTGACGTTGATCCCGAGCGAGGAGAGATAGGACGCATCCAGCCTGTATATCCCGTCGGCGTTCACCGTCAGCCGGTACCAGTCACCCGTGGCAAGGACGCTCGGCACCGGGGCGGCCGTGGCCGCCAGGGAGCGCGCCTGCCATGACTTCGCCGCCGCGTAGTTGACGGGGACGCTCTTCAGAAACCCGTCGTCGCCTCGCGCGAGGGGGAGTCCCCTTCCGGGGCCGAACGTCACCTCGACAACGATGCGGGAATACTTGCGGACGGTTCGCTGTGCGGGGTTGCACTGCAGGGGATAGATCCTGATGCCGCCCAGCAGCATGTTCCTCACCCGGCCGATCGGGGCAAGCTCAGCAACAGGCCCGGGAAGGAACTGAGACACCGCGTAGCGCGCGGGCTTCGCCTGGTACAGGAGCGCGGCCGGGCCCTTCCCTTTCCGGTCCGGGCCGGGGACGGGTTGCAAGAGCGCATTGCGGACGTCCTGGTAGTCGGCCGCGATCACGCGCACGGTGTTGCCGCTTGCCGACGGAAACGCCAGGGGAACGTACCGGTAACGGAGGTCAGGCGCCCCCACCGAGGCCGACGTCGCGTTGCTGATCTCCCCGTCGAAGTCCTGGATCATGTATTCAGTTCCCCCGCTCATCCTCGACCCCGGCTGACCGTACCGCGCCCTGAATTCAATCCGGACCGACTGCGCATCGGACTGGAGCACCGTGAGGTCACCCGCCCCGGCCTGCTGCTGAAGGAGCAGACAGACGCAGGCGGGCAACCCGATCCTTATCACGAACCGATCAACGATCACGTTCCCGTCTCTGAAAACAAAAAACCGAACGTCAGAATCCCAACATTCGGCCTGGCAAATCCGCCACGCATTGCCGAGTCGGGTATTCGTTAAAGGATCGTCTGTGACGCTTCGTGGGATGCCCGAATGCCGGTTTCCCCCCGGCGCATCCGCTCATCTCACACAACCTTTAAACGAACACCTCTATAGGCACTGCTCCGGATTTGGTACCCTTCGACTCGGCGGAAATATAGACATCACGTCCCTGAAAGTCAAGGCAATTCCCACCCGGGCGTACGGCAACGTCTGTTTGATTCTGAGGCCGATTTTCGCTAACTTTCCAAACTCGAAGCGGTTGAAACCCCCCGTATCACCGGCAGGCATTCATGGCCAGACCACTGAATATACTCTTCGTCTCAAGTGAGGTCGACCCCTTCGCCAAGACAGGAGGGCTCGCCGACGTCTCCAGCGCCCTCCCCCAGAGCGTCAGGGAGAACGAGCACGAGGTCCGCGTGATCATGCCGCGCTACGGCAGCATCAACGAGCGGAAGTCGAAGCTCCACGAGATGATCCGGCTCAAGGAGGTCCCGGTGCCGATGGGACCGAAGCCGCGGACGGCGAGCGTCAAGTCCTCGTTCATCGTCAACAATACGATCAAGGTCCAGGTCTACTTCATAGACAATCCGCACCTGTTCGGGCGTTCCGGACTCTACGTCCACCCCGACACGAAAAAGGACTACCCCGACAACGACGAGCGTTTCATTTTCTTCTGTCGCGGCGTACTGGAGGTCCTCAAGCGGCTCGGCTGGCAACCCGACATCATCCACTGCAACGACTGGCCCACGGGCCTGATCCCCGCCTACCTGAAGACCGTCTACAGGGACGACCCGTTTTACAGGGACACGCGGAGCGTCTTCACGATCCACAACATGGCTTACCAGGGCGTGTTCCCCAAATCCACGTTTCCCAAGACGCTCCTCCCGCCGGAGCTCATGTCGATGGACGGGGTGGAGGCGTACGGTCACGTCAATTTCCTCAAGGCGGGGCTCGTCTTCGCTGACGCGATCACGACGGTGAGCGAGCGGTACGCGCAGGAGATCCGCTCGTCCGAGGAATACGGCGCGGGGCTCCAGGGAGTGGCCGAGAAGCGGAAACACGACCTCACCGGCATCCTCAACGGCGTGGACTACAGCGTGTGGGACCCGGCGGTCGACCCGCTCATCCCCCTGAGGTACGACGCGCGGTCGGTTGACCTGAAAGTCGAGAACAAGAAGGCCCTCCTGGCGAAGATGGGACTCCCGTTCTCCCCCACGGTCCCCGTCATCGGCATCATCTCTCGGCTGGCCGACCAGAAAGGGTTCGACCTGATCGGCGAGGAGCTGGACGCGATCATGAAGATGGATCTCCAGCTCGTCGTGCTGGGCACCGGCGAGAAAAAGTACCACGACCTCTTCGAGAAGGCGCAGAAACGGTTCCCGGGAAAGGTGGCCGCGGCGCTCACGTTCAACAACGACCTGGCCCACCTGATCGAAGCGGGGAGCGACATGTTCCTCATGCCCTCCCTGTACGAGCCGTGCGGGCTCAACCAGATTTACAGCCTCCGGTACGGCACCATCCCGATCGTCCGCGCGACGGGGGGGCTCGACGACACGATCGAGGACGCCTCCTCCCCTTCCGGGACGGGGTTCAAGTTCAAGAATTACTCCGCGGCCGAGATGCTCAAATCGATCCAGCGCGCGGTCGCCGCGTACGCCGACCAGGCCGCGTGGAGGAAGCTCATCAAGAACGGGATGGCGAAGGATTTCTCGTGGGGGACCTCGGCCAGGAAGTACGTGCAGCTCTACCGCAATCTCACCCGCAAATGACCACAGGACGGCCCGCCGTCTTCTTCGACCGGGACGGCACGCTGAATGAAGAGGTCGATTTCCTGACCGACCCCGGCCAGCTCCGGCTGATTGCGGGGGCGGCAGCGGCCGTGCGGGCTGTCAACGAGACCGGCCTCCCTGCCTGCGTGATCTCCAACCAGTCGGGGATCGCGCGCGGCCTTTTTTCTGAAGCCGATCTGGTTCCCATCCACGAGGCGTTCCGCAGCCAGCTCGGGGCGAGCGGCGCGCGGATCGACCGCATTTACTACTGTCCGCACCACCCCACGCTCGGCATCGATCCCTACCGCGTCGACTGCGAGTGCCGCAAGCCCAGGCCCGGCATGCTGCACCGTGCCGCCCGCGAGCTGGACCTGGACCTGTCGCACTCGTACGTGATCGGCGACAGGATCGTCGACGTGCTGGCCGCCAGGAACGCCGGCGCCCGGGGCATCCTCGTGCTGACGGGATACGGGATGAACTCCCTCGGCGAGTGCCGCGAGCAGGGCGTCGTTCCTCACTTCATCGCCCCCTCGGTCAGGGAGGCCGTCGAGTTCGTACTGAAGGACCACAAAGGAGTACCGAAAGAGAATGCCTGAAGCACGTGTTCACGGGCGCCGCGCGCTGACCGCCGCCCTCGTCGCCGCCGCGGTGACTGCCTCGGCCGTCATCGGCTGCAGCGACGAGCCCACGTCCGCCAATGCGCCCGTCGTCGCCCTTCCGCTGGTCACGCTCGCCACGCACGACACCACGGTCATCGCCACGGGCAGCTCCACGTTCATGCAGCGGATCGCGACCAACGGGGCCACCACGCTCGTCGGGCATGCCGGCAAATATTCGGCAGTGGGGCTGATCGAATTCCTCCAATCCGGATTTCCCGACAGGGACACGGCGCTGGTCTTCAGCGCGACGCTGACGCTGAAGTACCTCTCCTGGTTCGGCGATTCCTCGGGTCAGCTCTCGTTCAACGTCTACCGCATCCTGCTTCCCTGGTCCAGCACGACGGCCACGTGGGACACCGTGCAGGAGCCGGGATTCTACGAGCAGTACATCACGCGCGGCTCCTTCATCGGCGGCGCTGGATTGGACACGCAGACGGTCACGATCTCGCTCGACACCGCGATGGTCCGGCAGTGGCTCGCGACGCCCACCACCACGAACACGAACGTCAAGAACGGCATCCTCCTCGTCCCCGCGAGCGGGTGCACGCTGATCCGCGGATTCTCCTCGAGCGGCTACCCCCTGGACTCCACGAGCTGGTATCCGACGCTGACGATCATCGCCGGCAGTCCGAGCGGATCCCCGGTCGACACCGCCGTCTACACGTCGTCGTACACCACGTGGGTGGGAAACGCGGAGAACCTCCCCACCAACCCGCAGCTCGTCTACCTCCAGTCCGGCGTCGACTACAACGCCACGCTCCAGTTCAACACCGCATTCGTCCCGCGCGGCGCAGTCGTCAACCAGGCAACGCTGCTCCTGACGCTTGACCCCACGACGAGCTACTTCAACAGGTATGCCACAGACTCGTCCTTCTCGCTCGCGGCGATCACCTCCCCGAGCGACAGGACCGTCCTCGACGCGTACGGAACGACGAGCACGCGCGTCTCGGGGTCGCCGCTCACCTGGGCGATCGACATGACGCGGGCCGTGCAGATCTGGTCGAGGAATCCCAACTACGGGGTCACGATGAAACCGAGCATCTCGCTGGATGCCATCTCGTTCGAGCTGATGGCGTTTTTCAATGAACAGGCGCCCCCCTCGCTCCGCCCGCGCCTGAAGGTCAAGTATTCAATCGTCCGTTAAGCACCGGGAGCCGACGTGATCAGGTTTGACGAAGTGATGCCAGCCGCGCCCGGAGCGAAGCGCCATGCCACGCTCGTGCTGCGCAGTCTGGCCGGGGCCGCGCCGAAGCTGCGCACTCTCGCCGGGGTGGCACTCATGCTGACGGCGGCCGCAGGCACGGCCATGGCGGGGAGCGGCGGATCCACGTACACCCTGCTCGGGCTCGGCGATATCCGCTACACCCCCGGCGCGCGCGCGGAGGGGATGGGCGATGCCGGTCTGGCGCTCTTGAGCCCCGCGTACATCGACGGCATGTCCCCGGCCACCTGGTCGCGACTGGACAGGGTGCGCCTCGAGGGCTCAGCATTTTACGAGGGGTTCAACTCGACGGACGGTCTGACCTCGCGCTACCTGGCGAGGATGGATTTCCACGGCGCCCTGATGGCCATCCCGATTTCGCCCGTCGAGGGAGTCGTGGTGGTGATGGGCTTCATGCCCTACAGCGAAGTCAACTACGACACGTACACGGCGGCCGTCGTGCCCTCCGAGAGCGTCGACCCGGTCACGGGCGTGCATGACAGCCTGGGATACCAGATCCACCAGACGGGAACAGGCGGGCTCACGCGGGGAGAGATCGGCGCCTCCTGGGCACCGACGCGCGACCTGTCGTTCGGCGCGTCGTTCAATTACCTCTTCGGGACGATCAATCACGCCGCCCAGCAGATCCCCCTCACTTCGGGCGCGAGCGGCGGGACGTTCACCGACAAGAACTCGCTCTCCGGGGTCGACTTCACGTTCGGCACCGTCTTCACCGGGCTCGGCGCCCTGACGAGCGCGCTCAACACGGTGTCGATCGGCGGCGTGGTGACCACGAGGACGAACCTCCACACGTCGAGGATCACCACGTACGATTTCACCCCCGGCCCGAGCGGCGTCGACTTCCGCGATACCTCCGCGGGGACGACCGGGCGCATCGCTGTCCCGTTCGCCTACGGCGTGGGGATCGCATGCCAGCCCTCGACCCGCTGGACGTTCGCCGCCGACTACAGCGCCCAGCCCTGGGCACAGGCGGATTTCGAGGGGTCGTCGCCCTACGGCATCCGCAACAGCTGGCGCTTCGGCGTCGGCGCGGAGCGCGCCGGTTCGACAGAGATGACCGCGCGGTCGTTCGAGCGCTGGGCGTACCGGCTCGGGTACTCGTACGTCGCGACCTACTACGCGGTCAACGGGGAGCGGATCAACGAGTGGGACGTCACGGGCGGCGTGGCGATCCCGCTCACGGGGGAGTCGCGGGTCAACGTCGCGGCGACGTACGGCGGCCGGGGGACGATCGCCGGCGGCCTCGTCAAGGACAAGATCTTCCGGCTCACGGTTTCGCTGCACATCAGCGACGTGCTCCCCTGGTTCGTCCCGACACCAGAAGAATGAGACCCGCCATGGACCATCTCCGGACATCGGACCCCGAGCTGTACGCCGCGGTTGCCGGCGAGATCGAACGGCAGAATTCGAAACTCGAGCTGATCGCCTCCGAGAACTTCGTCAGCCTGGCCGTGCTCGAGGCGGTGGGGAGCCCGCTCACCAACAAGTACGCCGAAGGGTACCCGGGCAAGCGTTACTACGGGGGGTGCGAATACGTCGACGTCGCCGAAGACCTTGCGCGCGCCCGCGCGCGGGAGCTCTTCGGAGCCGAGTACGCGAACGTGCAGCCCCATTCGGGCTCCCAGGCGAACATGGCCGTCTACTTCACGTTCGTGAAGCCCGGCGACACGCTCATGGGGATGAACCTCTCCCACGGCGGCCACCTGACGCACGGGTCACCGGTGAACTTCTCCGGCCAGTTCTACAAGTTCGTCGCCTACGGCGTCCGCCGGGAGACCGGGACCATCGATTTCAACGAGGTCGAGGACCTCGCCGTGAAGCACCGGCCAAAGATGATCACTGTGGGAGCGAGCGCCTATTCGCGGAACATCGACTACGCAGCGTTCCGGGCGATCGCGGACAGGGTCGGCGCGTTCCTCTTCGCCGACATCGCGCATCCCGCAGGCCTGATCGCTGCGAAGCTCCTGACCGACCCGCTGCCTCACTGCCACGTCGTGACGTCGACCACCCACAAGACGCTCCGCGGGCCGCGCGGCGGGCTGATTCTTATGGGAAAGGACTTCGACAATCCCTTCGGGCAGGTGGCCCCGAAATCCGGCCGCACGAAAAAGATGTCGGAGCTGATCGATTCGATGGTCATCCCCGGCATCCAGGGAGGACCGCTCATGCACGTCATCGCCGGCAAGGCCGTGGCGTTCCGCGAGGCCCTCCAGCCCACCTTCAGGGACTATGCCGCCCGCGTGATCCGGAACGCCCAGGCCCTCGCCGCGCGGCTGACGCGCCTGGGCTACGACGTCGTCTCGGGGGGGACCGACAACCACCTCATGCTCGTCGACCTGAGGAACAGGAGCATCACGGGGAAGGACGCGCAGGAGGCGCTGGACGACGCCGGGATCACGGTGAACAAAAACGGCGTGCCGTTTGACGACAAAAGCCCGCTCGTCACGAGCGGCATCCGCATCGGCTCCGCGGCGCTCACCACGCGCGGCATGAACACGGGAGAGATGGAAACGGTGGGCGACCTCCTCCACGAGGTGCTGTCGCAGATGGGGAAACCGGGCGTCGGGCCGGCCGTGCGGGCCAACGTCGCCCGCCTCTGCGCGGGATTCCCCCTTTACCCGGAACTCAGGTCCTGATCATTCCCCAGCGCTGACCGGCCATGGCAGACGACTTCACCGACCTGGGACGAACGGAGGAAGCGGAGGACCGCACCGCGGGGATGTCGTTTTTTGACCATCTCGAGGAGCTCCGGTGGCGGATCATCCGCTCGCTCCTCAGCGTCGTCGTCGGCACGATCATCGCCTGGATCTTCATCGATTTCCTGGTGGACGGCGTGCTGCTCCGGCCGATCACCGTGCTGAACGCCCACGCCAGCGGCGCGCAGCAGCAGATTCACCTCCAGAACCTCAAGCCCTTCGGTCAGCTCTTCCTGTACATGCAGGTGGCGATCGTCGGGGGGATCCTGATCGCTCTCCCCTACATCCTCTACGAGATCTGGGCCTTTATCGCGCCCGGGCTCATGCCGAAAGAGCGGAAGTACGTCAAGTGGATCGTGTTCTACACCACCTTCTGTTTTTTCTGCGGGATCGCGTTTTCCTATTTCGTCATGCTCCCGGCGGCCCTCACGTTCTTTGCGGGGTTCGGGTCCCCCTCCATCGCCAACAACATCGCGATCAGCGAGTACATGAATTTCGTCGTGAGCGTGCTGCTCGCTTCCGGCGTCGTCTTCGAGCTTCCGATGGTGTCGTGGTTCCTCTCCAAGATCGGCATCCTGACGCCCGCGTTCATGCGCCACTACCGGAGGCATTCGATCGTCGCGATCTTCATCATCGCGGCATTCCTCACGCCGGGCACCGACCCCGTCAGCCAGATCCTGCTGGCCATGCCGCTCATGGGCCTCTATGAAATCAGCATCTGGGTCTCCGCCTGGGCCTGGCGCGGGAAACAGAAGGCGGGGACGGTCTGAGCAGCCATCTAATTTGCGATGATTGCGAGCGGTGGCGCCTGCGGCGCCACAAGCGCCACAACCGCCGCACGCGGACCGTCTCACATGCCGTCATTGCGAACCGTGGCGCCACCTGCGGCGCCGCAGGCGCCGCGAAGCAATCGCCCGTGTAAAACAGGAACTCCCGTGACCCTCCAGGAAATTGCACAGCCGATTCAGCCGCACCTTGACGCCTTTGCGCATGTGTTCCGGAACTCCCTCCGGTCCCGCGTCGGCCTTGTCGAGCTGATCACCAAGTACATCGTCCGCCAGAAGGGGAAGAAGGTGCGTCCGATCCTCGTGCTTCTGAGCGCGGACCTGTGCGGCGGCGTGAACGAAAAGTCGTACCGCGGTGCGACGCTCGTGGAGATCCTCCACACCGCCACGCTCGTCCACGACGACGTGGTCGACGACGCGGACACCCGGCGGGGCTTTCCGTCGATCAACGCGGTCTGGAAGAACAAGATCGCCGTGCTGATGGGGGACTACCTCCTCTCGCGGGGGCTGCTGCTCTCGCTGGAAAACGACGACGTCCAGTTTCTCAGGATCACCTCCACGGCCGTCCGGCGCATGAGCGAGGGCGAGCTGCGCCAGATCCAGAAGAGCCGGAAGCTCGACATGGACGAGGAGACGTACCTCGGGATTATCGGCGACAAGACGGCTTCCCTCCTGGCCACCTGCTGCGAGATCGGCGCGGCAAGCACCTCGGCCGACGAGCAGCGGCAGCGCGCGCTCAGGGAGTTCGGGGAAAACGTGGGGCTGGCGTTCCAGATCCGCGACGACCTGCTCGACTACGTGGGACGAAGGAGCATTACCGGCAAACCGACAGGCCTGGACCTGAGCGAGAAGAAGCTGACCCTCCCGCTCATCCATGCGCTCAGGAACGCGCCGCGCGGCGAAGGGAAGGACGTGCTGGGGATGATCCGCAACGGCGGGAAGACGATGAAAGTGCAGAAGGTGATAGACTTCGTGAAGGGCTACGGCGGGCTCGAGTACGCCCGCGACCGCGCAGAGCACTACGCCGCGCAGGCCAAGTCGCGGCTCGACGGCTTCCCCGCCTCACCCAGCAAGACCTCGCTCCTCGCCTTCGCGGATTTCGTGGTGGCAAGAGAGAAATAGATCGCCACGCCAAAGAACGGCGCCGTGGCGCCAAAGGCGCCACGAAGCAATCTACTTTACCTCCGGCCTCACGGTCAATACCGGGCACTTCGCGTTGCGCACGATCCGGTCCGCAGTGCTGCCGAAGAGCATGTGCTCGACACCGCTGTGGCCGTGCGTCGCGACGACGATCATCGCAACGTTCATTTCTTCGGCTTCCCGGAGGATCTCCTGGTGGGGGTTGCCCGTGCGAACAGAGCACGTGGATTTGACCCGGCCCCCGATCTCCTTCGCCATCAGCGCCTCGAGTTCCTCTCCTCCCTTTTCCCGCAGCTCATCCTCAACGCCGGGGAGCACCACCTGCCCGAATCCAAGGTCCGCCGGGTAGATCGTCGGCTCCACCACGTACACCAGGTGGATGGAGGCCTTGAACTTCTCCGCGATGGGGACGGCGTACTTGAGGGCGTTCTTGGAGTGGATGGAGAAATCGATGGGAACCAGGATCGAGGAAATGCCGAAGGCCGCCTGCGCCTGTGCGCCGGATTTCCGCGCCCGCGGGCGCCGCGCGCTCTTCGCGGGTCCCTTCCGTTTCGGCGAGGATCTCTTTTTCATGACGCACCTCCCGGTGAGATGAGCTGGCTGTGAACCCGGGGACGACTGTCAGTCGTTGTACACGAATTTCAGCCAGTGGTGAGGATCGTTCGCGTGCTTGACGATTTCGAAGAACGTTTTCTGCATTGTCTGCGTGACCGGCCCCGGCGTTCCGTCGGCGACCTTCACCCTGTCCACGGATCGGATGGGCGTCACCTCCGCGGCGGTCCCGGTGAAGAAGAGCTCATCGGCAACGTACAGCATCTCCCGGGGGAGGCTGGTTTCCTCCACCCGGTATCCCCCCTCCCGTGCCAGCTCGATCACGGAGGCGCGCGTCACTCCCGGGAGGAGCGACGACGAAAGCGCCGGCGTGTAGATCGTGCCGTCCTTGACGGCAAAGACGTTTTCGCCGGTTCCCTCGCTCACGTGCCCGTTCACGTCGAGTGCGATTGCCTCCTTGAACCCGGCCTCGATCGCCTCGATTTTCATGAGCTGCGAAAGGGCGTAGTTCCCCGCAGCCTTTGACATGGCCGGGTGCGTGTTCGGGGCGGGACGGTTCCATGTGGAGACGCACACGTCGATGCCTTCGTTCAGCGCCTCCGGTCCGAGATACGTGCCCCACTCCCAGACTGCAATGCTCACCTCCACGGGGCAGGTGAGGGGATTCACACCCACGTCACCGTAGCCGCGATAAACGAGCGGGCGGATATAGCATGCGCGCATCTTGTTCGCGCGGATCGTGTCGAGAACAGCCTTCTCGATCTGCTCAACCGTGAAGGGGATCTCCGTCCTGTAAATCCTGACTGAATCGAAGAGCCGGCGGAGGTGCCGGTCGAGGCGGAAGATCGCAGACCCCCTGGCCGTTTCGTAGCAACGGATGCCCTCGAACCAGCTCGAACCGTAATGGACCACATGCGAGAGGACATGGATACGCGCGTCGTCCCAGTTGACGAGCTTCCCGTTCATCCAGATCTTCTCGACCTTCTTGACCGCCATGGCCCCGCCTGGTCCTTCCCTGTTCACTCTGCGTCCCGCTCAGACCGGCATCTGGTAGATCCGGTACGTCTTGTCAACCACTCCCTGCATCAACTCCGCGCCGCGGTTCATCATCAGGTTGTCTTCGTTCACCCAGCTGGCCTCCCCGTGCGGGTAGCCGCTCTCCACACACCGCCGGCCTGTCTCGTAAAACAGCGCCGCGCCGATTCCCGTGTTTGCGTATTCCGGCATCACGCCCAGGATGACGATCCTGACCCTGTCGATCTTCTTTTTCTGCGTCAGGAGGCGGACGATGCCGGGGATCAGCCAGCCGTGCTTATTGTTGATCAGCACCTGGTTGAGATCCGGCAGCGTCATTCCGAAGCCGACCGGCTTGCCGTTCGATTCCGCAATGATCACCAGCCGGGAATCGACCACGGCCTTCAGGTCTTTCGCGACGTAGTTGAATTCCTCCTCCGTCATCGGCACTTCGCCCCAGTTCTTCTGCCACCCCTTGCTGTAGAGATCACGGATGAGCGCCACTTCTTCATCGAACCGCTTCATGTCGAGCTGGCGGATCTTGAGGCTCGAGCGCTTGAGAACGGTATCCGCGATACGGCGGAATTTCTCGTTAAAAACCTTGTCCTTGTGGATGTAATAGGCGTACAGGTCCTTCGCCTTCGTGAACCCGTATGCCTCCACAAGTTTCTGGTAATACGCGGGGTTGTACGTCATAAGGACCGCGGGGACCCTGTCGAATCCCTGGATCAGAAGGCCGTACTCGTCGTTGACCGACGGGCTCGCGGGTCCGCGCATCGCGGTGACCCCCTTCTCCTTCAGCCACTTCCGGGCCGCGTCGAAGAGCGCCCGCGAGACTTCCTGGTCGTCGACCGACTCAAAAAACCCGAAAAAGCCGATGTTCTCGTTATGCTCTTTATTATGGTTGTCATTGACGATCGCACCAATCCTCCCCACCACCTCGCCGTCCCGCTCCGCCAGGAAGAGCTCCATCGCGGCGTGCTTGTAGAACGGGTTCCCCTTCCTGTCGATCAGCTTCCGCCTGTCCATCAGCATCGGCGGCACCCAGTACTCGTTCCCCTCGTACGGTACCCACTGGAACTTGATGAACTTCTTCTCGTCGGACTTCGAGACAACGGGGCGGACAGTAATCGAATTCATCGACGTCAGGCAGCCTTTCTGTTATCAGTGGATGACTTCGAGTTTTCGGCCGATCTCTCCGAACACCTCCAGGATCCTGTCGAGGTGCTTCTCCTCATGCGTGGCCATATAACTCGTGCGCAGCATCTGCATCCCGTTCGGCACGCCCGGGCTGATGAACGCGTTGACGAACACGCCGGCATCGAAGAGCGCTCGCCAGAAAATGAACGTGTTCGTGTCGTCTCCGATGATCACCGGGACGATCCCCGTCTGGCCGTCGATAACCCGGAATCCCATCTTCTTGAACCCCTCGCGCATTTTCCGTGCGTTGCCCACGAGGCGGTCAATCCGCCAGGGCTCCGCTTCCAGGATGTCGAGGGCGGTGAGAGCGGCGGCAACTGATGCAGGCGTCGGGCTGGCGCTGAATATCAGGGCCGGGGCGGTGTGCTTGAGCCAGTTGATCACTGCCCGTTCTCCGACGACGAACCCTCCCAGTGAGGCGAACGTCTTGCTGAATGTCCCCATGGTGAGGTCCACTTCATCTTCGAGCCCGAAGTAGCTCGCGGTCCCGCGCCCCCCCTTGCCGATCACGCCCGTGGCGTGCGCGTCGTCGATGAGCACGCGGGCATTGTGGGCCTTCGCCGCCTTGACAAGCTCGGGAAGATCGACGATCGTCCCCGACGTGCTGAAGACGCCGTCGCTCACGACGAGTTTGGGCGCGTCCGGCGGCAGCTTCGACAGGACGCGGTCCAAGTCCTCCATGTCGTTGTGCTTGTAACGTACAAACTCCGCAAACGCCCCCTTCGCCATCAGGTTCCCCGCCACGATGCAGGCGTGGTTGTCCCTGTCGCTGACGACGTATTCCCCCTTCGTTACCAGGGTCGGGATGATCCCCTGCGCCGTCTGGTAGCCTGTACTATAGAGGAGGCACGCCTCCTTGTTGTAAAACGAGGCGAGACGCTCCTCGAGGCGGATGTGGAGGTCGAGTGTTCCCGTGAGGTACCGTGAACCGGAGCAGCCCGTCCCATACTTGTCTATCGCCGCAACAGCGGCTTTTTTGACGCGCGGGTCTGCGGTCAGGCCGAGATAATTGTTGGAACCCGCCATGATGATCTTCCGCCCCTCGATCATCACGACCGGCCCCTCGTTCTCTTCGATAGGGCGAAAGTAGGGGTAGTAGCCGAGTTCCTTGATCTCGTCAGCCCGCGTAAACGACCAGCACTTCTGAAACAAATCGACGGTTGTCTTGGTAGCCTGGGTCACTTTCGAATTTTCCTCGCTTGGGTGGTCAGAATCTGCAGCGCGATCACTGCGTGAAGAAGTGGTGCTTCCGGGGGATGTCAGCACTGTGTGCAGGATTGCTTAAATGACATTTATTAAATATACTTGAAGAGGTCTATAAAGTCAATCCCGACCCTCCCCCATCTCCGGGACATCATCACGTGGTCGCTCTTGTGACGGGAGCAACCGGGTTCATCGGCAGCCACCTGGTCGAGCTCCTTCTGAAGAAAAACTACGCCGTCCGGGTCCTCCTCCGCAAAACCAGCGACACAGTCTGGCTCTCGGGTCTGCCGATCGAGTACGTTTACGGAGATCTCTTCGACACAGACGCACTGCGGCGCGCCGTGACCGGCGTCGACTACGTGTTCCACTCGGCGGGCGTCACAAAGGCCAGGACACAGGAAGGATATTACCGGGGAAACTCGGAAGGCACGAAGAACATCCTCGATGCTGTCGCCGCCGCGAACAGCGGACTGAAGAGATTTGTCCATATCAGCAGCCAGGCAGCCGCCGGGCCGAGTCCGGATCGCACACCCATCACTGAGGACGCCGCCCCGCACCCGATCACGACGTACGGCAGGAGCAAGCTCAGGGCGGAAGAAGCGTGCGTCGCATCCGCCGACAGGTTTGCCATCACGATCGTGCGCCCCCCTGCCGTGTACGGTCCGAGGGACAAGGATGTCTTCGAGTTCTTCAACACGATGAGCAAGGGCCTTCAGCCGATGGTGGGGATGAAGGAGAAGTACGTCAGCCTCGTTCACGTCGGAGATCTGGTCAGGGGATTTGTCCTGGCCGCGGAAAGCGAGAAGGCAAGGGCACAGACGTACTTCATTTCGAGCGGCAAGGTGTACGGGTGGAAGGAGATCGGCGAGGTCACGCGGGCCGTGCTCGGGAAGAAGGCCCTCAGGATCCGCGTCCCGGAAGCCGGTGTTTATACCATCGCGGCATTCGCCGAACTCTTCGGAAAGTTCAGCAGTAAGCCTGTCCTGATCAATTTCGAAAAAGCCCGCGACATGGTTCAGGACAACTGGACATGCGATTCGGGGAAGGCAAGGCGGGATTTCGGGTACACCCAGGAGATCTCGCTGGAAGCCGGCATCCGGAACACGGTAGAGTGGTACAGGACAAAGGGTTGGCTCTGAAAAGGGATGACGTTGCCCTCTTTGCCCGGACTTGACTTCCAGCGCCCCGTTGTGTATATTTATAACCGATCGCGGGGTGGAGCAATTGGTAGCTCGTCGGGCTCATAACCCGAAGGTTGCAGGTTCAAGTCCTGTCCCCGCTACA
>DATJAS010000081.1:0-10517 GCA_035516035.1 Bacteroidota bacterium | reverse complement strand
CCCGCTGGTAGGCGGCAGTGCCCGGCTCCCCCCCGAAGACGGATGTCGCGACCGCGGGAACAAAATAAATCCACATGCAGAAGAGGGCGAACCAGGTGAAGAACTGCACAAGGGCGAGCTGGCGCATGGCTGCCGGCATCGAGCGGATCCCGTGCAGTATGTCGCGAAGGG
The DNA here is from genome assembly GCA_035516035.1 of Bacteroidota bacterium. GTDB lineage: Bacteria > Bacteroidota > Ignavibacteria > UBA10030 > UBA6906 > Fen-1273. Next base: position 10,346 of record DATJAS010000081.1, on the reverse strand, counting down.
CGCGTGCCGTCCCGCCGGGGGCGGCCTTCATGGCCCGGAACCCTTCAGGATCGTCCGGCGGGTATTCCCGCGTGGTCACGATCGTGTACAGGACGGCGAGCGCGAAGACCGCAGAGCCGATCGTGAACGCCATGTGGACGGTCCGGGGGATGAGCGTCCCTTCCCCCGGGCCCGCGACGCCGAGCACGTTTGTCAGCACCCAGGGAAGCGCCGACGAGAGCACGGCGCCCAGGCCGATCAGGAGGCTCTGCATCGCGAACCCGGTTTTCCTCTGCGGGGGGGGAAGCATGTCTCCCACGAAGGCGCGGAACGGCTCCATCGTGATGTTGATGCTCGCATCGAGGATCCAGAGGAGACCCGCGGCCATCCAGACGGCTGACGCGTTCGGCATCGCCAGGAGGGCCAGCGTCGAAAGGAGCGCTCCCGTCAGGAAATAAGGGCGCCTTCGCCCCAGACGCGTCCATGTCCTGTCGCTCGCATACCCCACGATCGGCTGCACGATCAGGCCCGTCAGCGGTGCCGCGATCCAGAGCCAGGCGATATTCTCCTCCTTCGCTCCCAGGTACTGGTAGATCGCGCTCATGTTCGCCATCTGGAGCCCCCAGCCGAACTGGATCCCGAAAAATCCGAAATTCATGTTCCAGATCTGCGCCAGGGAGAGCGTCGGCCTGTTCATCAGTCCCTCCCCTCCCTGACCAGGAGCCAGCCGAGCGCGGAGAGCGCCAGTGAGCACCCGCTGATGAGGAATATCACGTTCGTGTCGGCCGCGTGCTGAATGACGGTGCCGAGCACCAGGCTGACGAAGAGCTGCGGGAGAACGACCGACAGGTTGAATATGCCCATGAAAAACCCGGTCCGCGACTTGTCGATCTTCTCCGTCATGATGGCGAAGGGGAGCGAGACCACGGAGGCCCAGCCGATCCCGAGCACGCCCATCAGCACGTAGAGGGCCGCAACCGACGAACCCGCCGCGACGATGCCGAAGTATCCCAGCGCCATGATCGCCAGCGCGCACGCGTGGACGCGGACGCGCGTGAACCGGACGGCGAGCGGCTCCAGGACGGGGGCGGGGAGTATGAAACCGACCGTGTTCAGGACGGCGAACGACACGGAGATGATCTGCCCCGCCGCGCGCGCGCCCTCCTCCGCGGACGCGGGGAGCGCCATCTTCTGCTGGATGAACGCGATGATGTAGACGAACATCGTCTGCACGCCGATCCAGGAGAACGCGTGGGCGCCGAAGATGCGCCAAAGCTGTCCCCACTCCGTGCGCGTGGCGGGCGCCGTCACTCCCGGACCCGCCGCCGCAAGCTCACGGGGCTCGCTGATGAAGAACACGGGAATCACCGAGAACGCCAGCACCAGGAAGACGCCGGCGTAAATGAGCGCGAAGTTGCCGAAGACCGCCCCCACCACGTACGCCGTAACCCCGAAGAATCCTGAGATCGTCTGCATCCAGGTGTACCCCTTCGTCCGGGGCGTTCCCTCGGGCGTGACGTCCGCGATGATGGACCGTGTCGGGTTGAAGCTGATGTTGATCGCCAGGTCGAGCGTGAGCGCGATGGCGGTGGCCACCACCAGGAGATTTGCGACGCCGACCGCGCCGGCGACTTCGCGGATGTTCGGGAGGGCGAAGAGCATGAGCGCCGCGAGGATCCCGCCGACGACGATAAAGGGGCGCCGCCTGCCTCCCCAGAACCAGACCCTGTCGCTGATGAGCCCGACGATCACCTGTCCGAATATGCCGGCCAGGGGCCCCGCGGCCCAGACAATGCCGACCTGGTGGATGTCGAGGTGGTACTGCGTCGTGAGGATCCAGCTCAGCGCGGAGATCTGGATGGAGAGGGCGAAGCCCATCGCCGTGGAGGGGAGGCTGATGAGCGCGTAGAATCCGTTCGTCAGGTTCTTCTGCAGTGTGCGCATGGGAGCTTCAGTATTCGACGATGAGGCACTCCCCCGGTCCGAGCGTCGCCTCGAGCACTCCCTCCTTCACCTGCAGCGTCCCACCTCCGAGCAGCTCCGTGAGGCTCTCTGCGCGCGCGCCGAGTGAGAGGCGCAGCGCGGCCGGGGCGTGGAAATCGGCGTTCCCCGCCACGGCGAGGCGGGGCGTTCCCTGCGCGCCGACGCGCGCGTAGGCAAGGACGGACGGGGCGTCCGGACGGAGGACGCGAAACGTCCCGGGGGAGCGGTCCACCACGAGCGCGCGGTACCGGTCGCGCAGCGCCAGCACGCGCGTGATGAGCGGCGTGAATTCGCGCGTGCTCAGCCAGTCATAGGCGTATTCGCTGAAGAGCGGCAGGCGTTCCGACGGGAGTGAGCGGATCTGTTCCACCGTGAAATCGAGCCCCGTATTGATCGGGTACGTTTCGGCAAGCTCGTACCCCGAGTGGATGAACGGGACCGCCGGGATGAATGCGTTCATCACCATCGCCCACCGCGCGTAGGCGGGACCCCCGGGGCGGGAAGCGGCGCGGGGAGTGTTGTGGTTTTCCGGCGTCGCGAAAAACGGGATGGGGAACCCCTCCGTGGCCAGGCGCTCGTAGAACCGCGCCATCTTCTCCGGGTGATGCTCGTCCACCCAGAGATAGCCGAACACCGCGTTGTACCCTTCCTCCCTGCTCCGCTGCGTGATGGCGAAGTTTTCGTCCCAGAACGCGAAGTCCGGGTTCTTCGTCCGCGCGGCCCTCACCATCTCCTCTTTGAGGCTCATGGGGAGGGCGTGCCCCATGTCGATCATGACGCCGTCGATGCCGAACTGGTCCTGGTAATACGGGACGATCCCGACGATCCTGTCCCAGAGGGGGCGGTTGACGTGTTCCGGGCCCGTCAGGCGCGTGTCGTACATCCGGATCGTATTGTACCCGATGTAGTTGAACGCGGGGTGCGTGTACATCCGGAGATACGTGACGTCCCCCCACGGGGGCTGGTTGTCGTCCGGCGGCCAGTCGGCGAATGCGCCGGGGATGCGCACGCGCGTCCCGTCGGCGAGCCGTCCCAGGTACCGTCCCCCCTCCTTTGCCACGGCGGGGGAATCGGGGGGCTGCGTGAAGAAATGGCGGTAGACTTCGTGGGGCGGGATGAGGTTGCCCAGGCGCCCCTCCTTCACGTCGCGGTGGATCTGCTCCAGCTCCTCGGGCGTGAAGAGCGGGGAGCCGTACCGCGACTCGTCGGGGTGCGCGGGATCCCGCATCTGGATGGACTCCCTGATCCAGTACATCCACTCCGGGTGCTCCTTCACCCAGTCGGCGTCTTTCGCCGCGGTGCGGAAGACAAACTCCACCACGACCCTGATCCCCGTGAGGTGGGCGGCTTCCACGAACGCGCGGAATTCCGTTTTCGCGTCTAGGCCGAAGAGAGGCTCGGCGAGGGCCTCGTCGATCTCGTAGGGGTTGCGGATCGCGTACGGCGAGCCCAGCGTCCCCTTGTTGCCGTCCTGCCCGATCGATGTGATCGGGAGGAGATGCACCGTGTTCGCTCCCAGGCGCCTGATGTACGGGAGCATGGCGATCGCCTTCAGGAACGTCCCCGTCTCCCGAAACCCGGCTGCATTCAGCGGGAGATCGAGCGTCCCGTTGCCGTCATGGTCGAACGCGCAGGTCGTGCGGACGAACATGTTGTAGATCACGGCCTCGCGCGTCCATTCTCCGGCGCCGGCAGAGCTCCCCCGCTCCGGCGGCGCGAAGCTCATCGCCGTGCGGACGGATTCGATGTAGTAGTCGAACGGATCGACGTCGGAAGCGGCGCCGCGCCCCTGCGGGGAACGCCAGAGCGCCGGAACGCGGTAGCGTGACGCTCCGCGCGGGCGCGAACGCTGCGTGCGAAGGAGAGCCTCCTCGAGTGCGGCGAGTGCCTGGGGGTGTGCTGGTGTGTTCATGGGCTCCGATCCGCTGAAGGGGTCACCTGGCCAGTATCATCTTCTTCGTGCTGACGAATGTTCCCGCCCTGAGGCGGTAGAAATAGATGCCGCTCGCGCAGCGCGACGCGTCGAACACCGCGGTGTATGTCCCCGGCGCGTGCATGCCGCGTGCGAGCGTCGCAACCTCCCGTCCCAGGACGTCGTACACCCGGAGGTCCACGTCGGACGACGCGGCGAGCGTCCAGGTGATCGTGGTGGCGGGGTTGAAGGGATTCGGGTAGTTTTGCTGGAGCGCGTATGCGCGCGGCGCAGCCGTGGACGTGCCGCCGCTGACCGACGTGAGTGACGGGAGGAGGAGCGTGTGCGCGACATTGTCGATCACGAACACGGCCGAGCCGAACGCGGGGAGCGTGACCGTGAGCGTATCGATCCCGCCGCTGAATGTGACCCCCTGCGTCGTCCCGTTGTACAGATCGCTCGCCGTGTAGGGCGTGCCGTCACTGTAGCCGTAGAGCGGAGCCGGCGAGCCGGACGTCGCGAGGATCACGTGCGCGGTGTGCGCCGAGCCGTCGATGTTCGCGACCACGACACCGTTGGGCCCGGCAAAGGAAGGGCGCGCGTAGGCGTAGACGCCGGGGACGTCCGTGCCCAGCCGGACCATCGACTGCGTCGTGAAGCAGGGGTACTGTTTCCTGATCTGCGCGAGCTTCTGGTAGTGGGGCATGAGGATCGCTCCGGCCGGGTCGCTCCAGTCGATGACGCCGCGGCGGCGCGTGTCAAAATCGCTGATGCCCGGGCCCCGTCCCACTTCCTGCCCCGCGTACACCTGCGGGAGGCCCACTGCCAGGTTGACCGCCGTGGCCACGGGCATCGTCCGGGCGCGGGCCGTCGCCGCATCGGGAGCCCCGGTCGCATACAGGTACGCGATCCTGTCCTGGTCCTGGTTCTCCAGGAACCGGAGGAACGAGGCATTCGGTCCGGGGACGTACCCCATGGCCGCGGAAGAGCTCCCGTTCCTCAGGCTCGCGTCGATCGAGTTGACGCGCGTGGCCGCATCAACGGCCCAGATGTTCGATTCCACGGTCCCCATCAGGTTCCAGTCGTATCCTTCGTCCAGCCCTCCCCCCTGGTCGGCGTAGTTCACCTCCGTCCCCACCCCCGTGCCCGCCGTCTCCCCCAGCAGGTTGATGTCGGGCCGGATGTGCTTGAGCGCGGAGCGCACGGGGTCCCCCATCTCCGTCTCCGCGCCCGCGCCGTTGTTCGCGCGCGAGTGAGGGCCCCAGTAGACGTCGAACCGGAACCCGTCGGCGCCTATCGCATTGACCCAGTATTTGTACACGCCGATCATGTACGCGCGCGCATCCGGATCGGCCCAGTTGTAGTTGAGGAGCGCGTCGCTGAACCCATTATAATAGACGAACCCGTCCGCGGTCATCACCTGCGAGAGGTTCCCGCTCCCCATGATCTGGTGCTGGTAGTACGTCCAGTACCGCGACGATTGAGCGAACGTCCGGGCATCCAGGACGAAGGGATGCGATGAGCTCGTATGGTTCGGCGTGATGTCCAGGATGACCTTCATCCCGAGCGCGTGGGCGGCGGCGATGAAGTTCTTCATGTCCTGGTTCGTACCGTATTCCGGGGCCACCGTGTAAAAATCGACGATTTCGTACCCGGGGCCGGGGCCGTTGTTGATCGGGTCACGGTTCTTCATCACGGGGAGGACCCAGATGATATTGTAGCCCATGGCCGCGATCCGGTTCAGGTCGGGGAGCGCCGCGTTGATCGTCCCCGCGGGCGTGTGCATCTTGAAGAACATGCAGTACATCCGCCCCCCCTTTACCCAGGCGGGCACTGTGGCAAATGAGGCCCCGACCGCCGGGGGCGTCGGTCCCAGCGTGAAGAAATTCCGCGTGGTGTCGCTGTTGCCGCTGGAGTCTGTGGCAATGAGCGAGAAGTAATACTCTCCCTGTACGGTCGGTCGGGCAATAGTGATGACCGGAGAGGTACTGCCGTTGATCCCGCCGATGGCCGCCGGGTTCGATGGATCCTCCCCCCAGATGAACGAGAGCGTCCGTCCCGAATCGGGGGATGTACTGTACGTCGCCTGGAGATCGATCTGCGTGTGGTCCAGGAACGTGATGAGCGCGTTCGGCCTGTGGCTGACGATGCGCGTAAACGATACGGGGGGCGAAGCCACCTGGGCGCCCGCGGAATCGGCGAACGCGACGAACGTGTTCAGCCCCGGCAGAAGCGCGACGGTCGCGGTGAACTTGCCCGATGTCACGGCGGCGAGCGTCGTATCCGTCCCGTTGCGCACGATCCGCGCCTGCGTGACGCCGCTCCCCTGCACGATACCGTAGAGCGTCCGCGAGCTGGTGAGCGTGCCGAACCCGCCGCTGTTGGTGATGACCACGTAGCCGCTCTGCGTGTAGAATGAGACCGTGTCGGCGTTCGATCCACCAGCCATGCTCGAGGCGCGTATGATCATCGTGTGCGCGCCGTTGGCGAGCGGGACGGGAGGCGTGTACGCAACAAGGCCGGAGCCGGGATCGAAATCGCCGCCGGGGACCGCGTACGTCGTCCCGTCGACGACGAACCGGAGCGACGACGTGTCGATCGAGGTCCCCACCTTCGGGAAAAGGTACGCGGAGAGGACCGGCGTCGCTGTCGTCTGGACAGACTGCCGCTGGTTGGGGAGCACCTGGTAGATCGTCGGGTCCTTTGCGTAGATGAAGGTGTTGCCGTTATCCGCCGCATTCACATGGTGGTTGAGCGGATCGTTGGGCCAGGTGGACGCTCCCGGATAGTAGAACTTGTACTGCCACGTCCCGGGGAGCGTCCCGGTGGGATTTCCGCCGAGCGCCAGTCGGACAGTCTTCGTCCAGACGTTTCCCCCGATTCCCGTCATCAGGTCGGTGGCGTTGTTCCACCCTTCGAAATCGCCGACGAGGTAGGGGGGGCTCGCCGGCGGGTTCGCGTACCGGAACGTCACATCGACGCTGTCCGCCGCGCGGACGGGCGCCCAGGCCGCCGCGAGCGCGGCGACAACGAGAACGATGGTCGCATTCTTCACGCTATTTCTCTCCTTCCAGGACCACTCCCGAAACAGGGGGGACGTTCACCGTGTCCCCCGTTATGACCGCTCCCTGCGGCCAGATCACGCGCCAGGCGCCGACACGCGGGACGCCCTTCCGCGAGATGTTCACCGACGCTGCGGTGCCGGACCTGTTGATGACGACGAGTGCCGCGTGCTCCGCAGACTCCCGGGCGTACGCGTAGAGGCGTGCCGCGTCGTCGATGATCACGGGAGCAAACGAGCCGCGCCGGAGGACCTCGTGGCCGCGCCGGAGCGCAATCACCTCACGGGTATAGGCAAGCATGCCTCCATTCTGCCGCGCGGGATCCCAGACCATTGTCCCCCGGCACGCCGGGTCCTTCCCCCCCGTCATCCCGACTTCGTCGCCGTAGTAGAGCGATGGGGCGCCGGGGTACGTCATCTGAAAGAGGAGGGCGAGCTTCCAGAGCGAGACATCCCCGCTGCAGAGCGTGAGGAACCGCTCCGTGTCGTGGCTCCCGAGCAGGTTAAACTGGCTGAACGTCGGGCCGTCGCCGTAGTCGGCCCGCACACGCGCGAGCGAGGAATCGAACGCGCCAACCGTCGACCTCCCCGCGGCGAAGAAATCGATGCAGGATGAGCGGAAACGGTAGTTCATCACCGCGTCGAATTCGTCCCCGCCGAGCCAGGGGCTCCCGTCGTCCCAGATTTCCCCCAGGATGTAGGCATCCCCCTTCACTCGCCTGACGACGGTTCTCCATTCTTTCCAGAATTCGTGGGGGATCTCGTTCGGAACGTCGAGCCGCCACCCGTCGGCGCCCGCTTCCAGCCAGTGGCGCGTGACGTCGAAGAGGTAGCGGCGCACGGCGGGGTTCCCGGTCATGAGCTTGGGGAGCGTCCCGATTCCCCACCAGCATTCGTAGTTGGGCTTCTCCGGCGGTCCCACGGGGAAACTCCGGACGTTGTACCAGTCCCTGTATTTCGAGCCGGCGCCGTTGTTCTTCAGGTCCGCAAACGCGAAGAAGTCCACGCCCGTGTGGTTGAACACGCCGTCCAGGATAATCCGGATCCCCCGCGCATGGCACGAATCGACAAGCTCGCGGAACGTCCTCTCATCGCCGAACGCGGGATCGATCCTCATGTAGTCCGCGGTGTTGTACTTGTGGTTGCTCGGGGAGGCAAAGATCGGGTTCAGGTAGATCGCGTTGACGCCGAGCGAGGCGATGTAGTCCAGTCGGCCGATGATCCCGCGGAGGTCCCCGCCGAAGAAATTTCCCGGCGTCGGCGTTCCCCCCCACCGCTCCGTGCCCGCGGGATCGTTTGCCGTGTCCCCGTTCGCGAAGCGCTCCGGGAAGATCTGGTAGAACACCGCATCGCGGACCCACGAGGGGGCACCCGCGCCATGCGCACTCTGCGCCGTGAGCGTCTCATTACCGGTCAGGAGCGTGAGTGCTGCAATCAGCGTCATTCGACAAACACGTGTTGTCAACAATTTTCCGGTGCACATTTGCATGATCGGGGATGACAGGGGGAGCACACAAGGCTGGGTATGACATGATACTGATTCGTCGAAGGAAATGCAATGGAGTGCTTCGTGGCGCCCTTGGCGCCACGAAGCAATCTCGTCCCGGGGTTTTCATCTTCCATGGAAGATAGATTCCCGCTTTCATTCCGCCGCCGAAGATTTTATATTGGTGCATGTCCCCACACCGCAAAGCTCCCCCGCCGACCGGACTGAAGCGCCTCGTCTTCACGCTCCTCATGCCGGCGTTCCCCGTCGCGCTCGTCCTCCTGTGCGAGATCATCCTCCGGCTTGCGCACTACGGGCCCGATCTCTCCCTCTTCACGCGGATCGTGGTCGGCGGAAACACGTACCTGATCATGAACCCGGCGGTCGGCCAGCGCTATTTCCCGGGGACAGAGTTCTCTCCGGCGACGTCGTCGGATGCGTTCCCGCTCGTCAAGGCCCCGGGGACGTTCAGGATATTCTGCCTCGGGGGTTCCACGACGGCGGGGTACCCGTACTGGTTCAACGGGGCGTTCTCCGCGTTTCTCCGCACGCGCCTGCACGCGCTCTTCCCCGACCGGAAGATCGAGGTCATCAATTGCGGTCTCACGGCGACCAACAGCTTCACCGTGCTGGACTTCACGCGCGAGGTGACGGAGGCCGGCGCGGACCTGATCATCGTCTACGACGGTCACAACGAGTTTTACGGCGCACTCGGCGTCGCCTCCCGCGAGTCGCCAACGGGTTTCAGGGCGCTCACGGAGCTCTCGCTTGGGCTGCTCCGGTTCCGCACGTACGTGCTGGTGCGCGATTGCTACGCCGGGATCAGGCGCGCGCTTTCGCCGGGCGCCACCGGAGAAGACCGGGGGACGATGATGGAGAGGCTCTCCCGGGGAGAGTACATCCCGTACCGGGGACGCCGTTACGCGGAGGCGCTCGGGACGTTCCGGGAGAACATCCGCGCGACCGCCGCGCTCTGCGCCGCGCGGGGCGTCCCCCTCATACTGGGGACGCAGGTCTCCAATGTCCGGACAATCCATCCGTTCGTGTCAATCCCCCGCACCGGACTCACGCCCCCCGAGGTCGCCTCGTTCAATGCGTCGCTTGAGGCCGGGCTCAACGCCCTGGACGCACGCGACCCCGGCCGGGGAATAGGGCCGCTCCGGGGGGCGCTCGCAATAGACTCGCTGAGGGGGGACGCCGCGTACGCGCTCGCCCGGTGCCTCGACGGGACCGGCGACAAAAGCGGCGCCAGGGCGGAGTATATCCGCGCGCGCGACCTCGATCAGCTCCGGTTCCGTGCAAGCACCGATTTCAACGATGCGATCCGCGAAGCGGCGCGCCCCCCCGACGTCGCCGTCGTGGACATGGAGGCCCTCTTCGCGGGCGCATCGGCGGATTCGATCGTCGGGACCGAGCTGATCTTCGAGCATCTCCACCCCACGGCGCGCGGAGCGTTCCTGATGGCGAAGGCCTATGCGCACGCGATGGAAGGGACAGGCCTGATCGCCGCGGGCGACTCCTGGCGTGCGCGTGACACGACCCCGGATGAGAAGCTCTGGGATCAGCGGCCGATCACCCCCCTGGACGAGAGGATCGCCGAAAGGAAAGTCGCGATCCTGACATCGGCCTGGCCGTTCAGGGAAGGAGTCCCCGTCGTTCCTGCGGTGAGCCCCGCGGACACGCTCGGGCAGATCGTCGAGCATGTGACCCGTTCACGCTGGACATGGGAACAGGCGCACGAGGCGGCGCTGGCCTACTACCGACGGGCAGGTGACCGGGACGCTGAGGAAAGGGAGTTCCGGACGATCATCAGCCAGATGCCCCTCGACATCCAGCCGCAGCTCGCGCTGGCCAGATTCTACATGGAGAGGGGAAACCTCGTCGCAATGGCCTCGGTCCTCGAAGCGACGCTCCAGGTCGTGCCG
>DATJAS010000080.1:0-24256 GCA_035516035.1 Bacteroidota bacterium | reverse complement strand
TCACGGAGTACATACAGGACAAACCGGGCGAGACCTCGCGGCTGATGAAGGTCTGGCTCGCGGAAGAATAGGCTTTCGGGCACCAGGACGGGATATCAGGCATGGCACAGCAGGGACCACAATCGGCGGAACGGCTCTCCTCCCGGCAAAAGGCGGCGCTCCTCATGTTGTCGCTCGACGTGGAGACCGCCACGAAGCTGATGCGGCAGTTCTCGCAGGATGAGATCGAGGCCCTGACGGTCGAGATCACGAACGTGAAAGGGGTCTCCTCCAACGTGATCGACATGGTGCTCGGCGAGTTCCACCAGCTGATCACCGCGCAGGAATACGTGATCCAGGGGGGGCTCGACTACGCCCAGAAGCTCCTGGAAAGCTCGCTCGGGTTCGCCAAGGCCGCCGACGTGCTCGACAAGGTCAAGGCCCTCACGCACGTGAAGGGCTTCGGCGCCCTCAAGAAGGCGGACGGGGGGCAGCTTGCGAGCTTCCTCCAGAAGGAGCACCCCCAGACGATCGCGCTGATCCTGTCGAACCTGACGCCCGACCAGACCGCACAGGTGCTGACCGAGTTCCCCGAGGAGCTGCGCAACAACGTCTCCTACCGGATGGCGACGCTGGGCAAGGTCTCGCCGGCCCTCCTGAAGGAGGTGGAGGACGTCGTGGAAGAGATCGCGCAGAACGAGATCAGCCAGAGCCTCTCGCTGATGGGGGGCGCGAAGGCCGTCGCGACCGTGCTCAACAAGTGCAACAACGCCACCGCCAAGACGATACTGGAGACGATCGAGCAGCAGGACTCCCAGCTCGCGATGGAGATCAAGCGGCTGATGTTCATGTTCGACGACCTGATGTTCGTCGACGACCGCGGCATCCAGCGCATCCTGCGGGAGGTCGACAAGAAGGAGCTCGCGCTCTCGCTCAAGGTCTGCGACGACAAGCTGAAGGACAAGATCCTCCAGAACATGTCGGAACGCGCGCGCGATCTCCTCAAGGAGGAGCTCCAGTACATGGGCCCGGTCCGCCTCAAGGAAGTGGAAGCCGCCCAGACGCGCATCGTCGACATCGTCAAGCAGCTCGAGGACCAGGGAGAGATCGTGATCGCGGGCCGGGGAGGCACGGAGGAAGTCTTTGTCTAACGTCGTCAAAATACGCTCGGCCGCCCCTCCCGCGCGCGTGCGGAGGTCCCTGGCGCCCGTGCACGATCTGCCGCAGATCACGGGGGCTCTCCCCCGGCCCGCCGGACCGGCGAAGAGTGAGGAACCCGTTGTGGTCCGTCCCGATCTCCGCCCTGCGGCGCCGCACGTGCTCCCGGACGGCGCCGGCGAGTACGAGAGGGGATTTGCCGACGGCCTCGCGCAGGCGGAGGCCCGGATCCGCCGCGAGTATGCCGAGCGCGCCGCGACCCATGCGGGGCGCATCGATGCGCTCCTCTCCTCGATGCAGGGGCAGCTCTGGCACCTGTACGAGCGGATCGAGCGCGACGCGTTCCGGTTCGCGATCGCCGTCGCGGGCAAGATCATCAAGCGTGAGGTCGCCGCCGGCGACGGGACGAGCGTGCGGCAGGTGCAGGAAGCGCTCCGGCGCGTCGTGGGGGTCGATGCGGTCCGCCTCCGCGTCCACCCGAGCGACGAGCAGGTGATCCGCGACCACCGTCCCGAAATACTTTCGGGGGCCGAGGCCGTGCGGGAGTTCCTCGTGGAGGCGGACGAGACCGTCGAGGCGGGGAGCTGCATCGTCGAGTGCGCCTCGGGGAACGTCGACGCCCGCTGGACGACGCAGCTCCGGCAGGTCGAGAACGCGCTGTTCGGGCGGATTTCGGGCATCGTGGGAGAGGGAGAGTGAGCGCGATACCGGACACGGTCGACGTCCACGACGCCAGGTCCTCCTCCGGCACGCTGGAGGCGTATCTCACCCGGTTGAACCAGGTGGACCTCCTGAAAGTGAACGGGAAGGTGGAGCAGGTGATCGGGCTCGTTATCGAGTCCGTGGGCCCCAACTGCGCGCTGGGGGATGTCTGCACGATCAAATCCCACGAGGGGCAGGACATCTGCCTCTCGGAGGTGGTCGGGTTTCGCAGCAATCGCGTCCTCTCGATGATCCTCGGGGACGCCTCCCGCGTCGGACCCGGGAGCGAGATCATCGCGACGGGGCGCTCCCTCTCCGTGAACGTCGGGAAAGAGCTCCTGGGCCGCGTGATCGACGGGCTCGGCCGGCCGATGGACGGGAAGGGACCCGTGGTGACCGAGGAGGTGCGCTCCATTTACAGCGCCCCGCCGAATCCCCTGACCCGCCGGAGAATTTCCGAAGCGGTCGCCACGGGGATCCGCTCGATCGACGCGCTCCTGACGCTGGGGAAAGGACAGAGGGTGGGGATATTCGCCGGGAGCGGGGTCGGCAAGAGCGTGACGCTCGGCATGATCGCCCGGAACACGAGCGCGGACGTCAACGTCATCGCGCTCGTCGGGGAACGGGGCAGGGAGGTCTCGGAGTTCCTGGAGCGCGAGCTGGGTCCGGAGGGACTTCGCCGCTCGGTGGTGGTCGTCGCCACGAGCGACCAGGCCTCGCTCATACGGCTCAAGGCCGCGTTCATGGCCACGACGATCGCGGAGTACTTCCGCGACGCGGGCATGGACGTCATGCTCATGATGGATTCGGTCACGCGCCTGGCGATGGCGCAGAGGGAAGTGGGACTGGCGATCGGCGAGCCGCCGACGACGAAAGGGTACACCCCGTCCGTCTTCGCGATGCTCCCGCGCCTGCTGGAGCGGGCCGGGAACTCGCGCACCGGGAGCATCACGGGCATGTATACCGTGCTCGTGGAAGGGGACGACATGACCGAGCCGGTGGCGGATGCCGTCCGCTCGATACTGGACGGGCACATCGTCCTTTCCCGGCGCCTGGCGTCCGCGGGACAGTATCCCGCGGTGGACGCCCTGGAGAGCGTGAGCCGCGTCATGCCCGCGATCGTGAAGCCTGCGCACCGCGCGGCGGTGCACCACTTCCTGGACATGGTGGCCACGTACAGGGAATCGGAGGACCTGATCAACATCGGGGCGTACGTGAAAGGGAGTAACCCCCGGATCGACAGGGCCCTGAGAAACTGGGATGCGATCAGGGAATTTCTCCGCCAGGATGCGTCGGAGCGGGCGGAGTTCAACGGGAGCGTCGCGCGGCTGCTGGAGCTGGTCGCCCGCTCCGGGGCGCAATAACAGGAGATCAGCATGCAGGTCGGACCTTCCCGGCTACAGACCGTCATCCGCGTCAAGGACATCCAGCTCAAGAACGCGCAGAAGGAGCTGGCGCAGATCAAGGTCAAAAAAGAGGAGGAGCAGGGGGCGCTGGACAAGCTGGAGGACCAGAAAACCTCCGCCATGTCCGACGCCGCCCGGAAGATGACGGCCCGGGCGCGCGACATGCAGACCAGCCGGGCGTTCCTGCAGAGCCTGTCGCGGCAGATCAATCAGCAGGAGCAGACGGTGCAGAATATCAGCGACCAGGAGGAAACGAAGCGGGGAGAGCTGGTCGAGAAGACGAAATCGAAGCAGATGCTGGAGAACATCGAGGAGAAGCGCCGCGACGAGGAATCGAAGGAAAGCGACAGGAAGGCGCAGCGCGTGATCGACGTGCTCGCGCAGCGGATATCGTCGGCGCAGTGATGCGATGAAATCGGTGATTCCATACGTGTTGATGATGACCGGGACGCTCGTGGCCGCGCTGGCGATCGTCCTCGGGCTCTACTGGCTGAAGCCGGGACTCTTCGGCGTCACCCCCGGCCCTGTCGCGGCCGTCGCAAAAAAAGACACGACCGCCGCCGCGGCACCCCGCGCCGCAGCGGACACATCCGGGAAGCCCGCCCCGGCCGGCACGGTTCCCCCCGCCGCGGTGGAGAAGCCGCAGGACGAAGCGGCGCGCCTCGCCGACAGCATCCGCGTTCTGCAGGCGACGGTCCAGGAGCGGGACAGCGCGATCGCCCGGCTCCAGGGGACGCAGGCCGGAGGGGTTGATAGCGCCGCGGCAACGAAGACGACCCCGGATAGCGCCAGGGCGAAGCAGTCAAAGTCGTTTGCGAAGATGATTGAATCCATGCCCGCGGAACAGGCGGTGCGCATACTCAAAGGGCTTGACGACAGGGAAGTTCAGGCGATTCTCCTTGCCGTCAAGAAACGCCAGGCGGCAAAGATCCTGAGCGCTCTCGATCCGGACCGTGCCGCCCGCATGATAAGGATGGTGCAATGAGCAACGTCATGGGTTTGCCGGGGCCTGTCGGGTCCCGGGTGGCGAGCGGGGCGCCGGGTGCGGGAACCGTGCCGCAGCCCGCAAATCCGTTCGCCGCATTCATACAGGAGATCCTCGGAGGATTCATCGGGGGATCGGTCATGGAGGAAATCCCCTCCTCGCCGGCCGCTCCAGGGGGGTTTGCCGGTCTCCCGGTCCCCGCGAAGGATGCGCCGGATGAGGGAACCCCCGCAAAAGAATCGACCGGCGGTGAGAAATCCACGGCGAAAGAGCCTGACGAAGTCACCCCGCTGGTCCAGCTGGCGCTTATCAGCGCGTTCGCGCCGGTTGCGGCGCCCGTCGTCACTGTAGCGCAGGCGGAGGCGGATGCAACCGGCGGTTCAGCCGATCAGCAGGACGTTGCCCCGGCGTCGAATTCCGGTGCACATCCGGGAACTCCGTCGGCGGCCGCTCCGGGTTCGTTGCTCCCGCAAGGGGGAGATCTCATCGCGTCTCTCATGGAAGAGAGCCCCGCACCGGGGCAGCCTCTTCCGCTCGCCGCCCCGGGGATGGATGATGGACCGAAGTCCGGTCAACCCGCAGGCTCCGGTCAGGGGCTGGCGGATGGAACTCCGGACCAGGCTCCTCCTTCCGCGGGTTCATCGCAGGCGGCTGTCGGGACATTTCCGGGCATCGGGACCGGGCTCACACTCGCGCTGGCGCTCGACGCCGTCACGGAGGGGATGCCGAATACGTCTCCGGCTCCCGCGAATGTCTTCCCGGCGAAACCGGAAGTCACGCAGAGCCCGCAAAATGTCACTGCTCAGGTTCAACACACGGCGCCGGCCCGCTTTGCGGAAGTGCCGAATCCAACACTCCAGGAGGTAGCCCGGGGAGAGGATGTCCCGGCCACGCCTCGTATTTCACGGAAGGGTGAATCGGGCGGAGTGAGGGACACGAAGATCGGACGCGTAGATGCGGCAGATCCGGCCCCGGACGATGAGACGCAGGCTGTTCGGGAGATCTCCATCGCACCCGATGCGGCGTCAGGGGAGAATCCGGCCGGAGGCGATCTCGCGTCCAGGACTCCCGGACCTCTACAGGAGACGGAGCGCGTGACAGCTTCTCCGGGGCCCGAACCTGTCGCGCCGCAATCGACAGAGACGGCACAGGCTGCCCCACAGGTGACGACACAGAATGCGAAGGATTCCGCAGGCGACGCTTCCCGCGTGCAGCAACCCCCCGCCGGGAGCGCCGGTGCCAGTGCTCCATCCCCTGCGGTCAGGAACGCGACGCAGTATATCACACCCGCGGGGGATGTCGTCACGCGGCAGGAAAGTGCCCCTCCCGCGGCTCCAAGGCAGGAGATTCCGGCCGCCTACACCACGCTGCCGCAGGAACTCTCGCGCCGTATCGCCGACCAGGTTGTCCGCAACCTGAGCTTCCAGGTCGACGGGACGGCCTCCGAGATGCGCATGACGCTCAGGCCGCCGTCGCTCGGCGAGGTGCAGCTCCACGTCCATGTCGAGGATTCGAAGATGGCCGCGCAGATCGACGTGTCGCAGCAGCTCGTGAAGTCCGCGCTGGAGGCGCACATGCCCCAGCTGCGCCAGGCCCTGCAGGAGCACGGCATCGAAGTGCAGAGGATCGACGTCATGGTCCCCGAGCAGTCGACGCAGCAGGGAGGAGCAGGCAGCGGGGGGGAGCGCACGGGCCGCAGGAGCGGCCGGCGCGGCGCTGCTCCGGGGGAGGATGAGCAGGTGCAGGCGGTGAAGGACCTGGGGTACAATACCATCGAATTGATCATGTAGGGAGGATGCGCTATGTCCGCAGCAATCGAAGGAATCGGTCCCACGACGTTCCCGGCCTCTACGTCGACCGGCAGCAGCATCATGGGGCAGGATGATTTTCTGAAGCTCCTGATCTCGCAGCTGCAGAACCAGGACCCCATGAATCCCATGGACGGCACGCAGTTCGCCTCGCAGCTCGCCCAGTTCGCGTCGGTCGAGCAGCTGAACAACATCAACACGACGCTCCAGTCGTCGATCAGCGCGAGCCAGCTTCTCAACCAGTCGATCAGCAACGCGCTCTCGACGACCGTGATCGGCAAGGAAGTCCGCGCGACCGGCTCCACGTTCGCGTACGGCGGCAGCGGCGCCATGAACGTCGGGTACACGCTCCCCTCGGCGGCAGTCGCCGCGCAGGTGAAGATCGTCGACCAGAACGGGAACGTCGTCCGGACGATCAACGGGACCGGCGTCACGGCGGGGGACGTCGACGTGGCATGGGATGGCAAGACCGACGCCGGCACGCAGGCGGCGGCGGGCACGTACACGGTCCAGGTGACGGCGACCGACGCGGGCGGAAACGCGCTCACGGCGACTCCCTTCTTCTACGGCACCGTGACGGGCGTCCGCTTCAAGTCGACCGGTACCGTCTTCGTGGTCGACGGGGAGGAAGTCCCGCTTTCCAGCATACTCGAGGTCATGTAGGAGTCACACATGGCAGACACGGTCATCAACGGCGTCCAGGTCCCGTTCCTCCCCGCGGGGGGGATCGAGGGGCTGAAGGAGCGTCCCGCGCCGGGAGGGGTGCGGGACGGCGCCTTCGACGCGATCCTGCAGAAAGAGCTGAAGGACCTGAAGTTCTCGAAGCACGCGCAGGACCGGATCGCCTCCCGCAACATCCAGCTCTCGCCGGACGACGTTGCCGCGCTCGGCGCGGCGGTCGCAAAGGCGGGGGACAAGGGGGGGAAGGACTCGCTGGTCCTGCTGCGCGACATGGCGTTCATCGTCAACGTCCCGAACCGGACGGTGGTAACGGCGATGGACGCCGGGCAGATGAAGGAGAATGTGTTCACCAATATCGACAGCGCGGTAATCGCAGAATAGCAGCACACTAAACAACGACGGGCTGGCCTTCCCGGCGCCACGTGCGCGCGGGAAGAGGCCCCTCCGGCCGGGCCGACCGACAGACGCCCGGCCACATGTTCACTCAATCGTACAGGAGGGTAGCACAATGGCATTCCTCACATCTCTCTTCGCGGGAGTCTCCGGTCTCCAGAACAACCAGGTGATGATGGACGTCATCGGCAACAACATCGCCAACGTCAACACCATCGGGTACAAGAAGGGGCGCGTGGAGTTCACAGACATGTTCTCCCAGACACTCCGGAACGCGTCACAGCCGTCGGCCAACCTGGGCGGCACCAACCCCCTGCAGGTCGGCCTCGGCATGTCGATCGGGTCGATCGACATGGACACGTCGCAGGGGAGCTTCCAGTCGACGGGACTCACGTCCGACATGGCTATCCAGGGGACAGGGTTCTTCATGGTGGACCAGGGGGGAAAGACGCTCTACACGCGCGACGGCAACGTGGCGTTTGACACCGACGGCAAGCTCTCCAACAAATCGACCGGCGGCGTGATCCTGGGCCGGCTCGCCGACACCAACGGCAACATCCCGCCGGGAGCCCCGATCCAGGACATCGTGATCAAGAAAGACCTGACCTCGCCGCCGAAGGCGACGACGGAGGCTGATTTCGCCGGGAATCTCGATTCGACCACCGCGGTGAACGGCACCGCCCAGACGTCGCAGCCGATTTACGACTCGCTCGGTGCGAGCCACTCGCTGACGATCACGTATACGCACACCGGCAACAACACGTGGACGTGGGCCGCGGCGGTGACCGGCGGGACGACGGCTTCGACCGGCACGATCACGTTTAACTCGGACGGCACGCTGAATTCGATCACGGGCAACCCGGTCGCGATCACGCTCAACAACGGCGCGGACCCGATGTCCGTGACGCTGAACTGCGGCACCCCCTCCGCGACGGTTCCCGGGAACAACACCGGCGTGACGCAGAACGCGGGCAACGGCGCGTCGACCGTCGCTCCCCTCTCGCAGAACGGCTGGGCCGCCGGGTCGCTGAGCAACATCTCTGTCAACGCGGACGGCACGATCGTGGGGGCGTTCACGAACAACCAGTCACTCACGCTCGGTCAGATCATGCTCGCGGATTTCGCGAACCCGAACGGCCTGACGCGGGTCGGCGGGAATGAGTTCGACGTGTCCGGCAACTCCGGTGAAGCCGTGGTCAAGGCCGCCGGGACGACGTCCACGATACAGACGGGCGTGCTCGAGCAGTCCAACGTCGATCTCGCCGATGAGTTCACGAACATGATCACGGCGCAACGCGGGTTCCAGGCGAGCGCCCGCGTCATCACCGTGAGCGACCAGTTCCTGGACGAGGTCGTCGCACTGAAGCGGTAATTGAACGGGTCGGATGACCCCGGCCCTCCGCTCCGCGGGAGCGGAGGGCCGGGGCATAGGTGAGGAGAGCTTGTATGATCGAACTGACGAAACTGCAGGACCAGAAGATCATCGTCAACGCCGAGCTGATCGAGTTCGTCGAGGCGACCCCCGACACGATGATCACGACCACGAGCGGCAAGAAGATGATCGTGAAAGAGACTGTGGAAGACGTTGTCCGGAAGGTGATCGAGTATCGCCGGAAATGCCGCCCGGAGATCCGCACCCCGGAATAATTCCACTCCTTCGGCTCCTCTCGCTAAAGTCTCCCGGGGCATCCAACTGGCCGATATTAGCCACCACTCCTGCCGCCGAATTGCCCCGTGCGTGCAGGAATCGCCTGTTGTGCCCCGCTTTCCCCCATGCACGCCCTCTTTTTCCCCATAACGCCATGGCACGGGGTTTGACCTTCTGAGGCCGGATAACCTCCGGAGAATCAATGGCCAAAGAGCAACAGCCCCCCGAAGCGGCGAAACCGGCAGCGCCGGCGCCGGCGGCGCAGGGGATCACGCCGATGAAGCTCGTCATCATCGGAGTTCCACTGTTTCTCGTCCAGCTTGCCGTGGTCTATTTCCTCGTCGCGAAGTTTGTCGCGCCGGCTTCCACTCCGGCCGGTCCCCAGACCAGGGCGGCCGAGCCGAAGGAAACCGCTGAAGCGAAGAGCATATTCGTCGTCAAGGACGTGATCGTTAATCCGGCAGGCACGAACGGAACGAGGTTCCTGCTGACGACAGTCGGATTCGAGATCAACGGCATCGAGCGTGAAAAGGAGCTCGAGGGGAAAGAGGTGCAGGTCCGCGACGTCCTGAACACGATCCTCACGAGCAAGGGGCTCGAGGACCTCTCCGGCAACGAGCAGCGCGAGGCGCTCCGGAAGGAGATCCTCCAGAAAGTCGGCGAGATGCTCCCTGCGGGCTCGCTGACCAACGTGTATTTCAGCAAGTTCATCATCCAGTAGCGGCGCGCCGTGCCCGAGATCCTTTCACAGCAGGAAATCGACAACCTCCTCTCCGGGATGTCCGCCGGGAAAGGGGAGGCGGTCCCCGAGCCGGTCGAGATCGAGACCAGCGTCCACGAGGCGGTCAACTTCGATTTCCGTCTCCCGCACCGGCTCTCCAAGAACCAGCTCAGGACGTTCCAGGCCGTCCACGACAGCTTCGGCGAGGCATTCGGCTCGTACCTGGTGTCGCGGATGCAGACGACCGTGTCGGTCAACGTCCTCTCGGTCGACCAGCTCTTCTACTCCGAGTTCGTCCTCTCGATCGCCAGCCCGAGCTGCCTCTACATCTTCCGCATCATGGAATCGGACGCGCTGGCGGCGCTCGAGGTCAGCCCGCAGCTCGTCCTGGCCATGGTGGAGCACCTGATGGGAGGCGTGGCGGAGGGATCGAAGGAAGCGCGGCTCATCACGAAGATCGAGCAGAGCATCGTGAAGGGGATCGTCCAGCGGGCCCTGATGGAAATCCAGCGGGCATGGAAGACGATCGCGGACCTCACGTTCAAGCTGGAGCGGTACGAGAACGAAGGTGACTTCGCCCAGCTCGCCCCGGCCAGCGAAATCGTCATGGTGATCTCGTTCGAGGTCGCGATCGGGCGCCAGAAATACCTGATGAACCTCTGCTTCCCGACGTTTGCCCTGGAAGAGGTCTTCGCCAAGTTGAACGTGCAGCACTTCAGCGCCCTTGCGGCGGCGAACAGGGAGGGCGATCGCTCGGCGACGATCCAGAAGCACCTGGGCGAGACGCCCCTGGCCGCGACGGCGCTGCTCGGCGAAGCGAAGCTGACGCTCCGCGAGCTGCTGAACCTCGAGCCCGGCGACGTGCTGCGGACCTCGATCCCGGTGGGGGGCGAGGTGGCGGTGATGCTCGGTGGCAGGCCCCGCTTCTGGGGCACGCCGGGGATCTCCCGCGGGAAGGTCTCCGTGAAAATCACGCGAACGAATGTGGAACCCCTCTCAGGAGAATGATCATGGCGGACGAGACACAGGAAGGCGCAACACCCGAAGATAGCGGAGTCCTCGCCGAGGTGCCGGAGGTGGTCGCCGCCCCCGTCGCGCCCGCGGCCTCCGGGCCCCCCGCCGCCGATGCGACTGTGACCGCGGAATCCACGGCGTTCCCGCCGCTGGAAGCGGCCCCCGTGCCGGCCGAACGGGACAGGAAGATGGACCTGCTGCTCGACCTGACGCTCCCGGTGGCGATCGAGCTGGGGCGGACGAACCTGCAGATCCGCGACATCCTCGACCTGCGGCGCGGGTCGGTGGTGGAGTTCGAAAAGCTCGCCAGCGAGCCGGTCGACGTGATCGTGAACGGGAAAAAGATGGCGGAGGGGGAAGTCGTCGTCATCGAGAAGCATTTCGGGATCAGGATCACCAACCTGATCGAAACCTCCGAACGCGTGAAAAGCCTCGGGAAATAGACGATGGACGGGCTCATCCTCCGGTCGGTGCTCTCCCTCGGCGCGATACTGGCGCTGATGCTGGGCCTCACGTGGCTCGCGAAGCGGTACCTCCGCCCGGGAAAGGGACCGCGCCGCCAGGTGGTCGACGTCGAGCTGCTCGGCCAACGCTCGCTCCAGCCCCGCAGCGCGGTCTACGTGCTGAAGGTCCTCAACCGCGTCATCGTGGTCGGGGCCTCCGAGCACGGCATGCAGGCGCTCGCGGAGTTCGACGACCGGGAAACGCTCGCACTGCTCGAGGATGCGGCGGCGACGCGGCCCGCCCCGGGCTGGTTCGCCGGCGCGGACATCGCAGGCGGCGCGCGGTCGTTTGCGGAATACCTCCGCCACCAGATCGCCGGCGCTCGGATGCCGTCGCTGCGGCGGGAGAAAAACGGAAACGGGGGTGCGCGGTGAGGCGGGGACGGGTGATCCTCTGTGCGGCGCTCCTGCTCGCGCTCTGCGCCGCCGGCGCCTTTGCGCAGGGGAAGGGGCTGCCGGTCCCGAAGATCTCGATCGGCGTGGGGACGTCCACGAAGCCGGAAGACGTCTCGGTCACGCTCCAGATCCTCTTCCTGATGACGGTCCTCTCGCTCGCCCCGGCGATCCTGATCCTGACCACCGCGTTCACCCGGATCATCGTCGTGTTCAGTTTCCTCAAGCAGGCGATGGGGACGCAGCAGGTCCCCCCGCCGCAGGTCCTGGTCGGGCTCGCGATGTTCATGACGTTTTTCGTGATGGCGCCGACGTGGTCGCGCGTGAACGACGAGGCGCTGCAGCCGTACCTGAACGGAAAGATGTCGATGCAACAGGCCTACGACAAGGGGGTGGTGCCCGTCCGGGAGTTCATGTTCCGGCAGACGCGGGAGGAGGACCTTGCGCTCTTCGTGAAGATGTCCGGCGTCGGCAAGCCTTCCACGCGGGACGACGTCCCGACGTACGCCCTCGTGCCGGCATTCGCCATCAGCGAGCTCCGCGTCGGGTTTCAGATCGGGTTCATTCTCTTTGTGCCGTTCCTGGTGATTGACCTGGTCGTCTCCAGCGTGCTCATGTCGATGGGGATGATGATGCTGCCGCCGGTGCTGATCTCGCTCCCGTTCAAGATCCTCCTCTTCATCCTGGTGGACGGGTGGCACCTGGTGGTCGGATCGGTGTTGAACAGTTTCCAGTGAGGAGGAACGCATGTCGCAGGAGTTCGTGATCTACGTGTTCCGCGAGGCGCTCTACACCGCGCTGCTGGTGTCGGCGCCCCTGCTGGTGGTCTCGCTGGTGGTGGGACTCCTGATCTCGGTGTTCCAGGCGGCCACGTCGATCCAGGAGGTGACGCTGACGTTCGTCCCGAAACTGATCGTGATCGCCATCGTTGCGGTGCTGATGCTCCCCTGGATGATCGACGTCGTGGTGTCGTTCACGACGAACCTGTTTCACAATATTCCGACGCTGGGGCACTGACCATGGATTTCGGGATCATCCAGTTCGTGACCGGCGTGCTCGTCTTCATACGGGTCACCGCGATGCTGGTGCTTGCGCCCGGGTTCGGGAACACCGCCGTGCCGGCGGCAGTGAAGGTCGCGCTCGGGGCCGCGATGGCAGCGGTGCTGCTGCCGCTCGTCGCCGCGACGCAGCCGGCCGTGGACCTGCAGCTCGGGGGGCTTGCCCTCCTGGCGATGAAAGAGGCGGCCGCGGGGCTCCTCATGGGATTTGTCACCGGGCTCGTGTTCGAGGGGGTAGGGCTGGCGGGCGACCTGATGGGGTTCGACCTGGGGCTCTCCCTGGCGCAGCTGTACGACCCGCAGACGGGGACGGCGAACAACGTCGTGTCGCGCCTCCTCTCGTTCACCGCCCTCATGGTGTTTTTCGCGATCAACGGGCACCATTTCATCCTGGAGTCGCTCTTTGCGAGCTACAGGGCCGTCCCCCTCGGCGCGTTCCATGCGAACGGGGCCCTGTCGACGACGCTGATCACGCTCACGGGCATGACCGTCGTGGTCGGAGTGAAGCTCGCCGCACCCGTCCTTGTGACGTCGTTCCTGCTGAACATCGGCCTGGCCGTGCTCGCGCGCGTCGCGCCGCAGATCAACGTGCTCTTTGTGACCGTATCGCTCAAGACGGGCGCCGGGCTCTTCGTGATCCTGGCCTCGGCGCCCCTCATCGTTGCCGTCTTCCGCAAGCTCCTCGTTTCGTTCGAGGACGGCATGCTGGACATTATTCGCGTGATGTGACCGATGGCCGAAGCCTCGTTTGCCGAACGGACAGAGCCCGCGACGGACAAGAAGCGGGCCGATGCGAGGAAGAAGGGGAAAGTCTTCCGCAGCCAGGAGCTGAACTCCGCCGCGGTCCTCGTCTTCAGCGCGCTCCTCCTGTCGTTCGCCGGCGGGGGCATGGCGTCCGGCATCGCGGACATGGCCCGCGAGCTGTTCGGGACCGCCGGCACGTTCCGGGTCACGGCCGCCGGCGCACGGGAGCTGCTTGTGCGGGAGATCGTCCGTTTCGGCGTGATCGCCCTCCCCGTGCTGGGGGGGGTCGCCGCGGCGGGCCTCGCGCTGAACCTGGCCCAGGTCGGTTTCTCGTTCACGCTCGAGCCGATGATGCCCGAGCTGGCGCGCATTAACCCCCTGAGCGGCATCAAACGCGTCCTGGGGTCGCGCCGCTCGTGGGTCGAGCTGCTGAAAAACGTGCTCAAGGTGACGCTGGTCGGCTACATCGCGTGGGACGCCCTGCAGGGGATCCTGGCCGACGCGGTCACGCTGATGGACGGGGACCCGGGGACGATCGTCGCGTACATGGGCCACGGCGCGATCAGCCTGGCGCTGAAAACGGGCCTAGCGTTCCTGGTCATGGCCGCCCTGGACTACGCCTACCAGCGGTTCGAGTACGAGAAGGAACTGCGTATGACGAAGCAGGAGGTGAAGGACGAGGCGAAGCAGCAGGAAGGGGACCCGCAGGTGAAGGCCCGCGTCCGGTCCATCCAGCGCCGGATCGCCTACCGCCGCATGATGCAGGATGTGCCGACCGCCGACGTCGTCGTCACGAACCCGACGCACGTCGCCGTCGCGCTGAAGTACGACACGGAAAAGATGTCCGCCCCGAAGGTGGTTGCCAGTGGGGCCGATCTCGTCGCGCAGAAAATCAGGGAGATCGCCGCGGAGAACGGCGTCCCCATCGTCGAGGACAGGCCGCTGGCGCGCGCCCTCTTCCAGTCCGTGGAGGTCGGCGAAGAGATACCCGAGAAACTGTTCCAGGCGGTGGCGCAGGTCCTGGCCTACATTTACCGGCTGAAGGGCGACGCCGCAGGGTGGAGGATGAACTGACGCCATGGATGCCGCGCTGACAGCGGGAGGGAACGAGGGAATCCGGCGCCTGCTGCGCTCGCTGGGCGCGCACGGCGACGTCATGCTCGCCATCGGGGTCATCATGATCCTGGCCCTGATGATCGTGCCCCTGCCGTCGATCCTCCTCGACGTCCTGCTCGCGCTGAACATCACGGTGGCGATCCTGCTCCTGATGGTGTCGATGTACATCGCCCACCCGCTGGAGCTCTCGGTCTTCCCGGGGCTGCTGCTCATCCTGACGATTTTCCGCCTGTCGCTGAACGTCGCCTCGACCCGCCTGATCCTGGGCGAGGGATACGCCGGGGAGGTGATCAACGCGTTCGGGTCCTTCGTGGTGAAGGGCAACTACGTGGTCGGGTTCGTCATCTTCCTGATCCTCGTCCTGATCCAGTTCATCGTGATCGTCAAGGGCGCGGGGCGCATCGCCGAGGTCGCCGCCCGGTTCACCCTGGACGCGATGCCGGGGAAGCAGATGGCGATCGACGCCGACATGAACGCGGGGCTCATCACGGAGATGGAGGCGCGCGAGCGCCGGGCGCAGATCGCCCGCGAGGCCGAGTTTTACGGCGCGATGGACGGCGCGAGCAAGTTCGTCCGCGGCGACGCCGTGGCGGGGCTCCTCATCAATATCGTCAACATCCTCGGCGGGTTCATCATCGGCGTCGCGCAGAAGGGGCAGAGCTTCACGGACGCGCTCCACAACTACACGCTCCTGACGGTGGGGGACGGGCTTGTCACGCAGATCCCGGCCCTCGTCATCGCCACGGCGGCCGGTATGGTCGTCACGCGGAGCGCCTCCGGCAACGCGCTCGACCGGGAGATCCGCACGCAGCTCCTGGGGAGGCCCAAGGCCCTCCTCATCGCCGGCGGCGCCCTCTTCTTCTTTGCGATCATCCCCGGTCTCCCGACCGTTCCTTTCCTTGTCCTTGCCGGGGTGAGCGGCGGCCTCGGGTTCGTGCAGATGCGCGACAAGAAGGCGGCGCCTCCCCCGGCGAAGGCGGCGGGACCCGCCGCGCCGAAAGAGGAGCGGATCGAGGATTATCTGCAGGTCGACCCCGTGGAGCTGGAGATCGGGTACGCCCTGATCGCCCTCGTGGACGAGACGCAGGGGGGAGACCTGTTCACGCGCATCACGTCGCTGCGCAAGCAGCTGGCCATGGACCTCGGGATCGTGATTCCCCCCGTCCGCGTGCGCGACAACCTGCAGCTCGGGCCGAACCAGTACGTCATCAAGATCCGGGGGAACGTCGTCGCCACGAACGAGCTGATCATGGACCGCTTCCTGGCCATGAACGCGGTCGGGGGCCCCGACGAGGTCCAGGGGATGGGCGTGAAGGAGCCCGCCTTCGGCCTCCCGGCGGTGTGGGTTACGGCGGCAGACCGCGAGCGGGCGGAAATGCTCGGGTACACGGTCGTCCAGCCCTCCGCGGTCCTCTCGACGCACCTGCAGGAGCTGCTGCGCAGGAACGCCGACAAGATCCTGGGGCGCCAGGACACCCGGAAGTTGATCGAGAATCTCAAGAAGGACTACCCGGCGATCGTCGACGAGCTCACCCCCGAGGTGCTGCCGACCGGGACGGTGCAGAAGGTGCTCCAGAACCTCCTGAAGGAGGGGGTCCCGGTGCGCGACATGGTTACCATCCTGGAAGCGCTCCTGGATTACGCGCGGGTCACCAAGAACGTCGACGTGCTCACCGAGTACGTCCGCCACTCCCTCTCGGAAACCATCGCGCGCATCCACTGCGACGCGCGGGGGGTGCTCAGGGCCGTTGCCATGGATCCCGCGCTCGAGCAGATGATCACGGCGGCGCTGCAGAACCAGCGCGAGTCGAGCCCGAGCCTGGGCCTCGCGCCCGCCGTGGTGCAGCGGATCCATGATGCGCTCACGGCCAGCATCGAGCGGTGCGTGATGCGCGGGGTGCCGGCGATCGTCGTGTGCGCGGCGACCGTCCGCCCCTATTTCTACCGGCTCGTCCATACCGCGTTCCCGTCCCTCACGGTCCTCTCCTTCACGGAGCTCCCGCCCGAGACGGAAATCGAATTCATCGGCAGACTCGAGGTCATCAATGAGAATTAAGCGCTTCGTCGGCCGCACGCTCAAGGACGCCACCGAGCAGATGCGGAAAGACCTCGGCCCGGACGCCGTGGTCCTCAACAGCCGGAACATCCCCCGGCAGGGACAGCTCAGCTTCCTGGCCAAGGAGATGTTCGAGGTGACGGCGGCCGTTGACGACGTCACCCCGCCTCGGCGCAACCCGTACGCGCGCCGCGCTGCGGCGGCCCGGGCCGAAGAGGAGGACGGGGCCGGTGACGCGGGGGGTGCCGAGGATCCCGTGGAGAGCCTCAGGAAAGTCGCCCAGCGGTTCCAGCAGCGCGCCGCGGGGGGGAGCAACGAGCCGGGAAAGCACGGCGGCGAAGAGTTCGCGCAGCTCAAGCTCGAGCTTTCCGAGATGCGGGGGACGCTCTCGACCGTGGTCGAGCACCTGAAGTACGACCGGATGCCGGCGCTTCCCGAGCACCTCCGCGCGCTCTACATGACGCTCGTGAACCAGGACGTCGAGGCGCGCCTGGCCGCCGACCTGGTACAGTCCGTGTACGCCACGGCGGCCGCCGAGGAGAAGCCCCTGGGCGCCAAGGCAGCCGAGCGGGCTGTGCTCGAGGCGATGGCGGGGCTCGTCCCGCCGGCCCCGGAAACCAGGACCCGCCGTCGCCGGACGCACGTGGCCGCGCTGGTGGGGCCCACGGGCGTGGGAAAGACCACCACGGTCGCGAAGCTCGCCGCGATCAACAAGCTCATCCACCACCGGTCGGTGGGCCTGGTCTCGGCCGACACGTACCGCATCGGGGCGATCGAACAGCTCCGCACGTTTGCCGCCATCGCGGACATCCCGATGGAAGTGGCCTACAAGCCGGCCGAGCTTGCCGCGGCGATCAGGAAGTTCAGGGACAGGGACATCGTCCTGATCGACACCGTCGGCCGCAGCCAGCGATCCCCCAGGGAGCTTACGGACCTCGCGCGTTTCATCGAGGCGGCGGACCCGGACGACATTCACCTGGTGCTGAGCGCCGCGACCTCGACGAAGAACGCGCTCGATATCATCGAGAAATTCCGCGTGCTCAAGCCGAACCGGCTCCTCTTTTCGAAGCTCGACGAGGCGGTCACGCTCGGCGGGCTCCTCAGCGTGGCGAGCCGCGACCGGCTCCCCGTCTCGTTCGTGACCACGGGGCAGACGGTCCCGGACGACATCGTCCGCGTGGACCCCGCGAAGTTCGCTCACATGGTGTATTCGGGAGACATCGCTCATGCCTGACCAGGCCGAACGGATGAGGCAGATCGCCGAGCTCTACAGGAGGCCCGCGCGCCCGCACGTCCTGACCGTCACCAGCGGGAAAGGGGGCGCCGGCAAGAGCACGGTCGCCCTCAACCTGGCCCTCACGTTCTGCGACCTGGGGCGCCGGGTGATCCTGCTCGACGCGGACGCCAACCTCGGGGGACTCGACGTGATGCTGAAGCTCTCCCCCCGGTACCGGCTCGGCGACGTCCTCCGGGAGAACGTTGACCTGGAGGAAGCGCTCGTCTCGCCGCGGGAAGGCCTGAAGATCCTCGCGGGGAACTCGGGCGACGTCGACTATCCCCTGATGACCGGCAACGTCCAGGAGCGACTGATGGACGAGATCCTGGGCCTGCGGGAGCGCTACGACGTCCTGATGATCGACACGGCGGCCGGTCTGACGCCCGAGGTGATCCAGTACGCGGAGCCGGCCGACGAAACGCTCATCGTCACGACGACCGAGCCGACGGCGATCCTGGACGCGTACGCGATGATGAAGGTCCTCTGGGCCTCCCGCCCGGACGCCACGGTGAACCTGGTGGTCAACGCGGTGCGCGAGCCGCGCGACGCGGACGATACCGTCCACCGGCTGCGCCTGGCGGTCGACCGGTTCCTGGGACGCTCGTTCGGGTATCCCGGGTTCGTGCCGTACGACCCCTGTGTGCACGCCGCGATCGTGCAGCAGGAGCCGGTAATCACGCGTTTCCCCCGCTCCGCGGCGGCCCTGTCGCTCAAGGCGATCGGGCGCTCGATGGCGGGGGCAACCGGGAGTCTCACATCCCTGAAGGCGGCAGCCGTATGAATAAGATCATCTTTCAGATCGGGATGCTCGGCTTTTGCGTCGCCGCGGTGGTCTTCGGCTCGCAGGGCCTGACGCTGATGGAGACGGTGGCGCGGTCGTTCATCGTCTTCATCATCGTGGTGTGCGCGCTCGCGCTCATGCTCTTCGCGAGCTCCATGATCGTCTCGCATGACAGGGAGGAGGGGGAAGAGGGGCCGGGCGGCTCCGCGCCGCCCGAGGGGGCGGCCCCGCGCAGGGCGACCAAGTGAACGGGTGAGTCATGGAACCGCTGCCGGCGGACATCTGGGAGCAGGTCGCTCGAAGGAGCGAGCCCGAGCTGAAGCGGAAGCTCGTGATCCGCTACGCGGGACTCGTCCAGTTCGTCCTCACGAAGTTCGGACTGGCGCACCGGGCCGGGGCGCTGGGACTGGAGCGGGGCGACCTGGTGCAGATGGGGATGATCGGCCTCCTGGACGCGGTGGAGAGGTTCTCCCCCGCGATGGGCGTCAAGTTCGAAACGTACGCGGTGTCGAGGATCCGGGGGACGATCCTCGACGAAATGCGCCGCCTCGACTGGATCCCGCGCACCGTGCACCAGCAGCACCGGGCCTACCGCGACGCGCAGGACCAGGTGGTGCGCGAGACGGGGAAAGAGGCGGCGGGGGTTGATATCGCCGCGAAGCTCTCGATGTCGGTCGAGGAGTTTCGCAGGTTCGTCATTGAAACGGGGGAGACCATGACCAGGGGAACGCCCCGGGGGGGGGACGCGGCGGAGGATGAGACCGTGGAGTCCGTCGCCGCCGAGAGTCCGTCGCCCGAGGAACAGTTGAGCCAGGACGATATGCGCACGCACCTGATGGACGCCATCAACCGCCTCCCGCCGAGGGAGCGGGCCGTCATCGCCCTCTACTATTACGAGGGACTCCGGTTCTCGGAAATCGGCAGCGTGCTGCGGCTTTCCGAATCGCGCGTGTCGCAGGTGCACGCGGAAATTCTCGCGAAGCTCCGCAAGGGGCTCGCGCCGCTGGAGGAGGGCGAGTGATGGACAACGTCCTCTCCCGGACGGCGCTCATGGAGCACATCCTGAGCCTGGTCGACGATCCCGAGTCGCGCGTGAAGGAGCTCGGCGCCGTCCTGGAATGGGATCCGTCGCTGTCGAAGTCGGTGACGCGGCAGGCCGCCCTTTCGTACGGCCTCCCGGTGCCTTCTTGCACGTTGAACCTGGCGCTGGCGCTCCTGGGGAGCAGGGTGGTGAAGGAAACGGTGCGGTTCGCAATCACCCGGCGGGCCACGCAGGACCTGGTGATGGGCGTGTACGACATGGAAGGGACGCGCGCCGGGGCCTCGGCGGCGGATCCCGCACCGGGCCCCGTGCCCGAGCTGCACTGCGGCGCGCTCGAGGAGCAGATCGAGGCGGGACTGGACCTGCTGACGCCCGACATGCGCGTGGTGCTGGCCCTCCACTACTACGAGGCGCTCCCCCTGGCCACGATCGCACGGGTCCTGGGCAGGACGGTGGATGACGTGAAGCATCTGAAGGAGCAGGCGCTGTGCCGCCTGAGCGCGGTCTTCGCCGAGCGGCAAACGGATCAAAGGGAGGAAACCCGGCAATGATGTCACCGGAGCACATCAAGGAACGAGTCCAGACGATCATCCAGCTCCCCGCGCTCCCGGCCGTGGCCATGGAAGTCGTGGAGATGGTCGACAACCCGCGGACGAGCGCGTCGAAGCTCGGGAAGGTGATCTCCACGGACCAGGCGCTGACCGCCAAGGTCCTGAAGATCGCCAATTCCCCCTTCTACGGCTTTCCGCGCAAGATCTCGACGATCGATTTCGCCATCATCGTCCTGGGCTACGACGCGCTGAAGGAGATCGTCATCAGCATCTCCCTCATCAGCTCGCTCCAGAAGAAGTCCGACGGCCTCTTCGAAGCCAAGGCGTTCTGGGACCACGCCATCGCCACGGGTGTGCTTGCCCGCCGCCTGGCGCGCGACCTGGGCTACCGGGTGAGCGAGGAGGTGTTCGTCGGCGGGCTCCTGCACGACATGGGGATCTCCGTCCTGCACCGGTATTTCAAGAGCGAGTACCGGAGGATCGTCGAGATCGCGCGCGAATCCGACCTCACGTTCCTGGAGGCCGAGGAGAGCGTCCTGGGCGTCACACACGCCGACGTCGGCGGCTGGCTCGCCGAGCGATGGAACCTTCCCAAGCACCTCGTGGGCGCGATCAGCCTGCACCACACCCCGGCAAAGGCCGAGGGGAACGAGGACCTGGTGTCGCTCATCCACTGCGCGGACGTCTTCTCCTGCCGCGTGATGAAGCCCCGGGTGGAGTTCGACAAGGGGATCGAGTTCGACCCCGCGGCGCTGCAGCGCCTGGGGCTCACCGACGACGAGTCGGTCGAGCGGTACATTGAAAACTGCACCGCGATCCTCAACACCGACCTGGAGGAAGCCGTGCGGGCGGGAGGCCTCCGATGACGGACCAGACCGGGCGGCGCCCGCAGCGCGAACGGAAGGCTCGGAAGAGCAGGCTGGAGATCCTCGAGGAGGGCCTCCCCCACTTCGAGCAGTTCATCGAGAGCCGCGAGAGCTACATCAAGGCGCTCGAGAACACGATCGAGCTGCTCCGCAGGGAGAACGCGTCCGCCAGCACGAACAACCTGGCCATCCGCAGCTCCATCGACGAGCTCGTGGCGATGCAGCGGATGTCCAATTCCATCAGCACGGCCGCCGAGCCGCGGCAGATCGTGAGCGCGCTCATGGAGCTCACGCAGCAGGTGATCCCGGTGATCGACTCGGACATCTTCCTCTTCGACGGGAAGGACGAGCACCTGGTGTCGCTCGCGGACCGGCCGTCGGGCCGCCTGCACCTGGAGGCGGAGCACCAGAAGGAGGCGGGTATCGTCGACTGGGTGATCGCCGAGAAAAAGACGGTGGTCATCCCCGACCTGGAGCACATGGTCTCCAACACCAGCTCGCGGAACTTCGTGATCGTCCCGCTGATCCTCCGGAGCCGCGGGGTCGGCGTCTACATGATCCACACCGGGAAGCCGCAGCAGGAGTTTTCCAACCAGGACATCCAGCTCCTCTCCGTGCTCGCCAACCAGGCGGCCGTGGGCGTGGAGCACTGGCGCACGTACCGCCAGCTCGCGGTGGCGAACGAGGAGATCAAGTCGTCCCAGGCCCAGATGATGCAGGCGGCGAAGCTCGCCGCCATCGGCGAGCTGGCGGCGGGGATCGCGCACGAGATCAAGAACCCGCTCTCCATCCTGCTCCTCCACCTTGACCTGGCCCAGGCGGGGAAGCCGCTCCCCAACTGGATCGAGATGTTCAGCACGCAGGTCAAGCGCCTTTCGGACATCACGCTGCGGCTGATGAACTTTGCGCGGTCGGTGAGCGAGGACGTGTCGATGGTGCCGATCGACCTGAACAGGGTGATCGAGGACGTCGTCGCCATCGTCCACCACGAATTCCGCGGCGAGCAGGTGGAGATCGACCTGCAGTGCGCCGGCAGCCTGCCGCCGGTGCGTGGAAACGCCAATTACATGCAACAGGTGATCCTGAATCTCCTCATCAACTCGCGCGACGCGATGGCGGGGACGGGAGGGCGGGTGACGATCGCGACGGCGGTAGCAGGACCGTCCGTGCGGATCACGTTCGCGGATACGGGCCCCGGCATACCCGCGGAGCTCCGGGACAAGATCTTCAAGCCGTTCTTCACCACGAAGGGGGAGAAGGGGACCGGGCTGGGCCTGGCGATCTGCAGCAAGATCGTCGCACAGCACAACGGGACGATCGCCGTGGCCGGGGGCGCGGGCCCCGGGACGGTCTTCACGATCACGCTGCCTGTCTGGAAGGAGTCGCAGCCGTCATGAGAACCCTCTGGTTGTGCACGCTCTCAATCGTCATCGGCGCCACCTGTGGCGCCCGCGCGACGCCCGCCGCGCCTGATAGCACGACGACGCGCTCCGCTCACGATCTCACGGCGTTGCATGCCCCGAACGATAGTGCGAAGGCGAGCGCCTCGCACAAGAGCGAAACGGTGCGCGCCGCAAACGATAGCGCGCGGCTTCCGCTGCAACGCGCTGCCGTCCGGCGTGCGCAGGCAAGGGTAAAGAAGGAGCCGCCGGTCGACGTGCGCGCTCTTGCTGCTCTCCAGTCTCAACCGGAGCCCGCTTCCCTCGCGCAGGCCGGACCCGGGAGCGCCCGGGCGGCTCTGCCGCTTGTTGCGGTCTCCCTGGCGATCGCCGGGGGCTCGACCGCGCTGATCCTCTGGCTCCTCGCCCGCTCATCCCGGAACCGGCGGCGGACGGCGAGGGCTCCCGCCGCGGCCGCGCAGGCCCCGGCGGTTTCACGCGTCTCCGCGGACGAGGAAGAGCCCTCCGGCGGGCCTGAGGTGGCGCCCTTGGCGCCACAGGCGTCGGCGCTCATGGAAGAGGAGGAAGACGACCCGTTCCGCGGCATCGGGAAGGAGATGCGGGGCGCCCGGGAGGAATTTGCGCTCGCCATGCGGATGCAGGCCTCCCCCTTGGGCGACGGTCTCCGGCGCAGCGCGCGCGAGGCGTGCGGGGAAAACGCCACGGTTGCGGAGCGCGTGAAAATTGCCCGGCGCCTCGGCGTCGGCAGGGGGGAGATCGACCTTGCCCTCCGGCTCCAGAAGCTTGAAACCATCGTACCGGCAGAGGAGGCGGCGACATGATCGAGGGAATCCAGACGGCCGAAACGGCGATGCGCCCGAAGATGCTGCGCATGGACATCATCGCCAATAACCTGGCCAACGTGAGCACCACGGGGTTCAAGAAGGACGAGCTCTTCGTCAGGATGCTGAACGACTCGGCCGCCGCCCAGGCGGATCCAGCCGGGGACGTGGACGGCCTGCAGATCACGCAGGGGATCGATTTCACGGAAGGGTCGCTCCGGCAGACGGGCAATCCCCTCGACGTGGCGATCCAGGGGCGCGGGTTCTTCGTCGTGGACACGCCCGACGGCGAGCGTTACACGCGCAGCGGGAGCTTCAGCCTCTCGCCGGCCGGGAACCTCATCACCGGCGACGGGTCGCAGGTGGAGGGGTCCGGGGGGCCGATCCGCTTCCCGGACATGTCGAGAGTCCAGAGAGCCGACGTGAGCATCACCGAGTCGGGGGAGGTGATGATCGACAAGGAAACCATCGGGAAGATCCGCGTGGTGGATTTCGCCGACACATCGGTCCTGACAAAAGAATCCGCGACCGTGTTCGCCGCCCCGGCGGGGACCCCCCTGATCGAAGGGCCGGCCTCGGGATCGACGCTGAAGCAGGGGTTTCTCGAAGAATCGAACGTCGATCCCGTGCACGAGATGATCGCGATGACGGAGCTTCAGCGCAGTTTCGACACCGACCAGAAAGTGCTCCAGGCGCTGGACGACTCGGTCAGCAAGTCGCTCGAAGTGGGCAAGGTCTGATACTGTCATTGCGAGGGCGCCGAAGCCGAAGGTGGCGCCGCAGCCGCCTGCGCCCGAAGCAATCTGAAATTATAATGGAGGAGAGACCATGAATCGCGCATTGCGCACCGCTGCCAGCGGCATGTCCGCCCAGCAGATGAACGTGGAAATCATCGCCAACAACCTGGCGAACGTCAGCACGACCGGCTTCAAGAAGAGCCGCGCGGAGTTCCAGGACCTGATGTACCAGACGCTCAAGACCAGCGGGGCCTCGCAGAACCCGAACATCCGAGAGCCGATCGAGATCCAGGTCGGCAACGGCACGGTGCCCGTGGCGACGCTCAGGAGCTTCGACCAGGGGACCATCCAGACGACGAACAATTCGCTCGATGTCGCCATCCAGGGAGACGGGTTCCTCCAGGTGCGCCGGCCGGA
>DATJAS010000079.1:0-15793 GCA_035516035.1 Bacteroidota bacterium | reverse complement strand
GGCGGGCGGCCTCGTACATCACGAGCGCGCCGGCCGGAAGCGTTCAGCGAGCCGAGGCTGCCGTACATCGGGATCCTGACGAGCGCGTCGCAGTGCTCGCGGACGAGCCGCCGGATCCCTTTCCCTTCGTTCCCCACGACGATCGCCACCGGAGTCGTGTAGTCGAACGCCGTGTAGAGCGTCTCCCCCTCGACGGCAACTCCCACGGTCCAGAATCGCTTCTCCTTCAGCTCGTCGAGCGTGTTCGCCACGTTGGTCACCTCGGCCATGGGCATGTGTTCCGTCGCCCCGGCCGAGGCCTTCACCACGGCCGACGTCACCGTGGCCGCGTGGTGTTTCGGCAGCACGACGCCGTGGACGCCCGCACACTCGGCGGAGCGGACGAGCGCCCCCAGGTTCTGCGGGTCCTCGACGCCGTCGAGGATGAGCACCAGGGGCTGTTCCCCCTTTGCAGCGGCGGCGGCGATGATCTCGTCGATGCCGACGAACGACTTGCCGCGGTGCAGGACGGCCACCACCCCCTGCGTGGTCGCGTCGCTCGCCAGTTCCCTGAATTGCTGCCTGTTCGCCTGCGTGACCGGCACCTTGCTCCGTTCCGCTGTCTTCCGGATTTCCTCGATTACCGTTCCCTGCACGCCGAGGAGAAACACGATCTTCTCGATCCCGGTCCCCGCCCGCAACGCTTCCATGACGGGCTTCCTTCCCGCGATGATTCCTTGCATGGGCGTCTCCGATGGGTGAGTAAACGTGTGTGACGGATAGGTACGGCCGGCTACGGCCGCTTCTCGAGTCTCCTCCCTGCGATGAACACGATGACCCCGGCGACGCTCAGGTAGAGCTCTCCCCACATGCTGGTGCCGAGCACCCCTTCGGCGAGGCCGACCATGACGCTGGCGATCCCGAGCGCTTCGAGCGACTTCCCCAGGATGCGCCTGGCGTTCCCCGCGCCGCTCACGCGGGCCTGCTCCGCGCCGCCTGTCTCCTGTCAAGCACGATCATCCCGACGAGCCCGACGAGGAACAGCGGGATCGCGATCAGCTGCGCCTCCGAGAGTCCCCAGGCGAGGCGGGGATTGAGCCGGAGGAACTCCACGGCGAAGCGGAACACCGTCGACATCATCAGGTAGACCATGAACATCCTGCCGTCGGGCCAGGGCCTCTTCCGGAGGTTCCAGAGGACGGCGAAGCCCGCGACGCCGAGGAGGAATTCGTAGATCGGGGTCGGGTGGCAGGGAGTCGTGTCGGGCACGATCCCCCCGGGGTAGTGCGATGCGATCTCCGGGAATATCGCGAATGCACGGGAAGGGGGGAGCGTCCCGTGCGAGTAGTCCGTCCCCCAGGGGAGGGACGTGGGGAACCCGTAGTCGCCGTCCCCGGAGAGGTGACACCCGATCCGGGAGACGCCGTAGGCGAGTATGAGTCCCATCGCGAGCCCGTCCCAGATCTTCAGGAACGGGACCTTTTTCCGGCGGATGTAGATCGTGATCGCGGTCATCCCGAGGATGAACCCGCCGTACCAGGTGAGCCCCCCCGGGGAGAACGCCTCGCCGAGCGGATTGCGGATGAAGACGGGCCACTCCTCGATGAGGAAGAGCATCTTGGCCCCCGCGATCCCGAAGACGACCGCGAGGATCGTGATCGTACTGGCGATCTCCGGGTCCAGTTTCTTCCGCTTGAGCTCCAGCGCGAGGATGTAGCTTCCCAGCAGGAAGCCGATCCCGAGCATGAGACCGAAACTGTAAATGGGAAAGGGGCCGATGCGGAAGAGGACGGGGATCATGCGGTCTGCGGGTCTATGAACGGTTGCGTGAGGGGACGTCGACCTCGAGCGGCCTGCCGGTCACGGGGGCGGTGATCGTCACCCGGTCCGGCGTGATATGCGCGTCGAGGGACGAACGGGAGCCGTCCATCCCCTCGACGACGAACGTGACGTCGCCGGAGAGATCGTCGTACTCCTTGCGGAATTCCGCGGGGCCGGTGGCCGGGAGGTCGAGTGACGGCGTCTTCAGGCCCAGCACCCTCAGGCGGAGGGCGCCCCCTTCCCGGCGGTCGTCGACTGCCAGCGCGTAGCGGAACGTCGAGAACGATTTCGTCGTCTGGAGGACGACCAGCGTGACGGGCCTGCTGGTCCGCTCGCTGACGGCCGGGGAGACCAGCAGCCGGAATTCCGCGGCCTCCCTGTCGCGGGGTCCTCCCATCAGGCCTCGAAGTACGTCGCTTCTTCCTGGCGGAACGCCTCGAGGATCTCCTTCGGGGATTTCAGCTCCAGCAGCCGCTTGCGAAACTCCTCCTTGTTCATCAGCCGGGAGATCCGGGAGAGGAGCTTGATATGCGGTCCCACGAGGTTGTCTTTCCCCACGAGGAGGAACACGAGGCGGACCGGCTTCTCGTCGAGCGACTGGTAATCGATGGGCTGGGCGGTGACCGCGAAGGCAGCGACGATGTCCGCCACGGCCTCGGTCTTCCCGTGGGGGATGGCGAACCCGTTTCCCACCCCCGTGGACATGATCTCCTCCCGCTCGAAGATCGCCTTGCGCACCTTCTCCTTGTCCATGACCTTCGGGGAGGAGGCCACCAGGTCGATCATCGCGTCGATGATGTCGTTCTTGCTGGTCCCGGCGAGACCCGTCGCGACGAGGTTCTCGGTCAGTATGTCGCTGATTTTCATTGTCCCGTTGCTCTCCTATGGTTCGTCCCGCCAGGCCATGACCTTCTTTTCGTACTCGGCGGCCAGCGATTCGGCCTCCTCGCGCGTCGACGCCTCGGTGCTGATGTGGAACAGCGGGCGCTCCTTATCCGGGATGAGGAGCGCCGAGCTCCCGTCGTCGAGGTAGATCTTGACGCCGTCCACGAGATCGCGCCTGCGTCCGTCCGAGTCGTTCATGATGCGGCGCATCACCTTCCCCTTGTGCTCCCAGGAGCAGTTGACGTTCCGCCTGGCGCCGCTCAGGCGGGGGATCGATTCCTCGATCTCCCCGAGCCCTTTGCCGGCCCTGGCGATCATTTCGAGGAGCTTGGCCACGGAGTACATCGCGTCCGTGGCGAAGAAGAAGTCCGTGAATATGAATCCCCCCTTGTTTCCCCCGACAAACCGGATGGACTTGTCGGCGGTGGCTTCCATCATGGCCAGGTGGCTGTTCCGCGTCTTCAGCACGCGGACGCCGCGGGGCGCCGCGACGAGATCCACCTCGCCCGACGAGGTGATCGGCACGGCAATCGCCTTCGTGTCCGGGTGCGTCCGGAGAAACATCTCCGCGACGAGCGTGAGCAGCCGGTCGCTGTCGAGCGCCTCCCCCCGTTCGTTCACGATGATGAGCTTCTCCCCGCCGGCGTCGATGAGGCAGCCGAGGTCGTACTTCAGCGACGTGACGATGTGGGCGAGCTGCTGCACCGAGTAGTCGAACTCCTCCTTGTCGCGCGTCAGCTTCTTCGGGTCCAGGTGCGCGTTGAGGGCGACCACCTGGCAGTCGAATGACCCCAGGATGATCGGGAATATCGTGGAGGCGATGCCGTTCGAGTAGTCGATGACGACCTTGAATTTCCGCTTGCTGATCGCTTCGACGTCGAGCGAGGAGAGGAAGTTCTCCTTGTACGCCTCGGTCGTGCGCTCGGGGAAGAAGATACCCCCGACCTTCTCGCGGGGGGCGCGCGCGAAGTCCTCGCCGAAGAAGAGCCGCTCGACGGCTTTGGTCTTCCCGCTGGGGAGGTCCTTGCCGTTGGCGTCGAAGAAGATGATGTCGGTGAGGTTCTTGTCGAAGGGGGAGCGCCGCACGTGGATGCCGCCGGCCTCCTTCCCGCTGGAAAGCTCGTGCCTGAGGAGGGGGATCGACGTCGCCCGGAGGTCGAACGTGTTGACGCCGGAGGAAATGAGCCCGCAGATGAGCGAGCGGTTGATCATGCGCGACACGTTGTCGGAGTCGCGGCAGGTCACGACCGTCTTGCCGGGACCGATAAACGCGCCGTAGGCCGCGCCGAGCTTTGCGCCGAATTCCGGGTTCATCTCCAGGTTCGAGAGCCCGGTCACGCGCGAATCCGCGAACAGCTCGCGCAGCCACTTGTCCTCCCACACCAGGCTCCGCGTCACCACCGCGCCTTCCTCGACGACCTTCTCCGGCCAGAGCTTGATGTTGGCGCTCAGCCGCGCGTTGCGGCCGATCCAGCACCCGTCGCCGACGAACGCGTTCTCCGCGATGACGCTCTTTTCCCCGACCGAACACTTGGTGCCGATGACGTCGTAGGAAAGCTCCGCGCTGTGGCCGATGACGACGTCGTTCCAGATGACGCAGTTGGAGAGCATCGCCCCGGGTCCGATCACGCAGTTGTCGCCGATGACCGTGTTGGAGAGGGAGACGTGCTCGCCGATCGTGCAGTTCTTCCCGACCACGACGACGCCCGTGACGTGCAGGGAGTCCGCGTTCAGCCGCGTCCCCTCCCCAGCGTAGACCTGCCCCTGGGGGGTTCCGGGGAGGCTGAGCCTGACGGCGCCGTGGAGCGCGTCGAAGTGGGCGTCCTGGTACTCGTTGAGGTTGCCGATGTCGCGCCAGTAGCCCTCGGCGATGTAGCCGTAGAGACCGCCGTCCTGGCGCAGCAGCAGGGGAAAGAGGTTCTTGCTGAAATCGTAGTCTTCCTTGTAGGGGATCAGCTCCAGCACCTCCGGCTCCAGGATGTAGATGCCGGTGTTGATCGTGTCCGAGAAGACTTCCCCCCACGAGGGTTTCTCCAGGAACCGGGTGATCTTGCCGTCGGGCGCCGTGATGACGACGCCGAACTGGAGCGGGTTCTTCGCGTGGGAGAGGACGACGGTGGCCTTCGCCTTCCGTTCCTGGTGGAAGCGGAGCGCGGCCGTCAGGTCGAAATCCGTCAGGACGTCGCCGCTGATGACCAGGATCCGCTGCCCCATGCCGTGCGTCGCGTTGCGGACGCTTCCCGCCGTCCCGTAGTCCGCCTCGGCGCGCGCGTAGGTCATCGACACGCCGAACGACCGCCCGTCGCCGAAGTATCCCGTGATGATCTCGGGTTGATAGAACAGGGAGCCGATCAGGTCGGTGATCCCGTGCGACCTGAGGAGTGCGACGATGTGCTCCATCATCGGCTTGTTCATCAGCGGGACCATCGGCTTGGGGGTGTTGCAGGTGAGAGGACGGAGACGCGTCCCGAACCCGCCAGCCATTATGACCGCTTTCATAGCGCTTTGCAGAGGGGTGGGAGATTGGGACTGCAAGATAGCGAAACCCCCCGTGGAATTCAATACGCGGCGGCCGTCGCCGCGCTCCCGGAGACGATCCCCGCCCGTGCGAGCGCCCCGTCGATGTCGCGGATGATGTCCTCCACTTCTTCCAGGCCGACGGAGATGCGCACGAGCCCGTCGGTCACGCCGATGCGCGCGCGTTCCTCCGGCGGGATGGCCGCGTGGGTCATCGTGGCCGGGTGCGTGATGATCGTCTCCACCCCCCCCAGGCTCTCTGCCAGCGCGCAGAGGCGGACCTGTTTCAGGAAGGCCGCGGCTCCGGCAAGGCTCCCGAGGTCGAACGCAATCATGCCGCCGTAGCCCCGCATCTGGCGGCCGGCGAGCGCGTGCCCGGGATGGGACTCCAGGCCGGGGTAGAGGACGCGACCGACTCCCCGGCGTGAGGCGAGCCAGCGGGCGACCTCGAGGGCGTTCGCGCAGTGCTGGCGCATGCGGACCGCGAGCGTCTTCGTTCCCCTGAGACAGAGCCACGCGTCGAACGGCCCCAGGATGGCCCCCACGGCCTTCTGCATGTAACGCAGCCGCTCCACCGCTTCCGGGCGGCTCGTGACCACCAGTCCTCCCAGCATGTCGCTGTGGCCGTTCAGGTACTTCGTCAGGCTGTGGACGGCGATGTCGATGCCCAGGGCGAGAGGCTGCTGGAGGTAGGGGGTCGCAAACGTGTTGTCGACCACGCTCAGGAGGCCGCGTGCGCGGGCGAGTGCCGCGCAGGCCGCCAGGTCCGTGATCTCGATCGTGGGGTTGTTCGGCGTCTCGATGAAGAGCATCTTCGTCGATGGGCGGAGCGCCTCTTCGATCCGGCGGATGTCCGTGGAGTCGACGAACGAAAAGCTCAGCCCGTACCCTTCCCAGACGGTCTTCGCGATCCGGTACGTTCCTCCGTAGACGTTGCGCGACATGATGACGTGGTCCCCGGGGACGAGGAGATGGAAGAGCGCGTCCACGGCGGCCGTCCCGGACCCGAACGCGATCCCCGACGCCCCTCCTTCCATCGCCGCCACGTTCTCCTCGAGCGCTGTGCGCGTCGGGTTGGAGACGCGCGAGTACTCGTATCCCTTGTGCCGTCCCAGCTCTTCCTGCACGTACGTGGACGTGAGATACACCGGCGTCATGATTGCTCCCGTCGAGGGGTCGGGCGCCTGTCCCGCGTGGATGGCCTTGGTTGAAAAGCCCGATTGACTATAGTCCATTTCGCTTCCCCGTATTCAGCATTCAGAGTTCAGCATTCAGCATTCAGAGTTATCTCCCCAGGTATTCGATCACGTCATAGCGATTCACGAGCCCCTCGATTTTCCCGTTCTTCTCAATCAGCACCGCATAGTTCTCTTTCTGCCTCATCAGCCGCAGCACGTCTTCCAGCGGCGTGGCGGACTGCACGACCGGGAAGCTCGCCCCCATGATCTCCTTCACGGGCGCGTCGACGAGCGCCGGGCGGTCCATGATCGTCATCATGAGCTCGTGGTCGTGCACGGAACCGACCGGCGTGCCGCCGTCGAGCACAGGCACCTGGGAGATGTCGTGATGCCGGAGCGTATCGAGCGCCTTCCGCACCGGCGTCTGCGGCTCAACGGCGATGAGCGCCGCCCCGTGCTTCGACTTGGAGTCGAGCACGTAGCCCACCGTGATGCGTTCCGGGGGCATGAACCCGTTCTCTCTCATCCAGTCGTCGTTGTAGATCTTGCTGATGTACCGCTCGCCGGTATCCGGCAGGAGCACGACCACGACGTCCTCCTCCGTGAAGCGCGACGCGATCTTGAGCATGCCCGCGACGGCGGTGCCCGAAGAGCCGCCGGAGAGTATCCCTTCTTCCTTTGTCAGCCGCCGCGCCATCAGGAACGACTCCCTGTCGTCGGCCTCAACCACCTCGTCGATGTACGTGAAATCGAGCACGCCCGGGACATAGTCCTGCCCGATCCCCTCCACTTTGTACGTCTTGGGGAGCGGCGTCATCGACCTGGTGTAGAAGAACTCGCGCAGGACCGATCCGCGCGGGTCGACGCCGATCACCCTGACCGCCGGGTTCTTCTCCTTCAGATACCTCCCTGCGCCCGTGATCGTCCCGCCGGTGCCGATGCCCGAGATAAAATGCGTGATCTTCCCTCCGGTCTGCTCCCAGAGCTCGGGGCCGGTCGTCAGGTAATGGGATTCGGGGTTGCGGGGATTGTCGTACTGGCCGGCGAGCACGGCGTTGGGCGTTTCGCGGGCGATCCGGCGCGCAACTTCCGTGTAGCTCTCAGGGGAGTCGTGGGGGACTGCCGTCGGCGTGACGATCACTTCCGCGCCGAATGCCCGGAGGAGCCGGATCTTCTCCATGCTCATCTTGTCGGGGAGCGTGAAGACCGTCTTGTACCCCTTCACGGCGGCGACGAGGGCGAGTCCCATCCCGGTGTTCCCCGACGTGGACTCGACGATCGTCCCCCCGGGCCTGAGCTGCCCGGTTCGTTCCGCCTCTTCGATGATCCGTACGCCGATCCTGTCCTTGACCGAACCGCCGGGATTCAGGTATTCCGCCTTGGCGAGTATGAGCCCGCGGAATCCCGCGGCGACCTTCCGCAGCCGGACGAGGGGCGTCTGCCCGATCGCGTCGAGTATCGTCTCAAAGTAGCGGATCTGCCCCCTCTCCATCCCCTCCCTTTCGACTTACCGTTTCCTGTTGATGACGCTTGCCGCGTACCCGGCGCCGAACCCGTTGTCGATGTTCACGACCGTCACGCCCGCCGCGCAGGAGTTGAGCATTCCCAGGAGCGCCGCGATCCCGCCGAAGCTCGCGCCGTAGCCGACTGACGTCGGCACGGCGATGACCGGCACACGGGCGAGCCCCCCGACGACGCTCGCCAGCGCTCCCTCCATGCCCGCGACCACGATGATGACCGATGCGGTGCGCAGCAGGTCGCTCCTGCCGAGTATCCTGTGGATGCCAGCCACGCCGACATCAAAGAGTCGCTGCGTGTCGTTGCCCATCACGCGTGCGGTCTCGATGGCTTCTTCTGCCACGGGGATGTCGCTCGTCCCTGCCGTGACGACGAGTATCGTGCCGGTCCCGCTGCGACTGATCTTCTTTTCGTTTGCGGTGATCGTCCTTGACACGGGGTTGTATGCGGCGCCTTTGACGGACCGCTTCACCGCCGCAAAATGCCCGCGCGTCCCTCTGGTCGCAAGGAGCACGCTCCCGTGCGCAACGATCCGCCGGGCGATCTCGGCGACCTGGACGGGCGTCTTTCCCTCACAGTAGATCACCTCGGGAAAACCCTGGCGCAGTTCCCTCTGGTGATCGATCGTGGCGAACGGGAGGGGTTGTTTCGTCTCTTTCTTAGCCATTCGGGTGAAAAAATGTCAGCTCCGGACGTCCACCGGTGGGAAAAGCGCGAACAATTGTGTCATTATAGCGGAAAACGGGCGGAGAATCAAGAATCGCTGCCTTGACTCGCCGTCGCATTTTGCGTACTTTTGAACGAAATCCCCCGAAAAAGATACCATCACCCGGTGTTTTCTTTCGTTGTTGCGGGACTCGCAGGATACGTCCTGGGGTCATTGCCGACCGCGTTTCTCATCGTTCGTTGGAAATCACATCTCGATATCCGCTCTGCCGGGAGCGGGAACGTCGGGATGTTGAACAGCTTTACGGTGACCGGGTCGTACCCCGTGGCGGCCGCCGTGCTGCTCCTCGATGCGGCCAAGGGCATCGCCGCAGTCCTGCTCGGCCGGGCGATCGGCGGGGGAGAATTTGCCGTTGCGGCGACGGGGGGTGCGTGCGCGATATTCGGCCACAACTTCCCGGTCTGGCTCCGGTTCAGGGGAGGGAGGGGGCTGGCCACCGCTGCCGGGGTCTTTGCAATGCTCGCGTGGCCGATCGTTCTTGTCTGGGGAGGGTTCTGGCTCGCGGGAAGGCTCCTCCTGCGCGATGTGAACGCGGCAAATGCGGCCGCGTCGCTCGTTACGCTTCTGCTCATTGAAACGCTCCCCCGGGGCGCGCTGGCCCTGGCCGGTGCGGGGGAGGCGACGCCCGGCGATTTCCGGGCGTTTGCGCTCGCGGCATTCGCCCTGGTGATCGTGAAACATCTGGCCCCCGTCCGGGCGTACATACGTGAGGTGCGGGACCGGCGAAGCCGGCCCGTGTGAGATGGGAAATCAGGGAGATTCATGAACAGGAATATTGCCGTCATCGTGATCGTGCTGCTCGTCCCGCTTGCGGCCGGCGGCGTGATCGGCTACAGCATCGGCCACACCGCGCACGCCGCGCCGGGAGGGAGAGCGGCGTCGTTTGAGGGCGCCCCGTTCACAGAGGCGTCCGCCACGGCGCAGGACGCCCGCTGGCGCGATTCGACCGGGGATGCAATCGACGGATCCCGGCACAACGCCATCACGCGCACCGTGGCGACGGTGAGCCCCGCCGTGGTCGGCATCAACGTGACGGAGGTCCGGCAGTACCGATACCGGAGCCCCTGGGGGGACGATCCCTTCTTCCGCCAGTTCTTCCCGGACAGGACGTACACCGAGCGCGTGCAGGGTCTCGGCTCCGGGTTCCTGATCTCCGCTGACGGTTACATCGTGACCAACGACCACGTCGCGGGGAACGCCAAGGAGATCACGGTGACGCTCACGAGCGGCGACAAATTCAAAGCCGATCTGATCGGCACGGACCCCGTGGCCGACATCGCCCTGCTGAAGATCGACGGGAAGAACCTCCCGTACATCCGGCTCGGGAACTCCGACGACGTGATCATCGGCGAATGGGTGATCGCCTTCGGCAATCCTTTCGGGCTGTTCGACATCAGCGACAAGCCCACGGTGACCGTGGGCGTCGTGAGCGCCACGAAGATGAACCTCCGCGCGGAGGAGGGACGCGTCTACCGGGGGATGATACAGACCGACGCGGCGATCAATTCCGGGAACAGCGGGGGACCCCTGGTGAACGCGCTCGGGGAGTGCATCGGCATCAACGCGGTGATCTACACGCCCAACCAGGGGAGCATCGGGCTCGGGTTCGCGATCCCCGTCAACCGGGTGAAATCGGTGGTCACGGAGCTGAAGAAGAACGGGAAGGTGGAACGGGAGTTCTGGACGGGTCTCGAGGTGCAGACGGTGGACGACCGCGTCGCGC
The DNA here is from genome assembly GCA_035516035.1 of Bacteroidota bacterium. Taxonomy (GTDB): domain Bacteria; phylum Bacteroidota; class Ignavibacteria; order UBA10030; family UBA6906; genus Fen-1273. Next base: position 5,445 of record DATJAS010000079.1, on the reverse strand, counting down.
GCTATTTCGGGATGGACCAGGCGCAGGGGGTGATCGTGAGCGACGTCAGGAAAGGGAGCCCGGCGGAGCGTGCGGGGTTCCGCGTGGGCGACATCATCGTCGCCGCAAACGGGGAGAAGGTTGCCGACGGCGCCTCGCTCCTGGCCACGATGGACGACGCGAAGGCGGGCGACACCGTGGCGCTGACCGTCATCCGCGACCGCAGGACGATGGAGCTCAAACTCACACTGGAAAAGCGCTGACCATGATTGCACGCTACACGCGGCCCGCCATGGGGAGGATCTGGGACGAGCACAACAAGTTCCAGATCTGGCTCGATATCGAGATCCTCGCCTGCGAGGCCCAGGCGGAAAACGGCGTCATCCCCCGCGAGGCGGTGGACGTGATCCGCGCTAAGGCGTCGTTCGACGTGGCGCGGATCGAGGAGATCGAGCGGGAGGTCCGCCACGACGTGATCGCGTTCCTGACGAACGTGGGCGAGCACGTGGGACCCGAGGCCCGCTACATCCACCTCGGCATGACCTCCTCCGACGTGCTCGACACCTGCCTGGCCGTGCAGATGAAGCAGGCCGGGGAGCTCCTCCTGGGGGGGCTCGGCAAGCTCGCGGACGTGCTGGCCCGGCGGGCGAAGGAGTTCCGGACCACCGTGATGGTGGGGAGGACGCACGGCGTCCATGCCGAGCCGACGACGTTCGGCCTCAAGCTGGCGCTCTGGTTCGACGAGGCGCGCCGGAACATCGACCGGCTGCGCGGGGCGGTGGACAGGATCAGCGTCGGGCAGATCTCGGGGGCGGTGGGCACATACGAGCACCTCTCACCCGCCGTCGAGGAGTTTGTGTGCGCGCGGCTGGGACTTTCACCCGCGCCGGTCTCGACGCAGATCCTCCAGCGCGACCGGCACGCGGAGTACATGACCGTGCTGGCGCTCGTGGGGAGCTCGCTCGAGAAGATCGCCACGGAGATCCGGCACCTCCAGAAGACGGAGGTGCTGGAGGCGGAGGAGTATTTCGCCAGGGGGCAGAAGGGCTCGTCGGCGATGCCGCACAAGCGCAACCCGATCATCTGCGAGCGGATCGCGGGGCTCTCGCGCGTCCTGCGGGGAAACGCCCTGGCCGCGATGGAGGACATCACGCTGTGGCACGAGCGCGACATCACGCATTCGTCGGTCGAGCGGATCATCATCCCGGACAGCTGCATCCTGCTCGACTACATGATCGCGCTCACGACGGACGTGGTCGAACGCCTGATCGTGTACCCGGACGCGATGCGGAAGAACCTCGACAGGACGCACGGCCTGATCTTCTCGCAGTCGGTGCTCCTGGCGCTGACGAAGAAGGGAATGAAGCGGGAGGACGCCTACCGCCTGGTCCAGTCGGCGGCGATGGAAGTCTGGCAGTCCGGGCGGGGCTTCCGGGAGATCCTGGCCGGGAACCCCGAGGTCTCCTCCGCGCTCACGCCGGAGGAGATGGAGGAGCTGTTCGACCTGGAGAAGAGCATCAGGAACGTCGACTACATCTTCAGCCGCGTCGGGCTGATCTGACGCCCGGCGGCGCACACGGAGAATCGCATGGCAACGAAGTTCCAGAATTTCATCGACGGCAGGTGGGTGGACGCGGCGTCGGGACAGACGTTCGAAAACCGGAACCCGGCGCGCTGGGACGAAGTGGTGGGGGTGTTCCCGAAGTCCTCCAGGGAGGACGTCGACAGGGCCGTCAGGGCCGCGCGCGCGGCGTTCGAGCGGTGGCGGCTGGTGCCCGCGCCGAAGCGGGGCGACATCATGCGGAGGGTGGGCGACCTGATGGTGGCCCGCAAGGAAGAGCTGGCCCGGCAGATGACGCGCGAGATGGGCAAGGTGCTCGCCGAGACGCGGGGAGACGTCCAGGAGGGGATCGACACCGCGTACTACGCCTCCGGGGAAGGGCGGCGCCTCTTCGGGGCCACGGTCCCTTCGGAGCTGCCGGACAAGTTCAACATGGCCGTGCGCGTGCCGGTCGGCGTCGCGGGGATCGTGACGCCGTGGAATTTCCCGATGGCGATCCCCACGTGGAAGATCTTCCCCGCCCTCCTGTGCGGCAACACGGTCGTCTTTAAACCCGCGTCCGACACGCCGGCGACGGCGACGTCTCTTGTGGCGATCCTGGCCGAGGCGGGCATCCCCGACGGCGTCGTGAACATCGTGCACGGCGGCGGGGGGGAGGTCGGGATGGCGATCGTCGGCCACCCCGACGTGGACCTCGTCAGCTTCACGGGATCGACGCTCGTCGGCAAGACGATTTCCGAGCTCGCCGGGAGGTCGCTCAAGCGTGTCTCGCTCGAGCTGGGGGGGAAGAACGCGCAGATCGTGATGGACGACGCCGACCTTTCCCTGGCGCTGGAGGGGGTGCTCTGGGGCGCGTTCGGGACGACCGGCCAGCGGTGCACGGCCACCAGCCGGCTGATCCTCCACGAGAAGATTCATGACAGGTTCCTCGACATGCTGCTGGAACGCGTGCGGAACCTCCGGCTGGGAGACGGACTCCTCCCCGAATCGGAAGTGGGACCCTGCGTCAACAAGGGACAGCAGGACACGGTGGCGGAGTACGTCCGGATCGGGCAGGAGGAGGGGGCCCGGCTCCTCACGGGCGGCTCGGTGCCGAAGGGAAAGGGGCTCGACGGGGGATGGTTCTACAGCCCCACGGTGTTCGCCGGCGTGAAGCCCGGCCACAGGATCGCCCGCGAGGAGATCTTCGGCCCGGTCCTCTCCGTGCTGAAGGCGAGCACGCTCGACGAAGCGGTGACGATGCTGAACGACACCGTCTACGGTCTCTCGTCCTCGATCTACACGTCGAACGTGGACGGCGCGTTCCGCGCGATCCGCGACATCAGGGCGGGGATCACGTACATCAACGCCCCCACGATCGGCGCGGAAGCGCACATGCCGTTCGGCGGGGTCAAGCAGACGGGGAACGGCCACCGCGAGGGAGGGTGGACCGTGTACGACTTTTTCACCGAGTGGAAGACCGTCTACGTGGATTACAGCGGCGGTCTCCAGCGGGCGCAAATCGATAATTACGCGAAGTAGCATCAGGCGCATTCACACAAGGAGCGGGGACGCTGTGGTCCCGATCAGGCGATATATCGTTTCGATGTTCGAGCACCAGGAATTCTTCTGAAGGATGTCCGTTGTGCGCCGTTTTCTCACACAACATCATTCTCGAAAGGAGTTCCGACATGACCGTTCATGCGAAACGTACCGGATCGGACGCCCGCGCTGCCGGTAGGAGAAAAGCCGCCCGCCCCGCCCGATCGCCCCGCCGCTCCGGCGGCGCCCGTCGCCCGGCGCACGCGCAGCGCGCGTCCGCGTTTCCTCCCGCCCTCACGATTCCGACGCTCTCCCGGCACATGCTGGTCGACGGCTTCGACATCGTGATCGACCTGAAAAAGAGCAGGGGGACGTACCTGGTCGACGCGCGCACCGGCAGGCGCTACCTCGATTTCTTCACGTTCGTGGCCTCCTCGCCGATCGGGCTGAACCACCCGGCCCTCACCGAGGCCTCGTTCCAGAAGAAGCTCGCCTACGTGGCGGTCAACAAGCCCTCCCTGTCGGACATCTACACCGCGGAGGAGGCGCAGTTTGTCGACACGTTTTCCCGCGTCGCCATGCCCGCGGCGCTGCCCCACGCGTTCTTTATCGAGGGGGGGGCGCTCGCGGTGGAGAACACGCTCAAGACCGCGTTCGACTGGAAGATCCGGAAGAACAGGGCGAAGGGGTACCGTGAAGAGCGGGGGCGCCAGGTCATCCATTTCCGGCAGGCCTTCCACGGGCGCTCCGGGTACACGCTGTCGCTGACGAACACGGACCCGGCGAAGACCGATCTCTTTCCGAAGTTCTCCTGGCCCCGCGTGCTTAATCCCGCGGCGCGGTTCCCGCTGACCGGCGAGAACCTGGCCCGCACGGTCGCCGACGAGGAGACGAGCCTGGCGCAGATCCGCCGGGCGTTCCACGACAACCGCGACGACATCGCCGCCATCATTATCGAGCCGATCCAGGCCGAGGGGGGCGACAACCACTTCCGGGCCGAGTTCTTCCGCGCGCTGCGCGAGATTGCCGACGAGAACGACGCGATGCTGATCATCGACGAGGTGCAGACGGGCGTGGGGATGACGGGAAAGATGTGGGCCTACCAGCATTTCGTGGAGCCCGACATGATCGCCTTCGGGAAGAAGATGCAGGTCTGCGGCTTCCTCTGCGGGAGGCGGATCGAGGAGATTCCCGACCACGTCTTCAATGTGTCGAGCCGCCTGAATTCCACGTGGGGAGGGAACCTCGTGGACATGGTGCGGGCGCAGAAGTACCTGGAGGTGATCGAGAAGGAGCATCTGGTCGAGAACGCGCGCGTGCAGGGGGACTACCTGGTCGGTGCGCTGGTCCGCCTGGCGGAGGAGTTTCCTGCGGTGACCAATGCGCGGGGCCTTGGTCTTCTCGCGGCGTTCGACCTCCCCGACGGGGAGATCAGGGCGAAGGTGAAGGCCAGGTGCCTTGAGCGGGGACTCATCATCCTCCCCTGCGGCGAGAGATCGATACGGTTCCGTCCGCCGCTGAACGTCAGCGCGAAAGAGATCGATGAGGGGATTGCGATTGTCCGAAATGTGCTGAAGGAAATCTGACGCGGATCGTCATTGCGCGGGGGCGCGCCGCAGGCGCGCCCCCGACGCGATCTTCATTTCACCAGCTCCATCTTGATGACCTGCGTGGTCGTCATCCCGGATACGCCAAGCGCCTTCATCCGGCAGATATAGATTCCCGTCCCGACTCCTCTCCCGCGATCATCCGTCCCGTCCCACCCCGCGGTATACGGGGCGCCGGCCGTCGCGGCGAACACGTTGTGCAGGAGCGAGCGGACGTGGCGCCCCAGGATGTCGAATATCTCGATCGTCACCTCGGCCTGCTCCGGGATGATGAAGCTCACGGTGGTCCCCGGGTTGAACGGGTTCGGGTAGTTCTGCAGCAGCCGGTACGTGGTGGCGGTCGGCACGGGGATTCCCCCCCCGAGCGCGTTGATCGCGGCGACCGCGTCGATGATCCCCCAGCCGTAGAAGTCGTCCGGCCTCGTGGTCTGCGCCTGGGCCTGGTGCGCGGTGGAGCGGATGGCCTGGACGATTGCCTGCGGGCTCGCCTCCGGGTGCGCTTTGAGCACCAGCGCAGCCACGCCCGCCGTGAGGGGACAGGAAAACGACGTTCCCTGTTCGCTCCCTTCCGTGTAGGCGCTCGTGTCGGAAGCATCCGCGGCCTGTATGCTCGTCCCGACCGCCATCACGTCGGGCTTGATCCGGCCGTCTGATGTGGGACCGTATGAGCTGAAGCCCGCCCTGATGCCGTACGGTGTGACGGCTCCCACGGTCAGTATGCTGTCTGCGTCCGCCGGGGCGATAAGCGTGTTCGGGTCTTGCGGGCGGGCTTCGGCG